>CAZXMG010000114.1:0-21253 GCA_964641275.1 uncultured Polyangiaceae bacterium
CGACGTGTGCGTCGTACTTGGGCTCGATCACGAAGATCCGCTGCGCCACCAGACGCGGCTCGTTCGGGGTGATCGAGATCACCAGCATGATGCTGAGTGGATCGTCGAGCGATGCGGCGCGCGTCTTGACCGTCGCGCGCGGGAAGCCATGCTTGTCGTAGTGCTGGCGCACTTTGGCGGGCAGATCGGCGAGCGCCGCTTCGGTCAGCTCCGTGCCCACCGCTACTCCGGCCGCTCTGAGCGTCCCCGTTCGGTCCAGCACCCCACCTTCGACTTGAACGGCCGCCAAGCGGCGCGCCGGCACCGCGACAATCCTGAGCAGCACGCCCGAGCCGGCGCGCTCCACCTCTGCGGCCAGCTGGACGAAGCCGCCGCCATCACCCAGCTCGCGCATCGCGCGACGTGCTGCTTCGGCGCTGAGCTTCTCGCCGAACTTCACGCTGGTGATGCCCGGCTTGGACGTCCAGAGCGTGCCCGCGACCTTCACCTCCATGCGGACGATGGGCAAGCCCAGCAGGTCCTCGTCGAGGCTCAGCTCGTCGGAAGGAAGCTCGAGCTGCTGCACCTCCTCGAGCGGCACCATCGCTGTGCCCGCCGCGCGCTCCGCGGGCGTGGGCTGAGCGACCGCCACGAGCGGTAGCGCCCACTGGCACACGAGCCAAACCAGCGCGATCCAAAGCGAATGCCGCCGCGACGAGGATGGCACGTCGTCCCGTGCTCCGCCGGCTCGCACCGGACGATCTACTCGAACTCTAGCCGCCACCGGAGATCAGCGCCGAGATTACCGATGATCGTGCCGATGTCGTTGCTGTTGTCGTAGGAGGCTTGCAGGCTCACACCTTTCTTCAAACGCCACTCCACGCTCGCGGCCACGTCCCGCTGCGTCAAGGTGGTGGTCACGCTGGCACGCAGATCGTCGGTGAGGCGCTTGCCCACGGTGACGTTGGGCTCGGTGCCGCCGGTTCGTGAAGAGTAGGACGAGCCGAAGTGAAAGTAGTCGATGATGGGCACGACCGTCTTCACGGCCTTGTCCGCGCCAGTCAGTGCGCTGAGCGCCTCCAGACCCACGGTCTCCCCCAGCGAGGTGGCGAGGCCACGATCGATCTCCGCCCGGGTCATGCCCATCGTGAGCAAGAGGACGATGTCGTTCTGATCGAGCTGTGGATCGCTGGACAGGTCGAGCTTGAGGTTGTCGGTGGTGCCGTGGGCATGCACGCTGACGTCCCATTGCCCTGCCGTCGCCGTCGAGCTCGCGCCAGCGCTCGTGTCCTGCGCGGACTCCGCCTGCGCGTAGCGCCTGAGCTCGGTCGTTGCTCGCAGATCGATGTCGGCCTTGACCCGCGTCGGATCGTCGAACCGCACGTAGCCCTCGCGCACGTCGAACTCGTGGTTGCGCAACCGCAGCTTGGAGTCCGGCAAAAGGCGCAGCGAGCCTTTGGCGCCGTAGCGCTGGTTGGTGCCGCTGAGCTCGATGCCTGGATCCTGGATCTCCAGGCGAATGTCCGCCAAGTCGTTGTCGACCACGAGCGGCCGGGGGGAGACGATCTTGATCACGAAGCGCATGAAGTCGCCCTTGGGGTCGACCGTGGACACCTCTGTGCGACCGATTCGGCGCGACAGCTCTCCCAGATCCAGGCTCAAAGCGATCGGCCGTCGGTAGGTGAACGAACTGACGCTGACAGTGCCGGTGACCTCCGGCAACGCGCCGTCCGTGCGCGCGCTGGCCGGGATCGTCGCGTCGAGGTCCGCGTTGGCGATCACGTCGATGCCCTCCCCCACGGGCAGTTTGAGGCCGCGCGCGGTGATGTTGGCGTTGCCGGCACCCAGTCCAAAGCCCACGATCGGCGCGCGTCCGGTCACGTCGAGGGTGCCCGCGCCGACGTTGGCGCTGGCCTTGGTCACGCGCAGCTCCCCGTCGCCGATGGCCACGTCGACGGAGATCTGCTCGAGCGCGGGGAAGTCGGTGATACCGAGGGCGCCATCGCGCAGCTTGGCGAAGCCATTGACGGTCGGCGCCGTGAGGTCGCCCTTCATGGTCACGCCTCCGCTCAGGGTGCCGGCGATGCGTTCGATCGAGGCGACCTCCCCGCGAAGCGTAGCCAAGTTGACGGGATCGATGGCGAGCTCGGCGTCCAGCTCGGGGGAGCTCGAGAACACGCGCATCACCTTGCCCTGCGCGCTCAGACCGAGCTCGAGCCCGCTCGGATCCGCGACCTTGAGCGCGAGCTTGGGCACCGCCACGGCGCCGCGCTCGACCACGATCGGACCCGCAGCCTTGACCAGCTGCGCGCGCACCCCACCACGCATGACGTCGATCGCCGACAGCTCCACTTTGGCTTGGGTGGAGCTGAGATCGTCGGTGTAGAGCTGAGCGACGTCGATGTTCGCAGACAACAGCGCCTTGGGAGCCGCTCCGAGCGCGTAGCTCGGCAGCGCCCCGAGGATCGTGCCCACGTCGAGCTTGTCGAGCGAAAGGCGCCCTTTTACGAGCTGCTTCTTCTGGCGCGTCACGGTCACGTCGCTGATCGCCACTTGGCCGTCGAACAGCTGGCCATTGACCCGGAACAGCCCGCTGGAAAGATCCTTCTCGTACTCGGCCAGGCTGAACGGCGGACCGATGTCGTTGCCGCATTGGCTCTGACCGATCACGACCTTGGGCGACTTCTCCGGCTCGATCTGGACGCTCAGCCTGGAGCCCGGCAGCTTGTTCGCGCCGAAGCGCAGCGGGCTGATCGACACGTCCAGGTCGGACTCGAGCCGATCGAGCGACCCGCTGAGCGCGCCGAACGCGCTGAGCTCACCGTCCAAGTAGTCGCGCAAGGAGCCGAAGCCCTCGAGCTTGGACAGCGGCACCCCCGCGGCCACGACCGTGCCCCGCAACACGCCGCCGTGGCGCACCGTGGCTTGCGCGGAGATGCTGCCCGCGCCGTCCTGCAGCGTCGCCGAGTGGACGTCGATCTGCATGCCCTCGCTGCCGGCGACCGAGTCGTCGTATCGGAAGCGCACGTCGGCGACGCCCTTCTCGAAGGTCTCGCCGAACACTTCGGGTCGTGACAGACCCATGCGCGCGGTGACGTCGAGCATGCCTCCGCCGCAGCGATCCTCCGGTCCTCCGAGCGCGTACCGCACCTTGGCCGTCCCGATCGCCGTTCCGGCGATCGACGCAAAGCGAGGGTCCTTGTCGAACTCGAAGACCTCGAAGAAGTCTCGAATCGCCAGGTGCGGGGCTTGGGTGGTGTCGATCTCTGCGTCGACCAAGACGTCGGCGCCGGCGTCGAAGTCGACCACTGCCTTCTTGCTCGTGATCACGCTCTGGTTCTTGCGCAGCTCCACCTCGCTGAGCTCGATCGCGAGCGGCACGAACGACGCCTTCGCGCGTTCGATGTCGCCTGCCGCGAAGCCGCCCAGCGAGAAGTCGTCGATCTTGAGATCGCCGCTGATGCGCGGCACGTCGAAGTCGCCGGTGCCGCGCGCTTCGACCGTGGCTTTGCCGCCGATCTGAACCGCCACCAGCGGGGAAATTTCGGCTAGATCCACCAACGACCCGCGGACCACGTCCAGCCCGAACTCGTTCTCGAAGCCGAGCTTGACGGTGGCGCGGATGTTCGAGCCGGCCGTCAGCACGTGCATGCCCTCGAGGTAGACGGCGTCCGGACGGATCGCGAGCGTGCCGGTGACGTCTGCCCTGTCCAAGCTGATCATGCGCTGCTTGTCGGGCCGGTGCGAAGGACGGTCGTAGATGCCGAAGCGAGAGGTCTTGGCGGTGAGCTTGCCCTCGATGGTGAGCGGGTTCAGCGTGCCCCCGAAGGCGGGGATGTCGACGTGTCCGATGCCCCACCCGACATGCGACTGAGGGTGCACGCCGAGGTCGCGCAGCAGGCCCTGGAGCTCGACCCCGTCGGCCACGATGCCAGAGGCGCTGAGCGGCAGCTTGGGATCGGTGATCGACAGCGCGGCGGTTTTGATCTTGAAATCACCGTCGGACCAGCGCGCCTCCAGATCCGTGACGGTGGCGGTCGCGCCGTCGAAGCGCAGCTGGCCCTCGAAGCGATCGGAGAACACCTTGGAGTCGAGCCCGAGGTGCTCGCCGCGCACGCGACCCGTCACCAGCGGGAACTTCTCGAGCGGGGCGCGTGTGGCCTCGACCTCGAGCTCGACCATGCCGCTCACGTGGGCGAACGGGAGGAAGCGGTGGATGAGCGCAACCGGGAGGCGCAGTCCGACCCGCCCCGACAGGAGCTCCAAGCCCTCGCCGGAGAGCAGCTGCTCCGGCAGTCTGAGCGCCCCCACCCGCACGCTCAGCCGACGCCAATCGTCCTCGGCGAGCTCGCATGGTGGCCGGGTGCCAGGCGCTGGATCGAGGTCGACCGAGCCATCGAGCGCCAGCCGGCGCACCCGGAGATCGCGTGATGCCGGGTCGATCCGCGCGCGCACCTCGAAGCGGCACAGCCGATCCTCGTCGGCCATGTCCTCCTTCGGGTGGCTCGGGTCGGTATGGACGCGGGTGACGAGACCCGAGCCCGCCCGCGCCGCCAGCTCGAACGCGCCACCCTCTTCGCCAGAGAGGTCGACGTCGGTCTCCCGCAGCGCGAGCACCACGCCGTCGATGTCCAGGTCGAGGCTGGTGTCGGTGAGCGAGAGCGATCGGAAGGGCAGCTCCTCGGGCTGCTCACTCGACGGGTCGGAGGGGGGCAGGTCGGGCTGGAAGCTGAGCAGCTTGCCGTCGCGCACGACCACCCGCGCGTGGGCGCCAGTAATCTCGACGTCGCCGACGTCGAGCCGTCCGGCCAAGAGCGAGAACATGCGTGGGGTGACGCTGGCGCGCTCGACGGTGAGGAACGGCCCTTGGCCGTCGTCGCCTTCGATCTCCAGATCGGTGATCGCGACCGTCAGCGGCCACGGAGTGACGCGGACCGCGTAGCTCGCGCGCGTGCCGATCTCTTGCTCCAGGATGCGCGCGGTCTCCTGTGCCGCCCAGTCTTGCACGAAGCGGGCGCGCACCAGGAACGCCGCCAGGAGCGGCACGGCTCCCACGGTGGCGAAGAGCACGCATGCGAAGAAGGCCAGGTAGCGACCGAGCCGAGGTGCCTTGCGGGTCGAGCTTGGGGGGCGCAAGGAGCTCTTGCGCCGGTCCCCGTCTCTGCCCGCCGCATCAGGTTGAGGCGGGCGCGTGGAGGTCTCCGCCGAACCTGGCGGGCGTACCGAGTAGCTGGCCGATCCGCTCGCGTGAGGCTTGGGTGGCGGGCGCACCGAATAGCCGGCCTGGTGAGCGTCCGGCGGAGCTGGAGCTTCGGGCTCGCGGTGGTGTGGCTCTGTCGCAGGCTGGGCGCCGCTCGGGAGCCGCGGCGCCTTGGGGATGAGCGGGATGTCGAGCTCACCCGAATCCGGGCTCGACGGACGCTCGCTGTCCGTCGCGCCCGGGCGGGAAGCTCTCTCGCGGGGCCGCTCACTCACCCTGAGAAGGGTAGCTCACTCGAGGTAATACGTCGCGATTACGGGGTGGTGATCGCTGGCTGCGCCCACGTCGCCTTCGTGCTCGATGTGAACGCTGGTCGTGTCCAGGTTCTCCATCATCCTCGGGTTGCCGATCTGATGATCGATCAGCTCCTCGGCGCCCATGAAGTTGAAGGTCCAGCGATCTTCGGCCGGGACGTGATCGGTGGCCGACGAGTACTCGGGGTCCGAGCCGATGATGGCGTCGATCGGCGGAGAGTCGGGCAGGTCGTTGTAGTCGCCGAGGACCAGCACCGCGAGGTCCGGATCACTGGTGGTCAGCGCATCGGCTACCTCTCGGGTGCGCTGCGCCTCCGCGAGGCGGCGATCGGGATCGTCGGGTGGGCCCTTGGCCTTGTAGTGCACGCCGAGCAGGACCACTCGCTGCTCACCCACCTGGAAGTGATACTCGAGCAGGTCGCGCGTGAAGTTGTACTCGGGGGCCGGCGTGCCCTGCACGACGAACATGTCGCCGAAGTGCGATACGACCTGATCGAACGGGTATTTCGACAGAGCGGCGATCTCCACTCCGCGAGGATCGTGGCCGTCGGAGATGTGCTGGTCGACGTAGACGTTGCCCAGCCCGGCGTTGATGTCTTGGAGGATCGTGTCGTTCTCGACTTCGGCGAACACGATCACGTCGGGGTCGAGCGCCTCGAGCACGCTCACGACCGCGTTGAGCTTGGCGGTGTACTCCGCCTGCGAGATGGAGTCGTCCTCGGTGTTGCTGGTGTCTTCTTCGGTGTCGAAGAAGTTGTGCAGGTTCCAGTTCAGGATCTTGACGGGATCGCCGGTGAGCGGGTTGCCGCCGCTGCCGCCGCTCCCACCGCCGCCGAGAGGACCGGCGCCCGCGCCGCCACCCCCGGTGGACGAGTCGCCGCAAGCGATGAGCGCACCCGCGGCCAGCGCCGCACCACCCAAGCAAGACCAGAGACGCATCGGCTCACGCTACCACGAACCAGGCACGTTTTTGGCTCAGCTGGTGAGCTTTCTGTAGCGGAAGCGGCGCGGCTCGTCGGCATCTTTGCCCAGGCGCCGCTTGAGGTCGGCTTCGTACGCCTCGTAGTTGCCCTCGAACCAGACCACCTTGGAGTCGCCTTCGAAGGCCAAGATGTGGGTGGCGACGCGATCCAAAAACCAGCGATCGTGGCTGATGACGACGGCACAACCCGCGAACTTGAGCAGCGCGTCTTCGAGCGAGCGCAACGTGTCGACGTCGAGGTCGTTGGTGGGCTCGTCCAGCAGGAGCACGTTGCCGCCAGACTTGAGCAGCTTGGCGAGGTGCACTCGGTTGCGTTCGCCGCCCGAGAGGTCGCCTACTTTCTTCTGCTGATCGCTGCCCGCGAAGTTGAAGCTGGCGACGTACGCACGGCTGTTCACCTCCTTCTTGCCAACGAGGATCTTCTCCTCGCCACCCGAGATCTCTTGCCACACGGAGGCCTTGGGATTGAGCGCGTCACGCGACTGATCGACGTACGCGAGCTCCACCGTCTCGCCGACGCGGATGCTGCCTCCGTCGGGTTGCTCCTGCCCGACGATCATACGAAACAGCGTGGTCTTGCCCGCGCCGTTGGGGCCAATCACGCCCACGATGCCGCCGCGCGGCAGGGAGAACGACAGATCGTCGATCAGGATGCGATCCCCGAAGCTCTTCTTCAGGTTCTTGGCCTCGATCACCACGTCCCCCAGGCGCTGCCCGGCGGGGATGCGGATGTCGGCAGCGTCGTAGGCTTTCTCGTCTCGATCCTGCGTCAAGAGCTGCTCGTAGGTGGTCAGGCGAGCTTTGCTCTTGGCTTGCCTCGCGCGCGGCGAGGAGCGAACCCACTCGAGCTCTCGCTCCAACGTCTTCTTGCGCGCCGTCTCTTGTTTCTGTTCGTCGGCGAGCCGCTTCTGCTTGTGCTCGAGCCAGCCGGAGTAGTTGCCCTCGAACGGGTAGCCGTGGCCGCGATCGAGCTCCAAGATCCAGCCCGCGACGTTGTCGAGGAAGTAGCGGTCGTGCGTGACTGACACGACCGTTCCGGGGAACTCCTGCAGGAAGCGCTCGAGCCAGTGGACGCTCTCTGCGTCGAGGTGGTTGGTGGGCTCGTCCAGGATCAAAAGGTCTGGTTTGGACAGCAGCAGTCGGCACAGCGCCACGCGTCGCTTCTCGCCGCCAGAGAGCTTGTCACACGCCGCGTCGGCGGGAGGCAGCCGCAACGCGTCCATCGCGCGCTCGATGGTGCGGTCGAGATCCCAGCCGTTCTCGGCTTCGATCTTGTCCTGCACGGCGGCCATCTCCTCCATCAGCTTGTCCATGTCGTCGGGGTTCTCGCCCATGGCGACCCCGAGCTCCTCGGTGCGGGTGAGCAGATCGCGCACGTGCTTGACGGCGAGCTCCACCTCGTCCCGCACCGTGGCCTGATTGAGCGTGGGCTCCTGAGGCAAGAAGCCGATGCGGATGCCGTCGGCCGGCCGAGCCTCCCCCAAAAAATCTTTGTCGACCCCCGCCATGATGCGCAGGAGCGTGCTCTTGCCGGAGCCGTTGTGCCCCAGCACGCCGATCTTCGCGCCGGGAAGGAACGACAACCACAGGCCCTTGAGCACCTCCTTGCTGGGGGGATGAACCCGCCGGAGGTCTTGCATGGTGAAGACGAACTGGTGCGCCACGGGGCGAAGCCTACTACAGCCGACGCGGGCGGCAGAGCAGGAACCCGGAGAACAGCGTTGCCCCGATCGACTGGGCGAGCGCGAGATCGTCGGAGCTCTCGATCCCCGACGCGATCACCTGCGCCCCGACCGCGACCGCGGCGTCCGCGAGGCTGAGCAGAGCCGGTTGCTGGCTCGCGTCGCGAGCAGCCACACGCAGCGCCACCCCGTCGAGCTTGGCGCGCTCGGGGCGCAAGGCGAGCAGCAGTTGCTGACTTTGCTCACCTGGGACGAGGCGCGAGAGGCTGAAGCCAAAACCGGCGTCGCGGAGCGAGCGGAGCGAGGCCAGGGTGCGCTCGTCGCCCGCAGACAACACACTGGCTTCGACCTCGATGAGCACGCGGGCCACCGCGATGCCGCGGCTGCTGCACAGCTCGGAGAAGCTCATGAGGAGCGTGCCGTTGCCGCGAAGTGCGTCCCGGCCGGTGCGTACGGTGAGCTCGGGCTGGCTGAACGGATAGGCGCGCGCGAACGAGGTGAAGGCGTCGATGCGGAGCAGCCGATCGAGGTGCGCGCCGAGCTCGAGCGCCGCGGCCGCCTCGAACATCTCGCTGGCGTTGGCGACCTCGCCGCTCGGTAGGGTGGCTCGTCCGAGGCTCTCCTCGGCCACGGTGTCGCCGTGCCCGTCGAACACGGGCATGAGCACGCTGTGGACCTGCTGCGACACGATCAACGGCATGAGCCACTGCGCTCGCAGGCGCGTGACGGCCAGCGCGAGATCCTCGAGCTGAGAGTGGAGGTCGGTCAGGCTCGGCTCCTCGGCCCCCAGCACCACCGCCAGCCGCGGCGAAGCCAGACCGGCGCTGCCGACGAGCGCCTCGATCATGTGCGAGAGCGGTCGGGGCGCCGCGAGCACCTTCCGCAGGAACAGCTCCCGCTGCGCGGGGTGCCGAGCGAAGCCTGCGCGCTCGAGTCGCGTCGCCACCGCACCCCCGGCGGCGTCGGAATCTGACAATTCGACAGCGACCCAGACCTGTGAGCTGGCGCTGGGCTTGGGGCCCTGCTCGAGCCAGTCGTCGCAGCTCTGGGGGGGAGCGTTCAGCGTCTCACGAGTCTCGCCCAGAGACGGCGCATCGGGATCGCCGTTGCCGAGACGCTGCCCCGAGTGGGGGGGGCGCGTCGTGGCGGCAGCGGGTCGCGGCTGGTCTTCGGGCATCGACTCATTCCCTAGCAAGGATGACACCACGGGACATCTGCCAAATTGTTGCGCGACGCGGCCGCTGGTTCATCCGAAATGGTTCGGGCGTGGCTTTCGATTCTGCAACGGTCGACCGCAAGGGCGCAGCGGCGGGGCGCGCGCGGGCGAAGACGCGGTACCGTGGTGGGCATGTCTCGTGACCACGCTCAGCTCGAGCACGCGCTGGCTCGTGTGCTCGAGCCCTTTCCGGTCGCCGGTCCGTTGCCCAAGTGGTGCGCGATCTCCGATCAGGCGTTTCGCTGGGACCAGCAGATCTTCCGTCAGCATTGGATCCCGGTGGGCCACGAGAGCGAGGTGGCAGCGCCTGGCAGCTTCCTGGTGACGGACCTGTGCGGAGAGCGGGTCGTGCTGGTGCGAGGCGAGGACCTCGCGCTGCATGCCTTCCTGGATGGTTGTCTCCACCGTGGCACGAGCATGTTCGAGCCCGGCGCCGGGCGCCTCACCGAGCTCACGTTCTCATGCCCGTACCATGGGCTTCGCTACGATCTGCGCGGGCGTGCGGAGCCTGCCACGTGCCCGGGCGTGCGGTTGCGTCCCGAGCCTCGGCTCCCGCCGGTCGAGGTCGTCACTCGCGCAGGTTTCGTGCTGGTTCGTCTGGACGTCGCGGGGCCGCTCTGCGAGGAGCCGCTCGTCGGCATGCCCCCCTGGCTCGAGCGTGCGTCGACCTTCGCGTTGCGGCTGGGGCGGCGCGTGTCGCACTCCGTCGCTGCGAACTGGAAGCTGTTGGTGCAGAATTTCCAGGAGTCCCACCATTTCCGCGAGGTGCACCCGGCGCTCGAGGCGCTCACGCCAGCAGCCAAGTCGGGGAGTGAGGATTTGGGCGGCGCGTTTCTGACCGGCACGATGGAGCTCTGGCCTGGTGCGGACACCGTCTCGTCGAGCGGGCGGCTCGAGGGACGCCCGCTGGTGTGTGGGGCCGGCGACGAGCGCACCGTGTTCGACGCCCACGCGTTTCCCGGTTGGCTGATCAGTCTGCAGCCCGACTACCTGCTCAGCTACCGGCTGCTTCCCAGGTCGGTGCGCGAGACCGTGGTCGACGCTTCGATCTACTTCCACAGCGCCGCGTTCAAGCCCAGCTTCGACCCGAGCTCCATCTACACCTTCTGGGACCGCACCAACCAAGAGGATCGCGAGATCTGCGAGAGACAGCAACGCGGCCTCGACCTCGGCTCCTCGGAGGTGGGCGCTTACGCGCTGTCCGAGGACGGAATCCACGCCTTCGATCGGCGCGTGGCGCGCGCCTATCTGACCTTGTTGGAGGCATCTCGATGAGTGTCATCGGGCTCTTTGGCAGGCCCTATCAAGATCTCGAGCACCTGCTCTCGGACGCAGACCTGCGCGCCATGGATCAAGAGGTGACGCGAGGCCTCGTGCACGCGGAGACGTCGTTCACCGGCGGGAGCCTGAAGTGGATGGGGGTGGTGGCGCCGTGGTGTATGGAGGACGGCTATCGCGACCTGATGCAGGTGATCGAGACCTTCTCCCAAGAGGAGCTCGCCGAGCTCCGGTCGATGGGGCAGGAGGAAGCGCCGAGTGATCGAGACGGCAGCGAGCCACTCGCGTTCGGCGACGAGACCGACCACCCGCTCTCGCTTCGGCAGATGAAGTGGCTGAGCTACCGCTACGGCGTCTACTTTCCGTGGAAGTGCTGTTACCACCTGCTCGAAAACGACAAATGGGAGGACAAACACTCCGGCGCCGGCAAGGCGTTCGGCGCCGAGGCGTCGAGGCTCTTCCCCGAGACCATTCGAATGATCCGTTCGCTGCCGTTCTTGGAGATCGGCCGCGCCGTGATCTTCGGGCTCGAGCCCAATGATCACGCGCCGCTGCATCGAGACACCGAGCCCAAAAAGGCGCTCGCCGTCGCGCAGTCGATCTCGATCGAGCCGCGCGGCACCAAGCGCTTCTACCTCCAGAACGAGCCGGACGCCGAGCCCTTGGTGGTGGACAAGCGGGTGTATTGGTTCAACGACATGGACTACCACGGCGTGCTGCCCGACCCGTTCTTTCGTTATTCGATTCGGGTCGACGGTCGCTTCGACCCTGCGTTCTTGCGCCAGCTCGAACGGCGCGCGTTTGCCGGGGACGAGGTTGCGGGGCGACGCGCGCTGCCTGTACCGTAGGCCCATGAAGACCTACTTGGCATCGGCGGCGCTCGCCTTCGTGATCCTGCTCCCCTCGGCGGCGCTCGCCGGGGATTGCCCCACCTGCGACACGTCCGCCGATTGCAACGGGAACTTCTGCGTCAACTGGGCCAGCAGTCCTGGTTGTGGCGCGCTCACGCAGATCTGCTGCCCGGGCCAGGGCTGCGCCCTCGACAATGGCTGCCCCTCGTGCTTCTTGGACGGAAACTGCACCATCGTGGACGGCCCCGACACCTGTGCACAAGCCAGCGGAGGCGGGGGCGCAGGGGGAGCTCCTGGAGTCGGGGGCGGAGGTGGCAGCCCGCCCAACGGGTCGGGCGGGGCAGGGGGCAGCGCGGCGAATGGCGGAGCCGCGCAAGGCGGTGCCTCGCAGGGCGGCAATGGCACCGGCGGCTCCGGGCCTTCGGGCAGCGGCGGCACCGCTGGCGCGAACGGCGATGGCGAAGGCAGCGACGGCGGCTGCGACTGCGCCGTCGTCGGCCCTCCCCCGACTGGGCTCGGCGCCATGTTGGCGGCAGCCGGGCTGTTGCTCGCCGCCGGCCGGCGCAAGCGCGCCCGCTGAAGCGCGGGAATGCCTTCGCGGAGCGTGTCGTTCAGCCTCGACTCGGGTGACAATCGGAGGGACATGAAGCCTCTTCGCTCTTGGTCGGGGTGGGCGAGCCTGTGGGCTCTCTTGCTGGTCGCCAGCTCACCCGCGCAGGGGCAACCTGCGCCCGACAAGGCTCCGGCGCAGGCTAGGCTCGAAGGCAGCGCTGAGCGGCGCCTCGAGCCTGCCGTGCAGTCGCTGGCCAGAGATCTCGCGGCCGGCCTCTCGAAGGTGAGCGGCAGCGCGGTGGTCGCGGTGAGCGCACTGGAGAGCGACACGAAGACCACCAGGCCGGACGCGCTGGCGCTGCTCGTCGGCTCGCTGCTGGCCGGCCAGCGCGGCTGGACGCCGCCGTCCGAGGTCGAGCCCTTGGCCGCGGCGGTGGTGCGAGGGCGCGGGAGCGCCTCGGTGGTGTACGTGCGTGTGCGGATCCAAGCGGGGCGGCTCCGCGCGACCGCCGACGTGCACCCCATCCCCGGCACCGTGTGGGCGCGGGTCAAGAACCCCGTTCCTGGAGCGACCGCGCACACGTTCGCGGACGCTGCCCTCGACGCCGAGGTGCGCAGCTACCTGGAGCCGGTGCCGCTGGTTGCGGCGCTCGACTTCAGTCGTGGTCGCCATTTCGATGCAGGGGTGCTGGCGCTGGCCTGCGAGGACTTCGATCGCGATGGCGCTCCCGAGATCGCCAGCGTGAGCAAGACGCAGGTCGCGCTGGTTCGCCTGCGCGGCGGCAAGGTTCAAGCAGACAAGAGCAGGTTGTGGTCCGACATCTCGCCCATGGACCCCAGCCCGTGGCGCGAGCCCATGGCGGTGGCGTTCAGCGCTCCAGCGGCATCGTTCGGCCTGCCTGCGCCGTTCGAGCTGGTCGTGTCGAGCACCGATCGCTTGAAGTCCGTCCGCCTGGATGGGTCGCTCTCCACCGTCAGCGAGTTCCCGGCGTTCGCCCTCCCTGAGGCCGGCGCGTTCGCGTGCGCGCGTTTGGGTGGAGACACCCTCACGGGGCCGCTCGAGCGCTGCAAGGAGGGCGAGCCCGCGCCCAAGCGAGCCAGCGTGAGCGGCCGCTTCGACGCCTTCGCGGCGGCGATGTTGGTGGCGAAGGACGGTAAGCCATTCGAGGTGTGGGCTGGACGAGAAGGCGGTGTGGTCGAGGTGCGCGACAGCGACGGGCGCATGACCAAGATCAAGGATGCCGGTGCGCAGATCGCGGTGGGCGATCTGGATCAGGACGGCGCGCCGGAGATCATGACCAGCTTGGACGTGGAGCTCGGCAAGCCTGACGCCGTGCTGGTCTCCACCTGGGATCGCAGCGGCAAGGCGCCACCCCAGGAGAAGCTGCGCATCCCGATTGCGTCGGGCGTGCGCGCCATCGCCGTGTGCCCTGCGCTGGGGCCGGGGCGCTCGCCGCTGGTGATCGCGTCGACGGACGAGATCGTGGTGGCGCGTTGAGGCGTCGGAGCGTGCTGGGGCTGACCGCCTTGGCGCTCGCGGCTGCCGCGCCGCAGCCGTTGCGGGCGCTCGGTCGCACGCCGATCGGGGGCGAGCTGAAGCTCAGCGTGCCGCTCTCGCTGACGTCGATCGACCCGCACGATGCTGGCGACCCTCTCGCCGCGCTGTTCGCGCCGCTGCTGTTCGACACGCTCGTGATCCACGACAAGCGCGGCTTCACGCCGGGGCTGCTCGAGGCGTTGCCCGAGCGCGAGGCGGGGGCGACCATGATGCGGCTGCGACCAGGGCTGTTCAGCGCACGAGGCCGCGCGCTGTTTGCGGTCGACGTGCTCGCGAGCCTGCGGCGCGCGCGAGCGCGCGGCGCCGGTCCGTTGCTCGACCCTCTAGGCGACCCGAAGCCTCACCCCAAAGATCCGCGCGCGCTGTTCTTTACGAATGCCACGCCGAACGCGCTCGTCCGGGCGCTCTCTTCGCCGCTGACCGCGCTCGTGCCTCGCGACTTCGATCCCCAGCGGCCGGACGGCACCGGGGCCATGCGGGCGACCTTCGGGGCACGCACCCTGACGCTGCAGCGCAACGAGCAAGCCGCGCTCGGGCCGTCGTTCCTAGCCACGATCGCGCTGAGCGAGGCGCCGAGCCTGCGCGAGTCGCTGCGCGACTTCGAAGTGGCGCGCACGGATCTCGGCTGGCTCGGCACGGGGCTGTTCGGAGGCCGGACAGGCGTCTCCAGCTTCGACTTCGGCGCGGTCGCGCAGATCGTGCTCGTGGCCTCGAGCTCGGCCGGCTCCTTGGCGCGGGCCGGGGCGCTGCAGAGGCTCGTGGACGATATCCCGCGTCAGGCGCTGTCGCACCTGGGGTTGGGGGCGTTGCCCGCGGGGTCGAGCAGCGCGAGCTACGACGGATCGCCGATCGACCTGTGGGTCGAGCCGTCGCCTCATTGGCTCGAGATCGCCCAGGCGGTGGCCGAGTCGCTCTCCAAGAGCGGCCACGAGATCTCGGTGCGCAAGGCCAGTCGCGCGGAGATCGAGCGCAAGCGCGCGCGAGAGAGCGTGCTCTCCCTGGCGATCGCCCGTCCCATCGGCAGCGTCGCCGCCGGGCTCGCGTGGCTCGAGGATCCCGCACGTGCAGCGTCGTTCTTGAAAGCGGAGAAAGCGGGCGCTCCTCGACAAGTGGGCCGGGAGCTGCGCGTTGCGGTGCTTGGCGAGCTGCGCGTCGCGGGTGGCAAGATCGACGCGCTCAAGCTCGTCGCCGCCGAGCGCGGCGGCTGGGATCTCGGCGCGAGCTCGATCAGGAAACGCTAGAAAGCAGGCGGGGCCATCTCCGCGAAGTGTCGTCGCGGCTCGGGCGTGTCAGTGTTTGGCCAGCGCGGTGCGTGGAGCCTCGCTGCCGTCCGAGAGGGGCTTGAGCACGGCTGGGAGCGGCCTGGCGCGAAACAGCAACGAGCGCTTGGGTGCCTCGGCCATGATGCCCTCCCAGGTGCGTCGTCTGGGGTTCTTCATCTGGTCGGCGAGTCCCACCGGGAAGCCGGTGATCGGGTCCACGTACTCGAGCAGGATGGCGTGCTGGTGGATGCGCTCGTCGCGCTTGAGGCCGTGGATGGCGATCACGTCGCCGGCCTTGAACTCGTCCCGGTGCGACAACAAAAAATCGAAGAAGGCTGCACGCTTCTCGAACGGGATGCGCTCCTGGCCCACATAACGACGGAAGTCGAAGAGGTCTGGGCGCGACTCGGCGAATGCGCCGAAGCCGAGCACACCCCGCGCGTTTTCGATGCCGAGGCTCTGGATGCTGAGGCGCCCGGGCTTCCGTCCGCGCGCCTCGCCACGAGGGGCGTACCAGCTGCCCGCCGCTCGCTCGAACGTGTCGATCACGAAGTCGACACAAACCGTGGGCACGGCGGGGCGCCCGTCGCTCAGGAACACGGGGTAGGTCTGGTCCTCGAACTCGAAGGTGTGGCTGCCGCGCTGGTAGGCCGCGAACCAATGCGGCCGCAGCGTACCGTCCTTGTCGGGGCCCTTCTCGTCGCGCGGTCGATCGAACGGCAACGCCTCGTCGACGGCCTGGTCGATGGCGAGTCGCATGCGTGCCTCGGCGCCGCGGCGCCACGCGTGCGACTCGATGCGGGCGGCCACCGCGTCACGCTTCTCCTTGGGCTCGGCGATGCAGCCGAGCGTGAGCTTGGCGCCTTCGGCGTGGATCACTGCGCGAAGGTCGAGCTCGTCCAGGTGCAACGTCGCGCGCAGGCGCGTCTCGCTGACGCGGTCGACCGTCATCCGATCGATGCCGGTGTCTCGGGCGAAGCGGAGGATGTCGCGACTGAGCGGGGGGGTGGCCGGCTCGTTCGAGAGGCGCACGCGGTCGCCGAAGAGCACCGTGGCGCGTTTGCCTGCCTGTGGCCCCGACTCGAACGCGTAGAAGGTGTCGATCTCCTTTTTGCGCACCAGCGCGAAGCTCTCGCTGCCACGCTCGAGCACCAGGTTCGGTTCCTCGAACAGGTCGGTCAGCTTGACCTTCGACTCGAGCTCGAACGCGTCCTCGGGCGTGTCCGCGTACAGGTAGCCCTCGCGCAGAACGATCGCCCGGAGCCCCGGCTTGTCGTGTTTGTGCCGCGCAAGCAGCTTGGACAAGCGGTAACCCTTCGGGTCCTTGTCGAAGCGTTCGCGTGAGGCGGTCACGCGCGTGTCGCTGGTCACCGTCTTGTTCGGCTCGCGAACGAACAGGTTCACCGCGCCTCGGGCGCGGCCCAGGAAGTCCTCGCGGTCTTGCTCCAGCTTGCCGCTGCCGTACGCGCGGCCGTCGCCAGCGAGGGCCTCGTAGCTCCGCAGGCAGGCAGCGCCCGGGTCCTCGGGCGCGGCGGCCTCTGAGCCCGACGAGGAAGGGGCTGGGGCGCTGGGGTCCGTCGGCGCGGAGGGTGCACAGGCGCTGATCGAGGCGAAAAACGCGAGTCCGAGGCTGCGGGTGAACGTCATGGGCGGTGCAAGGAGTCCAGTCTAGTCAACCGACGCCCCGGAAACGGGGGGCATTCCCGCTCGGCCGACGTAGGTGTTGCCGCGACCTCCAGGGTCCTCTACCCCGCCTCGCAGGAGGGAGACACGTTGAGCGAACCGGACGAAGGTCAAGCGGCCGCAGAACCCAAGGCTTCACCCGTGGCCAGCAAGGTCGCCGAGGAGGCGCCGGAGAGCGAGTACGTGGTCCGGCGCCGGCCGATGTGGCCCTTTTTTGCGGTGCTCGGCGCGATCGTCCTCGGCATCGCCGGTGGGGTGTACTGGTTCGTGAACCGGCCCGATCCGTTCAAGGTGCTCGTGGCGGTCGACGTGAACGGGCAGTGGTGGGAGGGGTCGAAGCCGGCCGCCTTGCTAGCCGATCAGATCTCCGAGGGCTTGAAGAAGGTTGGCTTCGAGCCCATCAAAGGCGGTGACCCGAAGGTCGACAAGGTGCTCGAGAAATCGAAGACGCCGGAAGAAGCCGCGCGGAAGCTCGGCGCCGGCTTCGTCATCTATGGCTCTCTCTCACCGAGCTTGACCGAGCACCCGGTCGAGGGGGGCTTCGTGGAGGCGCGCACCAAGACGGTGCTGTCGGTCCGTTACGTGGGCGACAAGGAAGGCGTCGTGTCCGAGGTCCCGCTCTCGGCCTGGTCAGGCGGCTCGACCAAAGACGAAGCCCTCAAACTGATGGCGGAGAACGTGGCGGAGCGCATCTTCGACGGCGCGCTCCCGAAGCTGTTCGAGCACGAGGTGATCAAGTCCAAGCTCGATCGCGGCGACGTCTCGGCGGTGGTGCGCCTGGACGACGCGAAGAAGTTTCTGGACGTCCGCCAGCGTCGTCTGGATGAGGTGAAGAAGGCGTACGACAAGGCCAACCAGGAGCACGCCGAGCACCAAGACTTGTTCAAGGTGAGCTACCACGGCGGCTTTCACGAGCAGGACTACCTGGCCGCGGTCACGGCCGAGGGCCCGCTGCTGCTCACTGCCGACGTGTCGCCCTTCATCATGCCTGCCCGCTTCGATCTGGCGTGGATCACGCAGCTCGAGACGCTCGCGTTCCGCAGCGCCGAGGGCAAAGACAAGGTGCTGTGGACCGGCTACCACATCATGGGCTACCCCTCGGCCGCCCCCGAGGGCTTCCCCATCATCTTCGTGGAAGACCTGTTCGGTCGCGCCAAGACGCTCACCGTGGCCGAGGCTGACGGCAGCTCGAGACGCATCCGGGTGGACGAGAAGGCGCGTTTCGTGAACCCCAAGGTGGCCCCCAAGGGGACGGCCGCAGCGCTGTACGAGCGCGCTTGCCGCACCTGCGCCGCCAACTTCGCGGTCGTCTCGCTCAGCGACGGCAAGCCGCTCTACTTCCGCGCGGCGGGCACCAACGAGGCGTTCGCAGAAGGGGCCGAGGCCTACGGCGGGTACACCTGGCTGGACGACAAGCAGGTCGCGTTCTTGGTGCAGGGCAAGGAGCCCACGGTGACCGAGGGGGAGGACGGCGAGGTGGAGGTCAAGACGCCGGTCCAAGAGCTGCGCGTGGTCGACGTCGGCGCCTCGCCACCGGTGGAGCGGCTGCTCGCGCAGATGGACTCGGGGCAAAAGTGCGAGGCACCGGACGCCAGCCGGGACGGCAAGCTGATCGCCATGACTTGCTCCTCCGATGCGGGCTGGGTGCTGACCTTCGTGGACGCGCTCAATGGCTCTCGCACGCTCACGAGCGAGCGCGCCGCCGCGCCGTCCTTTGCCCCGGACGGCAAGCGCGTCGCGTTCGAGCGTGGCGGCAACATCTTCGTCGCCAGCGTGCCCGAGGCCAAAGCCACGCAGCTCACCAAGAACCCCTTCGTCGAGCGCCTCCCGCGCTTCGCCCCCGACGGCAAGCGCGTGTACTTCGAGTCGCAGCAGCAGGACCCCAACAACCAGCGGCGCATCGTCAGCGTCGCCGCTTCGGTCGAGGCGCCATGACTGAGGAGACCGCACCGACGTCCGTGGACGCAGAGCAGGAAAGCTCGCTGTTCTTCGGCATGAGCGCTGCCCGGCTCAAGAGCCGGGCGCGCTGGGCTTCGATCCTGCTGCTGCTCAGCGTGCTCTTGCCGTTCGACATGATCGGCAAGACGCCGCTGTTCGTGTGGGACGTCCTCGCCGAGATGTCTTTGGCGGCGTCACTCGCGGTGCTGAGCCTGCCGCTCGCGGGGGTCGCCATCATCCTCGGGCTGATCTTCACCAAGCGCGGCTCGTCGCTCGGCTTCGTGGTGCTGGGCTCCTTGCTCGCTGCAGCCTTGGTGCGCAAGATCGGCAGCGACCACTCGGCCTGGGAGCTGATGACCATGCCGGACAGCTTGTCTGCGCGGCCTGCGGGCGCGCTGCTCGCGGTGGCGTTGGTCGCCGCTGCAGCCAACCTCAAGTTCCGCCGTGCGACCCGCCACGTCGTGCCGTACGTGCTGGGCGCCTCCGCCCTCAGCGCGATGTATTTCTACGCGTACCCGAGCCGTGGCGAGTCCGCGCTGCGCACCGTGTTCCGCGCGCTCAGCAATCTGCCAGAGCTGCCCGACTTTCGCTACCAGGTGGGGTTGCTCCTGCTGGTGTTCGTGATGTTGTGGCCGCTCGCGGTGGTGGGTATGGGCATGTTCTTGCTCAAGACCACGCCGTCCAAGGACGAGTCGTGGATCGCGATCGTGGCCAACTGGGCCATGGCGTTGTGGCTCGGCCTGCTCGTGACGCGTGCGTTGATGATGCCGCAGCCGTCGCTCAGCTTCATGGCCTACCTGTCCACCGTGGCGGTGGTGACGGCAGTACTGGTGCTGCTGAGCGCCAGCATCGCGCTGGTCATCGAGAGCTTCTTCGTCGAGCACGGGGACGAGGCGCCCCTCTCGCGCGGCAGCGCGTTCCAAGCCGAGATTGAGCTGGCTGAGGACCCGTTCGGAGGCAAGGCGCGCAAGGTCGCCGCTGCCTCTGGGTCGGCTGGTCTGCCGCCGAAACGCGCCGCCGCCATCGCGGCGGGGACGGTCGCGCTGCTGGGCGGCGTCGAGCTCGTCTTGGCTCGTCCGCCCACCAAAGGCACCGATTGGGAGATCGACGCCGAGAGCAAGTCCACTGCCGGCGACCGTGTGTACGGCGAATTGCTCATGCAATGGGGGCGCGCGCGCCGCCGCTGGGACCTCGCCACTCGCAAACAAAGCGGGGCCGAGGAGCGACTCGAGGTCAAGAACGCTGGTCGCGAGCTGGCCCTCGCCGCCAAAGAGCTCGACCCCAAGCTGGGCGCGGCCTTCGAGGGCTTGACCGTCGAATCAGACGAGCTGGATCTGGCCGGCCGCAAATGGGGGCGGCTAGTGGGGGAGGTGAATGCGGCCTCCCAAGCGGCCAAGCTGCCCTATTACATCGACCCCGAGTTCATCATCACGGAGACCGAGAAGGAGGGCATTCGGTACCATTTCTACGTCTACCCCTACCGGATCGAGAAGGTCAGCCAATACGAGGTGGACGGAGATGACTTCGCCACCTTGCGCGTGCGGCAGCTCGGCCATAGCCGCGAGGCCCATTTGCGACTTGGCTTCTCCCGTGACGAGCAGCCGTTCGCATTGGTGATTCTGGACGAGACCGAGCGCAAGGGTGCCGAGTTCGCCACGCTCACCCGCCTGGGCTACTGCACCGACGCCACGGTCGAGAATCACGAGATGTACAAGGGGCTCAATCGCTGCGGCAAGCTGATGAAGGAGCAGTTCGAGGGCCGCGAGGTCGACATGGCGGACGCTGTGCTCCAAGGCACCGAGCGGCACGAGCTGCAACACCAGGTCGACGGCCCGCACCTGCCGATCGCAGGTCCCGTGCTCACGCTGCTCGAGGGCTACGCGCCATCGTCCCAAGATCGGGTCAACCGCGAGGTGAGCGCGTTCTTGGCGGAGCTGACTGCGCCAGGGATCGCGCCCAAGATCGCGCTGCTGCAGCTGGCACAGTACCTGATGGTGCGCGAGAACCACCCCTACGCGAAGACCACCATCGTGGTGATGGAGGCGCTGGCCAAGAAGAGCGTGCGCCGGGGCTTCTACGTCGACGGTGACAAGTTCTGGGACGCGTTCGAGGAGCTGTTCACGATGAGTGACAAGGAGCTGCGCGAGCTCGCCGCCGAGACCTGGCAAGAGCTCTACAAACGCGAGCTCCACGAGCCCAAGTCGAAGTAGAGCCTTGCGCGCGGGCCTGCTAAAGAGCGCCACCATGACGCTCGAGGTGTTCAAGAAGCTGCCGCTGGGTGGGGTCGATCGGCGCGCCATGGTCGGCGCGCTCGCAGAGAAGGGCCCCACCGTCGCCCGCGCCGAGCTCGCGCGCGAGATTGCTGCGCTGAAGCCCGCGGGCACCCGCATCGCCAAGGACGCGGCGGTGATCATCCTGGGTGGCTCGAACGGCATCACCCGCGGGCTCGCCGTTCAGCTCTTGTTCGGCGAGCGCGCCAGCGTGTTCTGCGTGCACCTCGACAGCGAAAAGATGCAGATCGGTCCGCACCACGCCGCCGCCATCCAGGAGCGCGCCGAGCAGGAGGGGCTCACCGCCCGCTTCTTCAACGCCGACGCCACCAAGCCCGACACCATCGCGGAGGTGATCGCGGCCATCAAGCCGGGCTTCCGCGCCGTACACCTGATCAACGGGATCGCTGCGGGCGCCACCAAGCGCTACGAGGAGCACGGCCCCACGCAGGTCAAGGACCTCGACGTGGCGTTCGACGTGGTGCTGC
>CAZXMG010000115.1:0-20922 GCA_964641275.1 uncultured Polyangiaceae bacterium
GGGCCGCGAACCGTGCGATGAGCTTGGGGTAGACAACTCCTTTGACACGCACCGCTCGAACCATGCGCCATGGCTCCCGCATTCGGAGCATGGCTCCAACTCCTGGAGCATGGTCCACGTGTCGATCCAGAGGTCGAGCGTCGCGGCATTTGGGCCCGAGGCCACCTGCATCGCGACCGAGGCCACGTGAAGCGCGACCGACGCCACGTGCCGCGCCCCGAGGCCACGTGCCGCGCCCCGAGGCCACGTGCCGCGCCCCGAGTCCACGTGCATCGCGACCGAGGCCACGTGCCGCGCCCCGAGGCCACGTGCATCGCGACCGAGGCGACGCCATGACGCCGCGGAAGCGGGCTCCGACGGCTCGGGCTAGCGCTGCGCTACACCCTCGGTGAGCGCCGCGCTTGACGCTCTCGCGCCTACGCGCGGCCACGCCTGCCGCATCGTCACCGAGCCGTCACGCGTGTCGAGCCGTCGCCCAGCTGCGCGCAACCGCGGTGCGCGTACCTCCTCGACTGGAGCGCGTCCGTTCGGCCCAGCGCGCTTCCGTCAGCGCTCGGGGCGATCGGGCCGGGTCGACCCGGCGAGGGGGAGGCACGTCGAGCGTGGCGGGCTGCGCCGCCGCCACCCTCAACCGACGTCGCCCTTGCTACGCTGCCGGCCACCATGATTCCCGTCCTGAGTCGGAGCCAGATGCGGGCCTTCGACAGATGCGCCATCGAGAGCTGTCAGGTGCCTGGTGTGGTGCTGATGGAGAACGCCGGTCGCGGGGCGGCCGACGTGCTGAGCGCGATGATCGCGGAGCAGAAGCCTCGCCGTGGCCGGAGCCGCACGGTGCGCGCGGGCTTCCCCAAGCGGCACGTGCGCGCGCCCGGCCAGCCGGCGGACTACCCGCTCGACGCGCGCGTGGTGATCGTGTGCGGCACGGGCAACAACGGCGGCGATGGCTTCGTCGTGGCCAGGCACCTGTTGGCGCGCGGTGCAGACGTGACGGTGCTGCTCACCGGGCGAGCCGAGACCGTGACGGGAGAGGCGCGCATGAACCACGACGCCTTCATCGATCTTGGGGGCACCTGTGGCGAGCTGCTGGACGAGGAGGGCTTGTCCACCCTCAAGGTCGAGCTCGCGGCGGCCGACTTCGTGGTCGACGCGATCTTCGGCACGGGCCTGGATCGCGCGATCTCAGGGCGCCTCCTGGCCGTGATCGAGGCGATCAACGAGTCGGCGGCGCGCAAGGTGGCGCTCGATGTGCCCTCGGGCCTGGACGCCGATAGCGGCTCGGCGCTGGGCACGGCGGTACGCGCCGACGACACGGTCACCTTCGGTCACCTCAAGGTGGGCCTGCTCACGCCCGATGGCGCGCGGCTGGCGGGTCGGATCCACGTGGTGGATCTCGGGGTCCCGGACGCCAAGATCTTGAGCGAGGTGGGGCACACTGCGGAGGTGCTCGATCCGGTGGAGGTGGGCAGCTACTTCATCCCCCGCGAGCCCAACGTGCACAAACACGCCGCCGGCAACGTGCTCGTGATCGCGGGCTCGAAGGGGACGTTGGGCGCAGCCAAGCTGACGGCGCGGGCGGCCATGCGCGCGGGCGCGGGCCTGGTGACGCTGTGCACCTGGGCCGAGGCGATCGGCTCGATCGAGGCCCAGACCATGGAGATCATGACGGCGCGGATCGAGCCGGGGCAGATCGAGGAGACCCTCGATCGCGCGCTGGAGGGGCGGCACGTGGTGGCGATCGGTCCGGGCTTTGGCCTGCACGAAGAGGCGAAGCGCGCCATCGATCACGTGGTGTCGCATTGGCCGGGGCTCTTGGTGATCGACGCCGACGCCATCACCAGCTTCGTGGGCCGCCCGCGCGAGCTCGCGGCGGCGAAAGGGCGCGTGGTGTTGACGCCGCACCCCGGCGAGCTGGGGCGGCTCTTGGGCAAGACGGGGGCAGAGGTGGAGCTCGACCGCTTCGGGGCGGTGCGCGAGGCGGTGCAGCTGACGCGCGCGACGGTGCTGCTCAAGGGCGCGCGCACGATCGTGGCCACGCCGGATGGCCGGCTCTACGTCGCGGTGGCGGGCAACCCCGCGCTGGCGACGGCGGGCTCTGGCGACGTGTTGACCGGTATCGTCACCGCGCTCGGCTGCTCCATGCGCGAAGATCGGGCGGCGTGCGCCGGGGTGCTCGTGCACGCGCTGGCCGCCGACCGCTGGAGCGCCGAGACGGGCAGCGACCGCGGGCTCTTGGCGGGCGAGATCGCCGAAATGGCGCCTGAAATCATCGCCGGTCTGATGAAGCTCGCGCGCGACAGTTGAGCGCTGCGCTCCGCCCTCGCGCCGTGCGACAATGGCGCCCGCGGGAGGCTTCATGCGCGGCTTTTCTTGCTTGTGTCTCGTCGTCTCGGTCGCCGGTTGTGTCGCGTCTCCGCCGGAGCCCAAGCCGGGGGGTGGCGCCTTGCCGCCCGGCCCCGAGGGCCTCGCGCCGCGAGAGCCAGTGGTCACCTCGGTGCCGATCAGCGGTGGAACGTTGTTGGTGGGGCGGGAGCTCGACCGCGCGTACGTGAGCGATCCAGACCGCGATCGCGTCGTGGTCGTGGATCTGGGCGGGCCGGATGTGGTGGGCGAGATTCCGCTCGAGCCAGGCAGCCAACCCGGGCGCCTGGTCGAGGACGCCGAGGGCCGCGTGCACGTGCTGCTGCGAGGCGCGGATCTGGTGGTCACGTTCGATCGCGACGCCGATGTGATCCGTGAGCGCGCGACCTGCTGGGGACCGCGAGGCATCGACTACGACACCAGCCGCGACGAGCTGGTCGTGGCCTGTGTGGGCGGCGAGCTCTTGCGCGGGCCGGCCGACAGCGACGACGATCTGAAGCGCTGGGCGCTGATCGAGCCGGACTTGCGCGACGTCGTGGTCGTGGCCGACAAGACGCTGGTGTCGACGTTTCGGCGCCCCAAGGTGATCACGCTCGACGCCGGCGGGGACGTGCTGCACGAGTTTGCGCCACCCGGCATTACGATTGCGAGCGACGAGCTCTTGCCGACGGTGGCGTGGCGCCTCACGGAGTGGCCCGGGCGCGGCGCCCTGATGACGCATCAGCGCGCGACCACGCGCTCGATCGAGATCGGGCCGCTGGCGCCGCCGGACGCCTACGCCGACGTGGACGCGCCTTTGCTCGAGCCGGTGGTGACGACGTACAACGTCGACGGACAGGTCGTCGAGAGCTTCTCGGAGGGCATGTTCGGCGTGCTCCCGGTCGACAGCGCCATCGACGAGCAGGGAGGCGCGATCGCCACCGCCTACGCGGGCAGCGATGTCGTGACCGTGCAGGGGGTGGTGACCAACGCCTACGGGGTCGAGTCCGAGCCTGTCGCGGTGCAGTTTGCCGGGAGCGAGCTGTGGGTGCAGACTCGCAACCCTGCCCAGCTCGTTCGCATCGATCCGAACGGGTTCGATCACGAGGTGCTCGATCTCGGCGGAGACGACGTGTCCGACGTGGGCCACGCGATCTTCCACCGCACCGCAGACGGCCCCGCGTCGCAGGTCGCGTGCGCGTCGTGCCACCCGGAGGGGCGCGACGACGGCCACACCTGGACGTTCTCGCCGCTCGGACCCAGGCGCACCCAAACGTTGCTCGGCGACATCACCGACACCGCGCCCTTCCACTGGGACGGTGACCAAGCGGATCTCACCGCGTTGATGGAAGAGGTGTTCGTGCGGCGTATGGGCAACCCGCCGCTCACCAGTCCAGAGCGGAAGGCGTTCAAGAGCTGGCTCGCGGACCTGCCCCACTTGCCCAACGAGCGCGCGGAGCTTTCGCCAGGCAGACAGGCCTTCGACAAGGCCGGCTGCAACGAGTGCCACGCTGGGGAGCGCTTCACGACCGGCGGCAACGCCAACGTCGGCACGGGCGGTACCTTCCAAATTCCTTCGTTGGTGGGCTTGCGCTTCCGAGCTCCGCTGATGCACGACGGCTGTGCGGACACCATCGCGGCGCGGTTCGACGTATGCGGCGGAGACGACCACGGCGAGGTGGAGGCGCTGTCCGCTGCGGAGCAACAAGAGCTCGTGGATTTTCTGCAGAGCCTGTGAGCGGCGCGAGTCGGGTCACTCCGCTGCGGCGCGCCGCTCGTCCGGCAAGCTGAAGCTCCGCTCGAGCAGCGCCGTCGCGTCTTTGACCTCGAGCGGCTTCGCTACGTAAAAGCCCTGGATCTGATCGCAGCCGAGCGTCTTCAGCTCCTCGAGCTGCTCGTGCGTCTCGACACCTTCGGCCACGGTCTCGAGCCCCAACGCCTGCGCCAGTGTGATGATCAGGTAGACGATCGCACTGTCCTCCTTGCTGGAGCCGAGGCCGGTCACGAACGCACGATCGATCTTGAGCACGTCGACGGGGAAGCGGCGAAGGTGCGAGAGCGAGGAGTAGCCCGTGCCGAAGTCATCGATCGCCAGCTTCACGCCCAGCTTCTTGAGCTGATCGAGCCGCTCGGTGGCCTTCCTCGCGTTGGTCATGAGCACGCTCTCGGTGATCTCCAGCTCCAGGCTCCAAGGCACCACGTCGTGGGTGTCGAGGACGCGCTTCACGGTGCCTGGAAAATCCCCCTGCGACAGCAGCTGCCGGCCGGAGAGGTTGACGGCCATCTTCAAGCCGGCGAGCCGTGGCGAGCGCCTCTGCCACACGCGCAGCTGCGCGCACGCCTGCTCCAAGACCCAAGTGCCGATCGGCTCGATCAGCCCGGTCTCCTCGGCCAGCGGCACGAACTCGGCGGGGCCCACGGAGCCGAGCTTGGCGCTGTCCCAGCGAGCCAGCGCCTCGAAGCCGGTGATGCGGCCATCCACCGCCGACACCTTCGGCTGGAACACCAGCCGGAACTCACCACCCTCGAGCGCACAGCGCAGCGCCTGTTCGAGCTCGTGGCGACGCTCGGCCCGCTCGCGCATCTGCGCGTCGAACCGCTCGTAGCGGTTCCTGCCGCGCTCCTTGGCCTTGAACATGGCGATGTCTGCGTCTCGCAGCACGGCTTCTGGGCGATCGTGGTCGCTGCGCAAACCGACCACGCCCACGCTGGCGGTGATGAACACGTCGCGCTCGTCGATGGAGAACGGGCGCTGCATGCACTGCACCAAGTCCTCGGCGATCTGTGAGGCCTCGTCACCGTCGACCTCGACCAGGATGATCAGCTCGTCGCCGCCGAAGCGGAACAGCACGGCGTTCGTGGCGGTCTCGCGCACCTTGGGCATGAAGCGGGCGCCGATGGCGGTGACCAGGCGGTCTCCGAAGTCGTGCCCGAGCGTGTCGTTGACGCCCTTGAAGCCGTCGATGTCGACGAACAGGAGGCTGTAGTTGGCGCCCTCCACTTGCTCCTCGATCGCGAGGGACAAACGCTCGTGGAGCATCTTGCGGTTGGGCAAGCCGGTGGCCGAGTCGTGATGGGACTCGTGCTCCAGTCGATCCGCGGCGGCGTCGCGCTCGTCGACCAGATCGGTCACGTCGACGAAGGTGCTGAGCACGCCATGCACGTGCGGGTGCTCCAGGAGGTTGGTCCCCCGCGCGACCATCCAGCGGTAGTCGCCCTGCTTGTGCCGCATGCGAAACTGCCCCGTTGCGCTGTTGCCGGGCTCGGCGCGGATCTCGGACGACATCTTGGCGATCTTGGGAAGATCGTCGGGGTGAATCACATCCTCCCACAACAGCTTCTGCGGCTCGTCGATGGGGTAGCCGAGGACGCGACCAACCGAAGGGCTGACGTAGGTGACCGTGGCCTCGTTGCCGTCTTTGCCTGGCCCGCTGATGGTGATGATCTCGTTGGTCTCGGCGGCCAGTGCGTCGAACAACGCTGCGCTCTTCTCCGCCTCTTCGATCGCCACACGCAGCGTGTGTTGCACCGCGGCAAACACGGTCACGAGCAGCATGAACATCGACAGGTAGGCGGGGTTCACATAAGGCGAAGGCCCGTCCGCCCTGACGATCACGACCGCGAGGGGCAGGACGGCCATCGACAGGATCATGCGGGGTCCGACCAACAGCGAGGCGAACGCTGCCGGAGCGAGCAGCGCGATCGCGGTGCGCTCGTTGACGAAGGGATCGCGCACCAGGAGCGGGACGGCGAGCCCGATCAGCCACACCAGCGCGTGCCGCGCGTAGGTCACCTTGCGCGAGACTGCGATCGCGAGCCCGCTCAGCACGGCCACGGCCAGCGCCGCTTGCCACACGGGCGGCATGCCGAAGCGTCGTGGCCACACCGCCTCGATCAACAGCGAGAGGCCCCCGCCGGCCACGGCGATCCAGGCAGCCCACTGGGCCGCCGTTTCTTGGGCTCGCTGCAGGGCAAGAGAGCGCTTCATTGTGGGCCGGCTGCTCCCAGGGAGCAGGGAGCGCAACGGTAGCTTCGAGGTTATCGGTGCAGGGAGGGGGTCAAAAGCCCTCTTTCTGCGCGGACGCAGAAGGGGGCCGCCGACCTGAACGGGCGAGCCCGGCCACGCGCACCGCGAGCAGAAGCCATTCTGTGGTAGCGTGTAGGCTTCGATGTCCGCTGCACCCCCGTCCCCTGCTCCGCCGAAATCCGGGGTGCCGGTCTCGCCAGGGGACGTGATCGCAGACAAATACGTGGTCGAGCGGGTGATCGGCGCTGGTGGCGTGGGCGTCGTCGTCGCGGCCAGTCACAAAGGCCTGGGCGACCGGGTGGCGATCAAGCTGCTGCAGCGCTCGGCGCTGGAATCAGCGGAGAACCTGGAGCGGTTCAAGCGTGAAGCTCGCGCGCTCGCGCGCATCAAGTGCGAGAACGTCGCGCGGGTCATGGATACCGGCGCGCTCGAGACCGGCGAGCCATTCATGGTGATGGAGCTGCTCGAAGGCCAGGATCTGGCGGCGGTGTTGCGCACGCGCGGCAAGCTGCCCGTGGTCGAGGCGATCGACTTCGTGGTGCAGGCCTGTGAGGCCATCGCTGTCGCGCACGCGGCGAACATCGTTCATCGCGACGTCAAGCCCGCCAACCTGTTCTTGTCGCGTGCCGTGGACGGAACGCCGATCGTGAAGGTGCTGGACTTCGGCATCTCCAAGCTGCGCGAGGTGGACAGCAAAGACCAAGCGATGACGCAGACGCTCAGCGTGATCGGGTCGCCGCTGTACATGTCGCCAGAGCAGATGGAACGGCCGCGCGACGCGGACGAGCGCAGCGACATCTGGTCGCTGGGCGTGATCACCTACGAGCTGATTACCGGCAAGCCACCTTTCGAGGCCGCGACCATGCCGATGTTGTGCGCGCGGATCTGCACGGCGCCGCCCATCCCTTTCGCGGATCGCGAGGTCGAGCTGCCGAGCGATCTGTCCAGCGCGGTGCTGCGGTGTTTGGAGAAGGACCCCGCCCAACGCTTCCTCGACGTGGCGGCCTTCGCGGCGGCGATCGCGCCTTTCGGCTACGCCTCCACCCGCGTCAAGGCAGCCAGGATCGAGCGCATCCTGCGCCACGACGCGAACGCTCCAGAGGTGTCAGCGCAGCCGGATGACGGCGCCCCCGACAGCACCGGCCCGCGGAGGCTGGCGTGGGACAGCTCGCCTCCTCCGCCGCTGCACGTGAGCGAGACCGTTCGCCCCCGGCGCAGGCTCCGCTTCTCCACGCTCGCCGTGGTTGTCGCCTCCGTCGCGTTGGGAGCGCTGCTCTGGTTCGGGCAGCCAGGCGACCCGCTCCCGGTGGCCAGCGTCGCCGCGGCGTCGCTGCGCTCCGCGCAGCAGCCGACTGGATCGTCGTCCGGCGGCTCGACGCTGGTCACCCCCGTCGTCGACGTCCCGGCCGCGCCACCGGAGGCCCCGCCGCCAACCACCACCGTGTCGAGCGCGCCCCTGACGGCGCCGGCGACGACCGAGCCTTCGGCGCTCCCGCGCCCGACTGCGCAACGACCGAAGAAGCCGGCGCCCAAGCCCCGTTTGGACGACGTCCTCTCAGAGCGCTGACCTTGGCCAACTCGGGATCCCGTCGCCGGTCGTGGCAGCCGTGTCTGATCGCTGCGGTGCTCCTCAGCGCTTTGTGCGCCGGGCCGGTGCGGGCACAGGAGGGGGAGCAGCAGGCCCTGGCCGAGGCGCTGTTCCAAGCAGGTCGCGAGCAGATGGACGCCGGCAACTTCGGTGAAGCCTGCCAGAAGTTCGAGGAGTCGAACCGGCTCGATCCCTCGGCGGGGACGCTGCTCAACTGGGGACGTTGCTTGGAGGCGCAAGGCAAGACCGCCAGCGCGTGGGCGACGTACCAGCGCACCGTCGCGCTTGGCAAGGTGACCAACAAGCAGCGCCAGGTGGATGCAGCGACGGAGTTTCTGGCGGCGCTCGAGCCGCGGCTGGCCAAGCTCGAGATCCGGGTGGTCGCAGCGGTGCCTGGGCTGGTGATCACGCGGGGCGGAGTCGAGATCGGACCAGCCGCGCAGGGCTTCCCCGCACCGGTGGATCCCGGCGAGGTGGTGGTCCGGGCCGAAGCGCCGGGCTACCGCTCGATCGAGCGCCGCGTCACCCTGAAGGAGGGGGCTACCGAGACGCTGTTGCTGCCTCGCCTCGAGGCCAGCCCGAAGAGAGTCGCACCGATCCCACCGCCACCTCCCGAGCTGGGGCCCCACCCGCTGTTCGTGACTGGAGGGGTGGCGATGGGCGTGGGCGCAGCAGCCTTGGCGGCCGGCGCCGTGCTCGGCGTGCAGACCCTCGATGAGGCCGCTCAGGCGGAGGAAGATCCGGCGCTGTGCCCGGGCAAGGCGTGCAGCCCCGCGGGGCTGGCCTTCATCGAAGATACCAAGCAAAAGGCGGCGGCGAGCTCGGCGACGCTCGCTCTGGGTGGTGTGCTGCTCGCCGCTGGTGGCGTGATGATGGGGATCGCCGCCCACCAGCGCGGCGGCCTGGCCCACGTCGTGCGCATCGAACCGCGGCTGATCCACGGTACGATGTCGGTCGGCGTCGATCTCGTGGGTTCGTTTTGAGAGCGCTCCTTCTGTTGCTTGTGTTGTGCCCCGTGGTTGGCTGCGACGCGCTCGCGGGCCTCGCAGAGTTCCATGCGGCCGCAGGGGGGGACGGCAGTGCTGGAGGCGGCCAGCTCGGAGCGGGCGGTCAGGGTGCGGCGCCTGCGAGCGGAGGTGGCGGCAGCGGGGGCATGGTCATGTGCGCGGACGACCTCTTGATCGCCGAGGTGCGGACCTACGGCACCGGCGCGGGCGACGACGATCTGGTCGAGATCCACAACCCGACCGCGCGTGAGGTTTCCCTGGTCGGTGTGGACTTGGCCGCCTTGAAGCCGGACTTCGACGATGGCGTGAACGCCGAGCCGACGCGACGTTGGTCGGGCAAGACCGGTCAGTCGATCCCGCCGGGCGGCCGTTTCTTGGTCGTCGGTGCCGGCTTCACCGGCGCGTTCGACGATCACTTCGAGCAGGGCATCGGCGACGAGTCGATCGTGTTCCTGCGCCGAGGCCCGATGGGGGCTCGCGGCGTGATCGATCACGTGTGCATCTGCAAGAGCGACTGCACCGGCAGCGAGTGGGGAGGCTGCCCTGGTGTCCACCAGAACCCTGCGTTCGATCCGCAGGACGGCATGTTGACCGTCGACGACACTCTGCAGCGCGAGCCAGATTGCCGCGACACTGATCAGCCGGGCGACTTTCGCGTGGGCGAGGCTTCTCCGGGCCAACCGAACACGCCGTGAGCAACCTGAAAGAGCCGAAGCGCGCGTCCGCGTGCCCATGTCGGTCTGGCCGCTCGTTTGGCGAGTGCTGTCGCGGTCTGCTGCGCGGCGAGCGCACGGCCTCGAGCGCGGAGCAGCTGATGCGGTCGCGCTACAGCGCGTTCGCGATCGGTGCCGTGGACTACTTGATCGCCACGCTCGACCCAGAGCACGACGACAGGGCGGTCCCGGAGGCGACGCTGCGCGCGGCGCTGCTCGCGTCGTCGCGCGCACATCGCTACACCGGCCTGACCATCCAGGCGACCGAAGACCTGGGCGACGAGGCGTTCGTGACGTTCGAGGCCAAGGTGTTCGAGAGAGGCGTGGACCGCTCGTTTGCCGAGCGATCCCGCTTCCGGCGCCGGCCGGAGGGCTGGCGCTACCTGAGCGGCGAGCAGGCGTTGAGCGGAAGACCCAAGGCTGCTAAGGAACCTTCCGTATCGTAAGGAAGACAACCATGGCGCTCGAACCCGCAGTCAAAAGTCAGATCGAGACACTGATTCGAAACCACCGCGTGATGCTGTTCATGAAGGGCAACAAGGCCTTCCCGCAGTGTGGGTTCAGCGCGACCGTCGTGGGCATCCTGAAGGAGCTCGGCGTCGCGTTCGAGACGGCGAACGTTCTCTCGGACCCCGGCCTGCGCGACGGGATCAAGCAGTTCAGCGACTGGCCGACCATCCCGCAGCTGTACGTGCAGGGAGAGTTCGTGGGGGGATGCGACATCGTGAAAGAGATGTACGGCTCCGGAGAGCTGGCCAAGCTCCTGGATGTGAAGGTGGAGCCTGTCGAGCCGCCCACGATCAAGCTGAGCGACGCCGCTGCGGCCGCGTTCCGAGACGCAGCGGAGCCCGGAGATACGGATCGGCTGCGCATCGAGATCAACGCACAGTTCGCGGTCGACCTCTTCTTTGCCCCAGCCAAGCCCAACGATCTGGTGGTGACCGCCAACGGCATCACCATTCACCTGGACGCGGGCAGCGCCAAACGGGCAAACGGCCTCTTCATCGACTACGTCGACGGTCCCGAAGGGGCCGGCTTCAAGATCGACAACCCGAACGCCCCGGCGCAGGTCAAGCAGCTCTCTGCACGAGAGCTCGCCAAGATGCTCGCAGAGAGCGACAAGCCCGTGCTGGTCGATGTTCGCACCGAGCGTGAGCGCAACATCGCCAAGATCGAAGGCAGCCTCTTCCTCGAAGGCGAAGGTCGTGCGCAGCTGGCCCAGGTCGATAAGGCCACGCCGGTGGTGTTCTACTGCCACCACGGTGTGCGCAGCCTGGCCGCGGCGGACCACTACCTCAAGCAGGGCTACACCAAGGTGTTCAACCTGGCGGGCGGCATCGACGCCTGGGCCGCGCAGGTGGACACCAAGCTCGCGCGCTATTGACGGCGCCGCGCACGCAGGTGCTCAGCGAGCTCCTGCATGCCAGTGCCGACGCGAGCCGAGACCTGAAAGCACTCGGCGCGAGGGTTCACTTTACGCAGCAAGGACAAGGCCAAGTCGACGTCGAAGGGGACGTGCGGCAACAGGTCGATCTTCGCGAGGATGACGATCGTGGCGCGCGAGAACATGTGCGGGTACTTGAGCGGCTTGTCCTCACCCTCCGTCACGGACCAGAGCACCACCCTCTCTCGCTCGCCCAAGTCGAACAAGGCTGGGCAAACCAGGTTGCCCACATTCTCGATCACGAGGATCGAGCCCGGATCGGGCGACAGATCCTCGAGCGCGTGGCCCAGCGTGTGAGCGTCCAGGTGGCAGACCGTACCCGTGTTCACTTGCAGCACAGTGGCTCCTGCGGCGCGCACCCGCTCGGCGTCGCGGTCGGTCGCCAGGTCAGCTTCGATCACGAACAACCTCAGCCCGTTCCGAGCCAGGTGCTCGAGCAGCGCCGTTTTGCCAGCGCCTGGTGCCCCGAGCAAATTGAGCGCGAGGATGTTGCGACCGGCGAGCCAGCCGCGGTTGTATTGGGCGAAGCCGTCGTTTTTGGCCAGCACCGCCTGCTCGAGCTTCTCGGTGTGCGTGTGCGCATGCCCAGCCTCGTGCGCGTGCCCAGGCTCCAGGGGGGCCGCATCGCAGCCACAAATCGCACACATGCTCAGCTGACCTCCATGTCCACAACGGTGAGCTCGTGGCCGCGTATCCACTCGAGATCGACTCCGTCGCACGCAGCACAAGCACCGTACGGGACGTCCAAGGTCGTCTCGACCCCACACGCGCGGCAACGCGCGCAACCTTCCACCTCGTCGACGACCAAGAGCGCGCCGCCAATCCCAGCTTCGGTGGCGCAGAGCTCGAAGCACATCTTGATCGCATCGGGGACGACTCCCGCCAGCCGGCCCACGCGGATGCGCACGCGATGGACCTTTCGCCCCTGGGCGCGGCGAGCGACGGTCTCGACGATTTCTTGCGTAATGCCAAGCTCGTGCATCAGCGCTCTTCCTGGATCGATACCCGCGAGACGGTCAGCAGATCCGAGGCAACTGCTCGCCCGCGAGCCGAGTCACCCAGCGCCTACCAGTCGACGCGCATCGTAACATGACGCGACCCGCGTGCTCTGCCGTGGCGACGCCGATAACGCGCGCATCCGCGCCGAGCGGGTGGCTGCGCATCGCGTCGAGCAGCGCTGGCGCAGCGGTGGCAGGCGCGACAGCGAGCAGCCGACCTTCGCTGGCGACATACAGCGGGTCCAAACCCAAGAGCTCACACGCGACGCGCACCTGGGGCTTGAGTGGAATCGCGGCCTCCTCGATCACGAAGCCCACGCTGGAGGCCTCTGCGATTTCGCAGAGCGCGCTGGCCAGGCCGCCGCGCGTGGGGTCGCGCATGCAGCGAATCGACGGGCACGCGTCCAGCATCCGCGCAACCAGGGAGCCCAGCGGAGCGACGTCGCTCTCCAGAGTGGTCTCGAACGACAGCCCCTCGCGCACGCTCATCACCGCGATGCCGTGATCTCCAAGCGTGCCGGAGCAAATCAGCGCGTCGCCCGGTCTGGCGCCGTGCGCGGAGAGGTCGCGTTCCAAGGGCACGAAGCCAACGCCAGTAGTGGTGATGAAGATACCGTCGCCTTTGCCACGCTCGACCACTTTGGTGTCGCCTGCGACGATGGCGACGTTGGCCTCGCGTGCAGTGCGGGCCATCGTGCGTACGATGCGGGCGATCAGCGAGAGCTCCGTGCCTTCCTCGAGCACGAAGGCCGCGCTGAGATACCGAGGCGTTGCCCCGCCCACGCACAAGTCGTTGACGGTGCCTGCCACCGCCAGCGCACCGATGTCGCCTCCAGGAAATTCGGGCGGCGTGACCACGAACGCGTCCGTGGTGAGCGCCAGCCGGAACCCGCTGGGCGGGGCAGGTAGCACGGCCTGATCCTCGAGCGCCGCCAGCACAGGATCGTCGAGCTCGCGCAGAAAGAGATCGCGCACCAGCGCAGTCGAGAGCGTGCCGCCGCTGCCGTGGCCCAGCACGATGCGGTCGTACTGCGAGAACGGAAGGGGGCAGTCGCCGAATCCCCGCTGACTCACAAGCCTGTGCTCCCAGCGCTCGCGCCTGGGGGGGTCGCGCGGTAGCGGTGGTAGGCGGAACACGCTCCTTCGGCGGATACCATCGTCGCGCCGAGCGGCGTCTCGGGTGTGCAGCTCTTGCCCAGCTCGCTGCAGTCCAGCGGCTTCTTCAGGCCGCGCAGGATCTGGCCTGCGATGCAGCGCGGGCTCTCGCTGCTCTCGATGCTCGCCACCTGAAAGCGAAGCTCGGCGTCGAACTGCTGAAGCTCCGGCCGCAGCGCAAGCCCGCTCTGGGGTATCACGCCGATGCCTCGCCATTTGCGATCGCACACCTGGAACGTGCGTTCGACCAGCTCGCGGGCAGAGCTGTTGCCCTCGGGTTTGACCGCTCGGCTGTACGTGTTCTCCACCCGCACCTCGCCGCGCTCGAGCATGCGAACCAAACTGAGCACTCCCGCCAGGAGCTCCTGCGGTCCGAAGCCGGCGATGGCAATGGGTACGCGGTGGCGTCGACTGATCTCCTCGTATTGGCGAGTCCCCATGACGGTGCACACATGACCGGGGCCGATGAAGCCTTGCACGTGGGCATCTCCGTGCTCGAGGATCGCTGCCAGCGCCGGCGGCACCAACACTTGCGACGACAGGATGCTGAAGTTCGCACAGCCCGCGCGCTTGGCCGCCTCGATCGCGATGGCGTTCGCGGGTGCTGTGGTCTCGAAACCCACGGCGAAGAACACCACCTGCCGACTCGGATCGCGCTCGGCCAAGCGTACGGCGTCGAGCGGAGCATACACCACGCGCACGTCGGCCCCACGTGCCCTGCAAGCCAGCAGATCCTCACGCGAGCCAGGAACGCGCAACATGTCCCCGAAGCTGCACAACGTCACCTCCGGTCGCATCGCGATGGCCTGCGCGCGATCGATCAGCTCGAGCGGGGTGACGCATACCGGGCAGCCCGGCCCGTGCAGCAACTCGAGCTCCGAGGGCAGCAGCTGGTCGAGCCCATGGCGAACGATGGCGTGGGTTTGCCCGCCGCACACCTCCATGATGCGCCACGGCCTTTGAACCGCGCTGCGGATCGCGTCCACGAGCCTCGCAGTGTCGCCGAGCTGCTCACGCGCGATGCTCAAGGCGACGGCTCCTGCTCGAGCTGGCGCAGGAGCCCAAGCAAGTCGTCCGCTTCGTCCGGACTCAGCGTGGTGAGCGCAAATCCGACGTGCACCAACACCCAATCGCCTGGCTCGGCGTCCACGTGCTCGAGGCAGACCTCACGTGCCACTCCGCCGAAATCCACGCGTCCCATTCGCAGGCCGTGCTGTTCGGCTACGCTCACGACCTTTCCGGGCACGCTGAGGCACAAGTCGCGATCTTGAGTGGCGGTCACCCAGACGTCAAGCCGTCGCCGCCACCGCGAACTGTCCAAGCGCCAGGCCGCCGTCGTTGGGGGGGGCTCGCCTCGGCCAGAGCACCACGAACCCTTCCCGGGCGAGCGCTTGGCTGCACTGTGCGAGCAGCAAGCCGTTCATGAACACGCCGCCGCTGAGGGCCACCGTCGAGAGTCCCAGCTCTGCACGCGCCAAGCGCGCGACACTCGTCACCGTGTCACACAGCCCGCGGTGGAACTTGGCCGCCATGATCTCGATCGGGACTCCGCGCGCTCGATCTCCGCAGATCGCACGCACCAGTGGCCGGGTGTCGAGCTCGATGCCGTCGCTCCGCCGCAGCAGCCCGATGGTGTACCCGTCAGCCACTTGGGCGCGGTCCGCGTGCGCCTCGACCAAAGCCGCTGCTCGTGCCTCGAAGCCATTCTCCCCAGCTAGACCCAAGATCGCGGCCACTGCATCGAACAGTCTGCCGACCGACGAGGTCCAAGGGGAGGCCAGCCCGCGCTCGCACAGGCGCCGCACCAGCACCAGCTCCGACTGCGACGCGAAGCGCCGAAGGCAATCCGTGCTTTCCCCCGCATCGACCAGGTGCGCGAGCGCCATTCGCCAAGGTTGCTCGGCTGCGCGATCTCCACCTGGGGCACGCACGTATCTGAGGTGCGCGAAGCGCTGCACGTGTCCTGCGTCGCCGACGAGCACCTCTCCGCCCCAGAGCGCACCGTCGACACCCAGTCCGAGCCCGTCGAAGATCACTCCGACAGCGGGGCCTGAGTGCCGTGCCTCCAGCAAACAGGCTGCGAAGTGAGCATGGTGGTGCTGCACCGCCACCGTGGGGCAACCAACACGGCGCGCCATGGAAGCCGCCAGATGGGTGGAGCCGAAGTCTGGATGCAGATCGTGCGCGATCCGTTCAGGCGCGCACCCAAGCAGCCGTTGGCAGTGCTCGATCGCGTGCTCGAGCGCGGACTCGGTGTCCACGTCCCCCAGATCTCCGATGTGGTGGCTCAGTGTCACGGTGTGGCCGGCGGCAACGGAGAAGGAGCTCTTGAGCTCGCCGCCCAGCGCGATGAGGGGCCGCCTCACCGGACGGTCGAGCTCGAAGCTCATTGGCGCGAGGCCGCGGCCGGCTCTCACGATCAAGGCCTCCCCTTCGACGACGCGCACCACCGAGTCATCCACGCGCATGGCGATGGGCCGATCGTGATGCACGAAGAAGTCGGCGATCTCGCCCAAGTGGGTCATGGCCTCTGCTTCGGTCGTGGCCATCGGCTCGCGGCTGCGGTTGCCGCTGGTCAGGACGAGAGGGCCTCCGAACCGCCGCGCCAAGGTGGTATGCAGCGCCGTGTAGGGCAGCATCACGCCCAGCAGATGTGAGTCGGCGGCCACGCTTGCCAAGGGCGGTGCGCCGAGGCGGCGACGCAGCAGCACGATCGGGCGTTCAGAGCCGGCGAGCACCCGTCGCTCGCACGAGCTGAGCTCGCACCAGCGCGTAGCAGCTTCTGCGCTGGCGACCAGCACCGCGAACGGCTTCTGGTCCCGTCCTTTGCGCGCCCGCAGCTCGGTCACCGCCCGGGCGTCCTCGGCGTCGCACACGAGGTGGTAGCCGCCCACGCCCTTGATGGCGCCGATCTGACCTCGCCGTAGGGCCTCGATCACGCGCTCGATCACGCGCTGCTCGGTCGCTTCGCCCTGGGCCCAGAAGCGCAGCCGCGGTCCGCACGCGGCGCAGGCAACGTTCTCGGCGTGGAATCGGCGACCGTCAGGGTCGTGGTAATCCCCCCAGCATGCGGTGCACGGCTCGAAGCCTGCGAGCGCGGTGTGGTTGCGATCGTAGGGCAAGGCCCAGATCTGGGAGAATCTGGGCCCGCAGTCGCTGCAGGCGATGAACGGGTAATCGTGTCGCGGGTCCCCAGGCGTGTCGTGCTCCTGCTGGCAAAGCTGGCAGGTGGCCCGGTCGGGAGTCAGCGACAGAGCTCGCTCGCCCGGCGCCGGCTCGGGCTGCGAAGCGCGAATGCTGAACCCACTGTCTTGGGCGGTGGGGAGCCAGCTGGTCTCCAGTTGCGCAATGCGAGCGCCCACGGGCGGCGAGCTCGAGAGCTCCAACAACATGCCTTGAAGTTGTGCGAGTGGTCCCTGAGCCTCGAGCTCGACCACTCCTGCTCGGTTGCGCACCCAGCCGCTCAGTTGCCAGCGCTGGGCCAGGCGGTGGACGAAGGGGCGAAAGCCGACGCCCTGCACCACGCCACGAATCGTCGCTGCGACTCGAGCGTCGCCGGTGCTCATCTCTGCGTGCCTGTTCGCACCCGGAGCAACGGAGTTACTTTCGTCCGGCCAGCGAGCGCGTGACCAAGAGCTCCAGGATGGCGAGCGACGTGTGCAGGCGGTTCTCCGCCTGATCGAAGATGACCGATCGAGCGTGGTCGGCCACGTCGTTGGTCACCTCCTCGCCGCGGTGTGCCGGCAGGCAGTGCATGAACACGGCGCTGGGCTTGGCGCGCCCGAACAGCGCCGCGTTCACCTGATAGGGCGCGAGCGCAGACAGGCGAGTCTCTCGCTCGGCGGGGGGATCGCCCATGGACAGCCAGGTGTCGGTGTAGATCGCATCGGCGCCAGCCACGGCTGCAGCGGGATCGTCGGTCACCGTGACCTCGGACGAGCCGGCGCGCGCGAGCCCGCGAGCGTGCTCCACCACCTCCGCGGAGGGGCCGAACGCCTTGGGCGTGGCGACGCGGACGTTCATGCCCGTCAGCGCGCACGCCTCGAGCAGGCTGTGCGCCACGTTGTTGCCCGCCCCCACGTACGCCAACGTCAGGCCCTCGAGCCCGCCGAAGCGCTGGGTCAGCGTCATCAAGTCGGCGACCGCTTGGCATGGGTGGTGCCCATCGGTCAGCGCATTCACGACGGGGATCGACGCTGCGCGCGCGAAGCGAATCAGATCTTCGTCCGCGAAGGTGCGCGTCACGAACGCGGCGCTCATGCGGCTGATGACCCGCGCCGTGTCCTCCACCGTCTCGCCGCGGCCCATCTGCAGATCGCTCGGGCCGACCGTGATGGGAATGCCGCCCAGGCGGTGCACCGCCGTCTCGAACGAAATGCGCGTGCGCGTCGAGGGCTTGGCGAAGTGGATGGTGACGCTGCTTCCGCGCAGCAGGTGCTGCGAGCGGTGCGGTGAGTCCTTGAACGCCAAAGCGAGCTTGACGGTTCTTTCCAGGTCGGCGCGCGACAAGTCGGAGACGCGGAGCAAGTGGGTCAACACCAGAGGTCCTTACCGCGATCGGGCGCGGCAGGCATCTCTCCCGGCTCAGGAGCGCCGACGGCGGCGCCCGGCTCGTGCGGCGAGGGAGGCCGGCGTGAGCGAGGCCTGACCGAAGCGCGTCCGCACGTCGAGCAGGGTGCGCTCCAACGCGCGCCGCTTTTGCATGGGTTCATCGACGAACAGGCTGCCTTGGCCGGTGCCGTCTTGGCTCAAGCCGCTCACCGCCACGCCGGTCAAGCGCACGCCTCGACCTGCGAGATCGAAGCGATCGAGCAGCGCGCACGCCGCTTGGTGGATCGACAGCGTGTCGGACACTGGCTGATCGAGCGTGCGCCGGCGAGTGAACAGCGTGTGATCGCCGAGCTTCACCTTGAGCACGACGACACGTGCGCTGAGCCCCGCGGCGACGAGCCTGGTGGCGACGCGCACCGACTGCGCCAGGATCTCGCGGTCGAGCTCGACGCGCTCGGTCAGGTCCTCCTCGAACGTCAGCTCGGCGCCGATGCTGACCGCTTCCCGGTCCGGGATGACCGGGCGCGGATCGATGCCTCGTGCGAGCTCCACGATCTGCCCGCCCCAGGAGGAGCCCAACAAACGCGCCACCGCCTCGGGCGACGAGCTGGCCAGATCGCCGATGAGCCGTTTGCCGGCCCTGCGGAGCCGCTCGGCAGCTTGCGAGCCCACACCCCACATGCGCTCCACCGGCAACGGCGCGAGGAACGCGGCTTCGGTGCCGGGCTCGACCACGGTCAGGCCGTCAGGCTTCTGCAGGTCGCTGGCGATCTTGGCGACGAATTTCGAGGTCGCGACGCCGGCCGATGCGGTCAGCGAAAGCTCGCGCTGAATGTCGCGCCGGATGGCCGAGGCGATGGTCGGACCGTCGCCGAAGAGCGCCTGGCTCTGGCTCACGTCCAGGAACGCCTCGTCCAGGCTGAGCGGCTCGCACACGGGCGTGAAGCGGGCGAACACCTCGAACACCTGGCGGCTCACTCCGGCGTAGTGGCTCATGCGTGGCGGCACCACCACCGCTTGCGGGCAGCGCTCGCGAGCGTGGATCATCGGCATCGCGCTTCGGACCCCGAACGGACGCGCCTCGTAGGACGCTGTGCACACCACCGATCGGGCCGACGGCCCCCCTACGATCACGGGCCGCCCGCGCAGTGTCGGATCATCCCGCTGCTCCACCGCCGCGTAGAACGCGTCCATGTCCACGTGCACGATTTGACGGGTCACACAAAAACGGGCCCTTGACCCTTTGTGAGGTGAACGATCCCAGCTCTCGGCGCTACCATCACCACCACGCGCGGCAAACTCCTGCTTCGCGCCGTTAGCGACTGGGTCAAGCCGTGCCGTTAGCGAATTGACCTGCCGGCTTCGTGTCCGGTCCCCCTCAAAGATTCTCAGCAGTTAGCGTTGGATCAGTTTCTGCATAGTAGGCCGGAGCAGTTCGATCTCCGCCGTCAGACCTCCGAACGACGTCACCGAAACCGAAGGAGTCACTCAATGCGAAACGGAATTTTCCTCGGCGCCCTCCTCGCCTCTGTTTTCGTCGGGGGCACCGCCCTCGCCGACCGCAGCGACACCGAGACGAACAACAAGCCGAGCCGCGTCCAAGACATCAAGGAGCGCGTGCTCGACAAGATGAAGGAAGGCAACAAGGGCGCGCTGCAGCGCGAGGCCGCTCGCGCGGGCTCCAAGAGCACCCTGGAGAAGGCTTCGCGAAGCCGACCCAAGGGTGACGTCTACGGCGATCAGGCGACCCGGTCGGCCAGCAAGGTCCCCGGCGCCGAGCGCGGTCGCAACCTGAGCGGCACGGCGGCGGTGAACAACCCCTCCGAGATCAAGGCGATGAAGCGCATGATCAACCCGATGCTGGGGGCTTACCGCACCAGCCAGGCGGCCGAGGGCACCGACTCGTACGCCGGCAACGAGGACTCTCGCATGAAGTCCGGCTCCGGCTCGAACGCCCGCAACCTGAGCGCGACCGGCGCGGTGAACAACCCGTCGGAGATCAAGGCCATGCTCAAGATGATCAACCCGATGCTGGGCGCGTATCGCACGAGCCAAGCCGCCGAGGGTTGCGACTCGTACGGTGGGGGTGACGACTTCTCGCCCTTCAACCAGAGCAAGGCCACGACCAAGGTCCACTTCAAGAACTCGAAGGGCGAGCTCATTGGTGAGACCAAGGGCGAGAACAAGATCGCCGCGCGCAACAAGGACATGCGCGAGAAGCTGAACAAGCACATCTCGGACAAGATCGCGAAGGCCAAAGAAGCCAAGTGAGCGCTGCGCCGTGATCGCACGGCGCTGAGTCGATGAGCGGCCGCCTCGGGAGAGCGCGGCCGCTTGGCTTTTGTGGTGTGTCAGTCGTGTCGCCGCGCGACAGGAAGCGTCACGCCCAACACCACCTGAGGCGCGATCAGCGCGGGTCCTCGGTCGGGGGTGGCGTCGAACCAGCAAGGTATGCGCAGGTCCAAGCGGTACGCCTCGTGGGCAAAGGCGGCCGGGACCACGAACGGACCCCAGAAGGGTGTGACGAACGACTCCGTCTCGATGAACTCGATCTGGGCGCCGGCAGAGACGCCGAGCCCCAACGCGAACCACGGCAGCACGTGGTAACGCACATCGGCGAACGTGCCGACGTGGAGCAGCTGGTGCTCCCCACCGGCCAAAGTCCCGAAGATGTCTCCCGTGAACCAGCCGTCCGGGAGCGGCTGGCCGGCGACTGACATACGCAGACCTCCACCCCCGCTGATGCGGCGCTCCGTGGTGAGCGCCAGCATCGGTGAGATCGCCGCTATGCCGATCTCCACGAGGGTGTCTTCGCGCCGCCGCCGATGTGGGCTCAGGCACGGGAGCGGCGGCAACAGCGAGACCGTGATCGCGGTGTCGGTGCCGGCGAGGATCTCGATCTCTTGCTTGTGTTGCGGCGAGCTCGGGCTGTTCACCAGGATCTGGTGCTTCCCGGGCGGCAAGCGCAGCTTCCTGGTGCGATGTTGCGCCGCGACCGGGCGCTGATCGATCTCGAGCGACCAGTCGAGCGCGCCCGTCACCTCGACCCGAACCGCGCCGTGCTCTGTCTCCACGCGCGCCAGGAGCTCGCTCAGCTCCGGA
>CAZXMG010000116.1:0-20426 GCA_964641275.1 uncultured Polyangiaceae bacterium
CATCTTACTGGCGCCCCGTCGCGCGATCTGCGACGCGATTCGTCGAACGGATACGACGACCCGGTGCATCACCTTGCCTTCGACCCGGATGCGATCCCCCGCGCGGAGCTCGGCTGGGGCAGCGAGGAGCTCGGTCGAGCACTCGAGCATCTGGTCGCTCGGGGCGTCGAGGGAGTCGGCGACGTGCACGACCAGGGACCGGTGCCCCGGGTGCTCGCCGCCGATGTAAGAGCCGCTCATGGTGAGCGAGGTCCGGCGGTACACGCCTTCGATGGCGAAGCGCTTGTAGCGCCACGCGACCATCTTCTCGGACGCTTCCAGCAACCAACCCGAAATCGACTGCGCATGGGGCTCGTGCGCCGAGCTCGCGCTGCTCGCGGCCGACCCCGACGCTGCCGCTGAAGCGGTGAGCGGCACGCGCAGACTGGCGGCGGACGCGGATGCCGGCTCGACCGGGTGGGCAGACGCCGCGTCGGCCGACGCCGCCTGGGCCGACGCCGTGCGGTCGCTGGGCTGGCTGGCTTCATCAGCGCTGCAAGCGGCCAGAGCCAGCGAGCACGCAAGGATCACCAAGGAGCGGCAAGCGGTCACGGGCCGGCATCGCGCGACGACGCCAGAGTGTGACCAACCGCCCACGCGCGACCAGAGCCAAGCGAGGCGAGGTGGTGTGGGGGGGCTGGGGCTGAAGCGAAGGGACCCCTGGGCACACAGGCGCAGAAAACGCCTGGGCTTGGCTCTCCAAAGGCCGCGGCTTGCCCGGCCTTTGGAGCCCATTGCGCCTGGGGGACCAGTGGAAGCCCGAGAGCGGAAGCTCCAGCCCCCCCACACCACCTTGCCGAGCCCCGCGAGAGCGGCGTCAGGCGCGACGAGGCTTGGCCACGAACTTGCGATCGAACAGGCGCACGCGCCGCACCAAGAGGTCGAGCACCAGCAAGGCGATCGCGGCCAGGATGAACTTGGACCAGAGGTCGTCGTAGGCCGTGATCTTCTCGCCGTTGGGATCGAACACCGCCGCGACCGTCTCCGGATTCATGCTGCCGCCGCCGGTGATCGCCAGCTTCTCGAGCGTCGTGCGGTCGGGCTCGAAGCTTGCGTACTCGCGCGGATAGGGGTTCGAGATGTGGCCGTAGCTCACCGCCACGACCTTCTTGCTCCCGTCCGGCAGCTCGCGCAGGTGCTCGGCCTTGAGCAAGAAGCTGCCGTACTTGTCCATCGGCACCTCGATCTCGTAACGGCCGGGCGCGATCTGCCGGAGGTCGACCACCTTCTGCTCCCCCTTCGGCTCGGGACCGGTGATGGTGAGCTTGGAGGTCAGCCCGTTCTCGAAGCGCTCGTCGGCGGTGAAAGCGTCGACCGAGGCCTTGAGCACGCCGGCCACCATCTCCGCCTTCATGTCGAGCTCGCGGGTGTGCTTCTGGCGCATGTGCTCGCGCACCAGCTGGCCGAAGAACTGCTCGAAGCCGGGCCACTTCAGCCACTCGACGGCCCACCGCGCCTTCACGTCCGTGGTCCACGCGAGCGACCAACCCAGGCCGACACGCCAGCGCGCCAGGATGGGCTCGCCTGTGTCGCTCGCCAAAATTTCTTCTGCGGGAGAAGGCTTCAGCTGCGTGGACACGTAGCCGTGCAGGTAGGGCGCAGTGCGGATGTCGAGCCCCTTCAGGAACTGCGCCTGCCCCGTCTGCACCACGGGGAACCACTCCTCCACCGCGGCCGAGCGCGCGATCAGCTCGGTCTCTTTGGTGAACACCTTGGGCAGATTGTTCGCGTCCGTCACCGGCAGGAAGCGCCCCCCGCCGGTCTCGGCGATGGTGCGAAGCAGCCCCTCGTCCAGGTCGTTGCCCAGGCCGACGGCGGTGACGGTGATCTGCTCGGCGGCCATCGAGCTGACCAAGTCCTTGATCCCGCCGGTGGGCGCGCGACCGTCGGTGAGCAGGATCACGTGTTTGCGGCGCGCCTGCGCGACCGTGAGATCCTGGAACGCGGCGTCGAGCGCGCTGAAGATCTCGGTGCCGCCGTTCGGCTGGATGCGCGCGATGTCGGCGTTGATGCGGGTGCGGTTGCGTGCGGGCTGCAGCTTCACGAAGCGAATGGGAGACGAGTCGAACGCGATCACGCCGATGAGATCGTCGGGCGAGAGCGTCTCCACCGTCGCCTTGGCGGCAGCCTTGGCCATCTCCATCGGCAGGCCCGACATCGAGCCCGAGCGATCGATCACCAGCGACATGGCGACCGAGGGGATCTCCTCCTTCTTGTCGCTGTCCATGCGCACGGGGAGGATGCGCTCGATCGTGGTGCGGTACCAACCGCCGAGGCCGTAGCCGGCTTCGCCACCCGCGAACATGAACCCGCCGCCCAGGTCGCGCACGTAGCGCTCGATCAGCTCCTGCGCCGAGAGCTCGAGCTGGTCCTTGGCCACGTCGGACAAGATCACGAAGTCGTAGCGCTCGAGCTCCTTGAGCGAGCCAGGGAAACCTACCGGGGGCCGCACCTCGACGTCGTACTGCTGCGCGGTCAGCGCGCTCGAGAGCGGGCCGGCGTGCTCGGGTGTGCCCTCGACGTAGAGCACGGTCGGACGCCCAGGCACGTCGATCGTGGTGGCGACGCGGTTGTTGTCTGGGAAGCGGTCCGCGCCCAAGCGATCGAGCTCGAACAAGTAGGTCACGGGGCCGGCGACACGCACCACGCTCTTGAACGCGATCTCGTTGAGCCCCGCCTTGAGCTCCAGATCGCGGATGCCTTCGAGGCCGTTGAGCGCTTCGCCCTGGTGCAGCTTGGCGCGCGCCTTGGTGGCGCGGCTGGCGTAGATCTGCGCTTTGGCTTCGAACGTCTCGCCCACCTTCACGTGATCGGGAAGCTTGAGCGCCTTGACCGCCACCTCGGCCGGGACCGGACGCGTGTAGGGCACCGTGAACATGCGGATGCCAAACTCGCGCGCGCGTGCGGCTTCTGCCAGCACGTCGCCGTCGGTCTGCACGCCATCGGAGATCATCACTGCGCGCTTCAGGTGCGACGGAGGAAAGAGGCCGTAGGCCAGCTGCAGCGCGGCCTGCAGATTGGAGCCCGCCCCTTCATCACCCGGGTTGCCGCTCTCTTTCGGGTCGCCGTGGCGCTCGATCGAGAACGTGCCGTCGGGCTGAGGCTCGACCAAGCGCGGCCGTTTGGAGAACGTGATCACGCGGATCAGCCCGTCCTCCGGCTTCTCCTTCACGGCGGCGTCGATCAGCGCCTTGGCATCGGCCAGCGCCTCGTCCGGGACCGAGTTGGAGACGTCCACCATGTACACCGTGCAGGCCTTCTCGGTGGTCGTCGTCTTCACCAACTTGGACAGGCCGAACGCGATCAGCGCGATGAACGCGAAGCGCAGGAGGACGGAGAGGAAGCGCTGCGGCCACGGCAAGTCGGCCAGCGACTTGGGCAGCACCGCGACGAACCAAGGCGCGATCATGACCAAGCCCAAGATCTTGGGATCGAGCAGCTGGTAGGTCACGCCGTCCCGCACCCAGGTGATGGTCGGGTCGGGGTGGAGCAAGACGTACTTGCGGTAGAAGAAGAAAAGCACGCCGCCGAGCGCGAGGCAGGTGATGGTCCACGCCAGGATCACCAGCCAGCGGCGGAGCACGCGGCGGCTGTTCTGGCCGGTGGCCGGAGGTGGCCTCCGCGATGGCGGCGGCGGGGGCGCGTCGTCGCTCATACGGTGATCCTCCGGTGGTAGGTGAGCCACTCGATGGCGCTGAGCAGCACCACGAAGAGCAGCAGGTACGTCCAGATCTCGCGCCGCACGCCCACGCTGAAGCCGCTCACCTCGCCGGCCACGACGTCGCCCACCTTGAGCTCGGGCCGCGGGGTGATGTCGCTCTCGATCGGATCGGCCAAGTTGGCCGCGAACTCGGTCTGGTACGACTCGTCCCCCTGGTCGGCCTTGAGCGTGTAGAAGCCGGTGCGCTGGCCCAGGAACACCGCTCGCCCGTCGGCGATGGGCACGCTGCGCTCTGCTCCGCCTGGCTCGATCAACGTGGCCGAGTCCAAGTTGGAGGGCGCGGGCACGCGGAACACCGTGCCGGTGTTGAAGCTCGAAATGTAGCCGGTGTCCTCCTCGACGAAGTCGTTGATGATGTTGAGCAGCAGCAGCGGCCACGAGATGCGCAGCGGCAGATCGCTCTCGCGCACGTCGAAGCCGAGCGCCACGAACTTGAACCCCGCGCGGCGGCCGGCGATGAGCAGCGGACCTTTGAAGCTCGCGCCGAGCACCTTGTCTTCCTTCTGGCCCTTGAGCGCCACGGCCTTGCCGATGTTCACGTCGGAGAGCTGCGTGTAACGCAGGATCGGGTGGCCTGCCTCGAGCTCGTCGAAGCCCAACGTGTAGTTGGGATCGTCGTTGGTGAGCTCCTTGTCGATCGTGAACGGAGCGTTCTTGCCCGATGGGTTCAGGTACAAGACGTGGCCCGAGCCCGGCGCGACGACCGGCGTCACGCTGTCGAAGATGGTGACGTCGAACGTGCCTTCGCGCGGATACTTGCTGGGCGAGACGGTGGTGACGTCCAAGTACTCGTCGAGCAAGAGCGCGGCGTCGAGGTACATGTTGCCCGCGGTCACCACCTGGATCTTGGCCTTGCGACGCTCGGGCATGAGCGCGTAAGCCACATCGTCCGAGGGCAGGTCGTCGTGTTGATCGATGACCGTCCCGTCTTCTGCCAGCACCGGAGGCTCCACGACGAGCTTGATCTCGGCCATGAGCCGATGCGCGCCGCCCTTCAGGTTGGGCAAGAAGCTCGGCAGCTTCTCCCCCGCCTTGAGCGTGAGCTTGGAGATGTCGGTGACGAGCGGCTTGCCCTTGTCGTCGAGCTGATCGGCGTCGCTGAGCTCCAGGTAGAGCTCGAGATCTTCGCTGCCAGTGTTCGTCACCTCGAGCATGGCCTCGTAGCGGCTCTTGTCGAGCGGGTAGCGCCGCACCGAGAAGCCTGTGATGGCGGCGTTGCGCGAGCGCTCACCCACGTGCACGTAGCTGAGCTTCGTGCCCCCCAGCTCCACGGCCCCCAGCACGTCGACCGGCGCAGCCAGCGAGCCGTCGGACACGATGATGATCTCGGGCGAGGGTAGGCCGCGCAGCGAGTCGCTGGCGAAGCGCAGCGCCTTGGCGAAGTCTGCGCGCGTCTCGCTGGGCCTCACCGCCGCCAGAGCGTTCTCGAGCTCGACTACGTCGCTGGTCATGGTGGACAGCGGCGTGACCGTGGAGTCCATCTGCGCGATCAACATCCGGTCGCTCGAGCCCAGGCCGCGCACCACGTCCTTGAGCCGCTCTTTGCCCTTGTCGAGCCGCGAGGGAGACACGTCGGTGGCCTGCATGCTGGCGCTGGCGTCGATCAGCACGACCACGTTGCGGCCATCGGCCAGGTTGATCGCGGCGCGCGGATCGCCCAGCGCGAGCAGCAAGAGAGCGAGCAAGACCAGCTGGAGCAGGAGCGAGAGCAGGCGCTTGAGCTGCGAGAACAGGCTGGTCGCCTCGCGGTCGCGCAGGATGCGCTGCCAGATGCGCGAGAAGGGCACCGGCACCGGCCGGCGCTTGAGCTTCAGGATGTACAGCACCACCACGGCGCCGCCCGCGATCGCGCCGATCGTGAGCAGCTGCTGCAGCGGGAGACCGTAGAAATGCGGCATGGTCAGCGCAAGAAGCCCCCGCGCCGAAAGACGCGCAGGATCAGCTCGTCGAAGGGCACCTCGACGTTGGCCTCGTAGTAAGCCACCTGCTTCTTGGTGCAGAAGCGCTTCACCTCGGCGAGGTAGGCGTCGTACGCCTTGGCGTAGCGCTGGAGCACTTGGTTGGTGACGGTCACCTCGCGCTCGTCGCCTGTCTCGCAGTCGTACACGCGCACGTCTCCGCGCAAGGCGGGCGCGCGGTCGGCCGGGTCGGTGATGTGCAACACGAACGGCTCGAACTTGTTGTAGCGCAGGACGTTGATGCCCTTCTCGAAGCCCTTCTGGTCGTACAGGTCGCTGAGGAGCACCGCCAGCCCCTTGCGCTTGTGCTGCGCAGCGAAGGTCTTGAGCGAGTCCTCGAGGTCGGTGTGCCCCTCGGCCTGCACCGCGTTCAGGAAGCGAAAGATGCGGAAGATGCGCGCCTTGCCCCGGGTCTCGGGCATGCGCCCGCTGATCTCGTCGGTGGCCGAGACGATCGTGACGCGATCCAAGTTGGCCAGGCCGACGTAGGCGAGCGCGGCAGCGATGCGCTTGGCTTGCCGCAGCTTCTCACCATCGCCGAAGCCCATCGAGCTCGAGCTGTCGAGGATGAAGTAGATGCTGAGGTCTTCTTCCTCTTCGTACAAGCGGACGAGCAGGCGCTGGAAGCGGCTGTAAGCGTGCCAGTCGAGGTAGCGCAGATCGTCGCCAGGGGCGTAGTCACGATGGTCCGCGAACTCGACGCCGCTGCCCACCTTCTTGGTGCGCCGCTCGGCGCGCATCGCGCCCGAGAACACGCGCTTCGACACCATGGCGAGGTAGTCGAGCTTGCGCTGGAACTCGTCGTCGAACAGGTCCTCCTTGGGCGCGGCGGACCGGCCACGCAGGCTCTGCGGCGCTCGCGCCAGGAAGTCGAACAGGCCCATCGCGTGCCTACTTGGCGCTCTCGGGCAGCCCCTTCATGATGGCCTTGAGCACTTCGTCGGTCTTGATGCCCTCGGCCTCGCCCTCGAAGTTGAGCAACACGCGGTGGCGCAGCGCCGGCAGTGCGACCACCTTCACGTCGTCGATCGACGGCGCGAAGCGGCCCTCCATCAGCGCGCGGATCTTGGAGCCGAGCATGATCGCCTGGGCGCCGCGCGGCGAGGAGCCGAACTTCACGAAGCGCTTCACCGAGTCGAACGTCGTGCTATCGGGGTGCGTGGCCTGCAGCAGCCGCACCACGTAGTCCTGCACGTGGTGCGCGACGGGCACCTCTCGCACCAGCGCCTGCAGCGCGAGGATGTCTTCCTTGCCGGCGGCGGGGGTGGCGCGGTGCGCATCACTGCCGGTGGTGCGGCTCAGGATCTGATGCAGCTCCTCGCGACCGGGGAAGGGCACGTGCAGCTTGAAGAAGAACCGGTCGAGCTGCGCTTCGGGCAGCGGGTAGGTGCCCTCGCTCTCGAGCGGGTTCTGCGTGGCGAGGACGAAGAACGGCTTGTCCAGCTCGTAGCTGGTGGTCGCCACCGTGACGCGTTGCTCCTGCATCGCCTCGAGCAAGGCGGACTGCGTCTTGGGCGTCGCGCGGTTGATCTCGTCGGCCAGGACGATGTTGGCGAAGATGGGGCCCTTGCGGAAGGTGAGCGTCCGACTGTTGCCGTCCTCCGCGAGCATGGTGGTGCCCAAGATGTCAGCCGGCATCATGTCGGGCGTGAACTGGATGCGCGAGAAGTTGAGCGACAGCGCGTCGGCCATCGTGCGCACGAGCAGCGTCTTGCCCAGCCCAGGCACACCTTCGAGCAAGGCGTGGGAGCCGGCGAGCATGCAGGTGAGCACACCGTCGACGATCTCGCGGTTGCCCACGATCACCTTGCCGACCTCTTCGCGCAGCTCACCGATGATGTGTTGGAACTTCTTGACCTCGTCTTTGGCGTCGCCCGGCGCGGGCTCCTTCGAGGCTTTGTTCTTCGATTTGTCTTCGGACATGGGCGCGTGGCTCTCGATCGCAGGGAGTCGGGGGGAATCAGTCGCGCGGGCGGATGAGCTGGAAGTAGCGCCGCACGTAGAACCGGTAACCGTCGGGGATCTCTTCCTTGTTGATGTTCTTCTCGGCGACGGTTTTGTACTCGGTGAAGATCTTCTCGTAGGCCGCGCCGCGGAAGCCCTTCTCTGCAGCGGAGAGGATCACGCGGCTGTCGGCGCCGCCTTGGTTGGTCTCCATGCCCTCTTGCTGCACGTTGGTGGTGTCGTGCTTGAGGTCGGTGCGATCACCCGCCACGGGTCCGCCGGAGCCGGTGCCCCAGTCCTTGCCACCTTTGCCGCCACCCGGGCCAGGCTGATCGCCACCTGAGCCGGCGCCAGGCATCGGGATGGGCACACCGCCGGGGCCGATGCTGAGCTCGAGACCGTCGCCTTCGCCGTCTCCTTGGCCCTTGCCTTTGCCTTTGCCCTTCTTGCCCTTGCCCTTGCCCTGGCCCTCGGGGCCGTCCTCGCCGTCGCCCTGGCCCTGGCCCTTCTTGCCCTTGCCGTTGTTGCCTTCTTCCTCGCCCTCTTCCCCCTCTTCGCCGTCCTCGCCGTCTTCCCCCTGCTGACCGGACTGCCCCGACTTGCCTTGCTGGCCGCGGGCGCGCTTGGAGAACTTCACCATCCGGCTCATGCGCTTCTTGTCGCTCTTGCCCTGCTGGCGGATCAGCTCGCGGAGCTCTTCGAGCTTCTGCTTGAGCTCCTGCTTGTCCTTCTCGGACATCGACTTCTGATCCATGCGGTTCAGGTCTTCGGCCGCCTTGTCGAGCGCCTCGGCGGCCTTGCGCAGGTCTTCCGGGGTGATGCCGGCCTCTTTGAGCAAGTCCTGGGCGGCTTGTGAAAGCTCGCGGTCGAGCTTCTCGAGCTCGCGGTTGGCCTTCTCTTGGGCGGCGGAGTCACGGTCGAGCCGCTCGAGCTCACGCTCCTTCTTCTTGAGCAGCTTCTCCTGCTCCTCCTTCTTCTTCGGGTCCTTCTCGGCCTCGATCTCCTTCTTCTTCTTGAGCAGCTGCTCGCGCATCTCGGCGCGGCGCTCGTTGATCGCGGCCAGGGCTTCCTTGCGGCGCTCGACGGCCTTCTTCAGCGCTTCTCGGAGCTTCTTCAGCTCTTCCTTGTTGGGCGCCTTGGGGCACGGCTTGGTCTTCTTGGGCGGCGGGCACTCCTTGGCCAGGAGCGACGCCGGATCGAACGGGAGGAGACTGGCCAACCAGCCTCCGTTCTGCTCGACGCCAAACAGGCGCCCCACCCAGGAGAGCAAGAGGCGCTTGGAGGGCGGCAGGTCGGCCGCCTCGCAGCGCTCCACCAGCTGCTCCTGCGTCTCGCTGTCGCACTTCTCGCGCAGGCGGTTGGCGAGATCCTTGAGCTGCTTCTCCGCCTTCTTCAGATCATTGTTTTTGAGCGAGTCGGCCAGCTCCTTCGTGAGATCGCTCTTGTCGAGCGACTTGGCCGTCTCCTTCAGCTCATCCTCGAGCTTCTTCTTGTCGAGCTCGCTGTTGGCGAGGAGATCGTTCTCGAGCGCTTCCATCTGGCGGAGCGCCTCGCTGCGATCGAGCTTCTTGTCGGCCAGGTCCTCGATCAAGCGGTTGAACTTGTCGAGCGCGGCCTTCAGCTCCGGGGTTTGGTCCTTCTTCTCCATCTCCTTGGCGGTCTCGCGGAAGACCTCCAAGTCGTCCTCGCTGAGGTCGAGGCCGGTCACGGCCTGGATGAGCGGCTTCTCGGGCGGAGCCGGAGGGGGCGGGAGCTGGAGCACGAAGGCCAAGCTGACGAGCCCACCGGACACGGCGAGCAGCGCGGGAAAGGCCCACCACGAGATGAGCGCCCCGGCAAACAGCGGCGCGGCGGCCGCCGTGGCCAACGTCGCTTTGCGCGGCTTGTCTGCGACGTAGGCGCAGGCCTCGTCGATCGCCGCCTGCATCAGCGGCGTTCGCTTGGCTTCCGGCAGCTTGGAGAACTCGAGCGCGTTGGTGAGCCGGCCATGGAGCTCGTGGAACTTGTCGAGTGAGAGCGTGCCGGCATGGGGCGGGAGCGGCCGGAGCAGCGCGACCAACCAAGCCACGACTGGCGCCGCGATCAACGCGAGGGTGCCCCCCACCGCCTCGGCGCGGCCCACGATATCGGGCGCGACCTTGTGAGCGGCGATCAGCACCGCCAACAGCAGCAAGGTGACAGGCAACACCACGGGCGTGATGGCCAGCGCGCGCGACAGGCGCAGACGCAACCTGACCAGCGCCGCCGCGGTGCGCATCCTGGCGAGCTGACGTTCGATCTGGGCCTGACTGCTCATGCGTTTGCTTTCGACCTACCGGGCCAGTGTAGCCCTGATGCCCAGGCTCTGCACCGCATTGGCCAAGTCCGCCGGGGGTGTTCGATTGTGACGCTTCGGAGAGAGGAAAGTTTCGGGGCGCGGGCGGGGCCTACGGGCGCAACGCGGAGGGTGCTCGACTGATTCCGCGCGGCGGTGATCCTTGACCTCTCGGCAAGAGGTGGTCTCTCATGCGACGCCGTGACCAAAAGCACCCGCCTTCGAGCCCTCGTCGCCGAGGATGAACCTGCCATGCTGAGCCTGAACGCAGGCTTTCTCCGCCAGAAGGGCTTCGACGTCACCGAAGCATCGGACGGAGAGCGAGCCTGGTCCTTGGCCGAAGGCGGCAATTTCGACCTGGTCCTGCTCGACGTGATGATGCCCGGCATGTCCGGCTGGGAGGTCTGCAAGCGGGTGAAGCACAACCCCCGCAGCGCAGGAACGGCGGTGGTCATGCTCACGGGCATCGGCGAGACGCTGAACGACATGACCTCGAGCCTCTTTGCCGCAGATGCCTGGCTCAACAAGCCGTATGACTTCGGCGAGCTCGAGCGAAAGTTGCGCGAAGCGCTGGCCCGCTACGGCAAAGACATGCCGGACGGAGCGTCGGCGCTGTACGCCACGAACGACGAGCCGCCCCCGAGCATGCCTTCCGAAGCCCTGGAAGAGCTGGGCCCGGCCATCCGGAAGACCTCCGGCAAACGACCGGCCAAGAAGGCTGCACCGCCCAAGAAGGCCGCCGCCCCCAAGAAAAAGGCTGCGCCCAAGAAGGCCGCCCCCAAGAAGGCCGCTGCCCCCAAGAAGGCCGCCGCCCCCAAGAAAAAGGCTGCGCCCAAGAAGGCCGCCCCCAAGAAGGCCGCTGCCCCCAAGAAGGCCGCCGCCCCCAAGAAGGCCGCTGCCCCCAAGAAAAAGGCTGCGCCCAAGAAGGCTGCGAAGCGAAAGTGACGGCCGCGGGCGCCAGTGCGTAAATCATCTGGCACTTGAACCGCGCGAGGACGTTGTCACGTTAGCTACATCGCGCCTGTGTGTGAGCGCGTGGAGGCACGGACATGTCGCTCTCGACCATCGGCAAGCTGCTGTCTGAATCGCGACCGGAGCCCCCGCCGCGCTCTCCGTACTGGCTGATCGCCATCTTGGCGACGAGCCTCGGTGCGGTCACGGTCGGCGCTGGTATGTGGATCTTCTCCGCCAAAGACGCGGCGGCGGGCACGGTGGACGTGCGCGCGACCCCCGACGTGCTCGTGGCGATCCAGGACCTCTCTCGCCTCGAGCTGACGGAGGTGCAGGTCGAGAAGGTCGTCGACCTGGCAGACAAGCAGAGCCTGCTCGGCGTGCTCGACACGGAGGACGCGATGCTGCTCGTGGCCGCTGGCAGCGCCACCGTCGGTGTGGATCTCGACAAGCTCGAGCCGGGCGACGCCACGTTCGACGAGGAGACGCGCACGGCGCGCCTGCGCCTGCCCGCGCCGGAGCTGTTCAGCTCGCGACTCGATCCCGAGCACACCTACGTCTACCGCCGCGAGACCGGGGTGCTCGCCAAGCGCAACGAAGGGCTCGAGACGCGCGCCCGCAAGGAGGCGATCAAGGCGGTGGAGCGCGCCGCGCTCACCGAAGAGGTCCACGAGCGCGCCAAGAAGCAAGCCGAGCGCACGCTCACCGCGTTGCTCACCCAGCTCGGTGCCAAGCGCGTCGAAATCAGCTGGAAGAAGCCCAAGGACCGCTGAGGGTCCACGTCACTCGTGCGGCTTGCGCACGACCAGCGCCGGCCGCATCGTCCACTCCTCCACCGGCTCGCCCGGGCCACCTTCGATCCGCACCGTCAAGCCAGCGTGGGTGCGTCGATAGCTCAGGCGCTTGGGCCAGTCATGCGTGGGGTTCTCGAAGCTGACCGAGGTAGCGTCAGCCTGCGTGCGCTTGAACTCGGTCGCTGGTTTGCCGAGGGGCTGCGCGAGATACACCACGTCGCCGTTCGGCCGCGCTTCGATCCGGAGCAGCTCGAAGAACTCGGTCTTGCCGGAGCGCGAGGTCTTGCCCACACCCAACATCGAGCCCGCGCTGGCCTGCGTCCAATGCTCTTCGATCGTGCCGCCCTTGGCGTCGGTGCCGATCCACGAGCCCGTGAGCAGCGCGACCGACGCGAGCGCCGCGTCCGAGGACACCAACAGCTCGGCGGTGGTCGCCGCCTCTTTCGCGGCGTCGAAGCGGTCGTTGGGGACGGTGATCGTCAGGTTGTAGTGCACGATCTTCCAGACCCCTTCGCGCTTGGCCACGACGCCGCTGCCGCGCGCCGGCCCGAGGCCCTTGGTGGCGAGCTCCTCGTCGAAGTGCGCCAGATCCTGGCGATCGAACACCACGCTGCGCCGCACCGCCTTGAACGACCAGGCCTTGCCTTTGGCGAAGTGAGGGTGGGCGTACTTCTGAAACGCGGCCTTGTCCCAGCGCTCGGTGGCGTCGGTGCCCAAGAAGACCGCATCGCTGGCGAGGTGCCCGAAATAGCGCGCCTCGTCCGCGCTGGCTGCCGCGGCGTGCCAGTCGTCGAGCACGTGGGCGATGGCCCCCTCTTCGCTGGGCAGCGAGTGAGGAGCAGGCGCCTCGGTCGGCCGGGTGGCGGCGCCGCAGCCAAGCCCAAGCGCACACAAGACGGCACAAATTCTCCCCACGCGGAGAGAATCTCGCGATGATGAGAGATCGCCTTCGGATCGACCCATGAGCTGCCCCAAGATGACCAAGTGCCGCATCTTTCCAGGATTCAACTGGCTTGCCAGTTGAATCAAGAAGCAAGACTCTCCCGTGCCCTCTGAACAAGCAGCGCCGAAGGCCCGGTCACGTGCCGACTGGCACGGGAGAGTTCAGGAACCGGAGCGCGCTCAAGATGATGCAGGCGTTGTATTGCGAAAGCGACTTCTCGCGCTGTGAGCGCTACAAGCTGGCTTCGGCCGGCACGATGCCACCCGGCGATCTGTTGCCCAACGGCGAACGGCTCCAGCCCAAGACGCCATCCACGTGAACGTCACGTGCCCTTCGGCACCAACGCCAAGAGCTGCCCGTTCGAATCGTCGGTGAGCAAGTAGAGAGCGCCGTCAGGACCGACGCGTACGTCCCGCACACGGGCGCGCCCCTCGAGCAGCCGCTCTTCACCGACAATCTTCTCGCCGTCCAAGACGAGCCTCGCCACGTGTTGGCCGGCAAGCGCCCCGACGAACAGGCTGCCCTTCCACGCGGGGAAGAGATCCGCTTCATAGAACGCCATCCCTGAAGGCGCGATGGACGGATCCCAGTAGTACAGCGGCTGCTCCATCCCCGACTTGGTGGTGCTGCCTTGGCCAATGGCGCCGCCGGCATACTCGGTGCCGTAGCTGATCGTGGGCCAGCCGTAGTCGCGCCCGCTGCGCACGACGTTGACCTCGTCGCCGCCGCGCGGCCCGTGATCCACCACCCAGAGCTCCCCTGTCTTGGGGTGCAACGCAGCGCCTTGCATGTTGCGGTGCCCGATCGAGAAGATCTCGGGCAGCGCGCCCTTCTGCGATGCGAAGGGGTTGTCGGCAGGCGCAGCACCGTCCGTGTTCACGCGGATGATCTTGCCGAAGGCGCTGTCGAGCCGCTGCGCCTGGTGCCGTCCCTCGGTCACCGAGCGCTCCCCCGTGGTGATCAGCAAGCTCCCGTCGCGTGCGAACACCAGGCGCGACCCGAAGTGCAGGCTCGAGTCGAGCGTCGGCGTCATGCGCCAGATGACGCGCACGTCCTCCAGGCGCGCGGAGCCGTCTCGCATGAGCCGCGCACGCGCGACGGCGGTCCCGTTGCCGCCATCGCGAGGCTCGGAGTACGCAAAATAGATCGTCGCGTCCGCGGAGAAGGTGGGCCCGAGCACGACGTCGAGCAGGCCCCCTTGCCCACGCGCCGCCACCTTCGGCAGGCCCTCGACCGGCTCGGACAACGCCCCGTCCCCGGCGACGATCCGCATGCGGCCGGGCCTCTCGGTGACGAGCTTCTCGCCGCTGGGCAAGAAGGCCACGCTCCACGGGTGGGCGAGCCCCGAGGCGATGACGCGCACGTCGAACGCCACATTCGCAGGCGCGAAGGGTGCTCGGGTCTGCACGGCCGAGGCCGGCCTCTGCGAGGTGGCGTTCGGCGGGCGCGCCTCGACGGGCTCGCCGGGGACCTGCGTGCGGGCCCCGGAGGGTGGCGCCTTCTCGCACCCGCTGCAGCCTGCGAGCGTCAGCAGCGCCAGAATCGCGGCCATGCTCGAGCGCCTGTTCATGAAGCGAGTCTTGCGCGCCGGCGCCTACGCGGCCAGCCCTGAAAGCGAGGGCTCGCAACGCGATTGCGTCGTCTCGATCCAACGGAGACAATGCTGGCGCTCGGCCGCCAGCACGAGCACGAGTGGACGATCCCAAACAAGGCACGCAATCCCGCTCGGAAGAGCAGCCGACCGTCGCCTTCCGCAGGGCGCCGCCCGCGGGGGGCACTGCACCTTTGGTGCAAGGTGCGGACGGGAGCAGCAGCCGCGGGCGCGCCCCCGACAGCGTCCGGGTGTTCGAGGTGATCGGCCGCGGGGGCATGGGCGAAGTGATGCGGGCGGAGCAGCTCGAGCTCGAGCGTACGGTCGCGTTCAAGCAGCTGCTCGAGGGGTCGACCGCGCGCCAGCGCGAGCGATTTGCCCGCGAGGCCCGCCTCACCGCGCAGCTCGATCACCCCAACATCGTCCCGGTGCACACCTTGGAGCGTGCCCGCGACGGCTCTCCGACCGGCTACGTGATGAAGCTGGTCGAGGGCAAGACGTTGCGCACGATCCTGAGTGAGGCTGCGAACCTGCTCGAGCGCGGTCAGCCGCTCGAGCCCGTGCACGCGTTGCCCACGTTGCTGGAGCATTTCATCAAGGTGTGCGACGCCATCGCCTTCGCGCACAGCCGCAACATCATTCATCGTGACCTCAAGCCACCGAACATCATGATCGGGCAGTTCGGCGAGGTGTACGTGATGGACTGGGGCGTCGCTCGCACCATCGGCGGCGCGGAGGAGGACGACGCGGGCCAACTCGCCGGGCGCGCGGGCGGTCCGGCGGGCCTGGAGCTCACACAAGCAGGCGAGATCGTCGGCAGCCTCTCCTACATGTCGCCAGAGCAAGCCGAGGGCAAAAACCAGGAGCTGGACGCACGGGCCGACCAGTATTCACTCGGGCTGATCTTGTTCGAGATCGTGACGCTGCAGCGCGCGATCACGGGGGCCACCGAGGAAGAGGTGGTGCTCGCCGCCTCTCGAGGAGACAAGCGGCCTTTCGAGCAGATCTCGAAACACCGCCAAGTCCCAGCCGAGCTCCGGGCGATCGTGAACAAGGCGACCGCGTTCGCCGTCACCGACCGCTACGCGTCGGTCGACGAGTTGGCCGCCGACGTCCGCCGCTACCTCAGCGGCGAGCCTGTGCGCGCATTGCCCGAGGGGCTATTCGGCACCACGGTCCGCTGGATTGGCCGGCACAGGCGGGCGACGTTGATCGCACTGCTCACGCTGATCGCGCTCGGCGCCGTGGGGCTCAGCGTCGCGCTCTACCGCGAGGCCGAGCGTGCGCGCGACGCGCGCGATCGGTCGGATCGCATCTCTGCCTTCAGCTTCGACACGGCGGCGCAAGCGCACCGCATCGACGACCTGTTCCTGGGGATGGAAGCCTCGCTCGAGGGGTTGCGAACCGCCGCCGAGTGGGCCCTCGACGGCCCCGAGCCCGACGCCTCGAAGGCTCCTCTCTACTTTCACACCGACTTCGCCGATCCGGTTCGGCGGCCGCCCGATTTCACCAGCGACACACGCTACCGCTGGCCGGTGTCGGTGGATCATCCGGTGGCTGGCCTCTCCCCGACCACCCAGCGTGACGCCGTGCTGCCGAAGCTCCGTCGGCTGTCACCTGTGCGCGAGCACATGAAGCGGATGATCGTGTCGACGGTTCAGACCGACGGCACGCCCCTGACCCCGGAAGCGGAGCGCGCCGCGCTGCTGCGTCGAACCGGCTCCATCGACTACGCCTACGTGAACCTCAAAGAGGGCGTGATCTACCTCTATCCCGGCATGGACTCGCTTCCTCCCGACTATGACGTGCGCAGCGCCAGCTTCTACAAGATGTCGGAGAACAAGCGCGGCAAGCGCTGGGGCCATCCGTACGTCGACTCCACCACGGATGCGCGCGGTGACGATCTCGTGTTGCCCTGCACCGAAGCCATCTGGTCGTCTGACGGCAGCTTCTTGGGTGTCGCCGGCGTCGAGATCACCGTGACCAAGCTGGTCGAGACGTCGCTTCAGATGCCGAGCCGCTCCACGCTGCGCACCAGCCTGGTGGACGCGAACGGGCGCAAGATCGTGGACTCGGGCGACGCCGGCAAACGCTTCAAGGCGAGCGGCAAAGACGAGGCCATCGACCTCGCGCCCTTCGAAATCCCAGAGATCGCGGAGGCGATCAAGCGGGGCGAGCGCGGCGTGCGCGAGGTCGAGCACGCCGGGCTTCGCACGTTGGTCGCCTTCACTCCTTTGCGCGTGCTGGGTTGGTACTACGTCGTCGAGGCGCAGGCCTCGAGCGTGCTCGACTGAGCTCGCGTGCGGCTCACGTTGGCGGAACGCAAGCCGCGCGTGCGTGGCTCAGCGCCTCGACCAGCACAGCGACGTGCTCAGCCGTGGCGCTCGGGCTCGTGATCGTGGCCCGCAGCGCCGGCGCGCCGCTGGCGAGACGGACCAGCGACACGTTCGCCCCGCATCGCTTGCGCACGTGCGTGGCGAGCGCCGCCAGGTGCCGCGCGCTGGCGCCCGAGGAGCTTCGTTGGTCGACGAAACAAGCGACGGGCAGCGGCGTGTCGTTCACCAAGCCGAAGTCGGCGCCGGTGAGCAGTTGCTTCAGCGTGCGCCCCAACGCCACGCGAGCATCGATCTCGCGGGCCCAGCCCGCGAAACCCTTCGCGCCCAGGTCCATGAGCAACGGCAGCGCGCGAAAACCACGCGACCATGGCAAGGAGGTGGCCCATGGCTCGTCCGCTGTGCGGGGCAGATAGCGCGCGGGCACGGCAAACGTTCGCTTGAGCAGGGAAGGCTCGGCCAGGAACAACATGCCGAGCCCGAGCGGGACGGCCAAGCACTTGTGGGGGTCGAACGCGACGGAGTCCGCCTGCGACAGGACAGCCAGCTCGGGCGGCGGGCTCGGCGCGAGCGCAAGCATGCCGCCGTAGGCGGCGTCGACGTGCACGAAGCATCCCCCGCGTTTTGCGATCTCGATCAGAGGCAGCAGCGGATCGATGGCGCCGCAGGTCGTCGATCCGGCGGTCAGCAGCACGAACGTGGGTCTCGCGCGCCCGCGATCCTCGCCGATGGCCTTGGCCAGCTCGCGCGGCGACATGCGCTGTTGATCGTCGATGCCGACCCGACGAATGGCCTCGTCGCCCAACCCGACGAGCCGCACTGCCTTGACGATCGACGGGTGCGCGTCGATGGAGACGTACACGCGGGGCTCGCTGCGAAGTCCGCGCAGCCCCACCCGCGGATGCTCCGGGAACGCCTGCACCAAGGCGCACGACAGCGCAGTGAGCACCGCCTCGCTCGCGCCCGACGTGGAGATGCCGGTGAACCGGTCCCCCACCAAACGTCGCGCGATCAACGCGAGCAACCTGCGCTCGGCGGCGACAGCGAACGGAGCGAGGTGCCGCGTCGCGAGATCCGGGCTGTGCTCGGCCGCCAGCGTAGCGCCGGCGATGGCGGCGGGGCTGGGCGCCCCGTGGGGCGCGCCGAAGTAGAGCGGGTGGCTGGTGTCCACTTGGGCCAGGCTCGGCGCCGCGCGCACGAGCGCCGCCAAGCGCTCATCGGGCTGGTCGAGCTCGAGCTGCTCGAGCTGGTCGAGCAGGGGCTGCCAGGACGCCTTCAGGGGCAGCGCCGCGCAGGTGCTGCGCGGCGCGCGGGGCTCGCTCAAGCCGCCATGACCATTTCGAGCTTCTCGCGCTGACCCGCGCCGAAGAAGCGGCGCAGGCGGTCGCGACACAGACGGGTCGCATCCGCGCCCTGCCGACGCAGCGACGGCACGAAGCGAGCCGCGAGCTGGTTGGCCAGGCGGTAGCGCTCGCCGCGCTCGGTGCCCTTCTCGTCGCTGAAGCTCACCCGCCCGAACAGCCGCTCGCGCAGGTCGCCCTCGCCGCGTTCACCGCCCACGTCCGCGACCTCGCGCACGATGCAGTATTTGTCGACCTCGGCCTGGAGCTCGAGCTCGAGCTGCGTGGCCGGCAGCTCGCGGCGCGCGCGCTCGACCAGGTAGAGGAAGTGGCTCACGCCCTCCACGACTTGGCAGTACACGTCGAGCGAGACCACGCCCTCGCAACCAAGCCCCTCGCGGGGAAGGTAGAGCGCGAGGTCCACGACGCCGCGCCGCTGCCTGACGGTCAGCACCTCGCGACCATCGTTGGCGGCGCGCACGAAGTCGTCGACAGGGGGCGCCTCGAGCCCGTACAGCCGCTCGAGCTTCTTCTGGATGCTGCTGGGCAAGCTTGGCGACGGCACCTCAGTGCACGCTCTCGTCGTCGAGGCCGATGAGACCGCGCTGCCCGAGCTCGCTCTTGAACACCGGCGAGCCCGTGCGCAACCAGCGCTCGTAGAGGCGAACCAACCCCTCCTCGTCGCGCGCGCTCTTGGCCTCGACCCAATCGGCCACGTAGCGCAACACCTCGACGAATCGGTCGAACTTGTGAGCGAGCTCGTCGAGCACGTCCGGGCCGGCCGTCTTGCCCTGCCCAGTGCGCAACATGCGCGCGGCATGGTCGTAGGCGCTGGCCCCGACCCGCGCCATGTAGCCGCGGTCGACACCCTTCATGCTGTCGGAGAAGAAGCCCATGCCGTAGAGCACGCCGTCGCCCAGGCTTTGCAGGCGTCGAAAGCGCTCAGGGCCGCTCGCCTCCATGGCATCGCGGAAGAGCAGCGTCACCGACTGCGTCAGCGGCGAGGTGGTGTCGGCCGATGGCTTCGCGAAATCCGCCAGCAGCTGAACGATGTACGACTCGGTCGCCGAGGAAGCCGCGAGCTCTCGCCCGCGCATGGCCTCGGTGACAGGCTCACGGAAGTACTCGCCCAGGCTAGGGGCGAGCGAGATGGGAGAAGTCGGCTCCGGCATGGTGTTCTTTACCTCCACGCCTCGGGGCCCGTTGTCGCGAGGCCCGAGGGCTCTGCGATTCACGGACCGGCTAACGAAAAGCCGTGCCCATGCTTCTTCAACGGTACCCAACCCAGCTCGCTTGAGCCCTTTTTGAGCGAAGATTTCTGGTGCAAAGTCCAGCCTTTGCCCGCCAAGCCTGAGCCAGCTCCCAAGGGGAGTGCCAGCAGGCCTGCCCCCCCTCAAAGGGGAGAATTTTCCTGGTTTGGCCAGGTTGACAGGGATCCGCGCATGACTACAGTGCGCCCCAGCCGCTAGCACTCACGTCCGGTGAGTGCCAACAATCGCATCTCGGGGCCGGCGCTCAGCCACACCGGGGGCGAGGCAACCCTTTCGTCTCGCCAGTCGGCGGGGCCCATCGGAGGAACGTCATGAAGGTCAGGCCGCTCCAGGACCGTGTTTTGGTCCGACGCGTGAAGGAAGAAGAGAAGACCAAGGGCGGGATCATCATCCCGGACACCGCGAAGGAGAAGCCCATCGAGGGGCTCGTGATCGCGGTGGGCAACGGCAAGGCGCTCGAGGACGGCTCGCTGCGCAAGCTCGACGTCAAAGAGGGCGACCGCGTGCTGTTCGGCAAGTACTCCGGCACGGAAGTGAAGATCGACGGCGAAGAGCACCTGATCCTGCGCGAGGACGACATCCTCGGCGTGCTCGACAAGTGACCTAGAGCGACCGGAACAACACGAGGAATACGAACATGGCAGCCAAAGACATCATCTACCACGAGTCCGCTCGCAACCTCATCCTCAACGGCGTGAACGCGCTCGCGGATGCAGTGAAGGTCACGCTCGGCCCCAAGGGCCGCAACGTCGTCATCGAGAAGAGCTTCGGCTCGCCCACGGTCACCAAGGACGGCGTCACCGTCGCCAAGGAGATCGAGCTCGAGAACCGCTTCGAGAACATGGGCGCCCAGATGGTGCGCGAGGTCGCGTCGAAGACCAGCGACATCGCGGGCGACGGCACCACCACCGCCACCGTCCTCGCGCAAGCGATCTTCCGCGAGGGCTCCAAGCTCGTCGCCGCCGGCCACAACCCGATGGAGATCAAGCGCGGCATCGACAAGGCCGTCGAGGCGATCACCGGTCACCTCAAGGAGAACGGGAAGATGACCCGCGACTCCAAGGAGATCGCTCAGGTCGGCACCATCAGCGCCAACGGCGACGCAACCATCGGCAAGCTGCTCGCCGACGCCATGGAGAAGGTCGGCAAAGAGGGCGTGATCACCGTCGAAGAGGCGAAGAGCGCCGAGACCGTGCTCGACGTCGTCGAGGGCATGCAGTTCGACCG
>CAZXMG010000117.1:0-20277 GCA_964641275.1 uncultured Polyangiaceae bacterium
CGCGCTTGAGATGACCCTCGACGTTCTCGCCCGCGGCGTCGGCGACGGACAGTGCGTCTTCGAGGATGGTGCGGACCAGGTTCGAGACGGGCACCCGCAGATTGTTGGCGAAGCGCTTGAGCTCAGCCTCGAGCACGGCCGGAACACGCGTGTGGAGCACGCGCTCTTTGCGCTCGGCCTTGGTCTCGCCGTCGAGATCGGCGGCGACGGCCTCAGGCATCGGATCGGGGGTGGGCACCTCGTCGCGTGTCACGACGTGATACATGCGTCACAATGTGATACGCGTCAAGGCGTGTATCACAAATAGTTCGCCGCGGAGCTATGCCTCGGACCGGTCGCGCACGGCTTTCTCCAATAAAGCCAGCAACATCTCCTCGATCGCCGCGAACCCGGCGTCCACGTCGAACCCCGGATCGATCAGCTTTTGTGTCACGAGGCCGTCCACGCTGGCGATCAGGACGGCCGCCAGCGCCTCTCGGCTCTGGCCCAGGCGCACCCCCAAGGTCGCCTCCACGTCTCCGATCAGCGTCGTCACGTGGGCCAGCACCTCGGCGTGGAGCAAGCTCGCCGCCTTGGCGAGCTTCGCGTCCCGCAGCGCGAGCGCCGCGAGATCGCCGAGCAAGCGGTACCACGCCGGCGTCGCGAGCCCGCGTCGTTTGCTGAACTCGAGCAACGCGCGTGTGCGAGCGATCGGATCGTCCGGCAGTGACAGCCGCGACATCTCCTCGCGGTAGCGCACGCAGCAGCTGCGCGTCACCTCGACGAGCAGCTCTTCTTTGCTCGCGAAGTAGTAGTGCACCAAGCCCGGCGCCACGCCAGCGTGGTGGGCAATCTCCTTGATCGAGGCTGCGTGGCTCCCCTGCTCTGCGAGCACGTGATACGCCGCGTCGACGATGCGCGTGCGGGCGCCCACCGCCGGAGCCTGCGCTCGTCCGGCATCCGGTGCGCCGAGACGCGCTCGCCCCCCCAGGCCCGAGCGCGTGCGCTTGCTGCGCGCCGCAGACCTCAGTGCTCCAGGCACGCTTGAATCTCGGCCTGACAGTCGCTGATCGGCTCCGCCGAGGTGAGCAGGCAGCGCACGCCATTGGAAACCCAGGGCCCCTCTTCCGGGGCGCTGTCGTAGATGCAATCGGTCAGACCACGGAGGAACTCGTACAAGTCTCCTTCTTGAGGGATCTGTTGGATGCATAGCAGCGTGTCGCCGCACGTGGCTGCGCCCTCTCCCCGCCATTCCCCTGCGAGAGACTGGCTCTGGTACGGCTCCTCGGGGTCGGAGGCGCACAGCGAAACGTCCGTGCGCGCGGGCCAGTACGACGCGATGAACATGCACATTTCATCGGTGGTTTTCGGCCCCTGATACACCGTGCGATCCTCGGCGTTCTCGTACTCGCAGCTGTAGCGGATGCTGGAGCCAGCCGGCACGGCGAGCCCCGCCTGCCACTTCTTGACCGGCACCCCTTCCCAAGCGTCGTTCTCGTAGATCGTCTCCGGGCTGGCGTCGGGCGCGAGCAGCTCGGCGCCGTAGCCGACACCGCGCCGATGCATGTGCGACTGCGCAGCGCCGATCTGGATGGCTTCCGGGATCGGGCACGTCATCTCGGCGGAGCCCGCGCCCATCGCGCCCACGCGGATGAACGGGTTGTAGAAGAACAGGACGCCGCCCTCGGTCTTGAGATCTTGCTCTGCGATGGTCCACAGGTTGATGCGGACCTCGGGCTCGAGCGGCTCGGGCTGCGGGTTCACGTAGTGCGCGTTCATCAGCAACACGGCGTTGGGCGGAACGCGCATGCCGACGTCAGGCGGGAAGAAGATGGTGGGGTCGCCGCTCGCGTTCTGGGAGCCGCCGACCAAGTTCGACACCTCCCAGCTGAAGGTGGGCCCCTCGGAGCAGTCGAACACCGCGCTCGTGTCCACGGCTTCGCCGCGCACGTTCTCGCTCGGGATGTCCTCGTAGGGCGTGAGGTAGAGCAAGACGTGGTGGCTGCCCTCACTGAACTTGATCTCGTCGCGGTTGACGATCATCCCCTCTGCGGGGGCCTTGAAGAACTGGCAATGCTCCACCTCCGACCCAGCCTCGATGCTGGTGACCATGCGGAATTGGTGGCCTTGCCCCTCCGGCGGCGGCTCGAGCAGCACGGGGCCCTCGGGCTCGGGGACGGTGGTCGTCTCGTCCGAGCACGCCGCCAACCCGAGCACCATGACACAGCCCCAAAAGCCCGCTCGCTTCATGCCGATCCTCTCGTTTCTGCGGTGCGCAAGTGACGAAAACCTCAGAGGGTTCCCGTCTTGGTTGAACGACCAACTAGATAGCGCCACGCGGACGCTTGGCAAGGTGCGAGCTCACCTTTTTTCCCCCGCGCGTAAGCGCCCCCGGCGGGGGCGCGCAGCGCGGGCCAAGGAGCGGCTACTGGGGGGCCACCTCTTCGACACCTTCGACCGACTTCTTGTTGTCGTGGGCGATGCCCTTCTTCACCTGTTCGATGGCGTCCTTCGTCAGCTTGAGCGCAGCAGCGCGGTGACCGCCCTTGTCGTGGGTGGCCTTCTCCAGCTGGTCCTTCGCGTCGTTCAGGTTCTTCAAGGCCGAGACCATGTGCGGCTGCGGCTCGGCCTGCGCTTCGTACACGGCGTTGCCGGCGGTGAACGCGAGAGCGGCTGCGAGCACGAGCGTCGAGGTCTTCCAGAGCGTGATCGATTTCATGTGTTGGATCTCCAAGTGCGCCGTCGCGGCGCGTGCCGGTCCCCTAGACACGAGGCGTGCCAGCGCCGTCAAACGGCGCACGGGCACGAAACGGCGAAAACCGAAGAGACCGCGAGGCCAGAGAGGGCGGCTGTCAGCTCGGGTGCGGGCAACGGCTGCGGGCGGCGCGCCGCACCTCGCTCAATGCTCAGCCACCGCCGCTGCCACCGGCGCCGCCGCCGCCGCCCATGCCGCCACCGCCCATGCCGGCTGGCTCACACACGCGGAACAGGGCCCCGGCCAGCTCGACCGAGAGGCACTCGGCGTTGTCGGGGCAGGCATGGGCAGGATCCTCCGGGTCGCAATACGGCGTGCACACGCCGTTCGAGGCGCCAGCGAGCTGCAGGCATGCGTGGCCGTCGCCGCAGGTGGGTTGGCCGGCGATGTTCACGCAGCTATCGCCGGGATCGCCCGGGCCGCTGTTGAGGCAAGAGAACGTCATCTGGTTCTCGTCGATCCAGCACGTCTGCCCGGCGGGGCACGCAAACGGATCGGCGGTGCAGCCGGAGGGCGACGCGCCGCCGCCAGCGCCAGCTCCGCCCGCCGCTCCCCCGCCCGCGCCACCGCTCGCGGAGTCGTCGCCACAAGCCACCATCGTGAGCGCCCACAAACAAAGCGCCGTCGAGACCGTTCGTTCCATGGCTCCTGCCTCACATGTTGCGGCGGTACTGGCCGCCGACCTCGTACAACGCCGCCGAGATCTGCCCGAGCGTGCACACCTTGCACACGTCCATCAGCGACTCGAACAGGTTCTCGCGCCGCTCCGCCGTACGCTTGAGCGAGGCGAGCGCGGCATCGCTGGCGCGCGCGTTGCGCAACACGAACGCATCACGGCTGTGGATCGCGAACTCCTTCTCTTCCTTCGTGGAACGGATCACCTCCTTGGGGATGATGGTCGGCGAGCCCTTGGGATCCAGGAACATGTTCACGCCCACGATGGGCAGCTTGCCGTCGTGCTTCTGCGACTCGTACGTCAGCGACTCTTCCTGGATCTTGGTGCGCTGGTACATGCGCTCCATGGCGCCGAGAACGCCGCCACGATCCGACAGCGCGCGGAACTCCTTGAGCACCGCTTGCTCGACCAAGTCGGTGAGCTCCTCGATCACGAATGCGCCCTGCAACGGGTTCTCGTTCTTGGCCAGGCCCAGCTCCTCGTTGATGATCAGCTGAATCGCGAGCGCGCGGCGCACGCTCTCCTCGGTGGGCGTGGTGATGGCCTCGTCGTAGGCGTTGGTGTGGAGCGAATTGCAGTTGTCGTAGATTGCGTACAAGGCCTGCAGCGTGGTGCGGATGTCGTTGAAGGCGATCTCCTGGGCGTGCAGGCTGCGACCCGACGTTTGGATGTGGTACTTGAGCTTCTGCGAGCGCTCGTTGCCGCCGTAGCGATTCTTGATCGCCTTGGCCCACAAGCGCCGCGCCACCCGACCGATCACCGAGTACTCCGGGTCCACACCGTTCGAGAAGAAGAACGAGAGGTTCGGCGCGAAGTCGTCGATGTGCATGCCCCTGGACAGGTAGTACTCGACGTAGGTGAAGCCGTTCGCCAGCGTGAACGCGAGCTGGGTGATGGGGTTCGCTCCTGCTTCGGCGATGTGGTAGCCGCTGATCGACACCGAGTAGAAGTTCCGCACCTTGTGCGCGATGAAGTACGCCTGAATGTCGCCCATCATCCGCAGGGCGAACTCGGTCGAGAAGATGCAGGTGTTCTGGGCCTGGTCCTCCTTCAGGATGTCGGCTTGCACCGTGCCGCGCACCTGCGACAACGTCTTCTGGCGAATGCGCTCGTACACCTCACGCGGCAGCACCTCGTCCCCGCTGACGCCGAGCAGCATCAGGCCCAGCCCGTCGTTGCCCTCGGGCAGCTCGCCTTCGTACCTCGGGCGCGCCACCCCGCGCTCGCGGTAGAGCTCGGCGATCCTTCGCTCCGTCTCCTGCACGAGCCCCTGCTCGCGCAGGTAGCGCTCGCAGCCTTGGTCGACTGCCGCGTTCATGAAGAAGCCGAGCAACATGGGCGCTGGACCGTTGATGGTCATCGACACGCTGGTCGACGGATTGGACAGGTCGAACCCGGAGTACAGCTTCTTGGCGTCATCCACGGTGGCGATGGACACGCCGCTGTTGCCGATCTTGCCGTAGATGTCGGGCCTGTGGCCTGGGTCTTCGCCGTACAGCGTGACCGAGTCGAAGGCGGTCGAGAGGCGCTTGGCCGCCATGCCGCGTGACACGTAGTGAAATCGTTTGTTGGTGCGCTCGGGCCCCCCCTCGCCCGCGAACATGCGGGCCGGGTCTTCTCCCTCGCGTTTGAGCGGGAACACACCTGCCGTAAACGGGAACTCGCCGGGGACATTTTCCACGAGCAAGAAGGTCAAGAGGTCGCCCCAGTCGTGGTAGCGGGGCAACGCCACCTTCGGCACGCGCGTCCTGGATAGGGACTCGTGGAAGAGCGGTTGCTCGATCACCTTGTCGCGCACCTGGTAGCGGAGGAAGTCCTTCTTGAGCTGCTCGCACAGATCGGGGTAGGCGCGCAGTCGCTTGCGGCACTCGCTGTCCAGCCGCTCGACCTCCTCACTGTAGCGGGCGATCAGCTCCTTGACGCTGACCGGGTCGCCGTCTTGCTCTGCGAGGGCCGGCAGCACGTCCCAAGCCGTGGTCGCACCACCGCGCAGCGCGAGCACCACGCCGAACAGCTGGTAGGCGCGCCGCGCGCGCGCGGATTGCTCGCGCACGAAGGCGGCGTAGCGGTCGCTCGCCTCTGCGATCTCGGCCAAGTAGCGGGCACGGTCGGCCGCGATCACCGACTCGTGACCGGTGCGCTCCGTGCGCAGCTCGAGCGTGCTCTGGAAAGCGACGCCGGTCTTGCGGGTGACGGCGGCGAGCACCGAGAGGTAGAGCGCGTTCATGCCCGGATCGTTGAACTCGCTCGCGACCGTGCCGACGATCGGCAGCTCTTCGTCCGCCTTGTCGAACAGGTGGTGGTTGCGCTTGAACTGCTTGCGCACGTCGCGCAGCGCGTCTTGGCTGCCACGCTTGTCGAACTTGTTGATGGCGATCACGTCGGCGAAGTCGAGCATGTCGATCTTCTCGAGCTGGGTGGCCGCCCCGTACTCGCTGGTCATCACGTACAGCGAGGCATCGGAGTGATCGGTGATCTCGGTGTCGCTCTGGCCGATGCCGCTGGTCTCCACGATCACCAGATCGAAGCCAGCGCCTTTGACGATCTCGACCGCCTCGCGCACGTGTTTGGACAACGCCAGGTTGGACTGCCGGGTGGCGAGCGAACGCATGTACACGCGTGGGCTGAAGATCGCGTTCATGCGGATGCGGTCGCCAAGCAAGCCGCCGCCGGTCTTGCGCTTGGAGGGATCGACGGAGATCAAGGCGATGGTCTTGTCCGGGAAGTCGCGCAGGTAGCGGCGCACCAGCTCGTCGATCAGCGACGACTTGCCGCTGCCCCCCGTCCCTGTCACGCCGAGCACGGGGACCTTGCGGCCGGCCAGCAGCGGCTCGAGGCCCTGCTTCAACTCGCCGGCGAGCTCGGGGTGGTTCTCCGCAACGGTGATGAGCCGGCCGATCGCGCCCGGGTCGCGGCTCGACAACAGCGCGAGATCTCGTGCCAGGTCCGGTGCGGTGGCCCCGTCACTCCGCTCGAGCAGATCGTTGATCATGCCCTGCAGCCCGAGCGACCTCCCGTCGTCGGGCGAATAGATGCGCGTCACACCGTACGCCTGCAGCTCCTGGATCTCGCTCGGCAAGATGGTGCCCCCGCCGCCGCCGAACAGCCGCACGTTGGCGTTCCGCTCCTTCAGCAGATCGAACATGTACTTGAAGAACTCGACGTGCCCACCCTGGTAGCTGGTGACCGCGATGGCGCTGGCGTCCTCGGCGATCGCCGCCTCGACGATCTCTTGGGCGCCCCGGTTGTGCCCCAGGTGGATCACCTCGGCGCCCGACGCCTGCAAGATGCGGCGCATGATGTTGATCGCGGCGTCGTGTCCGTCGAACAGCGACGCAGCCGTGACGATGCGCACCTGGTGCTTCGGGCGATAAGGCGGGGGACTGGGGGACACGAGGTTTGGCTCTTACCATCGACGGAAAGGCGCGTCTTTGGCGTTATCCTGCCGCCCCCCATGGCCAAGACCCTGCCGCTCGACCAGGCCAAGCGCCGCGTCATCGCCTTGCGCGAGGAAGTGCGCCGGCACGACCACCTGTACCACTCGCTGGACGCTCCCGAGATCAGCGACGCGGAGTATGACGCGCTGTTCCGTGAGCTGCGCGAGCTGGAGCAGGCACACCCAGAGCTCAGGACCGCGGACTCCCCCACCGAGCGCGTCGGTGCGCAGGTGAGCGAGCTGTTCTCGCCCGTCCGGCACAGCCGGCGCTTGCTCTCGCTGGACAACGTGTTCGACGAGGTGTCCTTCGACGAATGGTACGACCGCGTGAAGAAGGGCCTGGGCCGTGACACGTCGCTGGTGTGCGAGCCCAAGATCGACGGGTTGTCGCTGGCGGTCGTGTACGAGCACGGACGCTTGATCCGCGGTGCCACTCGCGGTGACGGCAGCGTGGGCGAGGACGTCACGCAGAACGTGCTCACCCTGCGCGACCTGCCGCACCGCCTGAGGAGCAAGAACCCGCCGGCGTGGCTCGAAGTGCGTGGCGAGGTGTTCATGTTCAAGCAAGACTTCAAGCTCTTGAACGAGACGCTCGACGAGCAGGGCAAGCCCACCTTCTCGAACCCGCGCAACGCTGCGGCCGGCGCCATGCGTCAGAAGGACGTGGCGGTCACGCGCGAGCGGCCGCTGTCGATCTATCTGCACGGCCTGGTGCTGGTGGAGGGTGCCAAGCTGAAGAGCTACTCCGAAGCGCTCGCGTTCATGGCCGAGCTCGGCTTGCCGGTGCACCCCCTCAGCCAACCGGTGGAGACGCTCGCCCAGGCGAAAGCCTTCGTCTCGCGCATCAAACAAGAGCGCAGCGGCCTCGACCACGAGATCGACGGCGTCGTCATCAAGGTGGACGACCTGGGCGCACAAGAGGAGCTCGGCGCCACGGCCAAGGCGCCGCGCTGGGCAGTGGCCTACAAGCTCCCGCCCGAGCAAGCCACCACCACGCTGCGAGACATCCACGTGAGCATCGGCCGCACGGGTGCGGCGACGCCCTTCGCGGTGCTCGAGCCGGTGTTCGTGGGCGGCGTCACCATCTCGCTCGCGACGTTGCACAACGAGTTCGAGATCGCGCGAAAAGATCTGAGAGTGGGAGACAAGGTGACCGTCCAGCGGGCCGGCGACGTGATCCCGGAGGTGGTGGGACCGTTGGTAAACCAACGCACCGGCGCTGAGCGAGCGTTCGTCATGCCTGACGACTGCCCAGTCTGTGGCACCCGCCTCGAACGCAAGGAGGACGACGCCGTGCGACGCTGCCCGAGCCGGGCCTGCCCCGCGCAGACGCTCGGGCAGATCGTGCACTTTTGCTCGCGCGGCGCGATGAACATCGAGCACCTCGGCGAGGTGCGGGCGCAGCAGCTGCTCGACCTGGGTCTGGTGAAAGACCCAGGCGATCTGTTCCATCTGACCGCCGCAGATCTGCAGAAGCTCCCGCAGTTCAAGGACAAATCCGTGAACAACCTGCTCGCCGCGATCGAGGGAGCCAAGGCGCGTCCGCTCGACAAGCTGTTGGTGGGCCTGGGCATCCGCCACGTCGGCGGCAGCGCTGCCCAGGCGCTCGCGGGTCACTTCGGATCGCTCGCCGCCGTGCGCGAGGCCAGCATCGAGCAGCTCACCGAGGTGCCGGGACTGGGCCAGGTGATCGCCGAGTCGGTGTTCGAGTTCTTCCAGCGCGAGAGCTCCCATCAGCTGTGCGACAAGCTCACGCGCGGCGGCGTATCGACGAACGTGGTGAAAGCCCGCGCCGACGGGCCGCTCACGGGGATGACCTTCGTTATCACCGGCACGCTCGCCAACATGAGCCGCGATCGCGCCCAGGCGCGCATCGAGGAGCTCGGCGGCAAGGTCACCTCCAGCGTCTCCAAGAGCACACGCTACGTCGTGGTGGGGGCCGATCCCGGGACCAAGCTCGACAAGGCGCAAAAGCTGGGGGTCGCCACGCTGGACGAAGCTGCCTTCCTCGCCTTGCTCGAGGCGTGACCCGTGCCCCTCGTCCGCCCGAAGGGTGGCCAGACGACATCGAGGGGAAGACCAGGCGGGTCCCACGACGAAAAACTTGGGACGCCCCCGGCCCCCGCCCTGCCGTGGAAGGTCTGCCCCGGCCCGTGCGTACCCCTTCCGTGGGTCGAAACCTGCCGCCAGACCTTGCCTCGACGCCCTCCGGAGGCCAGAACGATGGGGAGGGCGAAGCGTGATGGGCGTCTTGATGATCGCGCTGGTGCTGATTCCCTTCGGGGTGTTGGTGGGGGTGTTGTTCTCGTCGCGCGAACATTGGCGTTGGGGCCGGAGGTTGGTCGCCAGCGAGCAGGCTGGCCTCTCTGCGTACCGCGCTTCGGCGGTGGTCACCGCGCGCGACGCACGTGAGCCCTGGGTGGTGCGCGGCACCGCGGCGCTCACTGGCTTCCTGGGAGGCATGCTGTTTCCAGGAGGGCTCATGGGCCTGGTCGGCATGTTCGCGTCGCTGTTCGTGCTCAGCGACCTGACCAACCACGGACCCAGCCCCGAGAAGCTCCTGGTGCTGGCGCTGGGCGCCAGCGTCCCCACCGGGCTCGTGATCGCGTTCCGCTGCCTCACCCTGTACCGACCGATGATCGAGAACCGCGGCTTCGTCACCGAGCGCATGCGCTCACTGGGCCGCTTCACCGCCATCCACAACCTGGTCGTGTTCGGTGTGTACGTCGCCTTCGTCTTGGCCAAGCCCGACGCCGCTGAGGTGCTCTGGCTCACCAGCTACAACCTGGTATCGCTCGCGCACGCGGGGTTGTTGTTCCGCTCCGCCACCGTGATCGACTTGGCCAACGCCGAGCACGAGCGTTACGAGCTCGCCGCTGAGCAGCGGGGCGCGTTGGTCGACGCCGCCTCGTAGGCCGCACGGAAAGCGCTGGCGCAGCTACGCCCGCCGACGCGGAGTCAGCTCGAGGAGCGCGCGAGCGCGGGCTCGCCACCCGAGGCCGTGGCCGCCGACGCGCCGGCGCGTGCGCTGTCGCCAGGAGCGGCGCCCTCCTCGTCGTCGCTGTCTTCCTTGGGGGCCGCACGGCGCGCGATCAGCGCGTGCATCGCCGGCACCAAGAACAGCGTGAGCACGAGCGAGAAGGTGAGCCCACCGACCACAGCGATGCCCAACGACTTGCGGCTGCCCGCGGCGCCGCCGAGCGAGAGCGCGATCGGGAGCACCCCGAGGATGGTGGCCAGACTCGTCATCAGCACGGGTCGAAAGCGAGACACCGCGCCGTCGATGCAAGCGTCGACCAGCGGGACCCCCTCTTTGCGCCGGAGGTTGGCGAACTCCACGACCAGGATGCCGTTCTTGGTCACCAAGCCCACCAGCATGATGATGCCGATTCGGCTGAAGATGTTGAGGCTCTGGCCGGTGTAGGCGAGCGACGCGAGCGCGCCCGCGACGCTCAGCGGCACCGTCATCAGGATCACGAACGGATCGCGGAAGCTCTCGAACAGGCCGGCGAGCACCAGATAGATGAGCACGATCGCGAACACGAACGCCAAGCTCGCGCTGGACGACGCGTCTGCGTAGTCGCGCGACTGCCCCGAGAGACCGGTCGAGAAGCCGGCAGGCAGCACCTCTTCCGCTACCTCGGTCATGGCCTGGATGCCGTCGCCGATGGTCTTGCCGGGCGCGAGCCCGCCAGACACGGTGGCGGCCACGTAGCGATCGAAGCGCAAGAGCGACGCCGGCCCGGCCTCGTCGCTGGGCTTGATCAGCGCCTCGAGCGGCACCATCTGCCCGCTCTTGGCGCGGACGTTCAGCCGGAGCAGGTCGCTGGGCTCGTCGCGGTCGCGCTCGCTCAGCATGCCGATCACCTCGTACTGCTTGCCCTCCCGGATGAAGTAGCCATAGCGCACGCCGCCCACGCCGAGCTGCAGCGCCCTCGCCACGTCGCGCACCGACACGCCGAGCTCGTCCGCCTTCTGGCGATCCACGCTCAGCGCGAGCTCGGGGCGGTTGATCTTGAGATCGGTGTCCACGAACCTGAGCTCTGGCCGCTGGCGCGCCTTGTCCAGGAACTGCGGCAACACCTCGACCAACTTGTCGAAGTTCGGCGCCTTGATCACGAACTGGACGGGCTGACCACCGAAGCGGCTGCCGATCGTGGGCGGCTCGGAAGGGAAGGCAGACACGCCGGTGAACTGCGCCGCACCCTTGGAGAGCTGCTGAAAGATCTCGGCTTGGGAGCGGGAGCGTTCGTCGCGCTCGACCAGGTACACGTTCTGCAAGCCGACGTTGGTGCCGCCCACCCCGCCGAAGCCGCCGACGATCGAGAAGGTGCGCCAGACCTCGGGCACGTTGTCGATGACCCACTGGCTGATCTGATCGAGCTGGTGATCGGTGTAGGCGTAGGTGGCGCCCTCGGGCCCCCGCACGTTGATGCGGATGTTGCTGCGATCCTCGTTGGGCGCGAGCTCGCTGGGCAGCTTCTGGAACAGCTGCACCGACCAGGCCACGACAGCCGCCAAGATCACCGGCGCGATCCAGCGCAGCTTCATGAACTTGCGCAGCGACCACTCGAAGCCCTTGTTGATGCCCACGAAGATCGGCTCGGTCACGCGGTGCAGCCAGCCCTCGTGCGAGCCCTCCTTGAGCAGGTGGCGGCACATCATGGGCGAGAGCGTGAGCGCCACGAAGCCGCTGATCAGCACCGAGCCCACCACCACCACCGCGAACTCGCGGAACAGCCGACCCGTGAGCCCGGGCAAGAACACGATCGGCATGAACACCACGGCCAAGGTCAACGTGGTCGACACGATCGCAAAGAAGATCTCCCGAGTGCCCTCGATGCTCGCGGCCAGCGGGCGCTGCCCGCGCTCGATCTTGGAGTAGATGATCTCCAAGACGACGATGGCGTCGTCGCACACGAGGCCGATCGACAGCACGATGCCGACCAGCGTGAGCACGTTGATCGAGAAGCCGAACGCCCAGACCAGGGCGAAGGTGGCGATGATGCTGACCGGGATGGCCACGACCGGGATCACTGTGGCCCGCCAGTTGCGCAAGAAGGCGAAGATCACGAACACGACCAGGATGAAGGCGAGCACCAAGGTCTCCTCGACCTCGAGCACGCTGCGGCGCACGTACTTGGTGAAGTCGTAGCCGACCTCCACCTGGTACTCCGGCGGCAGGTCTTCCTTGATCTCGGCCAGCCGGAGGTAGAACTCGTCGGCGATGGCGATGGCGTTGGTGTTCGGCTGCGGGATCACGGCCACGCCGATCAGCGGGCGGCCGCGATCCTTGACCCCCCAACGCGCGTTGAGCGGGCCGAGCTCGGCGTCCCCCACGTCCTCCAGGCGCACGACGCGGCCGCCCTCCTCCCGGATGGTGAGCCGGTTGAACTCGCGCGGCTCGGTCAGGCGCCCATCGGTGCGGACCGACAGCTCGGTGAAGTCGCCCTCGACCCGGCCCGAGGGCAGATCCACGTTCTGGGCGGTGAGCGCGCGCTGCACGTCGTCCGGCGTCACGCGCTTGGCCGCCATCTCGTCCGCGTCGAGCGAGAGCCGCATGCTGTAGCGCTTCTCGCCGAAGATGCGCACGCTGCTCACGCCGGGGATGGTCTGGATGCGGTCCTTGATGAAGGTGTTCGCGATGTGCGACACGTCCAAGATCGGCTTGGTCTCGCTGGTCACCGTCATGAACACGATCGGGTCGCTGTCGGCGTCCGCCTTCTCCACGATCGGGGGATCGGCGTCGGTGGGCAGGCGCCGCACCGCCTGGGCGACCTTGTCGCGCACGTCGTTGGCGGCGTCGTCGAGATCGACGCTGAGCTCGAACTCGATGCGGATCTGGCTGTTCTGTTCCCGCGAGGTGCTGGCGATGTTGCGGATCCCGGCGATGCCGGCCAAGGTCTGCTCGATCGGCTCGGTGATCTGCGAGTCGACCACCTCGGGGCTGGCGCCGGCGTAGTTGGTGGTGACGGTGACGACCGGCGGATCGACCGCCGGGTACTCGCGCACGCCCAGGTAGAGGAACGCGACCGAGCCCAGCAACACGAGCACGATCGACAACACGATCGACAGCACCGGCCGGCGAATGCAGGCCTCTGCCAGCGTCACGGTGCAGCGCTCCCGCTGGGTTTGGTCTTCACCTTGGCGCCGGGGCGCAAGCGCAGCAGGTTGTCCACCAGCACCACGTCGCCCTCGCTCAGGCCGGAGACCACCTGCACCTCGCGCTCGGTGCGCAGCCCGATCTCGATCTCGGTCGGCTTGGCCACGCCGTCGACCACGGTGTACACGCTGTGGCCCCCGATGGACGGGATCACCGCCTCACTCGGCACGAGCAGCGCGCTCGAGCCCTGACCAAGCTCGACCTCGACGCTCACGGAGGAGCCGGTCACCAACGTCGCTGCCGAGGGGTCGGTCACGCCGCGCACGAGCAGCGTGCGGGTATCCGGGGAGAGCTTGGGCTCGATGGCGGACACCGAGCCGGTGATGGCATCTTTGGCGCCGTCGACGCGGAACGAGAACTTGGACCCGACCTTGACCAGCGGCGCGTAGCGCTCGGGGACGGAAAAGTCGACCTTCACGCGGCTGTCGTCCTCCAGAGACACGAGCAGCGTCTGGGGGGCCACCAGCGCGCCCACGCTCACCTTGCGGATGCCGAGCCGTCCGTCGAACGGAGCCACGATACGCGTCTTCTGGATCTCCACGCGCAAGGTCTCCGCCTGCGCGTCGAGCAGGTCCAAATCACTCTTGGCACGCAGCTGGTCCGCCTCGGTGCCCAACCCTTCGTCGCGCAGCTTGCGTTTGCGCTGCTCCTCTTGGACCAGCAGCTTGCGGCGCACGAACAGCTCGTTCTGCTTGGCGAGCAGGTCGGCTCGGTCGAGCTCGAACAACACGTCGCCCTTCTTCACACGCGCACCGTCCTGAGCGTGCACGGCCACCACTCTGCGCTGGACCTCGCTCGAGATGTTCACCGACTCGTTGGAGGTGAGCGTCCCCACGACTTGGGCCTTGGCCGCGAGCGGCCGGTACTTGAGGGTGAGCGCGGCGGCTGGAACCTCCTGCTCCGGCGGCTTGGCGCTGGGAGGAGCCGCGCTGGCGGTGGACTCGAACCGCTTCCACGGTGAGAGCAGCACCAGCCCGCCGCCAGCGGCGAGGACGAGCCCGACCAGGGCTGCGGCGCGGGTGAGGTTGGCCATGGGCAGCAGGATTGGTTACCTCTGTTGAGCCAGGCGTGCCACCGTCATCACGCCGGTTTTCCACGCGGACCGACAACGCCATGATGTCCCGACAGCAACAAGCGCTGCCCAAGCTCGGCGAGACTCTGGCAGGCCGCTACCAGATCGTGGCGCTGCGCGGTGAAGGCATGATGGGCGTGGTGCTGGAGGCGCACGACTTCGCATCGGGCGCTCGGGTGGCGCTCAAAGTACTGCGCCCCGAGGTGGCGCACGTCCCCGGGGTGGCGGAGCGCCTGGACCGCGAAGGCCGGGTGGTGGCCACGATGAGGAGCCCGCACGTGGTGAGGGTGTTCGACCTCGGGACCACGCCCTCTGGCTTGCCCTTCTTCGCGATGGAGCTGCTCTCCGGACACGACCTGGCAGCGTTGATGACCGCTGGACGTACCTTTTCGATCCCGGAGGCGGTGCGCTGGGTCCGTCAGGCGTGCGCGGGCCTCGCCGAAGCGCACGCGCTCGGCGTGGTGCACCGCGACTTGAAGCCTCACAACCTGTTCTTGGCACGTCAGCCGGACGGGAGCGAGCGGCTCGTGATCCTCGACTTCGGCGTGTCCAAGCTGTTGGGCGACGACGCCAGCTTGACCATGACCCAGGCCTCCCTGGGGACGCCGCTCTACATGGCTCCGGAGCAGGTGCGCTCTGCCAAGAACGTCGACGCGCGCACCGACGTGTGGGCGCTCGGAATCGTGCTGTTCGAGCTCATCACCGGCGACCCACCGTTCGACGGAGAGTCCGCGCACTCGGTCACGGCTGCCATCGTCGCGGACCCACCGCGCCAGCTGCGCAGTCTGTCCGCCCACGCACCACCCGAGCTCGAGGCGGTGCTCAATCGCGCCCTGGCCAAAGATCCCACGCAGCGCTTTGCGTCCGTCGAGGCGCTGTCGGCGGCGCTGGCGCCGTTCGAGGCGGGGCAGGCCGTGCCCGACGAGCAGCCCACCCAGGTCACCCACCTCCCGTTCGATCTCGACGCGCCTCCCCCGAGCGCGTTCGGGCGCGCGGCGACGCAACTGGCGCCTGGCGGCGGTCCCTCCTCCGCGGCTGCAGGATGGCCGGCGCCGACGCCCACCACCACCCCGGCCGCGCGAGCGAGGTCGCGGGGCACCCACCTGGCGCTGGCGGGTGGCGGCTTGGCGCTGTTGATCGGCGTGACGCTGTTGATCCGAGCTGGGCTCGCGCACCGCGAAAGACTGGCTGCCCAGGCGAGCGCGTCGGCTTCGAGCCGCGCCGAGGAGCCGAGCGCGCCCACCGTGGCGCGCGTGCTCAAGCACGCCCGCGAAGTGCAGGGCGCGACGCCGTTCGAGCCGTGCATCTTGCGCGAGGGCCGCGAGCCCTTCGCTGCGCTCTCCGCCAAGGAGGTCATCTTGGAGCCCAAGGCAGACCTCGACGTGTTGTTCGAGAAGAGCAAGCCCCCCGTGTTCGCTCTGGACTTGCCGGGCGGGCGCCCACCTCCGGGAGCGACGCTCCTCAGCGTGCTGACGCCGCTCTCGCCCGCGCACAAGGGCGACGGGGTGCCCCTGCTCGTGGTCACGGATCAGAAGCTCTACGTGGGCATCTTGCGCGAAAGCTTGTTCGAGGACATCTCGAGCAGCGAAAAGTCGGAGGCCACGCGCAACGGCGTGGTGCGCGACGCGCGCGCCTGGGTGGTGGCGGTCGAGGGCGATGCGCCCATCCCCAAGTTGCGTGTCGCGTTGAACTTGCTCACCGCGAGCCCAGGGTCGATCTCGCTGGCGATCCCAGTCGACAAGGCCGCGGAGCTCAGCTTCGACGGCAGCTATGGCTGCGAAGCCGGCGCCGCCAAGGGTGCGCGCTGGATCAGCGACCCAGAGTGGAATGACGTCGGTCCCGCGACCAGGGTGGCCGAGGAGGCGTGTGGGCGCGAGGCCCCCTGGTACTCCGGGCGCGAGGCGCGGCTGCTCACCTTCCCCGGCTCGCGCGACGCCTGCATCGAGTCGGACAGCGCACTGCCTGGCCCCGTCCGGGCCTGCATCGCCGACGCAGGCAAGAAGCTCGCACTCGCGCTGCCCAAAGGCAAAAAGACCGAGCCGGTGCGCTTCGACTTCATGCTGCGCGGGCCGAGCATCAAGCCTCTGTGTGGGCGCTGACTACTTCTTCTTGGGCTCCTCGTACTTCATGGTGCGGCAGATCTCGATCGCCGCGCGGGTCTCGTCCAGCGTCATGGTGTCCTTGTTGTCCAGCGCGTTGCAGCGCACGTTGTGCGGGCCGAGCTTCTTGTCCATCCAGCCCAGCGCCTGCAGCTTGCCCTTGTTCTCGACCTCGTACAGGAAGGCGTCGGCGTCATCGAGGAGCTTGGTCTTCACGTTCTCGAGCTCGGTGCGCTTCCACCACTTCACTTTGACCTCGTCGGTCATGACGATGAATCCGAGGTCGCCCTTCGAGTCGGGCAGCTCCACGGCGCAGGCGCGAGCGCCCACCAGCGTGGTGAGCTTGGAGCCCTGCGGCAGCTTCATCGAGTAGCCCTTGAAGCCGTAACACTTGTCGAGCGAGGTCTCGACGAGCGGGACCTCCTTCTTGGTTGCCGGGCTGATCATCTTGCCCTGGCGCACCGCCGCGATCGGGGCTGGCTCGGGAGGCGTGGCGGGTGCAGCGCTGAGCGCCACGCCCGGGAGCGCGCTCGACTTGGCCTTCGGCCGATCGGCGTCGGTCTGTCCCTGCTCGTCCTTCTCCTTGGCTTGGGCCGAAGCGGTCTCCTGACAGCCCGACTGGGCCAAACCGAGAGCGAACAGTGCGACGAAGACGGCCGATTTCATGGGGAGAGCTCCTGTGGTCGGGGAATGCTGCTGGTACGGGGCCGAGCTCCGCCCATCCCCAGATACTTTCTGCCATGCGGTGTATCGTCCGGGGCTCGATGTTCGTCGCGACCGTCGACCGCTCCTTCCGCGCTGGCCGCTTCCGGGCGACGTTCCTGATCGAGCGCGACTGCTTCGTGAGCATCGTCCGCCGCAACGGTCTGATCTACGACACTCGGTTCGTGCCCGGGCGCTCGGAGAGCTCGTCCACGCTGGTGCTGTACCTGGTGCTCGCGGGGGCGCTCGAGCTGCTCGCTGCCGACGGCTCGGTGCGCGAGAGCCCGAACGCAGTGCTGATGAGCGAGGATCAATTCGAGGGGAGCCACGGCCGCGCGCCCCTGCCTCTCCGCAACCACGGCGATCCGCTGCTCGCGGTCGAGCTGCGCTTCTCCGCCGAGGAGCTGGCTTTCGACGTGGACGCGCTCCCTCGCACCTTGCCGCTGCCTGACGCAGTCTGGCAGGCAGCGGAGCACCTCGCCGACCAAACCCAGTGCCGCGGCCCGCTGGAGGGACCGCTTCGGTCGCTGCTCGTGGCGCTGGCGGACGCTGGAATGACAACGCCTCGTCTGGCCGAGCGCGTGACCGCGGAGGACGAGCGCTGGCGTCGGGTTTGGCGAGCAGCCCGCCCCATGGCCGAAGCCTTCGATCTGTTGGCTTCGCTGGACAGCCTGGCGCTCGCCGCCGGGCTGTCCCTGCGCCAGACGACACGTGACGTGGCCGGTTTCGCGCGGTCCATGCGCGTGCCCTTCGGGAACTGGCGCGAGTCGACGCGCCGGCTCCGCCTCAAGGTCGCCATCCTCGGCCTCTCGGTCGAGGACCTGCCCATCGCCGAGGTCGCGACGCTCGCAGGCTACGGGAGCACGGAGGCCATGGCCCGCGCGTTCCGGGACGCCAAACAGCCGGCGCCCGTGCGTGTGCGCGAGCTCCTGCTGGGCCCCCGCGGCTGACTACTTCTTCTCGCCGGCCAGCTTCATCATGCACTCCATGGCCTTGCCGAGCTGCTCCTTCTTCTTGGCGTCCATCTTCTCCATCTCGCCGAGCTTGGCCTTGGACTCCGGGAACTTGGTCTCGTGGGCTTTGAGCGCCTTGTCCAAGCAGTCCTTGTCCTTGCACGCGCAGACGTCGTCCACGAACGCGTCTCCGGGATCCTTGCAGGCAGCGGCCGAGAGCACGAGCGCAACGAGCGCAGCGGTGGCGAGGTTGTTCATGGAGAGGCTCCTTGGCAGCGACTCGTGGCTCGAACGGTCTGGCGCAGCAACAGAGAACGCCGAATACCTGGCGGGAGGTGCCACGTGGCGGAACGAAATCAACCTTTGACGGCGCCTGCGGTCATGCCGCTCACCATCTGCTTTTGTACGAAGAAGAACACGATCACGATCGGCAGACTGAGCAGCAGCGAGCCTGCCGCGAACACGCCCCAGTTCGGGTCGAAGCCACCGACCGCTTGCTGCAACGTCACCGGGAGGGTGTAGGTCGCGACGTCGTCCAGGAACACCGACGCCATGATGAATTCGTTGTACGCGTTCATGAAGCAGAACAACGCGGTGATGCCGAGCCCCGGCCGCACGAGGGGCAACAGGATGCGGGTGAACACCGTCCAGCTCGAGGCGCCGTCCAGCCGCGCCGACTCATCCAGGTCGCGCGGAATCACGTCGAAGTACCCCTTCAGCATCCAGATCGAGAACGGCACGCTGGTGGTGGCGTAAATCAGGACCAGCCCCGCCGTGGTGCCGAACAGCCCCAGCACGTCGAGCAAGAACAAGAGCGGCACCGCGGTGACCACCGCTGGGAACATCTGCGACAGCAGCATGGCGCGCAGGCCCGCGCTCTTGAGCGGGAAAGCAAAGCGCGAGAAGGCGTAGGCGGCGGACAGCGCGAACAACACGCCGATCACGGTCGCTGCCAAGCTCACGAGCAGCGAGTTGCCCAGCTGGATGAAGAAGATGGGCCGCCCGTAGAAGTCCTCTGCAAACACGAAGGCGTGGAAGCTCTCGAAGGAGAGCTCGTCGGGGATGGGCAAGGCCCCGCTCTGGGTCAGCCTGCCGGACGCGCTGAGCGCCAGGCGGAGCACCCAAAGCACGGGGTAGAGCACCACCGTGGCGGCGACCAGCAGCACCGCGTGGACGCCAACCACCTCCAACCAACCCGTGGGCCTTTCGCTGACCTCGGCGCTCACGCCTCTTGCTCCTTGCCCGCGCGCTGCGTGAGTCGACCGTAGAAGATCAAGAACGCGAAGATCAACACGGAGTAGGCCGCCGCATAGCCGAAGCGTTGGCCACGCTCGAACGCCCAGCGATACGCCTCGCTGATCAGGATGTCCGTCTGCGAGCCAGGCTCACCACCGCTGACCAGGTACACCACGTTGAACATGTTGAACGTCCATACGCTGCCCAAGATCACCGAGGGCACGAGCGCTGGCCGTATGTGGGGGAAGACGACGTAGCGCAGCCGTTGCCAGCGTGTGGCGCCGTCGAGGGTGGCCGCCTCGACCGTCTCTTTGGGCAGCGACGAGAGCGCCCCGAGCGTGACCACCATCATGAACGGAAAGCCGAGCCAGGTGTTGGTCACCAGGTTGGCGAAGAAGGCCGTGTGGAAGCTGTCGAACCACGCGAAACCCTCGAAGCCGAACGGAGCCAAGAGCGCGTTGATGGCGCCTACTTGCGCGTTGAACATGCCCTTCCACATCAGCGCGGTGATGTAGTTGGGGATCGCCCACGGCAACACCAGCAGCACGCGATACGCCGTGCGCATGCGCACCCACGCCGGACGCAGCAGCAGCGCCAGGGCCACGCCGATGCCGACGTGGAGCGCCACGTTGGTCAGCGTCCAGAGCACGGTGACCGCCAGGGCGAAGTAGAACGATCGCGCCTCGAAGGCGTGGCCCGCAGGCGGCAGCAAGATGTCCTTGAAATTGGCCAAGCCGACATAAGAAAACTCGCCGTTCTGATACTCGAACAAGCTCATCGCCGCGCCCACCAGCATGGGCGCGATGACGAGCAGCAGCGTGGCCACCGCCCCAGGCAGCAGGTAACCGAGCGCGGACTTGCCCCACGAACCGAGCAGCTTGGCGCGCAGCGCGTCGGGCGCGCGCTGATCGCTGCGCACCTGCCGCACCAAGAGCACCGTCCCGCCGATCAGCAGGGCGGCCAACACCACGCCCAAGGTCGAACGGCCGGTCTGCGGCGCAGGCGCCTCGTCGACCCGCGCAAGCGTGTACCGCGCGGAGCTCAGGGCTTGCGGCACATCCCTGCCGGCGATGCTGGCACGGAGCACGTCCTCGGCGGGGCGCCACACCGCGCCCATTCGCACCGAGCTTGGCGTGACCATGCCGCGTTCGAGCGCGAGTCTCTGCGTGGTCGCCAGCTTGGCGGCAGGCGAACACTCGTTCTCGG
>CAZXMG010000118.1:0-20077 GCA_964641275.1 uncultured Polyangiaceae bacterium
ATCCTGAGCATGTCGCAAGGTTTGGGCGGCACCGATCCGCTGAGCGAGCTCGAGATCACGCGCTCGATCAGCACGAGCTCGGTTCTGCTGCGCGACTACGATTTCGAGAAGCCGCAGAGCTTCCCCGAGTCGGCGCAACCCGCGGAGAGCGTGTATCCGCAGCCAGTGTACGAGTACCCAGGCGGCTTCAAGCTCGCGGCGGACGGCCAACGACGGGTCGACGCGCGCTTGCGCGAGCTCCGCCGCGAGACCGAGGTGGGCCGCGGCAAGAGCTCGGCGTCCAACCTGGAGGTCGGCAAGATGATCGCGATCATTGGCGCCGCCCAGGAGATCGCCAACAAGAACTTCGTGATCGCCGAGCTCCGCGGCAGCGGCAAACAGAGCTTGGGCGGCGACGGCGGCTCGGACGAGGGCGGCAATCAAGTGGAGAACCGATTCACCGTGTTGCCCGAAGGAGCGCCGTTCTCTCCGCCGAGACGCACGCCGAAGCCTCGCATCTACGGGGTCCAGACCGCGATGGTGACCGGCCCCACCATGGGCGAGGAGGAGATTCACACCGACAAATACGGCCGCGTCAAAGTGCGTTTTCGGTGGGACAGAGTTGGCCAGTACGACGACCAGGCGAGCTGCTGGCTGCGCGTCGCGCAGAGCCCCCTCGGCGGCCAGGTGATCATCCCCCGCGTGGGCTGGGAGGTGATGGTCGGCTTCTTCGAGGGGGACCCGGACAAGCCCTACATCCTGGGCCGGCTGTACAACGCCGAGCGCACGCCGCCGTACGCGCTGCCCGGCGCCAAAACCTCGGGCTCGATCAAGGGCTCGTCCTCTCCCGGCGGGGCGGGCCACAACGAGATCAAGATGGGCGACAGCGGCGGAGGCCAGGGCTTCGACGTCAGCGCCCAAAAGGATCTCAATGTCGTGGTGGGTCACGATCAGAACGAGACCGTGGGCGTCGACGATGCCACCAACGTGAAGGTCAACGCGAGCCACTCCGTCGGTGCCAACCAATCCGTCAGCGTGGGCGCCGACCAGGAGGTCAACGTCGGCAGCGTGGCGTCCGCCAACGTGACCGGCAACTTGTCGGTGGTCGTGGGCGGCAACGCCGTCGACAACGCCATCTCCAACTACGTGGAGAAGGTCGGCGCCGATCGCTTCTACTCGGTCGGCGGCGACATGCTGGTCATCTGCAACAGCATCAAGCACGGCGTCACCGCGGACGTGTCGCGCACCGTCGGCGCCGTCATGTTGTCTGGCACCATTTCTTCCATCTCCGACACCATCGGCGGCAACTACAGCGAAGACATCGGCATCGCCAAGGTCGACCTGTGCAAAGCCAGCTTCGGCGAGACGATCAGCGGCAACAAGAACGTCACCTCGGCAGCCGCCGAGCTCCACATCTCCAAGGCCGACTACAGCTCCAACGCAGGTGGCATGACGACCAACCTGGTGGGTGGCCTGCACTACTCCAAGATCGCTGGGGACCTCTCGATCAAGGCGCCCATGATCACGCTGCTCGGGGCGGTGGGCCTGTTCAAGGGGGGCAGCGCCGAGCTGAAGCTGGGCGGCGGGCCCATTACGGTGAAAGGCTCCAAGGTGGTGATGGAGACCGCGCTGCTCGTGCATCTGGGCGCTTCGCTGAAGTTGGGAGACTGACGATGGCAACTGAGCTTTCTGGCATTCGCACCAGCATCGACGTTGCCGGCGAGGCATACGATGTGTTGTTCGCGCGCATCGAGGAGCGCGTCGACGCCATCCCCCGCCTGAGCGCGAAGTTGTGGAAGGACGGCGAGCTGCCCAAGCCGAAGGCGCTGCTCGGCAGCGAGGTCAGCTTTCAAATCGGGACGATCGCCGCCTTCGACGCCGGGCGAAAGTTCAAGGGCACCGTGGTCGAAGCAGAGCGCCGGGTGGACGAGGCCGGCCGCCCACACGTGTCGATCGTCGTCTGTCCCAGCTTGTTCAAGCTCGAGAAGCGCACGGATCTACGGACGTTCCAGCAGCTGAAGGTGGACGAAATCGTGCAGCAAGTGTTGGACAAGGCCGGCGCCAAGGGGCGCTTCTCGCTCACGGGCAGCTACAGCCCGCGCGAGTACGTGGTGCAGTACCGCGAGACGGACTTCGACTTCATGCGACGCATCTTGGCCGAGGAGGGCATCGCGTTCGTGTTCGACCACGAGGCTGGCGAGGCCGTGTTCTTCGACGATCCGCACGGTCTGGGGGAGGCGCCCGAGCCCACCCTGACCTACCGCCCGGAGTTCGGCTTCGAGCAGAGCGAGGCGAGCGTGTTCAAGCTGCACCAGCTCGACAAGGTCGTGAGCGACAAGGTCTTCCTGCGCCAATACGATCCTAAGCGGCCACGCTTCAACGTCGACGGCGAGGCCGAAGGCAAGGATGAAGGTGAGCACGCGCTCGAGGTCTACGCCTACCCCGCGCGCAGCGTGGAGGACGGGACCGTCAAGCGCTTCGCACAGGTCTTGCTCGACGCCATGCAGTGTCGTCGCGAGATCGTGGACGGCTGGGCCACGGCCCTCTCGCTGCCGCCCGGCTACCGCTTCTCCATCGAGGGACACCCGCTCGACGTGCTGAATCTCGAGCTGTTCACGCTCGGCGTCGTGCTCGAGCACAGCGAGGAGCGCAGCCAGGTCAAGGGCGGCGAGCTCCGCACCAAGCTGCACTTCGAGGCCATCCCCACGGCGCGCTCGGACTACCGCCCCGAGCGCCGCCCACGAGCACGCCCATTTGCAGGCGTGCAGTCGGGCGTCACCACCGGCGCTTCGGGCCAGGAGGTGCACGTCGACGAAGACGGCCGCGTCAACGTGCTGTTCCCGTGGGATCGCCTGGGCAAGAAGGACGAGACCGCCAGCGTCCCGATGCGCACGCTGCAGCTCCCCACCGGCGGGTCGATGCTGCTGCCCCGCGTGGGGTGGGAGGTGCTGGTCCATCACGATGAGGGCGATCCCGACCTGCCGCTGGTCAGCGCGCGCCTGTACAACGCCGAGACGCCCCCGCCCTACGCATTGCCAGCGGGCGCGGCGCGCAGCGCGATCCAGACGGCCACCACGCCGGGGGGCGGCTCCAGCAACGAGATCCGCTTCGACGACACCGGCGGCGGCGAGGAGATGTTCATCAACGCGTCGAAGGACGCCTCGATCTCGGTCAAACACAACGCGACCACCTCCGTCACCAACAACGCCACCCTGGACGTAGGGTCCAACCAGACTCTGGAGATCACCAACAGCCTCACCACCAGCGTCGGCGCCAACCAGAGCTTGGATGTGGGCGGCAACCAGAAGATCTCGGTGGAGACCTTCAAGGTCGACCAGTGTGCCGACCACACCTACGACATCGGCGGCAACCGCGACATGAAGGTGGGCGGCGACCACAAACACACCGTGGGAGGCAGCGAGACCGTCGAGGTAGGCAGCATGAAGACCGACCTCGTGGTCGGCAAAATCAGCGAAATCGCCGACGGCAACATGAGCTTGGACGTCGGCGCCGCGCGCGTCTCGCTGGTCGTTGGCGACTACAACACCGAGGTCGGCGGCAACCATGACGAGACCATCGGCGCCGCCAAGATCATCGTCTCCTTGGGCGACACTTCGAGCGACGCCGCTGGAGACACGATGACCCAGATCGCGGGCGCCAAGGTGAACTTGGTCGACGGGGACCGCAACGAGGAGGCCGGGGGCATGTTCACCGCGATCGCAGGCGGAGCGCGCATCGTCAAAGCCGACAACATCGTGTTCGAGGCCGACGGCATGTTGACCTTGGTCATGGGCGCATCGCTGTTGGCCATCACGCCCGCGTCCGTGTCGTTCTTGGGCTTGACGCTCAAGGTCGACGGCGCGTCCGCCGAAACCGCCGCCTTGATCCTCGACAACTGAGAGAGCCATGAGCCGAACCCTCATCACCCACTTTCAGATCGAGGAAGCCGTCGCGGACCGCGTGCAGAGCTTCGAGCTCGTGCGCGAGCTGGGGCGCCCCGCGGAGCTGACGATCGACATCAGCTTCCAAGAAGACGTCGTCCCCGAGGCGGCGCTGGGCAAACCAGCGCTGTTGTCGTTCGGCTTTCCGGACGAGCCGCAGCACGAGTTCGCAGGCGTCGTGGCGTCCGTGACGGTGGTGGGCTCGCCCAGCGCCGGCGCGCTCGGCGCGGAGAGCAGCGGGTCGAGCCACGCCGTGCGCCTGCGCGTCGTCTCCGAGCTCGCGCTGCTGGGTGGCTCGGTCACGGCCCGCATCTTCCAAGAGCTCGACGTGAAGGAGATCGTGAGCAAGGTGCTCGAAGATCACGGCATCGCAACCGACCGCCAGAAGTGGCAACTCACCGGCTCGTACGCCAAGCGCGAGTATTGCGTGCAGTACTTCGAGAGCGCCCTCTCGTTCGTCTCGCGCCTCTTGGAGGAGGAAGGCATCTTCTTCGTGTCTCAGCTGGAGGACGGCAAAGAGGTGATCGTCTTCTCCGACGACAGCGGTAGCGCCGGCGCGATCGAGGGCAAGGCCGAGCTGCCCTTCCGCGGCCAGCTCGGCTTCGACACCCAGGCCGACGCCATCTTCGCGCTGCGCGAGCGCGCGGAGGTTCGCTCGGGCAAGTTCACCTTGCGCGACTACGACTTCAAGCGGCCCAGCCTGGACATGACCGTGTCGGCCGAGGCCGAGTCGGACACGGATCTGGAGCGCTACGACTTCCCGGGCCTGTATGTGGAGCCTTCCGTGGGCAAGCAGCTGGCCCAGGTTCGGCTGGAGTCCGAGCAGGTGGATCACGAGACCTCGTCTGCGCTGATCGAGTCGCCGCGCTTGCACGCCGGCCTCACCTTCGAGGTCACCGAGACGCCGTTCGACGACATGGCCGGAGAGGTGCTGGTGGTGCGCGTGACCCACGCCTACGGCCCGCGCGCGACCAAGCTGTTCCAGGCCTTCTCCCTCAGCGCAGCCGACGCACAAGACCTGTACGTCGCCTCGGCCAAGCTCATCCCCAAGGCCGTCGCGTTCCGCACTGCGCAAACCACCCCGAAGCCGATCATGTTGGGGCCGCAGACCGCCCGGGTGGTGGCGCCCGCTGGCTCGGAGACCGAAGCGATCCACACGGACGAGCACGGCCGGGTGAAGGTGAAGTTCCACTGGGACCTGGGCCCTGACCAGGACGACAAGGCCTCGTGCTGGATGCGGACGGGGCAACTCCAAACGTCCGGCTCGATGGCGCTTCCACGCATCGGCTGGGAGGTCGTGGTCGAGTTCCTCGAGGGCAACCCGGATCGGCCGCTAGTGACCAGCAAGCTCTACAACGGCATGTTCATGCCGCCCTACGAGCTGCCCGCCGGCAAGACGCGCACCAGCATGCAGTCGCGCTCCACACCCGGCGGCGGAGGCACCAACGAGATCCGGCTCGAGGATCGCGCCGGCGGCGAAGAGATCATGATGCACGCGCAGTACGATCAGACCATCGCCACTGCGAACAACAAGACCACCAAGGTCGGCAACAACGCGATCCGCAACATCGGCGTGGACGAGACCGTCACCATCGGCGCCAACCAGACCACCAAGATCACGATGGGCGCGCAGACCACCGTGGGCGGCGACCAGAGCATCTCGGTGGGCGGCAATCGCAACACCGAGGTGAACGCGGTCACGGCGCTGACCGCGAGCGGCAGCAGCTCCACCGCAGTCGGCGGCAATCACTTCGAGATGGACGGCAACCCGCTCGAGGCGCTGCTCAACATCGCCGCAGAGGCCGCCATCGAGGCGGCACAGGCCGCGGCAGCCGTGGCGCTCGACCGCGTCAACGCCGCCATTCAGGATCGCGTCGATCAAGTGATGGCGCCAATCAACGACCTCACCGCGCAGGTCGAGCAAGTGGGCGCCGCCATGGAGGCGGTGGCCAATGGCGACGTGGGTGCCATCGCGGGGATGGCAGCGGACGCTGCGGGGCTGCCCATGCCGCCCGGATTTGGCGACATGATGGGAGGCGGCGGCGAGGCCGGCGGCGGTGAGGCCGGTGGCGGCGAAGGCGGCGAAGGCGGCGAAGGCGGCGAAGAGGCCCCGGAGCCGAGCTACACCGAGCAGCTGGGCGTCGATGCGGCAGTCAACTCCGCGATCGAGCAGGGCATCCACGGCGCTGCCGGGGCGCTCGGCTCCGCGCTCGGCTTCGACTCGGCGGGCGGCGGCGGCAGCGGCGTCGCCAACGCCGATGGCCCCGCTGGGGACGTGGCCGGCATCGACGAGACGGATCGCACCAAGGGCCCGGGCCACAGCATCCACAAGATCGACGCCTCGCTCACCGAGGACGTCGGCTCGCTGCGCATCCAAGCGTCGGTGCAGGAGATCGCCACCGAGGTGGGCGGCAACATGACCGAGAGCGTCGGCGCAGCCAAGGTCACCGCCACGTACGGCTCGATCACCGAGGCGACTAGCGGCAACAAGAACGTCAAGGCGCTCGGCACCGTGGTCTACGCCAAAGGCGGCGAGAGCGAGGCGGCCGGCGGCAACAGCACCACCATGATCGGCGGCCTGGTCTACGACAAGATCGGTGGCGGCTACAACGTCACCGGCGGCGGCCCCTCGAGCTTCATCGGCGCCTTCCACAAGATGGAGGCGGCGACGTCGATCACGCTGAAGTGTGGCGCCAGCGAGATCGTGATCGACAACAGCGGCATCAAGATCACCTCGCCCATCATCACCATCATGGCGTCCAAGATTCAGCTCACGAAGACCGTCGCCCAGGTCTGACCAGCCACGCATGCGACCGGCGATCGAGAACGACACGGACTTCGTGGTGGACCCGCACGTGCTCGCCGACAAGGACGGCGAGAAGTTGTGCGCCATCGTCAAGGCCACCTTCGAGCTCGCAGAGGGGCCACCCCGCGGCGCGGATGGCTCGTTCGTCGTCGCGCCCAAAGCGCGGCGCCGCGGCGTGCGCGCGGCCGACGTACCGTGGGGCGAGCCCGAGAAGAGCAGCATTCTGTTCCCGTCCGATCTTTGCCTGCGCAAGCCCGCCACCGACGTGATCGTGGTCGCTGCCGCGCACGCGCCGGGCGGCCAGGCGGTGTCCTCGTTCGACGCCGGCGTTCGCCTCGGCAAGGCCAGCAAGGTCGTGCGGGTGACGGGACCACGCGTATGGGTGCACGCTGGCGACGCGATCACCGAGCCGCGACCCGTGCGCTCCCTCGAGATGCGCTACGACTGGGCCTTCGGCGGCCGCGACACCTCGGACGAGACGAAGGTGGTCGAGGACGCGCGCAACCCCGTGGGCTTGGGGGTGCTCGCCGACCTCGCCGGCTTGGATCGCACGCGCGCTCCGCAGATCGAGGATCCCATGGATCCCATCAAGACCGCGCGCAGCAGGCCCAAACCCGCGGGGCTCTCGGCCATCGGCAGAGACTGGGAGCCGCGCAGAAAGTACTGGGGCACCCTCGACAAGCAGTGGCTGGAGCAGCGCGCGCCGCTGCTTCCGGCGGACTTCGACGACCGCGCCAACCTCGCCGCCACCCCTGAGCTCACCGTGTCCCCACTGCTGGTGGGGGGCGAAGAGGGGGCGCTCACCAATCTCACGCCCGAAGGCGGCGCGATTGGCTTCGTTCTGCCGCGCGTACGCCTCGACCTCGGGTTCCGGGTGAAGGGCCGCGAGCCAGCCGCGTTCAGCCCCGCCATCGACACGGTGATCCTGGACACGCTGCTCGTGCCGCGGGGCCCGGAGAAGGACGGAAAGCTCGGAGAGCCGCTGACCAAGCTGGTGGTGGAGCTGGTGTACCGTGCGTACGTCGTGGCCCCACGCAAGCTCGCCGACGCCACCATCGTGCTGCAGGAGAAACGCCGCTGATGAGCTCGCTTCGTGGCATCGGCTCGGTCTTCGCGACCAGCGCCCGAACCCCGTTTGGCCTCTCCGCCGAGCAGACGGCGCTGCTCTGCCGCACGGGGCTGCCCGCCATCACAGCGGCTCCGCTCGCCAGCCAAGACGGCGCCGCCGTCACCATGGGCTTCGACCTCACGCTCGATCCCTACCTGGTAGGGGAGGAGCGGGCCGCGCGCCTCTGCCGAGAGGCGCTGCTCGAGATCGGCCACGTGCTCGGTGCCTCGGCGCGATCCCTCAAGCTGCTGGTGGTGCTCGCGCTGCCCGAGCCCCGCCCGGGCCAACGGCGCAGCGAGGCCAACCTCGCCCTGGCCCAGCTGATACGTCCGGCGTTGCGCGAAGTGTTCGGCGACCCTCCGGTCGAATCCTCCATGCAAGGCTCCGCGGGGCTCGCCTACCTCCTCCCGGAGGCGCTGACCCGCCTGGCGATGCGGGAGTTCGACGCGGTGTTGGTGGGCGGGGTGCAGTCCGACTACGACCCACAAGCAGTCCTTGCGTTGGAGGTCGCGGGCCGGTTGTTCAACCCCGAGAACGGCGACGGCGTGATCCCAGGTGAAGCGGCGGCGTTCGCGCTCATCGGGCGCGATGATCTCGGCAACACGCTCAAGCAACGACCGCTCTGCCGTGTGCTCGCGGTCGGATCCGACACCAGCGACATCACGCCCTACGGGGATACCAGCGCGTTCGACGCGACCTCGCTCTCGAACGTCATCCGCACCTGCTGCTCCATCTTGCCCGACGAGCTGAAGGTGGGCTGGGCCATCGCTGATCACGGCGTGGAGCACTACCGCGTGCGAGAGCTGTACTCTGCGCTCACGCGCACGCACACGTTGTGGTGCCCCCCCATCGCGGTGGACGCGCCGGCCCAACGCATGGGCCAGATGGGCGCGGCCGCGTTGCCGCTCTCGCTCACGCTGGCCTGCGACATGTATCGTCGCGACTACGCTCCGACCCCGTGCGGCCTGCTCCTGGCCGGCAGTGACGGCGGCGAGCGCGGCGGGATCCTGGTCGGGTCGGTGTAGCCGCGCTCAGCTGCCGCCGCGGACGGCCATGAACCTCAACATCAGCGACCTATCTTTGGCCAAGAGCGGGCCGAAGTGGAGCGCAGCGCGCGAGAGCTCCTCGGGCGTGACGCCGAGCTTGGCCAAGGCATGTTTGGGATCGCCGCCGCGCTCGAGCGCGTTGAGCGCGCGGGCGAAGTCCTCGACGGACAGACGCGTCGTGCCAGCGAGCGCGAGGTGCGCCTTCCGCAGCGCCGCCTCGTAGGCGACCAAGAAGGGCGGCACACTCCCGTCGACCGCGCTCATGGCTCGAGAGAGCTCCGCCTCCACGCGTTCGCTCAAGAGCTCGAAGCTGGCTTCCTCGAGCCCGACGTCGGCGAGCAGCTCGGCGCGGCCCAGACCGGCCGCCGTGCCCGCGACGACGCGCGCGTAGCTGTCGAGATCCTTCGCGTCGATCACCGCGCGGATGAGAGCAGCGCCTTGGCCGCGCGACAAACACGATCCGTCTCGACGCCCACCGGCCCCAGCCACTACCTTGTCGCGCATGACCCAGCGCGGAGAGGGCAACAAGCTCGCCCCGATTCCTGGCCACGTGGAGGCCATGGAGACAGCGCTGTCGCTCTTGCACGCCGCCGCGCGTGCCGTCGCTGCGGCGCCGGCCTCGACGCACGACCTGCGCGCGCTGGGCGAGAGCACCAAGCGCGCGACCGCGCGCCTCTTGGACGCGTACGACGCCCGCGGTGACGCGTTGGCGAAGATCCGGGACGCCATGGTCGCCTGCGATCAGGCCGAGATCGAGGCGACGCGCCTCGCCCAGGCGCTGGAGGGCCTGGCCGATCTCGCCCCCTGGTTCCGCGGGGCCCGCGACTGGATGCACGCAGCCGAGCAGGCCTTCGAGCGGCAGCGGCCCGTGAGCTCACCCGCGCGAGACATCGCCGTCAGCCAGGGCACCCCCGCGCTGCAACGGCTGGATCGGGCGTGCGTGGCCCCGGTGGTACGCGCGCCACCCGTGCTCCCGCCCGCCGCACCTGCAGAGAGCGCCGTGAGCGCGGAGATCGCTCTCATGCCACCGCGCGAACGGATCCAGAAGCTGCGCGAGCACGCCAAACAAGCGCGCGAAGCTGCCGCCGGTCGACGCGACGCGCGTGCACAGGCACGCGCGCAGGTACGCGAGGCGAGCGACATGTCCCCTCCCCCACCTCGACCCGGCTTCACCAAGGGCGCACACGCTGCAATCTCCGTCGAGGCCTTCGTGCGCAACAAGGCCCGCGAGTTGTTCGAGGACGTGGCAGCGATGGGCGCGCTGCGAGCGCCGCAGCTGGGTGACCATTGGCGCGGTCCGCTCTCGTTCGAGCAACGGATGTTGCGGGATCTCGATGCCTTCGGCGCGCTGGGCGGCCCGGCGTTGGCGCACGTCGAGCAACTGGTCGCGGACGCGCCCAGCAAGGACGACACGATCGCCTTCGCCGCGGCCATGATCTGCGGCTGCTTCGAGGGTCGGGACACGCTGGCGGCGCTCGATCGCTGCCTGCGCTTCGTGGGCCTGGAAGAAGCCCCGGTGCGCGACGGTGCGGCCCGCGCGCTCAGCCTGGTGCCCCACCCGGACCTGCGCGCGTTGCTCGGCACCTGGAAGAAAGACGCAGAGCCAGCCTTCCGAGCGCTCGCCTTTCGCGTGCTCGCCGCGCGCGGATGGCTCGACCGCGAAGAGTTGGTGCTCGCTTGCGGTGATCACGAGGAGCTGGTCGCGAGCACCGTGTTCGTCCCTGCCGCGCTGTTGGACATCCCCGATCTGGCGGCCCTGATCGAGCAGCGCAAGGACGCCAAGACCCGCGAGCTCCGCGAGGCGCTCGCTTGGGCCAACGTGCTCGGCAGCACGAGCTACCCGCTCGACAAGCTGCGAGCGAAGCTCGACGTCGAAGAGGAGAGTGAGCTCGTGCTGGTGCCCTTTGCGCTTGCCGCCGAGGAGGCGGACGCTGCGGCGTTGGTCGATCGCTTCGCGCGCCACCCGACTCGGACGCTGGCGCTGGCGTTGGGTTACGCGGGTCATCCGGCGGCGATCGCGCCATTGGTTGCAGTGCTCGAGCGCGAGGTCGGACCGGAGCTCAAGACCGCTGTCTCGTTCGCGCTACAACGCTTGACCGGCGCCGAAATCTACCGCGAGGTGGAGATTCCGGCGGAGAAGCTCGAGCCCGAGATGCCCGACGACCCCCCGCTGCCGGACGGTCCGCCTCCGCTCGCACGTTTGGTCGGGGACCGTCGCGATCGCCCCGGGCGCGGGGCACCCGATCGCATGACCTTGCCGAGCAACGAGCCCGAGGACTGGCGCGCGTTCTTGACGGAGCAGGGCCCCACGTTCGAGGGAAAGCAACGGCTTCGCCGCGGCAAACCGTACACCCCCGCGCTCAGTTTGCTCGAGCTCGACAGCTACCAGATCACCCCCCTCGAACGTCAGACGCTGCACCGCGAAATCGTGATCAAAACCGGGGTCGCGCTGCCCTTCGACACGAACGACTTCATCGCCACACAGGCCCTCAGGCTCGAGGCGCTGGCCGCGCCCTGCCAGCGGGCCTCGAGCCACCCCGGCGCCTGGGGCCGCGCGCTCCGCCAGCGAGGAACCACATGAACGACACCACACTCTCCGGCGTGCTGGCCGAGCTGCGCGCCAGCTCTGCGCACAAGGTGAAGGTCGCCGTCACGGACATCGACGGGGTGCTGCGCGGCAAGTACCTGCACAAGTCCAAGTTCATGAGCGCGGCCGAGTCGGGCTTCGGCTTCTGCAACGTGGTGTTCGGCTGGGACGCCGCCGATGTCTGCTACGACAACACGACCTACACGGGCTGGCACACCGGCTACCCGGACGCGCTCGCCCGCGTCGACTTGAGCACGAAGCGGCACGTCCCCTGGGACGGTGGCGTCCCCTTCTTTCTCGGCGACTTCGAGAGCGCCACCGGCGGCCCCTTGCCGATCTGCCCCCGCCGCCTGCTCCGCGCGGTGATCGAGCGAGGCGCCCGCGCTGGCCTGGCCGCCAAGGCCGGCCTCGAGTTCGAGTGGTTCAACTTCAAGGAGACACCTCAGAGCCTAGCCGAGAGGCGGCACGTGGAGCCGCGCCCCATTTCGCCGGGCATGTTTGGGTACTCCCTGATCCGCATGGGCCAGAGCCAGCCGTTCCTGAACGCGTTGATGGACGAGCTCGGCGAGTTCGACGTGCCCATCGAGGGCCTGCACACCGAGACCGGACCAGGCGTGCTGGAGGCCGCCATCTTGTACTCCGACGCGCTCACCGCCGCAGACCGCGCGGTGCTGTTCAAGACCGGCTGCAAGGAGATCGGCCAACGCTTCGGCGTCATGCCGAGCTTCATGGCCAAGTGGAACGACAAGCTGCCCGGCTGCAGCGGGCACACCCATTTGTCCCTCTGGCGCGGCGACGAGAACCTGTTCCACGATCCCGAGGCGCCGTTCGGTCTCTCGAGCACGATGCGGAGCTTCATGGCCGGCATCTTGGCCGCGCTGCCGGAGATATTGCCGCTCTTCGCGCCGACGGTGAACAGCTACAAGCGTTTGGTCGATGGCTTCTGGGCGCCCACCAAGCCCACCTGGGGCGTGGACAACCGCACCGTCGCGCTGCGAGCCATTCCCGGCAGCCCCAAGTCGACTCGCCTCGAGGTCCGCGTGCCTGGCTCGGACGTGAACCCGTACCTGGCCGTGGCAGGCGCGCTCTCCGCCGGGCTGTGGGGCGTGGAAGAGAAGCTCGAGCTCAGCGCCGACCCCGTCACCGGCAGCGCCTACGCCGAGTCCAAGGTCCAGCGTCTGCCCCGGAACCTGCTGGAAGCGACCCGTGCGCTCGAGCAGAGCTCGCTTGCGCGTTCGCTGTTCGGCGCAGAGTTCGTGGACCATTTCGTCGCCACTCGCCATTGGGAGTGGCGTCAATTCCAAGACGCGGTCACCGATTGGGAGCTGCGCCGCTACTTCGAGATCATCTGAGGCACCCGGTCACACGAGGCAACATGGCCATCCATCGATTCAGCTTCCCCACCACCATCCATTTCGGCCCGGGCACGCGCGCGCTGTGTGGCACGCACCTCGTCGAGCAAGGCCTGAAGCGCCCGCTGATCGTCACGGATCGCGGCGTGGCCGCGCTACCCATGCTGGCCGAGCTCGAGCGCGCGCTGACGGACAAGGGGCTGGCGGTCGCGAGCTTCTCCGGTGTGTTCGGCAACCCGGTGACCTCGCAGGTCGACGCTGGCGTGCGAGCCTTCAACGAGCACCACGCCGACAGCATCGTCGGCCTGGGCGGCGGCGCCGCGCTGGACGTGGCCAAGGCCATTGCGCTGATGATCCATCACCCAGGCCACCTGTTCGACTACGAGGACGACCTGCCCGGCGCGCGGCCGTTCGATCGAGAGATCCCCTATTGGGTCGCGCTCCCGACCACGGCAGGGACGGGCAGCGAGGTAGGCCGCAGCTCCGTGGTGAGCGACGAGACCACTCACATCAAGAAGATCATCTTCTCACCGCGCTTGCTCGCCAAGGTGGTCTTCGCAGATCCGGAGCTCACGGTGGGGCTGCCGGCGAGCATCACTGCCTCCACTGGCATGGATGCGCTGACACACAACGTCGAGGCGTACCTGGCCAAGGGGTACCACCCGCTGTGCGACGGGATCGCGCTCGAGGGCGTGCGCCTCAGCGCCAAGAGCCTGGTGCGCGCAGTCAAGGCCCCGACCGATATCGCAGCTCGAGGCGACATGCTGATGAGCTCGATGATGGGCGCGATCGCGTTCCAGAAGGGCCTGGGCCTGACCCACTCTGCAGCCCACGCGCTCGGCACCGTGACCGACATGCACCACGGTCTCGCCAATGGCGTGATGATCGACTTCGCCCTCAAGCACAACGTCGACGCTTGCGCCGACCGCTTCCTCATGTTGGCACAAGCGGTGGGCCTGACCACCTCCGACCCGGCCTCGTTCCTCGGTTGGCTGGCCCAGCTCAAATCGGAGATCGGCATCCCGCGCGGGCTCGTCCAGGCCGGCGTCGACCCGAGCAAGCTCGACGAGCTGGTCAACGTCGCCGAGAAGGACGCGTGCCACCAGAACAACCCCGTGCCTTGCACCCGGGCGGACTTCGAGCGCGTGTTCCGTGAGGCGTTCGCTTGACCAGCGGGGCGGGACTGCGGATCGGCATCTCGGCTTGCTACTTCCCCGAGGACAGGACCCGCCCCGTCTTCAATGGCAAAGCCCTGTTCTACGTGGAGCGGGGCATGGCGCGCTGGGTTGGCTCGTCGGGCGCGCTCGCATACCTGGTGCCCGGCCCAGAAAGCGACGAGTCCGCCGCCGCCTTGGCCGCTGATCTGGACGGCCTGGTGCTGGCGGGGGGCGTGGACGTGTGCCCACGTAGCTATGGCGAAGAGCCTGCCCGCCCAGAGTGGGAAGGGGACGCCGCGCGCGACGAGATGGAGCTCTCTCTGCTCAGGGCCGTGCTCGCGCTCGACAAGCCGGTGCTCGGCGTCTGCCGCGGTCATCAGCTCCTGAACGTGGCGTTCTCAGGCACGCTGTACCAAGACATCAGCACCTACGTCGAGGGCTCGCTCGTGCACCGCGACCCGGTGCCCTACGACCAGAACCGCCACGATATCGAGATCGTCGCGGGCTCCACGCTTTGCGCGGTGTACGGGGGTCTCACGCGCGCGAACGTGAACTCGGTGCACCACCAGGCAATCAAGCAGCCTGGCCGGGGCGTCGAGGTCGAGGCGCGATCGAGCGCCGACGGGGTGATCGAAGCCATGCGCGTGCGTGGACCGAGCTACGCGCGCGGCGTGCAGTGGCACCCTGAGTTCGCGCACCCCACGCCGCCCGATCACCTCTCGAGCGCGCCATTGCTTTCCGACTTCTTGAGCGCCGCCCGGCGGCGAAAGGCCCCAGCCCCATGAGCAAGCTCTCCATCGAGAACCCCGCCAACGGCCAAGTGCTGCGAGCGATCGACGCAGACGACGCCGCGAGCATCGGCAAGAAGGCCGCGCGCGCACGGGCTGCCCAGCCCGCGTGGGCCCAGAGACCGCTCGAGCAGCGCATCGCGTGCCTGCGTGCCTTCCGCGACCTGATGGCCCAAGATCGCGCGGATCTCGCCGCCATCACCAGCAGCGAGGTGGGCAAGCCCGTCAAGCAGGCCTCGAACGAGCTCAACGCCCTGAGCGCCCGCATCGACTTCTTCTTGGAGCAAGTGAGCGGCGTGGTCGCGCGCGAGACGGTGCACAGCGAGGCGGGCCTGAGCGAACAGATCGAGCACCTGCCGCTGGGAGTGATCGCCAACATCTCCGCGTGGAACTACCCCTACTTCGTCGGTGCCAACGTGTTCGTGCCGGCGCTGCTCACCGGCAACGCCGTGCTGTACAAGCCGAGCGAGCACGCCACGCTCACGGGCCTGGCCATGACCGAGCGGCTGCACGCGGCCGGCGTCCCTGCCGACGTGTTCCAGGCGATCGTCGGTGGGGGCGAGGCCGGTGCGTCCTTGCTCGAGCAGCCGGTCGACGGCGTATTCTTCACCGGCTCGTACGCGACCGGCCAAAAGGTGGCGCAGGCCGCTGGCAGGCGGATGGTGCACGTGCAACTCGAGCTGGGCGGCAAGGATCCCGCCTACGTCACCGACGACGTGGATCCGGCCGTGGCTGCCGCGGCGACCGCGGACGGCGCGTTCTACAACACCGGGCAGAGCTGCTGCGCGGTCGAGCGCATCTACGTGCACCAGGCGGTCTACGAGCCGTTCCTCGAGGCGTTCAAGCGCGAGGTCAGCGGCTTCGTCGTCGGCTCGCCGAGCGACGAGCAGACCTACATCGGGCCGCTCACTCGCGCGCCGCAGCTGGCGGTGCTCGAAGATCAGGTGGCCGACGCGCTCGCACGTGGCGCCAAGCTCGAGCTCGGCGGCAAGCGCTTGGATCGCCCCGGCCATTGGTTTGCACCTACCGTGCTGACGCAGGTGGACCACACGATGAAGGTGATGAGGGACGAGTCCTTCGGTCCCATCATCGGCATCCAGCGCGTGTCGTCCGACGAAGAGGCGACCCGGCTCATGAACGACACCGAGTATGGTCTCACCGCCGCGGTCTATTGCCGGGACGCCAAGCGCGCCGAGGCCGTCCTGTCCCAGGTGGACGCTGGGTCCGCGTACGTGAACTGCTGCGATCGCGTGAGCCCGCGCCTGCCCTGGTCGGGCCGAGGCCACTCGGGGCTGGGCCTCACGCTGTCCAAGTACGGCATCCTCACGTTCACTCGCCCCAAAGCGTGGCATCTCCGAGCGTGAGGCTCGCGGCGCCGCTCGCGCTCGGCTTCCTCGCGTGTCGCCCCGATCAAGGTGTGCCGGTGGTCGGCTCCCCGGGCGCTGCGCAGTCGAGCGTCCCGCGCACCAGCGTGCCCGCGGCGGTCGGCAGCGACTCTGGCCGGACGCACGCCAGCTCGGCCACCGCGAGCGCCTACCCGAGCACGAGCCCGGCCCCGCTCGGTCCCTGCCCAGACGACATGGTGCTCGCTGGGAGCTTTTGCGTCGACCGCTACGAGGCTCCCAACAAGAAGGGCGAGAAGCCGCTGCGCATGCAGTCCTCGCAGGACGGCGACAAGTTCTGCCGCGAGCGCGGCAAACACCTGTGCACCGAGGACGAGTGGTTGCGCGCGTGTGGAGGAAAGGGGGGCCGACCCTTTCCCTACGGCAACAAGTACCGCCCGGGCGCGTGCAATGACACCGGCGAGTTCCGGAGCCCGAGCTGGCGTCTGCTCGGTCAGTGGCCGCACCCCGCTGCGGCGGCCGAGTCGGAGCGGCTCGATCAATCCGAGCCCTCGGGGGCGCGCCCCGAGTGCGTGAGCGACGAGGGCGTGTTCGATCTCACCGGCAACGTCGGCGAGTGGGTCCGACGCACGCGCGAGAACGAGACGAACTACAGCCACGTGGTGAAGGGCTGCTTCTGGGGCAAGTGCTTTCGTCCTCCGCACCAACCGAGCTGTGAGTACGTCAACTTCGCTCACCCTGCCGGCTTCCGCAGTTACGAGCTCGGCTTTCGCTGCTGCGCACCCCGCCAGCCGCGAGCGGAGTGACGTACACTGCGGCGGTGCACGGCGGATGGAAGCTGGCCGCGGGCTTGGGCTTGGTCGGAGCGCTCGCTGCGGGCGGCGTCTTGCTTCGCAGGCAACGCGCGGCGCAAGCGGCGGAGCTCGAGCAGCGGGGCAAGCTGGCGCAGGACTTCTCCGATCTGGAGCACTGCTTGCTCGGCGCACCCACCCCTCCGAGCGAGCTCACCTTCAAGCGGCTGTTGCACACGTCCGCACGGCTCGACGGCACCCCCAGCGGCTGGCCGAGCGACTGTCTCGGCCTCGTGGATCGGTATCGCACGCGGGTCGAGACCTCGGGGCCGCTCGAGGGCGAGCGCAGCAGACTCTCGACCACGCTTTACGATCTCGACCAAACCTTGCGCCACGGCGAGGTGCAGCTGATCGAGCTCGCCGCCAAGCTGAGCACGATCTGGTCGCTGAGCGAACAGCTGGGCGTCGCGCGGGTGGCGCCAACTTCGAATGCGCCGCCGTTGCCCGCCCCGTTCGCTGGTGGCGCCGAGGGGGCGCGACTGCCGTTCAGCCGCTTCGTCGCGCTCGAAGCAGGCGCGAGCCATCGATTCCTGATGTGGCCCACCAAAGCGGGCGCGCTCTTTGTATGCGCACCGACCGACGGTGGCCTTGCGTGCTCGCCGGTCGCGCCCCCGGAGGACTCATTCGAGCTGGCGACCCCGTTCGGGACCTCGAGCTCGCCGGAGCACCTGCTCGTGCTCGACGGCGGACGCCACGTGCGCCGAATCGGCGGCGGCGCCGTGTCGCCGCGGCTTGGCAGTGTGCGGGACACCGCACATGCGCACGTCGACGCGCGGGGTGACGTCCTCTTCGTCACGCGCGACAGCAGCGGTCCTGCACGCCATCGGCTCGTCACTGTCCGCGCCGACGGCCAACGATCCGAAGCGTGGGTGGGAGACCTCTTGGAGAAGCTCGCTCCCAAGGAGCCCCGCGACGTGACCGACGTGAGCTTGCTTGGCGGACGCGTGGTCATCGCGCGGCGCGAACGACCGCTGACCCGCTTCGACTTCGATGCCGACAAGGGCCTCTCGAACCCCGTCGTGATCGACGGTTCGCCGAGCGGCTCGCCGAGCACGGCCTGCGAGGACGGACGCTGCCGCAAGCTCGACCTCGGACCGGGACCACCCTCCCGGGGCGCTGGGCCGACGCTGCCAACCCTCATTCGCGACGCGTCCTCCGATCGCGCTGGCGCTGGTGAGGCGGCCGCGTGGTTCGCGCGCCATGAAGCGGGCCTCATCGTGCGCGGGCGGTCGCACGATCCCGCCACGGCCGTGTTGGTCGCGGCCGACGTGAACCAACGGATCGACGGACGCGACGCCATGTTGGACATCCTCAACGGCAGCAGCGGCAGCGAAGGGCGCCGACTCGTCTTCGGTGGCGAGAACGGCGCGGTGGTGCTCGCAGCGACCCAAGAGGCGGGTGTGCTCGGGGTCTGGGTGGACGCGCACGGCGTGGTGAGCCCGCTGCGCGTCGAAGGCCGGTAGCGTCTGCCGAGCACGAGACCGCCGACGCCGTTGAGGCTTCTACCCGACCCGGCGAGCGTAGCGGCCACGGGCCGCAAGCGAGCCCAAGGAGGCTCACGCCGGCGCGTCACCGCTCGCGAGCTGACACCGCTGTCATACGTCGAGGAGCCGGAGACTCCCGGCGGCCGCTGGCCGCCGCACGGTATGCTGATTGCTCTCACCTCGACGACCATGAAGATGCTCGCGCCCACCCTGACCCTCGTGTGCCTCTCGCTTGGAGGTTGCTTCGGCAGTTGCAGCAGCGGGCCGCCTGATCCAGTTGCCGACTGCGTCGATCTCGCGGCGCCGAGCGAGAGCCCCGCGATCGTCATCGGAAGCACCGAGCAAGGAGACTTCGCGGAGCTCGCCGAGGGCGCCACGCTCACGCTCGACTACGGCCCTCAAGGCGGCCAGCACTTCTACTACGCGCTCCGTCTTCACGGCGCGACGGAGAGCCACACCGTCAATGTCTCGTTCATCCCCGACGGCTCCGAGCCGTTCGGCGGCGGCTCGCCCGACGGAGGCGCGGGCGCAGGGGGAGACGTTTCACAAGGTGGACAGGGCGGCATCGCGGGCGGCGGTGAAGTGGGCGGACAAGGAGGCGTGGGCGCTGGCGACTGCTGCTACGCCGAGGGTGGCAACGAGCTCTTGTTCCTGAGCGAGTACGGGGCTGACTTCTCGTGTGAAAGCGGCTGGATCGAGGTGCGTGATCTGTTTCTGCAAGTGAACGGAGGGTCGCCTTCGGGCGTGCTGCGGGTCGAGATCGGTACCTGCGCCGAGGGCTGCGCGCCGAACGAGCAGGGCTTCTACCAGCTGAGCACCGTGGTTGCGGTGCGCGAGATCGCCCTCAGCTACCGCGCACCTTGAGCAGCGCGCCGCTCACAGGAAGGTGATCGAGTCGATCGCGGTGTTGGGGTCGCTGAAGGTGACGACCGCGCGGACCATGGGACCGCAGCAACTTCGAAACGCGAAGAATGTGGCCGCGGGGTTCGACGTCTTGCAGTCCCCGCCTGGCGTCGAGAAGCTGAACGAGTCGATGCCGGTGAGCTCCCCCGCGGCGTTGTAGCCCTCGAGCGTGATCGTGGGCACGCTGCTCGACGCGGTCGGCAGGCCCGTGAAGCCGATGAAGCTGACCGCGTCGTCGAACAAGAGCTCGAACGACGACGATCCCGCGAAGAGCGCGGCGTTCTGAATCGGGGCGGCGGGGTTGCCTTGGATGCAAGAGACGAAGTAGGTCCCCAGGCCACCGACTCGCGCGATGCCTTGCGCAGCCAGGGAAGCGTCGACCGAGCAGCTGATGCAGTCGCTGTCGATGGGGTCGGCGTAGCTCGAGCCGCTACAACACGTGCAGCCACCCTCGCACGCCTCGAAATCCAGGGTGATGCTGCCAGGAGGCATGTTCTCGATGCTGGAGAGGTCCATCTGGCAGGCGCTCGCGTCGCACACGCCACTGCCCCCCTGCCCCGCGCCTCCGCCACCCTCCGCGCTCGCGCCGCCCGTGCTCGCGCCGCCCAGACTGGACGTGGCGCCGAGGCCACCCGAGCCACCAACGCCACCTGCGCCGAGCGCGGCGCCCCCGGCACCCTCGTTGCTGCCTCCTCCACCGAGATGGTTGGGGGCTTGGCCGCCCAAGCCACC
>CAZXMG010000119.1:0-19884 GCA_964641275.1 uncultured Polyangiaceae bacterium
TGGTGGGGCCTGTGTCGACACGCATGTCGACCCCGCCCACTGCGGTGGCTGCGACCACCCCTGTGACGATCCCCCCGCGTGCGATGGTGGAAAGTGCCACTCCTCGTGCGGGCCCGGCCATACTGCCTGCAACGTCGAAGGAGGCATCGCCTGCATCGACCTCATGGTCGGCCCTCGCTGTGGCTCCTGCGAGATCACCTGCGGCTCCGACGAGACCTGCGTGGCTGGAAGCTGTCGGGCCATTGTGCCGGCATCGCCTTGCACGACTTGTCCGTGCGACGACGTATGTCACGCAGCGTTCGGTGACGCTACCGCATGCTGCGAGGGCGTCCACGGGGACGATCACGCCACGTGCGTCGCGGGCGGCGCCTGCCCCTGAGGGCTACCGTTTCGCGCCGAGCCGGGTTTGGGCACGCGCGCGCTCCGCTTTCGCCTCCTCGGCCAACGGTGACCCGGGCCAGCGCACCAAGAGCGCATCCAGCTTCTGGATGGCGCCTGCGTCGTCGCCGCTCTTCTTGGCGTTCATGGCCTCTTGATAGAGCTTGTTCTGCTCGGCAAGCGCAGTCACCGCGCCAGCAGAGCTTTGCGCGGGAATGGCGCGCGCGCTCGCGGTGTCCGCGGCCGAGGCCGACGGCTCGAGCGGCGGTCCCGATCGCCAGCGCCCGCCTTGCTTCAGGATGGTTTCGCCGGATGCGTGCAGCACAGACACCACGCCCTCCGTGACCTCGACTTCCGTGGTCGTCGCAACACCCGTACCCGCGGTGCTCACAGAGAATCGGGTGCCGTGGACCACCACGGTCGCCAGCGGTGCTACGACCATGAACTGCCTGGCGCGATCGCCTGCAGGGACGTCGACGGCGAGCTCGCCCTCGGAGAGCTGCACCATTTCGTGCGTCAGCTCGCCCCCATTCAATGCGAGCTCGCTCGAGGCGGCCAGGGTCAGCGTGACGCCCGTCGCGGTCACTATCGTTGCGCTCGCACTCTCCGATGTGGTCACGCGCGAGCCCGGTACGATCGGGCCGCCGTCATGCGGAGCACCCGACGGATCGAGCACGGTCGCGCCCGGGTCTAGCTGGAGAATCGTGGCCACTGCGGACGGGGTGGCCGGCTCCGCCGCGCTGCTGCTCGCATGCTGTGCTGGCTGAGAGGGGCCGCTGAGTAGTGCGCCTCCGCCCAATACCGCAAAGGCCGCTGCTGCGGCGACTGCCGCGAAGGCGACCCAACGCCGTGACCTTCGTCGAGCCAGGTCGTTTGCTGCTTGCTTGCGAATGGCAACCTCGATCAGGGGAACGAGGCGCGCTCGGCGAGCGACGGCGCGGTCGGCGTCCTCCACGCTCGGAACCGCTTCCTCGCGCAGGCCTTGCAGTGCTTTTTCGAGGGTCGAGTCGTGCTTCATTCGTCATGCCCCTCGTCGGACTTCAGGGTCTCCAGTAGCTCATGCCTGCCGCGGACCAGTCGTGACTGGGCCGCGGCCACGCTGATTCCCAGGATGGCAGCAATCTCGGCGAGCTCGTGGCCGAGCACATCGTGAAGCCAGACGGCTTCGGCGCGGTCCGGTCTCATCGCCAGGAGCACCCGACGTACGCGCGCGACCTCGGAACGGGCACCGAGACGCCGCTCCGCATCCACCGGCGCCGCGCTGGCGTCTGCGCCCACGTCGTTGTCCATTCCGGCGAGCACCCGCCGCTCACGCTGCCGCGACCGCAACGCGTTCAACGAGACGTGCGTCGCGATAGCCGAGGCCCAGGTGGCCAGGCTGCATGCCCGCGCAAACCGTCGCTTGGCCAGGGTGGCAACGATCTGCTCGAAGCTGCTCTGGACGAGGTCGTCGTGATCGACCTCGCGCCGGCCAAAGACTCGCACGATCGCGCGCTCGACCGGTCCGATCAGGTGGTCATACAGCTTCGCGGCAACTGTGCCGTCCCCACGCTGCAGAGCGGCGCAGATCTCGTCGTCCGACAGAGCGCGCTCCTCTCCCTTTCCACCCGCGATCGCGCGCAAGTGGCTGGAGGGAGGTCGCTGGATGCGCTCGGGCATCATCCGGATCAGTACCCGATCGGGCGTCGAAGCAGGCACGCATTCACGGAATCGCCAGCCTGAGCCCCAGAGACGGACCCAGCTCGTAGGGCGGAGCCCGCCCAGTGGCATCATCACGAATGCTCACGCGCGTGCCGCTCTGCAGCCAGGTGAGGTCGAAGCCGACGTAGGGTCCCACGTTCCGATGTGGCATCCAGGCGACGTCCAGCCCCGCACGGCCACCACCTAGCCAACGCGAAGCCTCGTCCTCGCGGCCCGTGAATGGGTCGCTGGCGAACGCGGCAATGAGCTCGCCCACGAGCTCAACGCGTGCATGGAGCCAGAGTCGCTCATCGAGGAGCAGTAGCTGCCCGCCAAGCCCGACCGATCCGCTGAACCAATGCACGGAGAGCTCGGCTTCATCGGGCCGGCGATACGAATACCGAACGGAGACCAGCCCAGAGATGGGAAGCCCCGCGATGGCGTAGCTCGCGCGCAGTGAGGGACCGCCCTTCCACGAACCATCGTCGAGCGCTGGGCCCGCGACCGCGCCCAGGTCGAGCCAGAAAGTGGGTGGCGGGGTCACGACAGGAGGAGGGGCGCGGACGGGCGCTGCGGGCTTTGGGGCCTCGGGTTTCCTCGCGACCTCGGCCGGGGGCGGCGGGGCGCGGCGCAGCCCCTCAGCCAGCGTACCTGCGATCAGACCGGTGCTGCGGAGCCGCTCGATCGCTTCGTCACCGGGCGCGAAGCGTATGCGCCGCACGGCTTCACCTCCTGGGCCGCGCACCGTAATCCCGGCCTCGCTCGCACCGAGTTCGATCACCACGTCGGCGATTCTCACATGCTCACCCGCCGGCGGCTCGAAGACACAAACGCCGTCCGACAGCGCAGCCGAGCATGCATCCGCGACCGCGCGCTCTCCACCCGGCGTTTCACTTGCAGCAGGGGCAACAAGGACGACGAGGTCCACGGTACGGACGCTACCAGCTCTGTCGCCGCCAGCGAGGCTCTTCAAGGCGCGACCTGGATCTCCCCCATCATGCCGCGCTCGGCGTGCTCCAAAATTTGGCAATGAAACATCCACTTGCCGGTGGCTAGCGGCACCGCGAGGTCGAGCGTCGCCTGGGCTGGCACGTCGACGGTATCCTTCCATCCAAGGTCGGCGCGCGGCACTCCATCGTCGAGCACCTGAAAGAACATCCCGTGGAGGTGGAACGGGTGGGCGCCGTCACTGTCGTTCACGATGCGCCATCGCTCGATTGCGCCGGTGACGCCTTCCAGCGGCGTGTTGAAGGGCCATGCCTCGTCGTTGATCGAGAAGCCAACGCCGAGCTCTGGGCTGGAGGTTTCACGCAGCACGAGCTCGCGCGACACTGTGGTGGAAGGGTCGAGGAGCGGCTCGAACGGCACTGCTTTCAGTGGAGGGGGCGACGTGGCCGTGTGGTTGTCCAGCCTCACCGTGAACAGCGCTTGCACCTCGGTCTCGATAGCACCGTGGCCAGTGTCTACCGGCCGACTCGTGACCTCGATGAGATCCCCGGCTTCGCCGGACAGCTCGACATCGATCGTGTAGCGCTCCCCCGGCACAACCCGCAGAAGCGTGGTCTCCACGGGAGTGGTCAGCGCGCCACCGTCCGACTCGACGATGCGCATCGTGCGACCACCGGCTTCGATCGCAAAGTAACGTCCGTTCGCCGCGTTCACGATGCGCCAGCGTTCGACCGCGCCCGCGGCTCCCGACAGCTCGGGCTCCACGCGTCCATCGACCAGGACGGTCTCACCTTGGCGCCCCATCATGATGTCATCTTCGCTGGGCTCGATGTCGAGCTGGCCAGATGCGTCCAGATCCACGTCGTCGAGCACGATGAGACGCTCAGTGTGCGACCCGGCTTCTTCGCGCACGACAACGGCGCCGAAGAGCCCGCGCTCGACCTGCTCATCAGCGCGCACGTGCGGGTGGTACCAGAACGTACCGGCGTCCCGCGCCACGAACCGATATTGGAACGATTCGCCGGGAAACACCTCGTCACCATGGTGGTTGCCGGCACCGTCCATCGCGCTCTCGAGCCGGATGCCGTGCCAGTGGATCGTCGTCGCGTCGACCGGCAAGGCATTCTCGAAGTCCACGATGACCAGATCGCCGGGCTTCGCTTGCAAGGTGGGTCCCGGGACCGATGGCGTCGGGTCGGCTGCGTTGCCATCGACATAGGCCCAGACTCTCGTTGGTGTGCCATCGAGAAAGGAGACCTCGGCCTCCACGGCGATGAGAGACACATGCACGACGTCCGGGTCGGGATCGACATCGATCAGTGTCGCGATGAGGGCTTCATCGGGATTGGCCCGCGGATCGATTGTCTCCTGCGAGCAAGCTGCTTGCAGCATTGCGACGCTGGCTGCGATCCCGATGAGGCGCGCGGTCACTGACAGGGATCCGTGACGGATGCCAAACAGATGCCCTCGAAACGCCCCTCGCTGCCGAACAGCTCCCAATTGAAGCCCGTGTACATGATCCGGTAGCTGTCGCCATCGCGGTAGCCCGAGACGGAGTCGCCCACGAGCCCATTGTCAGCCGCAAGGGGATCCGGGTTTTGCGTGAGCACGGGGTTCGCCGGTCCTGCTGTCCAGACGATGCCATCGGCGCTGGAAGCGTAGTGCAAGCTCGAGCTCGTCCCGTCGGTCACGCCATGCCAGAGATGCCAGCGCCCAGCTTCGAAGAAGAACGCGCCGCCCCAGAAGTTGCCCCAGGCCGCGCCGGAAAGGATGGGGTTGCCGGCGTACTTCGTCCAGCTCACTCCGTCGGCACTGGTCGCCATCCCCAGCGCAGTCTCGTTCGTCTGCTCGTTCCGGCCGGTGTAGTACATGCGGTACTCCGAGCCGATGTGGAAGACGCGAGGCTCAGCGACCTGCTCATCGTCGAACGCTCCGCTCGGTCCGAGGTCCAGCAATGGGCCACCGTCCTTCGACCAAACCAGGCCATCGGCCGATGTGGCGCGCCCAACTCGCCGATTGACGAGGTCGCTGCCGCCCGCGTGGTAGTAGAGCGCATAGACACCATCTTCGAACAGCATCGAGTTCGGCGAGACTTCGTTGCCCTCCCACGCCGCGGATGGCGCGAGGACGGGCCCCTGTTTCGTCCAATCGATCCCGTCGCTGCTCACGGCATAGCCGACGGTCGTGTACGTCTCATCCGCGACCGCTTCGTACCAGAGGCGGTAGCTCGAGCCTTCTTTTCGAACGACACGGGGGCCGGTCTTCCAGAAGTCATAGGCTTCCGGTCCGTTCAGGAGCATCGGGTTCGATTCCGATCGGGTGAGCGCGCCAGACGGCAGCAGGTCACAGGCCCCGCCTGCGCCGCCACCGCCCCCGTCGCTCCCGCCCACACCCGAAGCGCCGGCTTCACCGCCCGCACCGCCCGTCTGCGCGAGCGCCCCGGTGGACCCGCCCCCTCCATCGTTTCCGATGTCGCCGCCTGATCCACCGGTGGCCGCGCTGTCGCCGCACGCCAGGCTCGACAGGAACAGCACCGACGCACCCAGGGCAAGGCGGGACATGTTGGTAGAGTCACCGGAGCCTGTCGCCAGCAGGCAGCCTTTCAGCGCCGCGTCTGGATGCCCGTCACCACCACCTCGACCAGCCGGCGAACAGCGGCCTTCGACGGCATCGTCGCAGCCGCTTCGAGGGCGTGGAGGCAATAGCTCGCGAGCTCAGCCGGCGCGACGTCTCGCCGGACCTCCCCAGCCTTGGCCGCGTCCGCCAGCAGATCTCTCACGAACGACAGCAGCACATGCCTTGCCCGAGCGACATGCGCACCGCGATGCAGCATCGCAGCCATCTCCGACCCGTGATGCTCGTGCGACATCTGCGCGTAGGCGTCCAGGACGGCGACGAGGCGCTCGAGCGCAGTGTCAGCCTGATCCCGCGCCGCGGTGAGCTCCCGCAGGTGCGACTCGATCAGGCGCTCGTGCCACGCGAGCAAGATCGCCTCCACGCTGGCGAAGTAGCGGTAGAGCGTCGCACGCCCGACGCCGCTGGCATCAGCGACCTGCGACATGGTGACCGCTTGCAGACCGTGTCCGTGCACCAGGCCGAGCGTGGCCGTCGTGATTGCATCACGGACGCCCTCTCGATGAGCTTCGATCGTGTGATCCCACAGCTTGGGCACAGCGCCAGGATAGCCCGAGAGGAATCGATACGAGATGATTTGACAAGAGACAAAGTGTCTCACAAAAAGAGATTCATGGACGACGACGACAGGATGCCGCGCTGGGCAAGGGCGCTCTTGATTGGAGGGCTCGTGCTGCTGGCGGTCGTGGTGATCGTGCATCTCGCCGGCGGCGGGATGGGGCAGCACAGTGGCTGATGGCGATCCCCGGCAGCCTGCGCAAGCTCACGCTCACGGTGCATGTGCTGTGCTCGGTCGGGTGGTTCGGGGCGGTCGCTGGCTTCCTCGCGCTTGCCATCGTCGGCCTTGCCAGCGAAGACGACCAGCAGGTCCGGGCCGCCTACATCTCGATGGGCGTGACGGCCTGGCGCGTGATCCTCCCCCTGAGCATCGCGGCGCCAGTCAGCGGTCTCTTGCAATCACTGGTCAGCCGGGCGGGCTTGTTTCGCCACTACTGGGTGATCGTGAAGCTCGTCATGACCATTCCGGCGACAGCCTTTCTGGTGCTGCACATGCAGACCATCGCGCGCGTCGCCAGGGCCGCCGCGGATGGCCCGCTCCCGGCCGGGCTTCAGGGCCTGCGCATTCAGCTCGCGGCGAATGCTCTCCTCGCGATGCTCGTGCTGGCAACTGCGACCGCCCTATCGGTGTACAAGCCGCGCGGGATGACTCGCTACGGGCGGCGAGCTACGGCATGAGCTGGATGGCTTGTGCGGCGCCGTCCACTGGCGCCTCATCGACGTAGATCGTGTAGCCGAACGAGCCGCTCAGGTTGAACGGGCCCTCTGCGGTGTGCTCGGCACCCGCGAGGTCTACGAAACGAAGGCTTCCGAGCGCCAGGCCGGCGGCGTCGTACTTGCTGAAGGGTGCCGGTAGCTCACCGTAGACGTCCTCGAACGCGAGCTCGCCCGCGTCGGTCGCAAGATAGAGAGTCGATTCGGCTCCCACCTTCGTCGCCTTCGCCGGGTCGTCGATGAGCGCACGCAGCCCCACGAACGGTTCGGGAGTCGCCTCCTCTTCGATTGTGGCGACGTACCCGTCCTCCAAGGAAATGTGGATGCCATACGCGCGGCCTGGCTCGAGTGACGTGGGACCGTACACCGCGTTCAGGGGCCGTCGGATGCAGGTGTCGAGCGTATGCAGACTGAGGATGGTGTCTTCGACCATGTCGTCGCTCGCGATCAAGGCGTACTCGCTCACGGCTTGGCCTTCGATCAAGTAGAACGCGAACGCCTCGCCCGTCGGCAACGTCAGGGAGAGGATCTGAGCCTCCGTGTCGTTGTACATGCGCAGCATTGCCGGTCCAGCTCCGGGCTCGTCCTCGGCGACGAAGGACACGAACAGCGCGGGCTCGGTCTCTGCCGCGCCGCCCTGACCGCCGGCGCCGACGTCGGCGTCGGCGATACCGCCGGAGCCGTCAGCAGCCTGCTCGTCGCAACCGGCCAGCAAGACTGCAGAGATCGCCAGCGAACGAGCGAGCTTCGACTGCATTAGATCCCCGCGTGGGCTCGGATAGCATCGAACCCCTGTGTGTCGTCTTCGCCGACGTAGCATTCCAGGATCACCATGTCGGGTGAAACGGCACACTTCCCAGGCCTTCCAGTGCCATCCCACGGGGTGGCCTCGAGCACTTGCTTCGGCGGGTCGACCGTCACGGGCATCGCTTCGATCCCGGTGATGTCAGCGTATCCCTCGGCGTCGGCGCCGTTGGGCACGCCGCCGCCGCCATCCTCGATCAAGATCGCGATGTAGGAGAACGGTAGCCCCGTTTCCGCCGTAAAGTCGGCGGCCTTCTCTTCGAGGCTCCCGGCCTCGATTCTACAAGGGCCTCACCAGGCCGCTGTCATGAACAGAAGATGGTACTCGCCCGCGAAGTCCCAGACGCGAACCGACTCCTGGCACTGATCGATGAGCTCCAGGTTCGCGAGCACATCACCCTCGGCCGCGCCGGTGCTGACCAGCGTGCCGGGATCATTGTGCGGCCAGCCGCAGACGTAGCAGGCCTGATCAGGGTCTAGCGGATCGCTCACGCAGTCGAGCTCGGCGCAATCGTCGAAGCCGTCGCCGTCCGTGTCCGCCTTGGTCGGATCGGTGCCGAGCTCGGCCTCCTCATCATCGTCGAGGCAATCGCCGTCGACGTTGGTGGGCGCGGCGCCGCCCTCACCCCCGGCGCCGCCGACCGCCGCACCGCCGCCCACAGCGCCGGCATCGCCGCACGCGATGAGCGCCAAGGAGAGTGCGATGAGGAGGTGGGAGCGCATCGTGTTGCTTTCGTAGCTTTACTGCGGGTCGACCCGAAAGACCCGACCGCCGGAGACATCGACGAAATATAGCCTGGCGTCGGGGCCAACGGCAATGCCTGCCAGCCCGCCGGAGGGCAGCGTGGTGTCGAGCGTTCGCAAGAGCTCGCCTGTCATGTCGAACGCATACAAGCGCCCCTGTGCCGAGTCGGAGACGTAGATCACGTCCTCGAAGATCTCGATCCCGCTCGGCGCTTCGAGTGTGCCAGCGGGAACGACGTCGGTGATCGTCGCGCCCTCCATCTTGCGCCGCTCAGCCGGCTCATTGCCCGAGAAGGTGGTGCCCATCGTCGCGGTCGACGGGTCGAGCTTCGCGATGCGCTTGTTGCCCGTGTCGGCGATGTAGAGCATCTCGTCGTCGCCGAAGAAGACGTGGCTGGGGATATCGTCCACACCCAGCACAGCGTCCTCACCGTAGCGAAAGATCTCGCCGTCCGAGTGGTCGTCGTTGCCGGGACCGTGGTCTTCGTGGAAGTCATACCGATCGAGCGACTGCCTGTCCGAGTTGAAGACCCAGTAGATGTTGTCCTTCTCGTGCGCGATGCCGCGGCAGAAGCTGGTCGAATGCAGCATGTCGAGGTGGGAGCCCAGGCCATCGGGCGTGCTCTCCGCGTAGATCGAGAGGTCAGCGGAGAAGAGCGCCGGCCCCATGAACTTGTTGCCGCCGTTGTTGCTGTCGCCACACGTGCCGAACGTGTTCGCCGCGCCGAACGCTAGCGCCGGCGGCCGGTCCATGAAGTGCGCCGCTGCGGGATCATGGCGTCGTTCCGCCGTCTGCCCCTCCTGCCCCGGCTTGGTGATGATCACCATGCTGTCGTCCTTGCGATTCGTTACCCAGAGCTCATCCCGCTCGGGGTGGAACGCCAGGTCGGTGGGCTCCTTCAGATTCTCTTGCTGGATCAGCGTGAACGTGACGGATGTCGCCGAGCCGTCTCCCCAGCCGATGAGGTTTCCCGGCGGTGCGGCAGCGCAAACCGCCTCCTCCGGCTCGCAATACGGCGCGTCGTCGCCACAGTCGGCGTTGCTCTCGCATTCCGGCTCGGGCTCAGGCTCAGGCTGCGGGTCCGGGTCCGTGCTCTCACTGGTGCAGGTCGCCGCCAGCAGAGAGGCAAAGGCCAATGAATGAAGCGCGGGCGCCACGAAATTGCATGGTCTAGAAGACCTACCACGGGGCGTCGCGCGCGGCTGTGATGCTGCCGGTCACACTGCGACGACACGCCCTGTCACGGCCGCAGATGCGCCTCCAGCTGCTGGAAGAACGCGCTGCCCTCTTCAGGGATGCCCGAGACGACCTCCAGGATTTGCATCGTCTTCGTGTCGACCAGGATGTTCGCTGGGAAGGCGGTCGAGGGGAACAGCGAGCCCATTTGGTACTGCGGGTCGATCACCGCGGGGAAGCGCGTCTCGTATTTGCTGGTCCACCCGATCAGCTGTGAAAGCTCCGCGGGGGAGCCCTGCGATGGCCCGTCGACAAGCACGAGCAAGAACTGGCCACCCTGGGGAGCGTACTTGGCGTGCTCCCCCCGGCAAGAGCTCGGAAGCCTCGTACTGGCACGGCCCGCACCAGACGGCCGAGAGGACGATGGCCAAGACGGTCGGTTTCGGCTCCCCGGCGCCGAAGATCGACTCCTCGGGGAAGGTGTCCTCACCGGTCGGGTTCCAGAAGTCGGCGATCTGGATGGCCTGCTTTTCGTCAGTAGTGGCCTCGGGGTCGGCGAAGCCGATGAAGCCGAAGTTCGAGATGACGTCGCCGACCGTGACGCCATAGGGGCCTGCTGGGTAGGGCGAGTTTGTGCCGCCTGGCGCTTGGCCCTGGCCCTCGGGGAAAGGCGGGGCAAGGTGGTCGTCGCAGGCGGCCAGCGCGCACAGGAGAGCGCAGACGGTTCCGAGGGGCGCTCTCACTCGGCCACCATAGCGCCTTTGTACATACCCATCCCGCAGGTGAAGGCGACCTTGCCCGAAGCGGGCATGGTGATGTCCACCGGCACGGGCTGCTTGAGTGGCAGGTCCTTTCTGAGCTTTTGCTCCGGAAACACGACCTGCTGCCCGCAGCCGGCGTCAGTCGTTCGCGTGAAGATCAGGCGCACGGCTTTGCCCGCTGGTGCGCGTGCCTCGGACGGATGGTAGCCCTGATCGTCGACCGAGATGTTGACCTCCGTCGCACCGGGGGGCAGCGGCGGCGCCTTCTCGGACGCTTCCGAGCATGCGGCGACGGCAGAGACAAGGAGCACAGTGAGGATCTTTCGCATGGTCGTCTGCTTTCTTCTGGAGATCACGAAATGGGAGAAGAGTGGGTGGCGGCCGGCACTGGGGAGAGCTGGAGCGCTCGGCGGCGCGCCCAGGCGTAGGAGCTCGCGCCGAGCACCACTGCGGCCACCCCTGCTACAAGGCACGCCTCGAACAAGCCTGCAATGGTAGGCGCGTACAATTTGGCAACGATCGCGCCGACGAGAAGGACGCCCCCGGCTCGAATGATCCAGGCGAAACGCTCCAGCTCCCGCTCGAGCCTGGGCGACCGCTCGCTGAGCTCGCGCCGCACAAGCTGCTCGTAGCGCCAGTAGGTGTAGATCACCGGAATGATCTCCAGCGTCAGGAATGCGCTGGTGATGAGGCCACCGACCATAGGCGCGGCGATACGCTTCATCACGTCTGCTCCCGACCCACTCGCCCACAGGAGCGGGATCAGGCCGAGCAACATCGTGCCCACAGTCATCAGCTTCGGGCGCACGCGCTGAATGGTCCCCTCCGCGTGGGCCTCGATGATGTCCTCGAGCGAGCGGATGCGGCCCTCGCGGAGTCGACGTTCGTAGGCATTGTCGATGTACACGATCATCACGACGCCGGTCTGCGCGGCGAGCCCGACCAGAGCGATAACGCCCACCCAGACGGCAGTAGAGAGGTGGTAGCCGAGCAGGTAGAGCGCGAACACGCTGCCGACGAGCGCGAAGGGCAGCGACAGCAACACGATGAGCACCTCCGTGAAGCTCCGGAACTGCAGGTAGAGAAGCAGCACGACGGCGAGCAGCGTTAGCGGGATCAGGATCTTCATCCGCTCCCTGGTCTGCTCCAGGAGCTCGTATTGCCCCGTCCAGCGGAGCCGGCCTCCTTCGGGGACGACGACCTCGCCGCGCTCGATCGCGGAGTCCACAGCGCGTCGAGCCTCTTCGACGAAGGAGCCCATGTCGCGATCGTCTGTGACGTCGACGTACACATAACCGACCAGCATGCCGGATTCGTCCTTGATCATGGCCGGGCCTTCCGTGACGCGCACGTCAGCTACGTCGCCGAGCCGAACATGATCGCCACCGTCACCACCGACCGGGACCAGCACGTCCGCCATCGCCTCCGGAGATGACCGAAAGTCCTCCGCATAGCGGACGTTGACGCCATAGCGCGCGCGGCCCTCGATCGTCGTCGTGACTGGCTCGCCGCCGATCGCCGATTCGACGACCCGATTCACGTCGTCAACCTGTAGACCGTACCGCGCGAGTCGCGAACGATCGGGGACGATGTCGAGGTAGCTGCCACCGCTCTGCCGCTCGAATAGCACGCTGCGCGCACCAGGGACGCGCTTCACGATTGCCTCGATGCTGCTACCGGCGCGCTCGATGGCGGCGCTGTCGTGACCGTAGACCTTGATGCCGACGGGCGTCCGAATGCCGGTCGTCAGCATGTCGATGCGATTGCGAATGGGCTGCGTGAACGCGTTCGTCCAGCCGACGAGCCGCAGCTTCTGATTCATCTCCTCGACCAGCTCCTCGCGGGTCATGGGGCGAAACTCAGGCCACACCTTCGTCAGCATGGGCCGCAGAAAGGCCGGCGACCAGCCATGGTAGAACCGCTCCTGATAGCGCGTTCGCCAGGAGCCCTTGGGCTTCAGCTCGACGACGGTCTCGACCATCGACAGCGGCGCGGGATCCGTCGGCGACTCGGCTCGACCGACCTTGCCGAGCACGTTCTCGACCTCCGGAAATTCGCGCAGCGCCGCGTCCTGGATTTGCAGCTGACGCTTCGCCTCCTCGATGGAGATGCCGGGAAACGTTGTCGGCATGTAGAGAATATCGCCCTCGTCGAGCGGCGGCATGAACTCCGAGCCGAGGCGCGGCGCGAGGGGCACTGCGGCGAGCAACGCGAAGATGCCCATCATCACGGTCGTCTTCGGGTTGCGCAGCGCGACGTGGACGAACGGCTCGTAGACCGTGCGAATGGCGCGTGAAACGGGGTGCTTGTGCTCGGGGTAGATCTTGCCCCGGAGCAGAAAATCGCGAAGCGCTGGCGCGACCGTGATCGACAGCAGCGCGGCCGACAGCATCACCGCCGTCTTCATGAACGCCAGCGGCCGAAAGAGCTTGCCCGCCTGTCCCCCGAGGCCGAACACCGGCAAGAAGGAGACGGCGATGATGAGGAGCGAGTAGAAGATGGCCGGCGTCACCTCGCGCGACGCTTCAGCGAGCAGCTTGCTGCGCTCTTCGTCAGAGATGTCCGCGGGTGCGTGCTCGAGCTTCTTGTGCGCGGCCTCCACCATCACGATCTCGGCGTCGACCGTGGCACCGATGGCGATCGCGATGCCTCCGAGCGACATGATCGTGGCCGGCACCCCAAACGCCCACATCGGGATGAACGCGATCACGACAGCGAGCGGCAGCGAGATGATGGGCAACAACGCCGAGCGCAGGTGCAACAAGAACAGCAGGATGACGACGGCGACGACGATCATCTCCTCGAGCAACGAGCCCCGCAGCGTCTCGATCGCTCGCTCGATCAGGCCGGAGCGATCATAGACCGGGACGATCTCGACGCCTTCGGGCAAGCTCGGCCGCAGCTCGTCGAGCCGCTTCTCGACGCCATGGATCACGTCGAGCGCATTCTCGCCATAGCGCATGACGACGATCCCGGAGACCACCTCGCCCTCCCCATTCCACTCGGCCGCGCCGCGTCGGATCTCGCCGCCGATCTGGACGCTGCCGACGTCGCTCACGAGCAGCGGCGCGCCGCGCTCGTCGGTCCTCACGACGATTGCTCCGATGTCCGCTTCACCACCGATGTACCCGCGGCCGCGCACGAAATACTCACGCTCCGACATCTCGAGCAGACGGCCGCCGACCTCGCTGTTCGAGCGGCGGACCGCGTCGGCGACCTCCGCCAGCGAGACGCCGCGCGCGCGAAGTCGGGCCGGATCCAGCCGGACCTGATACTGCGGCTCGAAGCCGCCGACCGAGGCCACCTCGGCGACGCCATGGACGCTGGCGAGCGCGTAGCGGATCGAGAAATCGTGCAACGAGCGCAGCTCTCCGAGGTCGTGCTTGCCCGTGCGGTCGACGATCGCGTACTGGTACACCCAGCCGATGCCGCTGGCGTCCGGTCCGATGCGCGGCGCAACGTCGGCAGGCAGGCGCTCCTTCGCCGAGCTCAGATACTCGAGCACGCGCGACCGCGCCCAATAGGGGTCCGTGCCGTCCTCGAACACGACATAGACGAAGCTCATGCCGAACATCGACTGTGCGCGGACCTCCTGGACCCTTGGCGCCGACAGCAACGCAGTCACCAACGGGTAGGTCACCTGATCCTCGATCAGCGTCGGCGATCGCCCAGGCCACTCGGTGAAGACGATCACCTGCGCCTCCGACAGATCGGGGATCGCGTCGAGCTCTACCCGGCGCATCGAGGCCACCCCGGCGATGCCGAGCGCGACGCCGAGCAGGAGCACCAGCGCCCTGTAGCGCGCGCAAAGCTCGAGGAAGCGGCCCATCATGGAGCGCTCGATGCGGGGGCGGGAGCGAGCGCGCCCTGCAGGCGGCTCTCGGAGTCGAGCAAGAAGGCCCCACGTGTGACGACAACATCGCCCGCCGCGAGCCCGCTCTCGATGAGGCGATTCCCGTCGGCCATCGCGCCGGCGGCGACGGCGCGTGGAGAGAAGCGGCCCGCGCTCGTCTCGACGAAGACATACTGGCGCGCGCCGAGGTCGATCACCGCATCACGCGGTACGAGTATGCGCTCCTCTGCCGGGAGCGAGACGAGCACCTCGCCGATGTCGCCGGGCAGGAGCGTTCCGGTGTCGTTGGAGACCAGAAAGCGCACTGTGGCCGCTCGGGTTCGACCGCCGACCGATGGCTCGACGAGGGACACCTCGACATCGAGCGCCGGCCCGCCTTTGGGCGTGAATCGACCGCGCGTTTTCGGTGGCAGTGCGTTCACATCCTCGGTGCCCACCGTGGCATTGACCCAGAGCTTCGAGAGATCGGTGATCTGAAAGAGCGTCGTCTCGGGCGAGACGTAGCCACCCACCGAGATGTTCCGAGCCGTCACCACACCGGAGCGCAGCGCCACGATGCCGATCGCGCGGGGCGATTTACCGTCGGCGATGATTCGGTCCGAGGTGCGCCGTGCCACACCGAGTAGCTCGAGCCGCCGCTTGGCCGCTTCCACCATTGCCCCGTCGTCGTGGTGCGCATCGGCTGTGCCCGAGCTCGCGGCGATGGCGCGCGCTGCGAGCAGCTCTTCTTGGGTGCGGAAGATCTCCGGTGCGTAAATCGACGCAAGCGTCTGCCCCGCCTTCACCCGTTCGCCAATCTCGATTGGCGCGACGTGTTCGACGAACCCCGCGCTCCGGACGCGCACCTCGGAGACTGCCGACTGCGGTGCCTCGATCACGGCAGGCAATCGGAGCTCGCGCCCGATCGAACGGCGCTCGATCTTCGTCGTGGCGATGCCCACGGCTTGGCGCCGCTCGAGCGTGAGCATCACGTCGGCGCCAGGCATCGAGCTCGGCTCTGAAGCAGTGGGCATGGCAGCTGGTGCTTCGCTGCTTGGCGCGGCGCCGCCGGGTGGAATTGGCTCGAGGTTCATGAAGCAGATTGGACACGTGCCCGGGATGGGTGACCGGATCTGCGGGTGCATCGGGCAGTAGAAATGCGCCTCGCCCTCGGCGTGAGGCTCACCGCCCAGGCCGAGTCGCCACCACGTGCCAACTGCGAGCGCTGCGAGGGCAACCAAGAGCACCCAGCGCACGACGGCCATCGCGCGCGTACCGGGGACGTCGTGCGGCGCGAGAGAACCGGGGCTCGCGCTCATCGCTTCTTCTCCGTCCCGAGCACGCCGAGTGAGCCCTGGAGCTCGAGCCAGGCGCGCGCGACGCTGCCGCGCGCCACCTCTCGCTCGATGCGGGCCTCGAGCACGCCATGAGAGGCGAGCAGCCAGGCTGTGAGATCGAAGTTGGCTGCCCCAAGCCCCGCGCGCTCAGCACGGGCAGCACGCTCGGCCGCGGGTAGCTCGCTCTCTTCGATGGCAGCGAGCGTTCGCCTCGCCGCGCGAAGCTTCGACAGCTGCGCCTGAATTTCCACCTGCGCGGCGCGCTCGACCGCCGACGCCTGGTGCCGGGTCGCTGCGCTCTCCTCCTCGGCGGCGTCGCTCTCGTCGAGCAAGCCACCGCCAATCCAGGGCATCGTCATCGACACCATCGCGCCCAGCCCCGGCCGCGCATCTGGCATCTGCATGTATGTAGCTCCCACTTCGAACCTGGGTATTTCGGCCACCTCTTTCGCGCCCTCCGCGCGCGCGGAGGCGGCAGCGCTGCGAAATCGCGCGGCAGCGACATCCCCGCGTGCGGTCAGCGCCGCCGCCGTCGCAGCCTCGAGGTCGAGATCAGCGGGAGGCTCGGAGAGGGCCGGCGCTTCGTCGGGCACGGCAACACTGCCACCAGCGAGCGCCGCGAGCCCGTCGCGGGCGCTGCGGGCCTGTTCCTCGAGCTCGATCGTTCGCCGCTTCACGCGCGCGATGTCGGCCTCGGCGCGCGCGATCGAGCCGAGCGACGTGCCGCCGGACCCGGCGCCGTAGGCGGCGATCGTGGCATCGCGCACCTCGGCCAGATGGTTTGCATAGTCCCGAGATCGTCCGGCGATCGCGCTGGAAACAGTCCAGTCGACACAGCCACGGCCCGCCTCCAGGAAGAGCATGCGCATCGCATCGCGCCCGTCGGCGGATTCAGCATGCGATAGCTCCGCCTCGGCGCGCCCCTCCGCGTCCAGCGCAGCGAGCACGGGGATCTCCTGCCGGACGCCGACCATGTACATGCCCTCGCGGTCAGCGCGGGCAGGGTCGCCGATCGGGAAGTCCCACACCTCGAGTGAGAAAGTGGGGCCGGGCGCGGATGCCGCAGCGTGAGACCGGCGCAGGCTCGCTCGTGCTCGCGCGATCGCCGCGAGCGGCGCTGGGTGGGCGCGCGCGATGCGTGCGGCAAGCTCCTCGCATCCGGTGCTTCCCGCAAGGACGGCCGCGCTCGCAACCTCAGGACCGCGCTCGATATCGAGCCTGGCGGTACTGCGAGCGCTCTCCGTCGCCGCTGAAACGCAGCTCGTGCCGACGATCGCCAAAAAGCCTGTGACAAAACGCATGACCGACCTCCACGCTGCCCGGGGCGCAAATGCGCACCTGCGAGCGCGATGCCGTTTGCTTCGCGCTCACGCCCGAAAATGGAGGTCGGTTCAGATCAGATAGCGGCAGTTCAGCTGATAGGGCGGGCCGCGGGGCGGAAGTTGCCCGCCACCACTGCGCCAGACTCGCGGCGGCATGCCGCTACTCGCGATGAGCCGCCGGGGCTCGCCGGTGATCGGAATGTTGTCGGCGACAACCGGCAGCGCTGCGAGCGGCAGTGCGCGATCAATCGGAGCGCTGGCGCTGGAGGCCGCCGGTACGGACTTGGCGTCACAGCATGAGGGCCGCTCGATCGCCGGGCCGGGCTGGTCGTGCTTGGTCGCAGGGCAACAGCACGTCTCGCGCGCCTCGAGCATGAGCGGGCACCATAGAAAGCGACGCCCCTGGAACAGGATGGCGCACAGCAGCGCAGCTGTGATCAGGAGGGCGAGCGCCGCTCTGGTGAGTCGCCGAAGCACACGTCGATGGTACTCGAACCGCGGCAGACCGCAAGCCGTTGGCCAATATCTGCTCACGATCGGCGGCGCTCATGCAGGAACAGGCGCCGCAGTTGAGCGTGCAGTGGTGATCTGCCCCAACCAAACCGCGACCATCGTTGGCATCCTGCCCCGGCGACGCGGGTCCCGCTTCGGCCCATCAGCACGTCGAACGTGCACGTCAGGCGCGACGTCGCGAGTCGGGCACGCCCGCACGGGGAAATAGGGCGAGTCGGAGCGCTGCCACGCGGGACGCCCGCGAGAAGGGCTCACCGCTGGTGCGGTCGGTCGGCGGCAGCGCAGTGTCCTTCGGAGCGTTCTGCGCCGTGACTCCGCGCGTTACAGCCATGACTGCATCAGATCTTGCAGTGAGGGTGGCACCCGATGCCGCGTCAGCGCGCCGTTGAACGTGGCGTGCGAAATGCGGAGAGAACGATGCCCTACCTACACCACGTCGTGCTGCACTTCCCCATCGCACTGACGATTGCCTCCGCCTTTGTCCACACGGTGGCATGGATTCGGAAAGACGACACGGCCTTCGCGTTGGGCAGGGTTCTCGTCTATCTGGCGGCGGTATCGGCGTTGGTCGCTGCCAGCTCCGGGCTCCTCTCCGCCGACCACGTCGTTGAGCTTGGCGGCGACGCACGCGCGATCGCGCGTCACCGCAACGCCGCGCTCGCGTTCACGGCAATGGTCGTAGTCGCAGCCGGAGCATCTTACGCGTGGCAGCGCCGAAGTGGTCCATACCTCGGCGTTGCGGCTCACGCGCTCCCCGTCGTCGCCGCGGGCCTCGTTGGCCTCGCGGCTCATTTCGGAGGTGACATGTTGCATCCGGGCATTGCGCCCTGGAGCTCGGCGGCGCACAGGCACGGCGCGTGGGGGCAAGCGGCACCGTCGAGTGACGGCGGCGACCATGCCCCGAGCGCCGCGGCCCCCGCAATGGATCCTACGTGCGAGAAGGGAGACCCGACCCCGATGCCCTCCGGCACGCACCACGCGACGCAATCGTCGGGCGTGGCAGCATCACCGCCTCCGCCCGCCCCGACCACGCCGCCAGCCGACCTTACCGCGGCTCCCCCCTCTCGCCCCCCACCTCCCGACTACCAAAGCCCGACCACCCCGCCAACATCGACTGCGCCGCCCGCACCCAGCACCGGCAACCCGCACCAAGGGCACAAGATGTGACCACGGACTCACCGCGAGCAGCCCCCGGCGCTCGTAGAGGCGAGCGCGCTGGGGGTGGATTCGGCTGTCCCTGCGGATGTCTGCGGCTCGATGGTGGTGCGGCACGCGCTCACGCCGTCGCCGAGGACCCTTTCGAGCGCTGGACTGGGCCCTGTCAACGAGTGATCCGGTACTCCCCGATGGTGGCGCTCAGCTCGAGAATTTCGCCGTCGACGAGCACCAGATCCACGGCGACGGCGGCCGGCGGCGTGCCGCTGAGGGGACCAGACTCGACCAGCCACAGCGAGTCACTGACGATGCGGACGTGCGTCACGAAACCCTCCGCGAGCGTTGTGTCGATCAGCGCGACCCCAGCGAGCGCAGACGGGCCCCAGCCGCCGTGCCCTCCGGTCCAGCAATCGAACTCTGCGACGGCGCATGCACCCGACTCGCCGTCCCACGCCTCGGGTAGCGCGCCGACAAGGTACCCGTCGTCGGTGGAGGCGAAAAAGTGAGCGCCACCGTCGGTCCACGTGAAGAGGTCTCCACCGGATCCGGCGACGAGCGACGCGATGTGCCCCGACTCGTGTACGACGCGGTAGAGGATGTCTTCAGCGTTCTGCTGCGTGAGCGCCGTCTCTAGCGGCTGGTTGGAGCAGGCCCCGAACGCCCCAAGATCGACCTCCTCGAGCTCGGCGAGGGTCGGGCAGCTCGCCGTCCAATCAGGCTCCGTCTCGGGAAGCGGTTGTTCGATGCCGCCATCGCCCTCACCATCATCCGCGATACCATCGTCATCCGCGATCCGGGTCGATGCGCAACCAATCACGACCAGTCCGAGAATTGCAGTCGCGATGCCACGCGCGGGCCGAGTGATCATCGGGTCATCCTAGCCGGCGATCAGTCGCGCAGTATCCGGATGATTCGAGCACCATTGTTTGGGGGGATGAGACAATTCAATGGGCCTCGCGGGTCTCCTTCGTGACGCCGAGCGCTGCGAGCGGGGACGCCATCTGCTGCGGCGGTAGCCTCCGGCTTCCTCGAGCACCGGAAGCCACGCTGCGGCAAGTCGGCGACGGCCTGCCATTTCGCTGGCTCCATCGTGAAGTGCTGCTTCCCCGTCACGCGGCTACTCGCGGTCACGCGCGCTTCGTCCGGAATCTCCAGCTCGGCTGCCTGCTCGATGATGATGCGGTGACTGATCGGCCATGAGCTTCGCATCTAGCCTTTGGCACCTCTCGTTGCCTCTCTTGCTGTGCGCCTGTAGCGACGAGAGCGCTGCAGGCTGCGTATTCCGGCCGCACCCGAACGCTGATTTCGGTCAGACCCGAACACCCGT
>CAZXMG010000120.1:0-402 GCA_964641275.1 uncultured Polyangiaceae bacterium
GCCGCGAACCGTGCGATGAGCTTGGGGTAGACAACTCCTTTGACACGCACCGGTGAGGCCATGCGCTGAGGCGTGAGGCCATGCGCTGAGGCGTGAGGCCATGCGCTCAGGCGTGAGGCCATGCGCTGCGAGCGGGGGGCCATGCGCTGCGAGCGGGGGGCCATGCGCTCAGGCGGGGGGCCATGCGCTGCGAGCGGGGGGCCATGCGCTGCGAGCGGTGACCATGGCGCATGGTGCCCTCGCACCGCGCGTGGTGCCCGGGGTGGTGGCGAGTCGTTCTCTGGGCTGCGCCCGAATCACGCGGGATTCGATGCGCTTCGGCGCACACTCTCGGCGGGCGCCGGCGCCAGAGGCGACACCATGCGCCGAGAGCCCGAACCATGCGCCATGGTCCCGCGCGAC
>CAZXMG010000120.1:502-19686 GCA_964641275.1 uncultured Polyangiaceae bacterium
TCCGAGCATGGTCCCGCGACTCCGAGCATGGTCCCGCGACTCCGAGCATGGTCCCGCGACTCCGAGCATGGTCCCCTGGCTGAGCCCGCGCTTGCTTCGGACGCGTCGCCAGGACAAACAGCGCGCGCATGATCTTGCCGTTTACGCCCGAGGCGCTCGCTCGCGCCGCGGACGCGCTGCTGCGCGGCGAGCTCATCGCGTTTCCGACCGAGACGGTGTACGGACTGGGCGCGCGCGCGGACGAACCGACGGCGGTGGCCAAGATCTACGCGGCGAAGGGGCGCCCCGCCGACAACCCCACCATCGTGCACGCCGCGACGGCCGAGCAAGCGCTGGCGCTCGCGCAGGAGGTGCCCGAGGCCGCGCGCGCCTTGGCGCACGCGTTCTGGCCAGGCCCGCTCACGCTGGTGCTCGCAGTGCGCGACGGCGCCGGCGCGCCGGCGGTGCTCGCGGGGGGCGACACCATCGGCCTGCGCGTGCCCGCTCACCCCGTCGCGCTCGCGCTGCTCGCACGCGCGGCGGTGCCGGTCGCAGCGCCGAGCGCCAACCGCTCCACGGGCATCTCCCCTACCCTCGCGGCGCACGTCGAGTGCAGCTTGGGCCCGGAGCTGATGGTGCTCGACGGCGGCGCCACCGGCTTCGGCATCGAGTCCACGATCGTGGACGCCACCAGCTCCCCCGCGCGAGTGCTTCGCCGCGGCTCGATCTCGCTCGCGCAGCTCTCGGCGATCACCCCCACCATCGACCTCGGCAGCGAGGTTCACGAGGCGGGCGTGCGCCGATCACCGGGCACCTCTTCGCGACACTATGCGCCCGCGACCCCGACGCATCTGCGGTCGCGGGCGCAGATCGACCAGGCCGACGTGAGCCGATTGGCGTTGCTGATCCTGGGCGACCGGACAGCACCAAGCGCGTTCGCGTCGCTCCAGCTTCCCGCCGATCCACTCGCGTACGCGCACGGCCTGTACGCGGCGCTGCACACGCTCGACGGCAGAGGTGCCAGCGAGATCTGGATCGAAGCCCCTCCCGACGAGCCAGCGTGGGCAGCGATCCAAGACCGGTTGAGGCGGGCCACCAGCGTGCGATGACCCCAGAGCTGGAAGCGGATCAGGCGACCGCGGAGCTCACTCGGACTTGGGCGACATGATGCCGGTGGCGCTGTCTGCCACGAGCGTCACGTGCGCGGAGAGGTCGCCGTAGAAGGCGAACAGCTCCACCTCCTTGGTCACGCCATCCCACATGATCTGCGGGCCGATGGGGCCTACCCCGACGGTAAAAAACGCTGTGGGCGCGGCCTCCCAGGTGAGCCCGTTGTAGGAGTAGATGTCGTTGCCGTCGTCGTCGCGCAACAAGGCGCGCGGCGTGGAGATCGTGGCGTCCCAGGCGATGTCCAGACTGGTGGGCTCGACGATCACGAAGTCGTAGCGGTCGAGCTGCGCGCCATCCACCATCACGGTGAGGCTCCCGGCGCCTTCATCCCCGGTCTCGATCTCCAAGAAGATGCCGGCCTTGCCGTCGTAGGTGGCACAAGCGCCGACGGAGTCGTCCACGCGCGTCATCTGTCCGCCGGCGACGACATCGAGGGACTGGTCCGAGCCCGCCTCGGTCTGCAGGAAGAAGGTGAGCAGATCGTTCGGGGCCACGACCGGCAGCGGCGTCGGCGCGCGCACACCGGTGTAGACGGAGTGGAACAGCTTCGAGCTCTGGGCGGAGCCGCTCAGCGAGGCGGTCGTGTCGACGTACTCGTTGCAGTACGAGTCGTAGTAGTAACAATCCCCTTCGCAGTAGGGCTCGGTCTCGACGCCGTCGTCCTCTGCGGCAGCCACGATCAGCGCGATCTCGCACCCGGTCAGCGCGACGGGACCGACCAAACAGGCAGCGACGGCAAGGGCGCGGAGCTTGACCATGGCCAGCCCCAAGCAAACCACGTGCCCAGGATTGTTCCAAGGCCCCTTCCCGCCGAAAGCAAGGTTCGGCATCTTGTCGGCTGCCGCTCCTGTCATGACCAAGCTGTCGCACCTGGCCCGAACGCTGCCCTTGGTGGCACTCGCCGTGGCGCCCGCCGCACAAGCTGATTGGCTGGTGGCGGCGCCGCCCCGCGCCGTCGCGTTTCGGCTGGAGCCCAGCCCGAGCTCAGGGATCGACCTGCTGTTGCCACTGCGCGACACCAGCGCGGATCGGCTCGGCCCGTTTCGGCTCTACACCAGCGGGCCCTGGGGCAGCTGGCAGCGAAAGCCGTCGCATCAGCTGAGCTGGGCCGGGGCCGAGCTAGCAACGGACCGGTCGCGCTCTGCGGCCACGTTCCGAGAGCTCGACGCGATTCGACCCGTCGCCGCAGCGTCGCTGGGCATGGTGTTGCACAACGACGTCGCCTGGGGCCGGCACTTCTCGTCGTCCGTCACGCCGTGGTTCGAGTCCACGGGCGTCAGCCTTCGCAGCGACGGCTTCGACGCGCTGTTTCAGCTCCCGCCAGAGCGGCCGGTGGTGGACTGGCGCTGCCGACGCCGTCCGGTGTTGCTGACCCGCACCGAGGGCGAGAGTGACCGTTTGGAGCTCGTGCGCTGCGACGGCAGCATGGCACCCGAGGCGCTCGATCGCCTGAGCATCCTGGCGCGCCCGCCCGACGTGCCGCGCCCCGCGGGGCTGCTCCTGCCCGACGAGCCGGACCCGATCGCGTGGGGCAAGCACCGCGAGTGGTCGTCGGGCGTCCGCGTGATGCACCCTCGCTTGGTGTGGGCGCTGCAGCAGATCGCCGACGCGTTCCCCCACCGCGCGATCACGATCTACAGCGGTTATCGCCCCCACGCGGAGGTGAACGACGCGCGCGGTCACAAGAGCCTTCACGCCTCCGGTCGCGCGCTCGACATCGCGGTCCACCGCGTGGAGAACACGGAGCTGTTCCGCGTGTGCGCCAAGCTGCGCGGCGTCGGCTGCGGCTTCTACCCGCACAACAAGTTCATCCACCTCGACGTGCGCCGAGCCGAGGCGGGTGAAGCCTTCTGGGTGGACGCGTCGCTGCCTGGCGAGCCAGCCAAGTACGTCACCGATTACCCGGGCCTGGTCGAGCGCGGCAAGGTGTTGAAGAAGCCATGAGCGACGTGCGTGTGCACCTTCCCATCGTGGGGGCGTCGGCCGAGGTGGTGCTCCCGGTGCCCGGCGGCAAAGGCAACATGACGGTCGTGTTGCCCGCGGCGCGCAAGCTGTCACAGACCATGATGGCCACCGCCGTGAAGGCCGGCGAGAAGGCGGGCAGGAAGGTGTCGTGCAAAGCCGGCTGCACGGCCTGCTGCTACCAGCTCATTCCCGTGTCGCTCGCCGAGGCGAAGAGCATCGTCACTGCGCTGGGCAAGCTCCCCGCAGCCAAACAGAAGGCGATCAAGAAGCGCTTCGAGCAGCTGCTCGCTCGCCTCGAGCAGGAGGGCATGGTCTCGCCCAAGGGCGACGAGCCCCGCGTCGCGCTCGTCTCCAAACACGGCAGCGACGCCAGCGAGCGCTGGAGCGACGTGAACGGCCGCTACTTCGAGCTCGATCTGGCCTGCCCCTTCTTGGAAAACGATCGCTGCTCGATCTACGACGAGCGCCCCTTCGTGTGCCGCGAGTACCTGGTCACCTCGGACCCGAAGCACTGCGACGAGCTCGATGCGCGCGTGGTACCGGTGCCGCGCGCGGCGTACCTGACGTACGCGGTCGCAGCCATGATCGAGACGCTGGACGGCATCCGGCCCGCCGCCATCCCGCTGCCGCTCGCGCTCGAGTGGATGGCGGCGCGCGGCGACGAGCTCTTGACGCAACACGACGGCAAGGAGCTGCTCGAGACGTTCCTGCGCGAGATCGAGTGGAACGAGGAGACTCTGTAGCGCTGGGCTGGGCGTGCGCGCTCAAAGGCGGCCTGCCTCGTCGGCGAACCGCTACGAGTCGGTGAGCACGTCCAAGAAGTGGGCGAGCTCGAGACTGGCAGGGGACCCGAGAGGCAGCGCCTTCATGCGCGCACGAACCGCTCTCTCGCACTTGGCGATCCGCTTCTCGTTCTTGGGCTCGCTTCCCGCTTCGAGCACATCGAGCTTTCCCAACTTTGCGCGCAGCTTTTCGAGCTTCTTCACGTCCTCGGTCTGCAAAACCTCGGAGGTGATTGCCTCCAGCGCGACGACGACGTCACTCGAGGCCGCCGCCTGTCGCTCGGCCGCCTGCCTGCCGGCCTTCGCAGCCTTGGCGACGGCACCCGGCGAGGGGCCCGCCGTCACCGCCAAGGTCACCTTGCTGGCAACAGCGCGGCTCTCGACGGGACGCTCGACGATCAACAGACGTGTTTGGCTCGTGAAGGCCACCGAGCCGGAGCTGCTGGCGGCGACGGGGCAGGGCAGCTCGAAAGACTCCTTGGCGCCCAGCTTGAGCGGGTGGGACTCCACCACTCGCCCGTCGGCCACGTCGACCACGACGAGGGCCTTGAAGGTGACGATCGCGAGCCGCGAATCGGAGAGCGCGCATGCCCCGAGGTGCGACTCAGAGAGGGTCCACCGAACCGCCCCCTCGAGCTCGACGAACGCGGCCGTATTCGAGTCGGACACGAGCCAGCCCGAGGCCGTCGAGACACACCAGGACGACCGCTGCGTGGGCGTCTTGATCACCTTCAGCCCGCCCTTCCAGCGGAACTCTTGCAGACCCCAAGAATCGACGTTCGCGTAGCCCTTCCCCGTGCTCCTCGCAATGCCGCGAGCGCTCACCGAGAGCTGCGAGAGGCTCGTGAAGGCGAGCGACTTTCCTTGCGTCCACGTGGCCGTGTCGTGCTGCTCCGCGCGAGAAGACTTCGCGTTCGAGTACCCGCGAGACGCCACGACGACGATCTCCGGCGAACCCCCCGCGACCAGATAGTCGGGCTGGTGGTACGGCTGAAGGCCGCTCGAAAGGGTTCGCTGAACCTTGCCTTGGGGGGACAGCACCAGGATCTGCGAGTCGGTGGTGCCCACCGCGATGTCCCCCGATGCGAGCACCGCGCCCGAGAGAAGGCCGACACTCTTGCTCTTGAAGATCGTTTCTGGCTCGCCCCCCGCGAACCGGACGAGCGCACCCGAGTGGCCGACGATGCACTCGTCCTTGTCGAGCTTGTCGACCTTGGTCGTGGCGAGAAGCTCATCACCTCGGTAGAAGAGGCTGGTTGCAGGAGCTGGAAAGGATCGAGTCGAGGCTCTCATCGGGCACCTGGTTGAACGCGCATTCGGCGAGCGAGCTTACGACGAACAGTCTGGATCCTTCCCCTGTGGCAGCTGGGCGGTGGGCCCCGCCACCTCGCTCAGCCGTCGAGAGCGTGGGTGCTACGGTGAGCGGCATGAGGCTCGCCCCTGCGCTGTTTCTGGCGTCGCTCCTCGCCTGCAGCACGCCCCGGGCGAAGCCGAGCTACACCGACGTGGATTCCTTGCCGAGCGCGCTCGCAACCCAGCGCGCGTCCGCGGCAATGCCGGCCTTCACGGCGCCAGTCGACGTGACGCCCACGGTGGGGCGCGCGCGCGCGCCGATGCTGAGCGACGCGCAGGTGATCGCCACCCTTCAGGCAGCGTGGTCCGAGGAGGTGCTGCCCGCGACCAAGGGTCGCACGCGGCCGGACGCGGGGCAGTACTCGGCTGCCGTCTCCGACACCAAACGCCTGTCCGCCCGCCGCGTGGAGTGCCGCGCCGGCCATCGGCGCGTGGACAACACGCTCGGCGGGGCCGAGCGCAGCGACTTGGTGTTCTTCTCCAGCATCTCCGCGCTCGACCGCAGCGGCGAGTGCTGGGAGGTGACCGTTCCGACCAACGCTTTCAACGAGATCTTGGCGTACTTCGAGCCGGAGACGGGGGCGCTCTTGATGGTCTGGCTGGTGCCCGAGGGGTGAGCCCCGCTGAGCAGCGAGGCCGCGAGCCGACTGCAGTGCGGGCACAAACTTCGAGCAACAGGCTGGATCTCGTGGGCACGGATGGATCACCGCCATGGCGGGCGCCGCGATCCACACGCGCCTTGCCCGCGCATTCCCTCGGCGGACGGAGCCCTCTCCGGCCGCGGCATGGCGGGTGCATCAGGAGCACCGTGCGAACCGTCTGGCTTCCTTGGGTGTTCGGGCTGGCTGCCGCCGCGGCCGGTTGTTTGGTTCAGCCCAACCAATTGGACCTTGGTGAGGGCGGCAGTGGGGCGGACGACGGGGGCTCCACGGGCGGCGGGAGTGACGGCGGCTCGACCGCGTCGTCGACGCCGATCGTGACCGACGCGGGGTTGCCCTGTGAGGTGTCGTTCCTGCTGGTGCAATACTGCCGCGGTTGCCACTCGAGCCCGCCACTCGCCGGGGCGCTGACCTCGCTCATGACGTACGAGGATCTCGTGGCTCCGATGCCGGGAGATCCCACCACCACCGTGGCGCAGGCCTCCCTCGCGCGAATGCAAGACGCGACCGCGCCGATGCCGCCCGGAGGACTGTTGAGCGCCGCCGAGGTGCAAGCGTTCGCCGACTGGGTCTCGGCCGGCACCCCCGCGGAGGATTGCGCGACAGACGGGAACCTCCCCGACACGCCGGCGAACCCTTACGACACGCCCGCGGTGTGCACCAGCGGTGACATGTGGACGTCGGGAGACGAGGGCTCACCAGACATGACGCCGGGCCGCGCGTGCATCGCGTGCCACTCGGATGCCGGCGACGATGGGCCTCGCTTCCTGTTCGCCGGCACGATCTACCCGACGGCGCACGAGCCCGACGACTGCCACGGCGTCGGCGGTGTGGAGGTGGAGATCACCGACGCGAACGGGCAAGTGCACACGGTCAGCGCGCGAGAGCGGGGGAACTTCTACGCGTCGGCGGGTGGTCAGGCCCTCGCCATGCCGATCACCGCGCGGGTGATTCAGGGCAACCAGGTGCTCCCGATGCTGACGCCCGTCGACACGGGCGACTGCAACACCTGCCACACGCAGGATGGCAAAGAGGGAGCACCGGGGCGCATCATCCTGCCCTGGTGACGCGCGTGGGGTGACGGCTACTCGTTGATGGCTTCGATGCCCTGCGCCGCGAGGCGCGCGAGGCCGTCCTTCATCGCCTGAAGCAGCTCGGGCGCGTGCCCCTGCCAGTCGCTGATCTCGCCGGTGATCCGAAGCGGAGCCCGCGTGCGGTACGACCTCGTGGGGTTGCCCGGGAATTCAACTGGCTTGCCAGTTGAATCAGAAAGAAAAATTCTCCCGTGCCCTCTGAACAAACAGCGCCACAGGCACCTTCACGTGCCACTGGCACGGGAGAATTTCTTGTCGGTGAGGTTCGGGTCGTCCTCGAACGGGCCGGTGGGCTCGACGACGTAGATGCGACAGCGGCCCTCGCCGATCGCCAGCTCCGCGCCCCACGTGGCGGCATCCAGCGTCGCTGTGAAGTACACGAAGGCCGCGCTCTCCCGGCTGCCGTAGTTCGAGCGCTGCCCCGGCTCGATCAGCTCTCCCGGCTTCAGCTCGGCCTTCGTCCCGTGAAGGAAGCCCGCTTCGCCACGGTCGTTGGTCCACACCTTGAACGGCTCAGGGGTCGTTGGCGTCGGCATCGACAACAGCGACGCATGCTAGCGGCACCGCAGCACGTCATCAACGTCGACCACGCCGCGCGGGCGCGTTCACGCGCCAACCGGTCAGCTCTTCTCGGTCGCGAGCAGGATCGTCGCCGCCAGGCCCAGCGCCACGCCCACCCCGCGACGCAGCGTGAAGCTCTCCGCAAAAAACAAGGGCGCGAGCAGCGCGGCCAGCGCGACGCCGCCGCCGAGCGCGATGGTGCCGGTGCCTGCGACGGGCCCGCCCAGGCGGAGCGCCATGAACAGAAAGGTGACGCCGCCGGTGATGCACAGGCCGGACGCGATCGACCAGCCGATGCCGCGGGTGGTGGTGGCGGTGTCGGACGGCATGAGCACCATCAACACCACCAGGCCGACCGCGGCGGACGCCTCGAGCAAGAAGCCGCCGAAGGCGTCACCGATCTTGCCGCTCGCCGCGCGCAGCGTGAGGTAGTGCACGGCGAAGCACAGCGAGGCGAGCAGCGCGGGGGTGGTCCAGCTGGTCACGGTCAATCGTCTGCGAAGTCCGGGTAGTCGCCGGGCTGCAGGTTGTCGAAGCGGGTGCACGACGACGTGAAGCGCGTGAACACCTTGCCGGTGGGGCCATTGCGCTGCTTGGCGATGATCAGCTCGGCGATGCCCTTCTGCTCGGTGGTCTCGGGGTTGTAGTACTCGTCGCGGTAGATGAACACGATCGTGTCGGCGTCTTGCTCGATGGCGCCCGACTCGCGAAGGTCGGAGAGCTGGGGTCGCTTGTCCTTGCCGGCGCGCGTCTCCACCGCGCGGTTCAGCTGGCTGAGCGCGATGACCGGCACGCGCAGCTCCTTGGCGAGCTGCTTGAGCCCGCGGCTGATCTCGCTGATCTCTTGCTCGCGGCTCTGCGCGTTGGGTCTGCCACTCATCAGCTGGAGGTAGTCGATCACCACCAGGCCCATCTTCTTCTCGGGGCCGTCTTGCCCCTCCTTCTTGTTGTACTCGGCCTGCATGCGGCGGACCTTGGCGCGCACCTCGAGCAGGCCGATGGCAGGCGTGTCGTCCAGCCAGATCGGAAGCATGGACAGGAACGACGCGGCCTCCGTCAGCTTGCGCCAGTCGTCGGGGCCCAGGTGACCACCACGGAGCTTGCCTACGTCCACGCGCGCCTCGGAGCAGACCATGCGGCTCGCCAGCTGCTCGCGCGGCATCTCGAGCGAGAACACGGCCACGCCGAAGCCAGGCTCCCGCCGCTCGACCCCGCCATAGCCGCGATCGCCGGGCCCCGGTTGGTTGATCGTGCGCGGGGCCGCGACGTTGACCGCGAGGTTGAGCACGAAGCTGGTCTTGCCCATGCCGGGGCGGGCCGCGACGATCATCAGGTCGCCTTCGTGCAGGCCGGCCGTCTTCTCGTCGAACTTGCCGTAGCCGGTAGGCACGCCGGTGATGCGATCGCCGCGCTCGGCGGCTTTGCTGATCTGCTCGAAGGCGGCGCGCAGCACCTGGGCGATCGGCTGCGCGCTGGACGACTCCGGCGTGCGCGCCAGCTCGTAGATGGCCTGCTCGGCGCCGTCGATGAACTCCTGCACGCCGCCCACGTCACCGTAGCCCTCGGCCGAGACGCGCTGGCACTCGGCGATCACGCGCCGAAGCCGCCACTTCTCGCGCACGGTGCGCGCGTGGAACGCGACGTGCGCCACGGCGGGAGTCGCGTCGACGATTTGCGCCAGGTACGCCGGCCCACCGACCTGCGCCAGCCGCTCGCGATCGCGCAGCCACGACGCCACTTGCACGGTGTCGATCGGCTGGCCCGTGCGGGCGAGCTCGACCGCGGCCTCGTAGATCTTGCCGTTGGCTTCGCTGTAAAAGTGCTCCGACTTGAGGATCTCGGCCACGCGGTCGAGCGCTTCTTGCTTGAGCAAGATGGCGCTGAGCACCGCCGCCTCGGCGTCGAGATCGTGCGGCGGCACGCGCCCAGCCATCACTGGCGGCTCACGCGGTGCTCGTTGAGATCTCGGTTGGAAGCCGGCCACGGGACCGGAGAGCTTAGCCCACGTCGCGCACTGGAGGCGTCGAGATCAGCTTGCGCGGCAGGACCGTGGCGTTGACGTCCTCGCGGGGGCGTGGAAAAGCGGCCGCGATGAACCCGAGGCTCCTGCGCACCGCAACCGCCGCGCTCCTCTTGCTCTCCGCTTGCGGGGACAGCGGCGCCGGCGGCACCGGCGGCGGCGCACCGAGCGAGCCGCGCTGGACCTGCATCCACGCGGGCGACGACTACTGCACTTGCTTCTATGACGACGGGAACCTGCTGCTCAGCGATGGCCAGTACGAGATCGACAGCTGCAGCACAGAGGAGGCCCTCGGCGAAGGGGTCTGCACCCAGGGAGACGATTCCTGCGACTGCGTCGGCTTCTACTGCGGCGCGGACCTCGAGCTCGGCACCTGCTCCTGCTCGACGATCAACCTCATCACGGAGGGCGAGTTCACGGTGTCCGAGTGCACCGACTACGCCTACTGCTGCATTTTCCCGGACACGGACCTCTGCTTCTGCGGCAGCCTCGCCTGCGACCCGGGAGACACCCAGGTCACCAGCTGCAGCGTCGAGACCGTGACTGCCGTGCTCGACGAGCGAGACACCGAGCACAGCTACGTGGACGTGTGCAGCGAGCCTGAGGCGCCCCCGGCGGAGTAGCGAGCAGCATTCCGACCAGAATCTGCCGTGGCGGCGCCCACTGGCTGGGCATGAGTGACAACCTTCGGGCGTCGACGTTTCCCGGCGCCGTGCGCCGCTTGGCAGCTGTGTTCGTGCTGGTGGTGGGCTTGTGGCCGCGCTCGGCCCACGCGACCGACTTCTTCGTGGAGGGGGCGCTCTCGGGAGGGGCCAGCACCTGGGAAGAGGATCCGAACATCGGCGGCACCTTGCACCTGGGCTTCGAGTTCGTGGACATCGTCAGCATCGATGTGATGGGGCGCATCGGGTACTCGGCGGTCGACGAGCGCCTGCTCGAGACGCTCGGTGTCGGGACCAAGCTCGCCCTCCCGATCGAGCCGTTCATTCCCCACCTGCGCATCATCGCCCTGCACCAACACGAGGTGCCGGTGGCGGCGATGGAGGAAGACACGTTCGGCCATGTGATGGGCGTGGGCGACGGCATCCGCCACCGCTTCGGCATCGAGGGCGCGTTGGGGGCGAGCTTCCTGTTCGCGACGATCAAGAAGACCAAGCTCTTGGCGCAGGTGGAGGGCACGGTCGACGCGTTCCCCGACGAGCGTGGACCGGTCGTCTACGGCGGCGCGAGCCTGGGCCTCGGTGTGCAGGTGGGGCTGTGACGCGCGCGCACCTCGAGCTCGGGCTCGTGCTGGTCTTGCTCGCATCGAGCGGATGCGCGCGAGACGAGTGGGACGTCGCGAGCTGCCCGCCCGACGGCACCGAGCTCAGCTACGAGAACTTCGGCGAGACGTTCTTGAATCGCCACTGCCAGAGCTGCCACGCCAGCGACGCCAAGGAGCGTGACGGCGCCCCGGGGGCCTACGTGTTCGACACCCGCGACGACGTCGTCGACTTCATCGATCGCATCTACGAGCGCTCCGCGGGCGACAACACGTCCATGCCCCCCGGGCCGGACGACCCCTCCGAAGAGGAGCGCGAGGCGCTCGCCGAGTGGCTCGCCTGTGGCGCACCCTAGGGGCGTCCCAGTTCTTGTCGCGGGGCTCCATCACGACCCTCGCTCACGCTCGCAAGGGGAGGTCGCGACGATCACCCGCGACAAGCCACAACTCTGGTCTCGCCCCTTGGATATCGTCTGGCCGCCCTTCGGGCGCCCTTAGCGCTTGCCGCGCCCGAAGCGCTTGGCGGCGATCGCCGCCAGCTCCGCGAGCTCGGCGCGGCGGCCGTCTGCGTCGTCGCCGATCGCACCGCGCGCGATGCGCTCGACGTCCTCGTAGCGCAGGTTGCCCTTGTGCGCAGAGTCGCGCAGCAGCATGCCGAAGCCTGCGACGGCGCCGGCGAAGCGGAAGTCAGTCGAGAGCTGGTCGAACGCGGTGTCGCTCGCCACGATCGGCGACTCGACCACCTCGCTTTCGAAGCCGCCCGTGCTCTTGTAGCGAATGGCGACGCGACCGAAGGTCTTCTGGCGGTTGTCTTGCGACACGGGCTCCACGTCGTACAGAGCGGTCACGGTGTGGCCCGAGCCGATCTCCCCGCCATCCTTCTCGTCGTCGTGGAACTCGCGGCTCGAGAGCGCGCGATTCTCGTAGCCGATCAGGCGATAGGACTTCACCGTGGTGGGGTTCCAAGTGACCTGCACCTTCACGTCCTTGGCGATGGCCGCGAGCGTGCTGGTGAGCTCTTCGACCAGCACCCGCTTCGCCTCCGCGGCGGTGTCCACGAAGGCGTAGTGGCCGTTGCCCTTGTCGGCCAGAGTCTCCATCGTGCGATCGTTCGGGTTGAACGCGCCAAAGCCCAGCACCGTGAGGAAGATGCCCGTCTTCGCCTTGCGCGCGATCAGCGACTCGAGGTCGGCGCGGCTGGTGAGGCCCAGGTTGAAGTCGCCGTCGGTGGCCAGGATGACGCGATTGATGCCCTCGGCGACGTAGTGCTCGGCGGCGACCTCGTATGCCGCTTGGATCCCCTGGCTGCCCGCGGTCGCGCCGCCCACCTTCAGGGCGTCCAGCGCGTTGATGATCTTGGCATGGTGATCACCAGGCTCGGCGCGCAGCACCACGCGGGTGCTGCCGGCGTAGGTGACGATGGACACGCGGTCGCGCTGATCCAGGCGCTGTGTGAGCATGGCCAGGCCATCCTTGAGCAGGCCGATCTTGCTCTCGGCCAGCATCGATCCCGACACGTCGATCAGGAACACCAGGTGGCTCGAGGGGCGGTGCAGCACGGGCAGCTCGCGGCCTTTGATCCCGATGCGCACCAGCCGGCGCTCGGGGGCCCACGGCGCACGGCCGGTGTCGCAGGTGAAGCCGAACATCTTGCCTTCCGGGGCGGGGTACGAGAAACGGAAGTAGTTCAGCATCTCCTCGATGCGCACCGAGCTCGGCAAGGGCCTCACGCCCGCGCGCAGCGACGCGCGCATCAGGGTGTAACTGGCGGTGTCGACGTCGACCGCGAAGCTCGACTGCACCGTGGCGGCGGCGTCGACGAACGGGTTCTCGCTCGGCGTCGTTGGCCGCGCGCGGAGCGGCGCGACCCGCTTGCCCGGCGCCGCCGAGGGAGCAGGCGCTTCGGGGGGTGGCCCTTTGGCCCCGGCGCCGGCCGAGGCCTGAGCCGTCGCCGTGGCTTGCGGGGCGACCTCTTGCACGGCCGAAGAAGAGGCGGCCTTCTTCTCGGCCTGACCTTCCGCGTCGTCGTCCTTGTCGTGCTGCCGGAGCGGGGAGTCTTCGCAGCCACCCCCCGCGCACGCGACGACCAACAACCACACCCACAGCAGGGCTCGTTCGACGCTCATGATCTCCCCAAAGCTCGCACTTCTACGTGCGAGCTCGGCCAGAGATCTAGCGCCCTCCCCCGCGCACCGTTCGGCACAAACTGCGACGCCGTCGCGAGCGCCGCCTGATTGGCGACCCACGGCGACGGCGTGCAGAGCGAGAGTGCTTGGCTCAGGCGCGCGCAGCGACCTCGACCGTGATGGTCGCGGTCACGGTGGGCGCCAGGCGGATCTGCACCTGGTGCGAGCCGAGCGACTTCAGCGGCTCGGTCAGGATGCGGCGACGATCGACGACGAAGCCCTCCTTGCCGAGCGCCTCCTCGATGTCGCGGTGGGTGACGGAGCCGTACAGCTTGTCTCCCTCGCCGACCTGGCGGTGCATGGTCACCTTCACGGAGGACAGCTTCTGCGCAAGGTCACCGGCCTCTTTGAGGGCCTTCTGAGCCTTGGCCTCGGCCACCTTCTTCTGGTGCTCGATGCGCTTGATGTTGCCCTCGGTCGCGCCGATGGCGAGCCCGCGGGGGATGAGGTAGTTGCGCGCAAAGCCGGGACGAACCTTGACCAGCTCGCCGCCTTTGCCGACGTTGGCGAGGTCCTGCGTGAGGACCACGTGGATGTGGGAAGCCATGACCGCTGACTCCTCTCAGGCTCCGACCGTGAACGGCAAGAGCGCGATGTTGCGCGCGCGCTTGATGGCCAAGGTCACCTTGCGCTGATGCAAGGCGCAGTTACCGCTGATGCGGCGGGGGACGACCTTGCCGCGCTCCGACACGAAGTACTTGAGCGCTTGCGGGTCTTTGTAGTCGATGAGCAGCGCCTTGTCGGCGCAGAAGCGGCACACGCGCTTGCGACCCAGGCGACGACGCCCGGGTGCATCGGAGTTGAGGTCCGGCGTGCGACCGAACTCGCGGTCGTCGTCCATGCCGTACCCGCCACCACCTGACTTGTAGTCGTTCATGGCTCAGCCCTCCTCGTCTTCGGGGATGCCTTCGGCCTCTGGCTCCAGCTCGTCGATCTCGCCCTCGTGGCGCGGTGCGCGCTCGGGCTCGACCAGACCCAGCTGTCGCTCGCGGGAGTCCTCGCGGTCATCCTCGAGCGGCGGCAGCTCGAGACGCTCGAACTTCACGTCTTCGTCCGCCACGGCGAGCGCGCCGGTCTCGACGTCGTTGCCCACGAGCACCGTCTGGTACTTGAGCACGCCGTCGAACAGGCGCAGGTTGCGCTCGACCTCGGACACGACGCGGCCGTCGCCGAGGTACTTCAGGTACACGTACACGCCGCGCTTGTGCTTGGCGATGTCGTACGCCAAGCGGCGGCGACCCCACAGCTCGACCTTGGTGAGCTTGCCGTTCTCGCGACCGACGACCTCTTGCACGCGCTGGCCGACCTTCTCGGCTCCCTCTGCGTCCACGTCGGGTCTGAGGATGTAAATGGTTTCGTACTCTCGGGCGCGTCCGGGCGCCGTGACCATGCGACTCATGCTTTGTTTCCTCTTGGGCTAGCGGCCCCGGTGCTGGGTGCATCGGAGCGAGGATCGCTCTCGCTTTCGGCGCTCTCGGTCTTGGGAGGCCGAGGCTTCTTGGCGGGAGCTTTCGTATTCAGTTTGTTCATCGCGGGGGTGAGCCCGCGGGCGAGGACGTCTAGCACGGATTCGTGCGCGCGGCGCAAGAGCCCATCGATCTGAGGGCGCTCGTCGGTCGAAAAAGGGGACAGCACGAAGTCCGCCACCTCGCCGCGAAAGCCCGGCGGCGGCCGGCCGATGCCGATGCGGACCCGGCCGAAGTTGGGCGAGCCCAGCCGCTCGATCAGCGAGCGCAGACCGTTGTGCCCCGCGTGCCCACCGCCCTGCTTGAGCCGCACCTCGCCGAAGGGCAGATCCAGCTCATCGTGCAGGACGAGCACCTGTTCCACGGGAACCTTGAAGAACGCGGCCGCCGGCTGCACCGACTGGCCGGACAGGTTCATGAACGTCTGCGGCTTGAGCAGCACGACGTCCTCACCGGCGTGCGAGCCCTTGGCCCACTCGGCGCTGAACTTGTCGCGAAAGCCGTCTGCACGTACGGCCGACGCCAGCGCGTCGATCGCCATGAAGCCCACGTTGTGGCGATGGCTCGCGTACTCCTTGCCCGGATTGCCAAGACCGACGACGAGCCACACGAGGACGCACCTATTCGGTCAGAGACGGCGCGAAGCGCGCGCCCCCGACCGCGTGGCTCACTTCTTCTTCTTGTCGGCGGCGGGCTTGGCAGCGGCGGCGGCGGCCGGAGCGGCCTTGCCACCCGCGGCGGCAGCGGGCGCAGCGGCGGCTTTGCCACCCGCGGCGGCGGCGGGCGCAGCGGCGGCCTCTTCCTCACCGCGCTTGTCGGGCGCCACCACGGCGGCCACCGTTTGCTCGGCAGGCAGGCGCACCGTCACGCCCTCGGGCAGCGTGAGCTGCGAGACCTTGGTGGACTCGCCCAGGCCGAGATCGGTCACGTCGAGCTCGATCAGCGCGGGGATCTTCTCCGGCACGCAACGCACCGGCAGGGTGCGGAACACCTGCATGGTGATGCCGCCGAGGACGACACCCTTGGCCTTGCCGGTGAGCTTGAACGGGACCTCGACGTCGACGGGCTCACCCAGGTTCACCTGGATGAAGTCGGCGTGGAGGATCGCGCGGGAGACCGGGTGGTGCGAGTACTCGCGCACCATCGCAGTGATGGCGCTCGCGCCTTCGACCGAGAGCTCCACGACGGCGTTGCGGCCGTGCGCGCGGGTGAGCGCCGAGAGCAACGCCTTGGGGTCGACGGACAGCTGCATGGCCGCGAGGTTCTTGCCGTAGGCGACTGCCGGGATCTTTCCCGCTGCGCGCAGCCTCCGAGCCGGGCCCTTGCCGTTTTCCGTACGCTTCTCTGCAGCCAGCTTGATGATGTCCATGACGCTCTCCGACGAACCCACCGCTTCCAAACGGGGACGGGGCTTCTAGCAAAGCTCCGTCGGGATGTCCCGTATCAAGTTTGAGCGGGGATTGGGGAGCATCCTTTCAGGGTTGAGATCGAGGCCGACCTCTGCGAGGTTCCCGCCCTTTCCGGAGGAGGCGCGCATGGCCGTAAAGAAGCTCACTCTCGGCGCCGCCGGCGCGGCCTGTCTCGCGATCTCGCTCGCCCAGCCAAGCGGGAGCGCCAGCGCCAAGAACCGCTACGCGGTCGAGCCGGCCAACGTGGAGCTCAAGCGCGCCTTCATCTACGCCGGGATGACCAACGAGACGTGCAAGAAGGAGCTCGACAAACGCAAGCTGCCCTACGCGCTCGAGCCCGACACCAAGCAGGTGGATCTGCCGCTCAGGCTCAAGGGTCCGCTGCGCGGCGTGCACTTCAAGCTCACTCCCCGCGCCGAGAAGGACGCCGAGAAGACCTCGCCCTCGGCCGTGCTCGACTGTCGGCTCGCTTTGGCGCTCGACGACTTCGCCGGCGTGCTCGCCAAACACGACATCGTCGAGGTGGAGTACATGTCCATGTACCGAAAGCGCGGCGTGGGCTGGGTCAAGCCTGGCAAGCGCCACCCGGGCGGGCGCGCGATCGACATCTCGGCCCTGAAGAAGAAGGACGGCACCAAGGTGACGGTGTTGGGCGACTGGCACGGCCGCACGGGCAGCAAGACCTGCGGCGAGGGCGCCGCCAAACCGACCAAGGACCTCCCCGGCGCCAAGCTGATGCGCAACATCGTGTGCGACACGGCGGATGCTGGCGCCTTCAACCTGATGCTCACCCCCCACTACGACTGGGGCCACCGGGACCACTTCCACTTCGAAGTGCGCAGCAACATCCGCTGGTTTCTGATCCAGTAAGGTGCGGCGCGAGCGCTTCACCATCGACTGCGAGCCTCGCCAAGCGGGGTACGTGGCGGCGTACCTGCGCGTCGCCGGAGACGAGTGCGCGTTCGTCGAGTGTTACACCGAGCACGCCCTGCCCCACTTGCTCGCGGCGCTCGCGGGCGCCGGCAAGCGGCCCGAGGACGTGCGCTACGTGATCGTGACGCACGCGCACCTGGATCACGCCGGCGGCGCCAGCGCGCTGATGACCGCCTGCCCGAACGCCACCCTGCTCGCGCATCCGCGCGCAGCGCGCCACCTGATCGATCCCGAGAAATTGATCAAGAGCGCCACCGCCGTGTACGGCGAGGAGGTGTTCCGCGCCACCTACGGCGAGATCCGCCCCATCCCGAGCGAGCGTGTGCGCGCCCTCGAGGACGGCGAGGCCTTCGAGCTCGGCGGCGACACCTTCTCGGTGCTGCACACGCTCGGCCACGCCAAGCACCACTTCGTGCTCTGCGATCCCGCGCTCGACTGCGTCTACACCGGCGACGCGTTCGGGCTCGCCTACCCCGCATTGCAGCGCGCTGGCCGCTTCGCCTTCCCCAGCACCAGCCCCACCGACTTCGATGGGCCGCGCGCACGAGAGAGCGTGCGGCGCATCGCCACGCTCGGGCTCGGCGCAGCGTGCCTCACCCATTTCGGCGAGGTGCGAGATCTCGGCACCATCGCCGAGCAGCTCGATCGCCAGCTCGCGCGCGCCGAGCAATGGTTCGCGAGCGCGCGGGACCATGGCAAGGCCGGCGCCGAGCTGGTGGACCCCATCGTCCTTGCCCAGCGCGCTTCGCTACAGGCAGAGGCCCAGGCGATCGGCCTCGAGCTGTCGCCAGACGACTGGGCCGCGCTCGATCTCGACGTGCGCCTCAACGCCGACGGCATCGCCTTCGCCGCCGAGCGCGCGCGTCAGGGGTGAACGCCGCCCGAACGCTCGCGAGCTCGTGTGCTACAGTGCCAGTATGCGGGCAGGCAGAACCAAGACCACCAGCTTCTCGCTCGACGACGCGACCCTCAAGAACCTCAAGGCGCTGGCGGCGCGGCGACATCACGGCAACGTCTCGGCGCTGTTGGCCGAGGTGGCGGCGCGAGAGGCCAAGTTCGTCGCTGCGGAGCGCTTCTTCGAGAAGTACGGAGTGCCGCCGCTCGAGGAGGACGCGATCGCGCGCATCGAGGCAGAGTGGACCGTCGAGCCCAAGCTCGCGAAGAGGCGCCGGCGCGCCGCGTGACGTTCACGTTCGACACGGGCATGCTCATCGCGCTGGAGCGACGCAAGCGCCACGCGATGGAGGTGTTTCGAAACATCATTCGGCGCGGGTTGTTGCCCGTGGTCCCGGCGGTCGCCTGCGCGGAGTGGTGGCGCGGCCGCAGTGACATCAGGCAAGAGATCCTGGACGCCGTCGTCGTCGAAGACATGCGCCTCATCCTGTGTCGCGCGGCGGGGGAGGCGCTCGCAGCGGTTCCGGGTGCGACGCTCGCGGACGCGATCGTGATGGCCTCGGCGGCGCTGCGCGGCGGCGGCTTCGTCTACACGGCGGACGTGGATGATCTTTCCCGCCTAGCGCGTCACTTCCCGACCGTTCGCGTGCTCTCCGTGTGAGGCCGCCTCAGGGGTGAACGCTGTGCGGCGGGAGCGGCACGCAGGTGCTGTTCACGCATTTCAATGGCCAGCCGTGCTCGGCAAAGTCGCCCGGTCCACGCGAGCCCGCGCAGTCGTCCGTGTTCCGACACGAGAGCAGGCAGCGATCCACCTTGCAGCGAAATGGGTAGCAGCGGATCGGCCACTTGCGGCCCTTGCCGCGCGGGTCGGTGGCGGTCACCTCGGCCCAGCCTGTGCATTGGCCGCGCGCGGTCTTCTCGTCGAGGCCGGGCGGCGGCTCCTCCGGGTCGGGGGGCGCGACCGCGGCGCTGGCAGACACGGAGGCGAGCGCGCTCGGGGCTGCGCTCGCAGAACCAGGCGCGAGCGCGCTCGGGGCCGCGCTCGCTGCCACGGGCTCGGTGGGCGCGCTCGACGCGACAGGTGGCGCCACCGACGCGGCGGTCACGCTCGCGGCGACCCGCGGGCGCTCCTCCGAGGGGGTGCCGTCCGCGGCGCACGCCCCCGCGACGAGCCCCCACACCGCGCACAGCAGCAACACGTGAACCGTCATGCCTGCGGCGGGTCCCGACCGAACGCGAGCCTGCCCTCGATCTCCTCGGCGACGGTCTTCAAGTCGTCTGCCGCTTGCTGCTTGTCGCCCACCAGGTAGGCCGCGATGCCGTCCACCGCCAACAAGGCGAGGCTCGCGTTCACGCCGCGGTGGGTGAGCGACGCCACCACGTCCGGCTGCTTCAACGTGCTGACCAGCTCGTCGAGCAGCTCCTTCAGCGCGGGGGTGCGATCCAGGCTCA
>CAZXMG010000121.1:0-18890 GCA_964641275.1 uncultured Polyangiaceae bacterium
TCTCGAGCTCCTTCGCTTCGGTCGACAGGGTCTTCAGCTGCTCGCGGCGACGCGCGAACTCGGGCGAGGCCTTGTCTGCCTTGGCCATCTCGGTGGTGGCCTGGTTGCGCAGAGCCGCCTTCTTCTCGCTCTCGATGATGGCATCGCGTCGCTTCTGGACGAGCGCGGCGACGGGGGACAGCTCCTCTGCCCAACGCGCATCACGACGAACGAGAGCCGCGCGCACTTCATCGAGGCGTTCGGCGACCAAACGAGGATCGAGCATTGGCGGAACTTGTCCCGGCGAGAAAAGCGGGTCAAGAAAAGCTCGGCGAGCTAGAAATAATCGGCCGCGAGCAGCTGCTGCCGCCAGATCTCGAGCACGTGTGTGCCCTCGGCTTCGATCTCGATGTCGACCGGCGTGATCTTGTTCTTGTCGGGCTTGCCCGGCTTGCTCGAGAGCTTGGTCAACTTGCCCAAGAAGGTCACTTGGTCGTCGGCCTGCATGCTGAAGTCGGGGCGCTCCGCGAGCACCAGGCGCACCCGCACGTTGCGCTGCTCGTCGCGGCGCTTGCAGTCGGTGGGGTAATGGACCTTGCCGTCCGGCCCCACCTTGCTGGGCTTGTCCGACTCCTTGCAGTCGTACGGCGCGTCCTTGACCAACGCCTTGCCGACGAGCTCCACCAACAGGCCGCTAGACCTGTCGTCTGGGCCGACCTTCTTCACGTGGAGCGGCGCGCCGAGCACGGACTTCTCGAACGACAACAGCTCGCCCTTCCCCGGCGCACGGTGGCTGCCCATGCTCTCCACGGTCGCTTCTCGCGCGGGGATCTTCTCAGCGAGATCCTGGGCCTTCTTGATGCGCGCGAGGAGCTCGTCTCGGCGAGCAGCGCTCACCGGTGCGCGCACGAATTTCTGCGGGATCGACTCGTGATCTTGCCAGCTCGGCAAGCCATCGAGGCAGAGCAGGTCGCGCTCGTCTGCGGCGCTGAACGCGGGCCGCAGCGTGCCGATGTCGTCGGGGCGCTGCTTGCGCAGGTCGTAGATCAGCCCTCGTCCGCTCTTCTGGAACTCGTCGAACAGCGCTTGCTCGAGCTGGTAACGCGGACCCACCGGATCGGGGTGCTTCTTCTTCAGCTCCTGGCGCAGCCGGACGAGGGCGCCGATGCGCTTGTACGCGTTGGGCTCGTTTTTCGCGGCGTTGAGCTCGGCGTCGAGCAGCCCTTGAGCGATGGCACGCTGACCAGCGACCTCTTGGGCGGTCGCGTCACAAGAGTTGAAGTAAGCCCGCAGACTGGCGGCGTAGGTGAGGGCGCCGAGGGTGACGTGGCGCTGACCATCGTCCTCGGGCAGCTGATCCCACCCCGTGAGCCACGCTGGGTCGGGGTTCACCATGAACGCACGCGGGTTTTTGGACTTGAGGTCCTTGGGGTCGCTGCCGGCGCGACGCGCGAACACGTCGGCGCACGCGCTGAAGTACACGGCGCACTCGGGGGAGAGCGCGTCGTTCGCCGTCCAGCTGGAGTAGGTGTCGAACAAACGCTGCGCGAGCTCGGCGTCGTTCGGCGGCGTGCCTGGCGGCACCGGCGGCACCTCGTTGCTGCAGGCAACGAGCCAAGCTGAAAGCATCAGGGGCACGAACCGATCAGTCATTTTGCTCTCCGCTCTGGAAGCGAACAATCGCACGCCGATCGCGCTTGGTGGGACGGCCTTTGAGCGCCGGCCCAGCGATCGCGAACGCGCGCAGCTCCTCGAGCTGCTTGAGCCTGCGGGTCTTGCCGTCCTCCGTCTCGCGGTAGAGCAGGGCGGCGTCCGCGCCCTTGCCTCGCTTGTCGCTGAGCGCGAGCACCTCGACCTCCCAACGAATGGAGTCCTTCACGATCTCGAAGCGCTGACCCACACGCACCGAGTGCCCACCCTTGGCGCGGTCGCCGCCGATCTTCACGTGCCCACCCGCGATCGCGTCGCTGGCCTGGCTGCGGGTCTTGAAAAAGCGCGCAGCCCAGAGCCACTTGTCGAGGCGCACGGCGTTTGTCTCAGCAGCATGCATGGCGGTGGTGGCGACTATCGTACCAACACTTGTAGCATCGGCGAGTGCGCTACTGCCCCCAATGCGGCGCGGCCTTTCGCTCCTCTCGCACCTGCCCCAAGGATCGCATCGAGACGGACGCGGAGATCTTCGATCCGCTGATCGGGCGGGTGCTCGGGGATCGCTACCGCGTGCTCGGCCGCATCGCCGCTGGCGGCATGGGCCAGGTCTATCGCGTCGCGCACACGCGGATCGCGTGCGCCTTCGCGCTGAAGGTGGTGTGGGGCGACTTCGCGTACGACGCGGCGATGCAGACGCGCTTCGCGCGCGAGGCCGAGGTCGCCAGCTGCTTGCAGAGCCGCCACATCGTGCGGGTGATCGACTTCTCGCACGACTCGGGCAGCTTGCCCTACCTGGTGATGGAGCTGCTCGAGGGACCCAGTTTGTACGACGTGATCGTGCGCGAGGGGCCGCTCGCGCCGGATCGCGCCATGCGCATCGCGCGGGGGATCGCGCGCGGCCTGGCTCACGCTCACGAGCGCGGCGTCGTGCACCGCGACCTCAAGCCCGAGAACGTGATCCTCGTGACCGAGGAGGACGAGCGCGACGTGGCGAAGATCTTGGATTTCGGTGTGGCGCGTCTGCAGGACGGCGATCGGCTCACGGGCTTCGGCGCGACCGTGGGCACGCCGCTGTACATGGCGCCCGAGCAGCTTCTGGCGCAAGACATCGACGGGCGCACGGACCTCTACGCACTGGGCATCCTGCTGTACGAGATGCTGACTGGTCGGCCTCCGTTCGATGCACCGAGCTTGCCGGAGCTGACGCGCCAGCACTTGTCCCAAGTGCCAGACAGCCTGCGTCCGGCCCTGGAGCCCAGGGGCGCGGGGGCGCTGGCAGACATCACCGCCCGCTTGCTCAAGAAGCGCCCCGACGATCGCTTCGCCAACGCGCGCGAGCTGATCCTGGCGCTGACGGACGCGCTCGAAGCGCCCAAGTCGCTGTCGATCCCTCCGAGCCTGCCCGCCTCGCGCGTGAGCCGCAAGCTGCCCGTCGAAGCGGCGACACTGCAGGCGCTGTCCGCGGTGATCACGCAAGGTGCGCCCCGCTACAACGCCGGCGACGTGCGCGGCTGCTACGAGCTGTACAAGCAGGCCGCGGAGCGGATCGTGCAACAGGCCGGCGAGTCGTTGGCCGTGTCGGCGCGGCTCAGCGCGGCGCTCAGCCGCGCCAGCTCGCGCAGCGATCCCACCGATGCTGCCTGGGACATGCGTTATGCGTTCGACGATCTGCTTGGCGCGCAACCTGCGCTCATCACCGGGGACCGGGTCGCAGACGAGGTCGCGTTCTTGGCCAGCATCGGCGCCAAACGCGAGGCGGAGGGCCGCTTCGACATGCTCGGTGACTACCAGCTCGTGTTCGCGCGCTACCTGGCTGACAAGCTGCGCAGCGAGCCCTCCTTGTTCACGCTGGTCGGCGCGCTCGACGCCGGGGTGCGCGAGGGCATGGCGACCGGCGGTGGTCAGGCAGCGCTGCGTGCGATCGAGCCCGTGCTCACACGCCTGCGCACGCGCGCCACCGCGCCGACGCAATCAGGCGCAGAGGAGCTCGCCCGCGTCAGTGTCTCGCCTGCTCCCCCCTCGTCCGTGAGCGACGAGATCAAGGGCCGCATCGCCCGCGCGATCCGCATCGGAGCCCCCGCGTTCAACCAAGGCCGCCCAGAGGTGTGCGCGCGTGTGTACCGCGACGCGGCCAAAGAGATCATCGCGCTCGGCTCGGCGGGCGCCGACGCGGGGGCGATTGGCGTGTTGCAGAAGGCGGTGCAAGACGCCTCGGGACGCGCCCCCAGCGACGCGGCTTGGCTGTTCCGCCACGCGTTCGACGCTCTGTTGGCCAGCGGGTAGCCGCGCAGACCTTGCGCGCAACGCAACCGCTGCGCCAGGGGGCCCCGGCAAGTGGCCGAACGCCTGCCTTGCCGTAACGGCATGATTAGTGCTCCTTGGCTGGCCTCGATGAGCTACCGGAGGGGAACTTGCGCCAATCAGTGAGACCGATCGACTTCGAGGCTAGCCCCAGCCACGCGTGCACACCCACCGAGCTGCTCGACGCGGTCAGCAACGCGACCAACGATGCGATCTTCGTCAAGGACCTCCAAGGCCGCTACCTGTTCGTGAACCGCCGGTGCGCTCGTTGGCTTGGCGCCTCTCCAGACCAGATCGTCGGCACGACGGACGACCCCTGGTTCGGCCCCGAGATCGCGACCAGGTTGCGCGACTACGACCGCCAGATCGTCGCAAGCGGCGTCGCCAAGAACGAAGACGAGGAGCTGCTCCTGGATGGCGAGCGTCGCACCTTCTCGACCACCAAAGCACCGTGGGTGGCCGCTGACGGCAGGGTTTTGGGAGTGGTGGGCGTCGCTCGCGACGTCACTGCGAAGCGCGTCGAGCAGCGGGCCCTTCAGGCAGAGCGTGACAGGTATGCCACCATCGCCGACGTGCTCCCCGGTGCGTTCGCGTCGTTCCGCAGAGGGCCGGATGGAGCGATGACGGTGCCGTTCTCAACTGCGCGGATCGAAGAGCTGTGCGGCGCTACGCCACCACAGCTCGCCTTGGACGCCGGGGTGTTGCGCGAGCGCATGCACCCCGACGACTGGCCCCAGGTGGAGCAGTTGCTGGAGGAGTCGGCGCGAGCGTTGGTCCCCTTGCGGGCACATTTTCGAGTGGCTCACCCTACTCGTGGCGAGCGGTGGGTAAAGGCGATCGCCGAGCCGCGTCGCGAGGAAGACGGGGGCACGCGCTGGAACGGGGTGCTGTTGGACGTGACCGAGCGCCAGCGGGCGCAGCTCGAGCTGCTGAAGCAGAAGGCGCAGCTCGAGCTCGTGGCTGCCACCTCGCCGGGCGCGATCTGCAGCTTTCGCATGTCGGCGACGGGAGAGGTCTCGTTCCCCTATTTGAGCCCCGCGATGAGGCACATCTACGGCGTCCCCGCGGAGGACATCGCGCGCGACGCGCAGGCGGCGTTGGGGCGAGTCCACCCCGAAGACCGCGAGCGCATGACCGAGACCATCGCGCGCTCACTGGCGACGATGCAGCCTTGGCGCTGCGAGTACCGCGTGCTGAACGCGGAGCGCGGAGAGGTCTGGATCGAGGGGCACTCCAAGCCCAGCCGCGAGCCGGACGGCTCGACGATCTGGCACGGCGTGCTCGCGGACATCACCGAGCGGCGCACGTCCGAGGCGCGCTTGCGCACGTCCGAGGCGACGCTGCGCGCGGTGGTCGAGACGGTGCCGGACTTTCTTCTCTTGATCGGGAGCGACGGCAAGATCCAGTTCATCAATCACCTGCTGCCCGGCTTCGAGACCGACGACGTGGTAGGCGCCGACGTACAAGCCTTCATCGCGCCCTTCATGCGCGAGGGGGTGGACGAAGCCATCCGCCTCGTCCGCGAGACGCGCCAGATGTGCGTGCACGAGGCGGTAGCGGTCACCCCGCACGGCGAGCAGCGCTGGTACAACACCCGCATCGGCCCGGTGGTGCAGGACGGCGAGGTGACCGCCATCGCGGTGGCCGCGACCGACATCACCGAGCGGAGAGTGGCCGAGAACGCGCTGCGCGCGAGCGAGGAGCGCTACCGCAGCCTGGTCGAGCTGTTGCCCGATCCCTTGTTCGTAGGCACCGCCGGGAAGCTGTCGTTCTGCAACGCCGCCTTCCTGAGACTCATGGGCGCGACCAGTCGGGAGCAGCTCTACGGGATGACCGCGTTCCAGCTGTTCGCGCCAGAGGAGCACGCCGAGTTGCGGCAGCGCTTGTCGCAGCTGGAGAGCGGAGAGTTGCCCTCTCTCCCCCAAGAGCGGACGCTGATCTCGCTGGACGGAAGCCGGCGCTTGGTGAGCGCAGTGGCTGCGCCGTTGCGAGACGGATCCGGCGACGTGATCGTGGTGTTGCACGACCTCACCGAGCGCCAACGCACCGAGCAGCTGCTGCGCTCGGTGCTCGAGAGCGTGAACGACGCGCTCATCACCATCGATCGCCACGGGGTCGTTCTGTCGTGCAATCCCGCCACGAGCCGGCTGTTCGGCTACGAGTCGGGTGAGATCGTGGGCCAGCGCGTCAACCTGCTCATGCCCGCCGCGCAAGCCGCCGAGCACGATCAATATCTGGAGCGTTACCTCTCGGGCGGCGAGGCCAGAATCATCGGCAAAGGACGCGAGCTCCTCGGCCGGCACAAGGACGGCTCGAGCTTCCCGATCGAGCTGTCGGTGACCGAGTTCGCGCTCCACGGCGAGCGCCACTTCACGGGCGTGATCCGGGACATCAGCGCGCGCAAGAAGCTCGAAGATCAGTTCCGCCAAGCCCACAAGATGGAGGCGTTCGGCCAGCTGGCAGGGGGCGTGGCCCACGACTTCAACAACCTGCTCACAGTGATCCTTGGCGCGAGCGAGACGCTGGTGTCTGCCTTTTCGCACGCCGCGGAGCTGCCCGCGGACGAGGTGCGCGACTACCTGTCGGAGATCCACGACGCCGGTCAGCGAGCCGCAGCTCTCACCCGTCAGCTGCTCGCCTTCAGCCGAAAGAGCGTGATGGAGCGCAAGGTGATCGACATCAACACGATCGTGCGAGACACGGAGCGCATCCTACGTCGCCTGATCGGCGAAGACATCGCGCTCTCCACCAAGCTCGCCGCAGACCTGGAGCACGTCGAGGTCGATCCCGGCCAGCTCTCCCAGGTGCTGATGAACCTGGCGGTGAACGCCCGTGACGCGATGCCCACCGGCGGACGCCTGGAGATCGAGACCACGAACGTGCAACGGGACGGGGAGTTCGTCTGCATCGTGGTCCGCGACACGGGCGCAGGCATGAGCGAGGAGGTTCTGGCCAACCTGTTTCAGCCGTTCTTCACCACCAAAGGCGTGGGCAAAGGCACCGGGTTGGGGCTCGCGGTGGTGCATGGCATCGTCATGCAGAGCGGCGGCAAGTTGGAGGTGAGCTCCCGCTTGGGGCAGGGCACCGTCTTCGAGATCCTGCTGCCGACGGCGCTGGCGGCGCGAGCGCCGGCAGGAACCGAGGTTCCAATCGCCGAAGGTCACGGCGCCGGGACGGTGCTGCTGGTCGAAGACGACGACGCTGTGCGGCGGCTAGCCACACGCGCGCTGGCGCAGAGCGGCTATCGCGTCGTCGCTGCGCACGATGGGTTGGCCGCCGTGAAGCTCATCGAGCAGGGGCTGGCCATCGACGTGCTCGTGACGGACGTGGTCATGCCGACCTTGGACGGCAGGCAGGTCGCTGACGAGCTGCGCAAGCGCTCGCCGCACGCGCGCATCCTGTTCGTGAGCGGGTACACGGACGACATGCTGGTCCACCGTGGAGTGCAGAGCGAAGATGTGGACTTCCTGGCCAAACCCTACACCCCAGCGTCCTTGCTGCAGGCGCTGCGCAAGGTCGTCGCCAAGGGCAGTTGAGCGCAGGCTTTTCGCGAGCCGGCCGGCCGCTGTCGACCTACCATGAGCCGCATGAGCCTTCGATTTTCAGCCGCGCTCGTGGGGATCTGGCTGTTCGGGTGCGGCGGCAACGTCACGGTCGAAGACGGCGGCGCCGGTCAAGGTGGCGGCGGCGGCTGGCAGCCTTGCGCTGGCAAACGCTGCGGCGACGACTGCACCTGGTGTGATCCGAACGATCCCTCGTGCGAGCTGCCGGGGACCATCACCACCTGCGATCAGCGCGGCGAGTGCATCATTGGCCAGGCCACCTGCGTCGGCGGCTGCCGCAGCGACGAGGACTGTACCTTCGGCGCGGAGTGGTGCATCGCCGGAGAGTGCGCACCGTGCGACAACAGCGGCCAGGTCTGCGACATCAACTGCGAGCACGGCTGGCGCGGTTACGAGCGTCACGGCTGCACCCCGTGTGCGTGCGCGCCCGGCAACGAGTGCGACTCGGACGCTGAGTGCGCGGCGGGCGAGCACTGCTACGCGGGAGCCTTTTGCTGGGAGGGTTGCGCCGAGGGCGATCCGAGCTGCTGCCAGGGCAACATCTGCTCTGCTGCCGGCTGCCCTGAGCCGCCGCCCGTGGGCTGTGTGGTGCGCGGCTGCCCGATGGGCGACGTGTGTGACACCTTCGCGGGTTGCGCCAGCTCGGGTTGCAGCTGCGGAGGGGGGTTCTGGGGCTGCGACGACGACTGCGGCGGCGGCGTGTGCCTGACGCCGTTGTAGTGATCCTCACGCCCCAAACGCTTGCGTCGAGCAAGAACTCGATTAGGGTCCCGCGCGCGTGCAACCTCGACGCTCCTTGGCCCTCGTGGCCGCCATGTTCGTCACGTCCGGCGCCGCGGGGCTGATCGATCAAGTCTGCTTCTCGAAATACCTGTCGTACGTGATGGGAGCGACGGCGGGCGCCATCAGCGCCGTGCTCGCCGCCTTCATGGCTGGCATGGCGCTCGGCGCGCGCGTCGGGGGCGCCTTCGCGGCTCGAGTCAAGAGCCCGCTGATCGCCTACGGGGTGTTGGAGATCTTGGTTGGCCTGTCGGTCGCTGCAGCGCCTTTTGCCTTCGACGCGCTGCCAGGCCTGTACTTGACGTTGCTCGAAGCCTTGCCTGGCTCCCCGCTGGTGCTGGCTGCGTTGCGATGGATGCTCGCGGTCTCGTTCGTGATCGTGCCCACCGTCGCGATGGGCGCGACGTTGCCGCTGTTGTCGCGCCTGACCGAAGGCTACGGCGACACCTCGGCACGCGAGCGCGCGTTGGGCGTGCTCTACGCCGCCAACACCCTGGGTGGGGCGGCTGGGTCGTTGGCTTGCGTGTACGTGGTGCTGCCCAGCCTCGGTCTCTCCCGGTCCACGCTCGGCTCGGCCGCGCTGAGCGCGCTCGTCGGCGTGCTGGCGATCCTGCTGGGGCGTTCGCGCGGTGAGCGACTCGCGCTGTCCGCCAAGAAGGACGAGCGAACCTCCGAGCCCAGCGCGAAGGTGCCGCACGTGTGGTCCCTGGTCGCTGCGGCGTCCGGGGCCCTCGTGTTCGCGAGCGAGGTGGTGTTCGTGCACTTGCTCGTGCTCATGGTGGGCACCAGCGCGTACGCGTTCGGCGTCATCCTCTCCATCTTCTTGGTGTGTTTGTTCTTGGGCGCGGCGCTCGCGCCGGCGGTCCACGCTCGCTTCGGCCGCCGCGCGCTGCCGCTCGGCCTGGCCAGCGCCGCGCTCGCGCTGATGCTGACCATGCCGGTGTGGGAGATGATCCCCGAGATCTTCCCCAGACTGGGCCCCAGGGTGACCTCGTTCGAGGGGCGCGAGGCGCTGCGCGGCCTCGCCGCGTTTGCCGCGTTGGTCGTGCCCACCACGTTGATGGGGCTGTCGTTTCCGTTGCTGCTCCAATCCGTGGCAGCGCGCCCCGACGTGGGTCGGCTCGTCGGTCGCCTCACCGCGATCAACACCGTGGGCTCGGTGCTGGGCTCTTTGGCCGCGGGCTACCTGCTCCTGCCGGAGCTGGGCTCGCAGCGCTCGCTCTCCACCATCACGCTGGCCTTCGCGCTCGCCGCGGCGGCCACGGCCATGGGCACGGAGATGGACGCCAAGCACCGCCGCCCAGCCTTCCTGGCGAGCGCGCTTTCCATGTTGGGGACGTTCCTCACGCCGCGCTGGGATCTGGTCAAGATGACCGGCGGCTACAACGTGTACTTCGACTGGGGCCGCGGCGAAGAGACGATCCTGTGGGTCCACGAGGACACCGAAGGTGGCGTCACCACGGTCACGCTCAAGGACGGCGTTCGCACGTTGCTCACCAACGGCAAGTTCCAAGGCAACGACGGCATGGAGCTCGAGGCGCAGCGCGGCTGCGCGCACTACCCGGCGATGTTCGTCAGGAATTTCGATCGCGCGCTGGTGGTGGGCTTGGGCACGGGCACGACCCTGGGCACGATCGCCAGCTACCCCTTCAAAGAGATCGAAGCGGTCGAGATCTCTCCGGCCATCGTCGAGGCGTCGCGCTCGTTCTTTGGCCACGTGGGTGGCTCCTCGCTCGACGACCCGCGCGTGAAGCTGTTCGTGCAAGACGGGCGCAACCACTTGTTCACGCGGGAGCAGACCTTCGACTTCATCGGGATGGAGCTGTCGAGCGTGTGGTTCATGGGCTCGGGCAACCTGTACAGCCAAGAGTTCTACCGACTGGTGAAGACGCGCCTCAGGCCGGGGGCGATCTTCCAGCAGTGGATCCAGCTGCACCACATCTACCCGCGAGACATCGCGGTGGTGATGCACACGCTGCGCCTGTCGTTCCCCCACGTCGCGCTGTTCTTCGGTGGCGGGCAGGGCATCTTGGTGGCCTCCGAGACGCCGCTCACGGTGAGCTACGCGCACACCGTCGAGCTCGAGAAGCTGCGCGGCGAGCACGCACCGCACCGCCCCTACCTCGATCTGCTGGGCGACGTGCTGCTGACCACCGAGGGCATCGACGCGTTCATCGCCGACGTCGCTCGGGAGGGCAACGAGCCGATCGACGCGCTGCTCTCCACCGACGACAACCTCTACCTCGAGTACGCGACACCCCGCGGCAACGTGCTGCCTTGGAGCTCGCGCGTGGACCTCTTGGAGCGCATGGCCCCGTTTCGTTCGGCCGAAGCGGTACAGGCCATGGTCGCCGACTGACTCCGGGCGCCCTGCTCTGCGATTTAGAGTCGTGCCGGCTCGCGGCGTCTGGGCAACAGGTTGGCAACAAGCCAGCTTTGTCGTGGACGCGGTGCGGCCGCAGCGTACCCTGGTCGGCGAGAGAGGGGTGCGCGCCATGAAGAGAAGAGAAGAGAAGAGAAGAGAAGAGAAGAGAAGAGAAGAGGGCGCTGATCGTGGGGGCCGCGCTCTGTTTGTGGGCGTGCGACCCGAGTGACGTTGACTCCGATGAATCGGAGGAGGTCGCGGAGGCCAGCTCGGCGATCGCCGAGGGCATCGAGGACACGACGGGTCTGCTTCCTGCCGTCGGGCGCGTGACGCTGCAGAACGGATCTTGCTCAGGCACGCTGATTGGCCCCGACCGCGTCCTGTTCGCAGGTCACTGCGTGACTGCCATCGCCGCGGAGTGCAGCCGGTTCACCTTCGACCAGGACGCGACGCCCGTCCTGACCATGCGGTTTCCGCCAGCGGGGTCCGCGGACACCAACGCCGCGGGCGCCCTCGTCGTCGCCATCGACGGCGTGCAAGTCCATCCGAGCTTCACGCGAACGGACTTGTTCGATGCGTGCTGCCCTGCGGGATCGACCCCCGCGGGCTGCACCTCATGCAACACGTTCACGAACAACAAGATGAGCGATGTGGCGATCGCACACTTGGCTCAGCCGGTCGCCGGCGTCACCCCGATGACGGTGCTGCGCAAGATCGGGACGCGCAACCCCGGCCTCGGCCAGTACCCGGTCAACCTCGTCGGGCTGATCGGGCGTGACCTGGTGGTGGCTGGCACGAGCGCGACGACCCAGAACCCCCAGGGCGGCTTCCGCGCGTACGCGCTGAGCACCATCACGGCGGTCAACTTCGACGCGCCTTACAGCGACATTCTCACCGGAGCCGCGTGCAATGGCAGCCAGACCGTGCTCCCCAGCGCCGGGAAGGCTATCACCATGACGGAATCGGTCGCCGCCAACGGGGGATGTCCCGTTCCGGGAGACTCCGGTGGGCCCACGTTCTTCAACATGACTGCGCTCGGAGGGACCACTTTCCCCGAGCTCCTGTCGACCGAGGTCCTGGTCGCGGGGGCTGACTCCGCTGGAAACGGCGCCGCTCCGACCTGCCCAAGGAGCGTCTGGTTCCGCTACACGGCGACTTGGGACTTCAACTACACGATGACGCCCAATCAAGGCGCCGCATACACCGTGCCGAGCAACAATGGCACCTTCATCGGCCAGCGCATGGTCGACTTCGACGCTGACGGCGTGCTCGACGCCGACGACAACTGCCCCGTCGCGCCCAACCCGAATCAGGCGAACTGCAACGAGGACGCTGAGCTGGCGCGCAACTACCCCTTGCGAGGCGACGCCTGTGATCCCATTCCCTGCCCCGCGCTGGAGCCACGCGATCCGACCAAGGTCGTCCTGCAAGAGACGAACAACGGCTGGTTCTCGAGCAAGATTTACACCGCTGTCAAGGACAGGCTGGACATCACACCGATCGCCTCCAACTTCTTCGGCAACGGTGCTGGCCACGGACACAAGCGCCCAGCCGAGTCGTTGGGCGGCATAACGAGCAAGTATCGGTACTGCCATCCGAACGCGGTCGCCAACGTGATCTGTGGTCCAACCAGCATCGACGACATCTTCGTCGACATCGTCGAGGGCGCACCGGATCCCTCTCGCCCATATCACCAGGCGCGGATGATCCCGAACCCGGGCAGCGGGTCTGGGGTGAGCCAGGAGTCGCTCGTGTTCGCCAGCGCCAATCCACCCTACCCGCGCAGGTGGAAGTACCAGGACGACGCCACGCTGTGGACGCAGCAGGGCTGGGTCACCAACCTAGCTGGCGCCTGCAGCACCGGCACCTGCCTCGACGGCCGGTTCTGGACCCACGCGACCACGACGAAGGGTCGCTTCAACGATCCGGTCAATGCGACGACGACCTACGAGCTCAACTCCAACACCACTGGCTTCCGAGTGAACAACGCGGGCCAAGCGAGCGCCGCGGACAACGCGAGTGGCAAGCACTTGGCCAACCACTACGAGTCTCTCCCGCCGGACAAGCTTCACCTCGTCACCTCCTCCAAGCCGTACCAGCTCCCGCACGTCTTCTGGTGGAAAGTGTGCGATCTCATCCCCGGCTGGGATGGCGCGCGCGGCGAGTCGTCGCCGCTGGTCGGGCTACCCGACGGCAAGTGGGGCGTGATGCAGCACGAAGGCAACGCGCTGGTCGTCGACGATCTGCTCACGAGCACGCTGCGCGCCAAGCTCGGGGCGGGGTTGGTCTGGGCCGGCGGCGCAGAAGCGTCCCTCAGGCAGGGCACAGGCGGCTTTCACGCGCTCGCGTTTGCGGCCAATGGCACCGCGCTCGCCGACGTGGCGGGGCTGACCAGCGGCGGCTTGGTGGGTGCGGGCACCGACCTGAGCTTTACCGTGCCGACCAACACAGGCCCCGCGGCACGCACCGGCTTCACCGGCGTGTACAGCCGCTTCGACGACTTGGCGTTCGTGGTCGGTGGCTACACCAACCCGAACACGCTCGCGCGCAACATCTGGATGCGTCACGTCAAGGGCACGCTCGGCTGGACGCAGGTTCCGCTCGGTACGTTCACCCTGGAGAAGGTGCTGGCCGCCCAGTACAGCTTCCGTGACGCGCGCCTCTGGGTGCTGGACGAGTCGCCCAACGCACGGCGCCTGCTCCGTATCGAGCCCTTCTCCGGACTGGTGCAGGTCGTCGCTAGCTGGTCGCCCACCGTCTCGTTCAGCAAGCAGTGGCTCGTGCTCGACATCGACGGGAACGTCGTGCTCGCCTCCAGCAGCACGACCAGCACGGGCCTCGCGCGGTTCTTCAGCTATGGACTGAGCTCTGCGACCAAGCCCACGATCGACAGCTTCGAGGTGCTCGCGGGCGAGCTGCTCCACCCCCCCGCGTTCGACCCCAAGGGCCACACCCTGATCCTGCGCACCGGTCCCAACGATGCATACGGCACCACTCGGCGTGCGGAGCTAGAGGGAGATGTTGCCACCTTCGCGGACTTGGAGAGCATCTTGTGAGGCGGCTCCCGATCGCGGGAGCCCTCCTCTTGCTCGGCTGTAGTTGCGACGACGGGGTCACCGATTCGTTCGGTGGCTCCGGAGCAACCAGCACCGGCGGAACCGGCTCCTCTAACTCGACAACCAGCGGCGGGCCGGCAACCACGACGAGCACAGGCACCGGTGCCGGCGGGGCGGGCCCGGACGATCCATGCGCGGGTTGGCCTGGTTGGGCATCGTGGGACGACTTCGCCCCCGAAGTGCCGTTCTGCTACGCCATCGATCCCGCCGCGAGCGTTGCTCCGATCGAATGGGTGCCATGTGATCCGCTGAGCGGCATGACAAGCGGCTGCCGCGAGATGAAGGTCGATTGGCCCTGGGCCCAGCAGGCGATTGGCGCCGCGAGCGCGTTTCTCGAAGCAGATGGCACCGTGGCGCTGTTGTTCACTCGAGCCAACGTCAGCTCAATCCAACCAACCTTCATCATGCCTATCTATGCTGCCGCGGACGGACCAGTGCGTGCCGCATTGCTAGACCGTCGCGCTGTCCCTGAGGACTATGCTTGGTTTCTCTCGACGTCTATGCGGGGTGTAGGCGAGGGCCGGGCAACGCTCGAGGTTGCTGGACTGGGGGCCGAGCCCCCGCTGGACGCGCAGATCGGCCTCGTAGCAGGTCAGCCGCGCCCCTTTGTAGAGCAAGTGCTCACGCTTGGGGGCGGTCATTACTTTGGCGCAACAGGCGACATCTGGGGCATCTCCAACGCGTATGCCGTGCAGATCGCACGATGGGGCGAGGAGCCAGTGGAGGTGTGGGGCGGTGTACAATCCGGCCTGCAAAACGTCCAGTTCGTGCCCTTTGGCGAGTTCGCGAGCTGGCGTGAAGGCAACTACGATCTGCACAGCGTCGTCGCATGGACGCCAGATCGCGGAGCTTATCGTCTGATCGACCACCACGTCGATCCCAGCCAGTCGGCCGAGGGTTTCACGACGGATGGAGTGCACATGACCTGGGTGCATCGCGAAGGCCGTGCAAGTGGCAAGGGACCATTCCCGGTGAACGACATTGTCGCCGCGCCTTACGAGGAGGACCCGGCGCTGCTCACCCCCACGCGACTCCGAACTTATCCCTCAGCGTACGTCGCCATCGGTCCCGGTGCCGTCGGCTGCGGCTACGCCGGATATTCGTATGAGCCTGGCAAGGTGCTCATCACAAGAATCGCCGATGGCTACTGGTGGGAGCTCCCCAGCAGCGGCTGTACCGGTCCCAACTTCACCGGCGACTGGTGCTTCGAGCACCCCTACCTCATCACCTGCGAGGAGGTCTTCCTGCGCGGCGGTGCGCCGATGAACGTCGCGCGCGTCGAGATCGCCGCCCTGGGGGACCCCAATCCGCCGGATTGAGCGCGTGCACCGAGCCGGAGCGAACGGCGGACTACTTCTGCGTGGGATCCGCCACGCGACCCATGAACAGCACCAGGCCGCTGCGCCTGTCTCGGATCAGGTAGACGAACGGGCGATCCACCTTGAGCTCGAGCGCCGCCGGAGCTGGGCCCGCACCCTTCGTGGCCATCACCACGGCGCTGGCCGCGGCGGCCTCGGTGCCCTTCTCGTCGACCTTCACGAACGCCTTGTGGAAGACCTGGTTGATGAACAGCTGGTCCTCCGGGCTCTTGGGGTTGGCGATGCCGGTGAAGTCGGCCTTGCGTGAGAAGGCCGTCTTCATGCCCAGCTTGGTGAGCACCGGGCTGAGCGGCATCCCCGCCGCCGGCGCGATCTCGAACTTGGGCAGCGCGAGCGCCACCTGCTTCACCTCGAGCGCCTTGGTCCAGGCGGCGAGCTTGTCGCTCTTGGCCAGGTCCTGCTCCAGCCGTCCGACGCCGTCGACCTCCTTGGGCACCAGCACCAGCATGCTCAGGTCGCCACCCTTGTACGGGAGCTCGATGGCCTTGTCGCCTCCGACCTCGGCGTACGCGTAGCTGCCTTGCGCATGCATCGTGGGCACCTGCTTCTGGTTCGACTTGTCGAGGGAGAACGCGGTGTCGCGCGTGCGGTTCTTCTCGAACGGGCGGGCCCAGTCCGCCAAGAAATACACCGCGTTCACCAGCACCAGGCGCGTCGTGGGATCGATCGCGCCGCTCGGCAGCAGATCTTTGATGCGCTTCTCCGTCTTGTCCTCCACCCAGCGATTGATCGTCTCTCGCCCTTGCTCCGGGGCGCCCTTGAAGTTGGCGGGCTCGAGCGCGGCGCCGTAGGCCTTCTGCGTTTGATCCAGGAAGGCCTGCTCGAAGACGTAGCTCTTCTCGCCGAACAAGCGGTTCGCGATGGAGACGCGGCTCGCGCCGCTGCTCGCGAGCAGGTTCACCAACTTGCCGCTGTCGGTCATGACCTGGCTCGAGTCGCCCTCGAAGTGCAGCACCTTCTTCATCTCGGCGGCGGTCTCGCCCTTCGCCCCACCCCACGCCATGCCCAGCGCGACCGACAAGCTCACCGGCGACATCACCAGGTTGCCCGGCTGGGACCGGATCTGTTGGTACAGGTCCAGCCCGAAGGCGTTGCTGCTCTGGGCGTAACGGGTCGCTTCCTCGATCGAAGCCACCGGGCCGGTGGGCGCCGGCGGGGGCGTGGCGACGGACGCGGACGCGACGGGCGCGCTCTGGCTGGCGCCGGGCGCCGTCACGGTGGCCGAGCTGGAGGCGCCGCTGGCGCTCGGAGGCCCCTCCGGGCCAGCAGGCGTGGTCGCGTCGCAGGCGCACGCAAACAGGGACAAGAGCGGGAAACACAGGCGGGATGAGAGGTTCACAGGGGCTCCTTGACGCACCACGAGGGAGTGGGATCTGACAGATCCTTGCTCGTGGGGTCAAACGGCGCCGTGTCAGCTAGCTGCGTGGCAGCCCGTCGCTCGGGCGCATGACCTTCGCCATCGCGCCCCTCACGAGCAGGTCACGGCCTCCGAGACAGTAGGCCGTGCGCGGCTTCGCTCCTCGAGGGCCCCGGAACCAGAGAGGTCTCGCCACCGAGGACACGAGCCCAGGGAGCCAGCCATGACCATACAAACCTTGCTCCTCACCCCTTGGATGACACCGGAGCGCATCATCTCCTGGCAACGGGCCGTCGTGCTCTCCTTCTTGGGCAAGGTGGAGGTCGTCGAGGAGTACGACCTCGACATCTCCGCCCCGTCGATCCGCATCAAGGCTCCGGCCGTGGTGCGGCAACGCAAGGCCGTCAGCGCGCGACCGCGTCGCCCGGCCTTCTCGCGCGAGCACGTGTTCGCGCGCGACGCCTACACTTGCCAGTACTGCAGGGCGGTGAAGGAGCCCTCCGAGCTCAACTTGGACCACGTGCTGCCTCGGTCGCGAGGCGGCATCACCTCGTGGGAGAACATCGTGACCTCCTGCTACCCGTGCAACCAGCGCAAGGCTGGCCGCACGCCGGAGGAGGCCAGGATGGTGCTCGCCAAGAAGCCTGTTCGGCCGGCCTCGGTCGTGCGCGTCGCGGTGACGAAGCGTATGACTCAGCTGCCGATCGAGTGGCGCGCGTACTGCTGAGAGCGGCGCTCGCCACCAATCGTCGTGGACGTGCCTGTCGTTCGCTACGTGTGGACCGGCCGAGAGCCCGGAAGCTGCGCGTGGTGTGTCGATCGGCCCGTGGGGGAGGGGAGACGCTCCCCACAACGCGCTCCCCTCCCCTGTTTTTCATGCGATCGTCTATGGTCTTGCAGCCATGCCCGCGCCCGCGCTGAGCCGAGAGGTCATCGACGCGTGGGTGACGGCGCTCCGCGCGAGGCCAGCGACTGGACCCATCTCCGCCGCGGCCCAACTCGTCGCAGACTTGATCGCCGAGCAGGGGGACTCCGCGCCCGAGGTGGTGCTCGGCGCGGCGTATCAGCGCGCTCTGTCGGGGCCGGCGCGGCGCCGCCAGGGATCGCACTTCACGCCGCGTGATCTGGTCCGCAGAGTGATCGACGCGACGCTCGACAGCGCCGACTTACCAACAGAGCCCACGGCGCTGAGAGCGCTGGACCCAGCCATGGGCGCCGGCGCGTTCTTGTGCGAAGCGCTGCGGGCCATCGTGCAGCGTTACCAGCTGGCTGACACGATCGCGGTTCGGCGCCAGATCGCCCGCTCGTGCCTATACGGAATCGACAAGGACCCGCTGGCCGTCCACGCCGCGCGCCGCGCTCTCTGGCTGACCGTCGGCGACGCTGCATTGCCGAGCGATGCGTTCGATCACACGCTGGTCTGCGCCGACGCGCTGCTCGAGCCACGCGAGCGCTGGGCCGCGTTCCACGCGGTGGTCGGCAACCCACCCTACCTGGGTGGCAAGCGCATCCGCACCGAGCACGGCGACGCCTATGCCGCGCGCCTGCTCGCCCGCTACCCCGGCGTGAACAAGAACTGCGATCTCGCGGGCCACTTCTTGCGCCAATCGTTCGACTTCCTGGCGGCTGGTGGGGCGCTCGGGCTGGTGGTGACCAACTCGATCGCTCAAGGCGATACCCGCGCGGGAGGACTCGCCCACGTGCTCGGCGCGGGAGGCGTGATCACACGCGCCGAGCGTCGCGTCGCCTGGCCCGGCAGCGCTGGAGTGGTCACCAGCTTGATCTGGATCCGGCGCGGCAGCGCGAAGAGCCCCGCGATCTTGGATGGCGCCGAGGTGCCCGCGATCGATGCCTGGCTCTCTGCCGCAAATCGGCGGGCAGAGCCAGCGCGGCTCGAGACCATGCGCGGGCGCGCGTTCATCGGCTGCTTCTTGCGTGGCGCGGGCTTCGTGATCGGCGGCTCCCCTTCGAGTCGCACGAGCCCCTCCGAGCTCGACGCAGTCCTGGCGAGCCGGCCCACGAGCGCCCGCTGCGTGAAGCCGTTCCTCGGCGGCCGCGAGGTGGTCACGCACCCGGAGCACGCGGCCGGGCGGCGAGTGATCGACTTCTCCGAGATCAGCTTGGAGCAGGCCCGTGCCCACCCCGAGCTGTGCGCGATCGTGGAGCGCGACGTGCGGCCCGTGCGCGAAGCCAAGCGAAGCACCGCCGCGGACGCGCACCACGCGCGTCGCTGGTGGCAGTTCGCCAACACCCGACCGCGGCTCACGCGCGCGATCTCGAGCTGCGCACACGTGATCGTGATCCCGCGTGTCGCGGCGCACGTGCTAGCGGTGCGCGTCCCAACGGGGCCGGTGTTCTCGGACCAGCTGGTGGTGGTGCCCTCGGAGTCGTTCGCGACGC
>CAZXMG010000122.1:0-18688 GCA_964641275.1 uncultured Polyangiaceae bacterium
GGCTTGGCTCTCCAAAGGCTGCGGCTTGCCCAGCCTTTGGAGCCCATTGCGCCTGGGGGACCAGTGGAAGCCCGAGAGCGAAAGCCCCAGCCCCCCACACCACCTCGCCGAGCCCCCCGAGAAGCGTGGCGTCACTTCAAGGAGAACATGCGCTTGATGCGGCCCAAGAGCTGGCTGGACTCGCGCTGCACGATGCTCGTGCGCTCGTCGCTGCTCATGCGCTCGGCGTGCACGTCGAGCTCGAGCTGGCGCTCGGCGAGCACCTGAGACAGCGCCTCGACCACCTCGGGCGTCTGGTGCAGCACCGCCTCGAACGCGTCGTGGTCGATCACGAGCAGCTCGCAGTCGCGCGCCGCCTTGACGGTGGCCTTGCGTTTCTCCCCTGTCACCAGCGCCATTTCGCCGAAGAATTTGCCGGGGCCCAGGCGCGTCACCTCGGTCTCTACCAGCTCGCTCTCGAGCACCACCACCACGTCGCCGCGCAGGATGATGAACAGCTCCGTGCTGTCCTCGCCTTGGCGCACGATCACCTCACCCGCCGAGAACAGGCGCGTCGACGCGCGCACCGCCAACGCGCGGCGCTGCTCGTCGCTGACGACCTTCAGGAAATGGACGCCCTCGAGCGCGCGTTCCCGCTTGATCACGCGCCGCTCCTGCTCGATCGCGCGCGTCTCGTCCGAGTGCTGCTGCACGTGCACCACGCGGTGCGGGTAGGGGAAGCTGATGCCGTTGCGCTGGAACGCGTACCAGATGCGATCGCGTACGCCGCTCTCGATCGCGTCGCGCCGCGCCATCTGCTCGATGAAGATGCGCACCCAATACTCGATGCCCGAGTCCAGATACGCGTGCGTGATCACGCTGGGGGCCGGGTCGCTGAGCACGCCTGGTGAATCGGCGATCGCCTCGAGCACCACTTGGTGCACGCGATTGGGCGGCACCTCGTACGCGACCTGCACGAACAGGTTGCGGCGCACGGTCGGCGTCGGCCTGGTGTAGACCCGCAGCGCGGACTTGGCGAGCAAGCCATTGGGCACCACGATCTCGATGTCGTCCAACGTGAGCAGCGTGGTGGCGCGCCAGTTGATTTCCAGCACCCTGCCGATGTTCTGCTTCTCACCGTCGAACTCGACCCAGTCACCCACGCTGAATGGCCGCTGGATCTGCACCGAGAGCCCGGCGATCAGGTTGCCGAGCGTGTCTTGAAGCGACAGGCCCACCACCGCCGTGAGCAGCGCGCTGGTCGTGAGCAGCTGCCCGGGCTCGAGGCCCATCTGGCGGAGCAGCACCAGTAGCAAAAAGAAATAGACGAGCCCTTGGATGATGTCGCGGATGATGGTCGGCAGCGCGCGGTCGAGCCGCCGACCCAAGATCACGTCGATCACCAAGAGCACCGAGGAGCGCCCGATGGCCACGAACAACGCGCCCAGGCCGAGCAGCCAAGTGGCGCGCTGCATCGGGGAGCCCTCCTCCAGGAGCAGCTCGATCGCGCGCATCACCAGGTGGGCGATGAAGAAGCCCACCGGCATGCGCAGCAGCTTGCGATCTTGCTGGGGCAGGAGCGCCGCGCTGGCCGCGATCAGACCCACCGCGACGGAGACGGCCAGGTTGAGACCGGACGCGCCGCTCAGAATGCGGAAGATGTCGTCCAAGGCGCCAGAGGATACAGGCGTTTCTCAGTCGACGGACAGCGCCGAGCGCGGGGGCGAGCCCGAGCGAGCGACCTCCACGGGGCGCGGGCGGGCCATGCCGGTGAGCAGCGTGGACACGTACTCGATCACGTACGCTTCAGGCGCGATCTTGGGGCCGCGCCCCCCCTGCGCCAACATCTCGGAGAAGACGTACACGCTGAGCGCGCCCATGTACGCGCGCGCGATCACCAGCGGATCGAAGGTGTCGAGCCGCCCGAGACGTTGCTCGGCCGCGAGGTACTTGGCGACGAAGGCCTGGGCGCGCAGCGGGGGCGGCTCGGTCGCATCGCTGGCGCCAGGGAAGCACCCCTGCACCTTGGGGTTGGACCACGACATCATCATGATGGGCATGACGCGCGAGAAGAAGCCCACCGTCTGCACACCGGCGGCGATCAGGTTTTCGCGCACGGTGTTCTGGCCGGCGAGCGCTGGCAGCGCTGCGAGCACGTTGGGCAGCTCTTCCACGTCGATGCCCATCGCGGCACGAAACAGATCGGCCTTGGTCTTGAAGCGCTTGAAGATCGAGCCTTCGCTCACCCCCGCGCGTTGCGCTACCTCGGCGCTGGTGGCGGAGATGCCGCGCTCCAAGAAGACCGCGCGCGCGGCGTCGAGGATGACCTCGTTTCGAATGACGGTGGGACGGGCCATGGCGCTAGTATTTGAGCCCTCACTCACTATGGCAAGTGAAGAAGCGCGAAACGTCGCGAAGCAGCCCGAGGTTTCGATGCGCTTCACGAGGGCCGCGGGCCACGTCCAAGTAGCTGAAATCGCTCTCGGTATCCTTGGCACGTGAGCGGCTCGAGCAGGAGAGCGCCCAGCTCAGGCAATTGTCGGCGGCGGTGCCGCAGCTCGCGGCGGTCGCGATGGACTCGTTCGACGGATGGGTGGAGCGCCTCGCGGAGCGGGGCATCGACGTCGACCAGCACGGCCGAGCACTGCTGGTGGCGGCCGAGCGCCTCAGCTCACCGGCCGCCATCGCGATGCTGCGCGACGTACTCGACCACACCGAGGAGCTCTCGGAGCGGTTGCGATCGGGCGTGCTCGATCCCAGTGCGCTGCGCGTGGTGGGCGACGTGGGCGCGGCGCTCTCCGCCACAGCCAGCGGACCGGTCGCGGAGGCGGGCGCGTGGGACGCGCTGAGGGCGAGAGGAGCGCGTGATGGAGCGGCGACATCAGGTCGTGATCTTGGCCGAGTTCGACTACGACGGCAGGCCAGCCGAGAGCTTCCCGTTCGACCAGAGCAAAGAGCGCTACAGCATGTACGCGCTGAAGGCGTACGGCCTGCCGGACCTGTATTGGAACGGCATGCTGCAAGGACGGGCCTGACCGCTCGACGGCACTTGCTGGCGGCCGTGGGCTCTGGCACCACTCGCGCCATGAACAGAACGCTGGACGTGGTGAGCTCGACGTTGGCCAGCGGGCTGGCCGCGGCGGCGGGGCTGCGCATGTTGCACCACGCTCGCCAGCCCGAACGCCCGCTCGAGCTGTACGAGTTCGAGAGCTGCCCCTTCTGTCGCAAGGTGCGCGAAGCGCTGACCGCGCTCGACCTGAATGCCCGCATCTTCCCCTGCCCGCCACGCGGCGAGCGCTACCGGCCGGTGGCCGAGCAGATCGGCGGCAAGCGGCAGTTCCCCCTGCTGGTCGACCCCAACCAGTCGAAACACATGTACGAGTCCGACGAGATCGTCCGCTACCTCGCATCCACCTACGGCGACGGGCGCATCCCCCTGACCCTGAAGCTCGGCCCCGCCTCGACACTGCGCGCCGGGCTGGCCAGCCTGGCCAGGCCGCGCTTGCGGGCGCGCCCCTCGCGCGCGCCAGAGCAGCCGCTCGAGCTGTACAGCTTCGAGGGCTCGCCCTACTGCCGCATCGTGCGCGAGGTGTTGTGCAGCCTGGAGCTGCCGTACCTCCTGCACAACGTCGGCAAAGGCAGCCCCAAACGCGACGCCTTCTTGGCCAGGTCGGGCCGCCTGATGGTGCCGTACCTCATCGATCCCAACACCGACACCGCCATGTTCGAGTCACGAGACATCGCACGCTACCTCGAGCAAACCTACGCCGCGTGAGCATGTCGCTCAGGGTCGCGCAGATCTTCGTCCACCCCATCAAGGCGGCCCGCGCCGTGTCCGTGGGGGAGGCGCACGCAAGCCAGCGCGGGCTCGATGGCGATCGGGTGCTGATGGTCGTCTCGCCAGAGGGCGATTTCCTGACGCAGCGCGAGCACCCCGAGCTCGCGCGGCTCGACGCCAGGATCGCGGGCGGGGTGGTCACGCTCTGCGCGGACGACGGCCGCGAGGTGGCGGTCCGACTGGACCAAGCGGGCCCAGCGTTGCGCGCGCGCGTGTGGGGCGACGAGGTGGACGCCGTCGACTGTGGCGCCCAAGCAGCGGGCCTGCTCACCAACCTGCTGGGGGTGAGCGCGCGACTGGTGCGGATGGCAGAGGGGGCGGCCCGACCCGTGGAGGCTCGCTACGCGGAGAGCGCGGGCGACGCCGTGTCGTTCGCCGACGGCTTCCCATTGCTGGTCACGACCGAGGCCTCGGTGACGGCGGCCGCGGCTTGGTTCGGAGCGCCGATCGACGCGCGCCGCTTTCGTCCCAACCTGGTGATCTCGGGTGCCGAGCCGTTCGCGGAGGACGCCTGGCACGAGCTCGCCATTGGCGATACGGCGCGCGTTCTGCTGGTCAAGCCGTGCTCGCGCTGCAGCGTGGTGGACGTCGACCCCGACCGTGGCACCCGCCGCTCGGGCAGCCTGCTCGGCGCGCTGGCTCCGCACCGAACCTCGCAAAAGCATGTGATGTTTGGACAAAACGCGCTGATAGCGCGCCCTGGCCCGATCCGCCTGGGCGATCGGGTCGAGCTGCTGCGCCGACACTGCGCCTGACGGCTCACGCTACTCACGCCGCCGAGAGAGTGATAACCCCCCAGGCGCATGCGGGCAGCCGAAAACAGCTTCGGGGAGATGCTGGTCGAGCGCCTGCGCCGGCTCGAGGCGGTCTACCGCCTGACGAGCAAAGTCAGCGCAGCGGGCTCCGTGCGGGAGATGTGCGAAGCCGCCGTGACCACGCTGGTGCAAGCCGTCCCTGGGCGGCGCTGCTCACTCTTGTTGTTCGACCCCACGGGCCACATGCGCTTCGTCGCGTGGCGAGGGATCTCGGACGAGTATCGCAAGGCCGTCGACGGGCACACGCCGTGGAAGCCGGGCGCCACGCAAGCGCAAGCCTTTCAAGTGGCGGACGCCACCAAAGACGCTTCGTTGCAAGAGCTGGCCCCGGTCTTCACCCGCGAAGGCATCCGCTCGCTCGCGTTCATCCCACTGTCGGGCCACCGCGGTGTGATCGGAAAGTTCATGATCTACGGTGCCGATCCAGGCGAGCTCCCCGAGGAGGAGCTGCGTCTCTCGTGCATCATCGCCGACCACGTCGCCATCGCTGTGGAGCGGCACACCGCGGAGGAGGCGCTGCGATCACGCGAGGCACAGCTCATGCGCGAGCGGGCCTTGTTCACCAAAGGCCCCGTGGTCGTGCTGCGGCGCCGCGCAGAGCCGGGCTGGCCCATCGAGTACTTGTCGGACAACGCGCGTTCACTCGTGCTCGACGCAGCCACGCTGGCCGTCGGCGATCACTTCTTGGATCACGTCGCCAGCCGCGACCGAGGCCGGATCGAGCGCGAAGTCGCGGAGGCGACGGCGCAAGGCGAAGGGGCCGTGGTGCTCGCCTACGCGTTGGCGGCTGGGTCCGGAGAGCGTGAGCTGCTCGACCACGTGGTTCTGTCGCGAGACGAGGGCCGCTTGCACCTCGACGGGTACGTGCTCGACGTCACCGAGCGCAAGCAGCTGGAGCGCGATCTGATCCACGCGCAAAAGATGGACTGCGTCGGCCGTCTCGCGGCAGGCGTGGCCCACGACTTCAACAACCTGCTCACCATCATCTCCACCTGCGCCGAGCTGTCGTCGAGCCAGCTGCCAGGAGAGCACGCGGTGCTGCCGCACTTGCAGAGCATCTCGGTGACCGCGAATCGCGCGGCGCAGCTGACGCGCCAGCTGTTGCTGTTCAGCAGGCCGCAGCCGACCCATCCCACCCCGACCTCGCTCAACGAGGTAGTGCAGGAGACGGCCTCCATGTTGCGCCGGATCATCGGCGAGAACATCACGATTTCGGCGCATCTCTCCAGCGACCTCTGGCCGGTGCTGATCGATCGCGCACAGCTGCAGCAGGTGGTCGTCAACCTGATGGTGAACGCACGCGACGCGATGCGAACGGGCGGCACCATCACGCTCACCACCCAGAACGGCGCAAGCTCGGCCGGTTCCAAGGACGCCGACTGGGTCACGCTGACCGTGGACGACACGGGCGAGGGCATGTCGCCCGAGGTGTTGTCCCACCTGTTCGAGCCGTTCTTCACCACCAAGGGGCTCGGCGTGGGCTCGGGGCTGGGGCTGGCCACGACCCGCAGCATCATCGCCAACGCGCGCGGCCAGATCCGCGCCCACAGCGAGCAGGGGCGAGGCAGCACGTTCGTCGTGGAGCTGCCGCGCGCGAGCTCGCCTCCCGAGCCCAGCCGCCTCGCCCCCCCCATCTCCACCACCAAGAGCTCCGGGCGCGTGCTCCTGGTCGAGGACGAGTCGCTGGTGCGGCGCGTGGTGACCGCAGGGCTGGAGGAGCACGGCTTCACGGTGATCGCTGCCAGTCACGCGCAAGAGGCGCTCGCGTTGATCGAGGGCGGCAGCGAGTACGACGTCCTGCTATCGGACGTGGCCATGCCTGGCATGTCTGGCGTGGAGCTCGCGCGCGCGCTGCTGTCCCAGCGGCCCACGTTGCCGGTCATCTTGACCTCGGGTTATGGCGGTCAGGCCGTGGAAGAGATCTGCCAAGAGCCCAGCGTCGAGTTCATTGCCAAGCCTTTCACCATCGCTGCGCTGGTCGAACGGCTGCGCGTCGCTGGCTCACGCTGAAGGCACGCGTCGTTGCGCTCGCCCCAGCCGCCGCTCATCGCTGCTCTGCTGCTCGCGCTGACCCGCCGCGACGAGAAGACGCTGGCGCTGTTCTGTTTGGTGGGCGCCTACGCCCTGCTCTCGATCTCCGGGCTGGTCAGCGGAGACCTGCGCCAGAGCCTCTTGCAGAACGGCCACTTGCGACCGCGATCCCTGGCCAGTTGGCTGGTGCTGCAACCATTGCCCAAGATGTACGGCTACGAGCACCGCGCCCTCGTCGGCGGGCGGACGCCACCACGGTCCGACGTCTTCGAGCGCGAGGCTCGCTGGGTCAACCATTACCCAGGCCGCGTGGCGCGGTTCGACGGGGAGCGCGTGCGGGTGATGTCCGGCGCGCGCCGCCCACAAGCCGTGTTCTTGCGCTCGCGCTACCGGGGCACTTCCGTCACGACGGGCCTCTACCTGGTGCCGCAGGGCGGCAAGCTCGTACTGCTCCCACGCGAGCTGGGAGCGCAGGAGCTCGCGCGGTGAACGCCGTGGACCGCTCCGCGTTTCGCACGCTGCTCTCCTTCTGGCTCGCGGGCTGGTTCGTCAACGCCCCCGGCGACCCCGGCTTCCTGAAGAACTTCCGCGACGCGCGCGCGCTGCCGCTGACTTTGGCCGAGCTGCCCGCGTGGCTGGTGGATCCGACGCTGGCCTTCGCGTGCTACCTGGCACCGCTCGCGCTGCTGGTCGTGTGGTGGGACCCAGCACGCTTCGCGCGCGCCGGCGCCCTGCTCATGGTGGTGTGCTCTCTGTTCGCTTGCTTCCACGCGGAGACCTGCAGCGACGCGACCTTCGTGAGCTCGCTGTGGACCGCGCTGTGGGCGCTCTGGTTCAGCACCCGGGTGCGGGGCCCACGGGAGGGGTTCCCGATGCTCTGCCGAGGCTCTGCGCACCTGGTCGTTGCGCTTCTGTTCCTGGGTGCCCTGCTTGGCAAGAGCACGGATGGGTATTGGTCCGGCGAGGTGTTCCACGGCCTCTACTTCGCGCACGAGCCTGGCTTCCCCTACCCGTTCCTGCGGGCTCGCTTCAGCCCGATCGAGGTGCGGGAGATCGCTACGTGGTTCTCGCGGGTCGTACTGATCGGAGAGGCCAGCTTGGTGCTCGCGCCGCTCGCCGCGCCGCGCGCCGTGCTGCCGCTCTACGTGGTCACGATGCTCACGATGATGCTCGCGCGCAACGTGCACCTGTTCTCGGTGCTGGGCGCGCCGCTCGGGCTGCTCGTGGCGGTGGAGCTGCTCAACCGTCCGCAGCGCGGCGCAGTCGGATCGGCCTGACCTCGATGCGACAGGTATCCCCGCCATGTTTGGGGATGGTCTGCGCCAGGTGGTAACGCAGGCCGAAAACGCTCGAAACGCCCGATTGGAACTGGCCGAAGATGCCGCAATGCGCGCCATTCCAGCCCGGCCGCGTGTACCAAGGGCAAGCCGTGCCCGTAAGCGAGCCGCGCTCACCGTCGCTCTCCGACCAGTGTTTGGGATTGACCTGAAACACCCACTCGCTGGTGCGGAGCACCATCATGGCCGCACGGGGTGGGTCCTCGAACGGCGGCGCGAGCGCGAGCACCTTCAGCATCCTCTCGGCGTAGGTGACGCCCGCGTCGAAGCACAGATCGCCCAGCACCTTGCGCGCGTTCGGTAGCTCCGTCGGCAAACGGTCGGTCAGCACGATGAGCAGCTCCCCCAGATGCGTCGCCACCTCGTCCCAGCGCTGCCGCGTCGACAGCCGGCGCAGCCGAGCGGCCCCGCGCAGCCGTGCCAGTGGCGTGTGTACGCCCTCGAGCTGGCTGAACATCCAGCGCACGCGCGGCTCGTGGTGCGCGCGGTACAGCGACAGCATGAACGGCCCGACAGCGTCCTGGGGCAGCGCGAGCAAGCGCGCACGGCGCATCGACATGTCTGCCACGGCTGCCGCCACCACCGCTTTGGAGCGCGCGCCGAGCGGCTCGCGCAGGCGGCGCTCGACCGCGCGGATCCAAACCAGCATGCCGTCCGCACACATCCACCACAGCAGGCGGGTGGGCAGAAGCTCCCGCTGGTACACCTCGCGCGCCGCGCGGCCCGAGAGCGCGCGCAACACGCTCAAGAAAGCTCCTCCTGCACGCGCGGCCGTTGCCAAGACGAGGGAATGGTCACCAGCACGTCGCGCGCGCTGGCCTTGAGCTCGGCCCGTGCTCGCGGGAGCCCGCCCCCCCCGGCTGCGGCCGCGCGCGTCACCAGCAGGAGGCCGCGGCCGATTTGCTCCCCCATGCCCAACGCGCGGGCGGTCGCGGCGAGCAGCGGATTGCGCGGCACCGAGATGCCTCCGTCGCGCGCGAGCTCCTCCAGGTCTTGTGCCCCGTCGGGCGGGCCTCCAGGGCTCCAGATCTCGATACGATCGGGGAACACGCGCAGCGCCACGCGGCTCGATTTGCGCAGGTCCCGGTGCACGAGCGCGTTGACCAGCGCCTCGCGCACGAGGAGCTCGGGGTACTCGGCAGACGACCCTTGGATGGTGCCGGAGTGGCTCTGCACGTACGAGAGACCGCCCTCGAGCAAGGTGGCCAGGCCTCCCTCCAGATCCTGCCGGCGCGCGATGGGACCGTCGATGCCGGGCTCCGTGAAGGTGACGCATGACAGGCCCCACTCCGGGAACAGGTACTGCGGCGCCTTACCGAACAAGTAGAGCCCCACCATCGTGGGGACGATGCGTGGCGCGACCCGCGCCAGCAGGCCGAGGCGCACGCCTGCTTCGTCGCGCGTCCCCGACGCCAAGAGCGCAGGCACCCGCGCGGCAAGGAACGCGTCGAGCACGGGCAGCTCGAGGTCGTCGAGATCCGCAGCGGAGACGGCCAGGCGCTCGTTGGTCATCGCGTGTCCTCGCAGCGTAGCGCAGCCCGGGGGTAGCTGGAGTAGGGTGCGCAGCGTGACGACGTCCGAGGCCGAGAGCGAGCCCGCCCCCTTGCCGCTGCCCCCCTTGTGGGTGACGCTGGTCGTGGGCGTGCTCTTGGGGCCGGGCGCGGGGCACTTCTTGGTGCGACGCGCAGCGCGAGGTTTGGCGTTCGCCGTCGCTGCGATGGTGGCGCGAGCAGGCGCGTGGCTGCTCGTCGCGCACGCTCCGAGCACCACCACCGTACTGCTGCTCTCGCTGAACGTGCTCGTTCACGTGGGCTCGGTGGTGGACCTGGCATTATTGGATCGGAGCAAGCTCTCGCGTGCGCGGCTGGTGCCGTTCTCGCTGCAAGCGCTCAGCATGTTGCTGCTCGACTACGGCGTGCGCCGCGTCATCTTCGCCAGCGTTTGCGCCGTATTTCCGCTGGCGTCCGGCTCGATGATCCCCACCTTCGGGCCGGGAGACTGGTTCCTGGCCAGCAAGCTCGGCGCCCCGGTGGGGCGCGGCGACGTGATCGCGTTCGAGCCCCCCGCGACGAGCAGCGCCGAAGACACGGAGGGCCAAGCGTTCGTCAAGCGCGTGGTGGGAGTGTCCGGAGACATCGTGGAGCTCAAAGCAGGAAAGCTCCACATCAACGGCGTCGCCGTTCCGCGCTGCGAGCTCGGCACCATGCGTGTGGCAGGGGAGAGCAAGCTGGTGGCGCTCGAGCGCATCGACGGGCGCACCCACCTCATCGTCGATGACCCACGCGCCGAGGGCTCGTGGCAGGTCGCTCCCGGCGAGCTGTTCGTGCTCGGCGACCACCGCAGCAACAGCCACGACTCGAGATCGTGGAACCAGGGCAAGGGAGCGGGCGTGCCCAGCAACAAGGTGCTCGGTCGCGCCACCTTCCTGAAGCGCGGTGGCGCGCTCAAGCTCGGGCCAGTCGACGGACTGGACTTGCCACGCGAGGCGGTGGAGCTCGAGCCGCGGCTGCGCGAATGTCTGTCGAGCGGCGCTCTTGAGCGATGAGCGCGTGTTGCACCCCACCTGCAACGTTGCAGGTGCATCCGCTCAAGCGCTGGCCCGGCGTGACAGCTCCAGGTAGGCGCGCACCAGCTTGCGCTCGTCGAGCGGCGGCAGCTCGCGCCGCTTGGCTTCTTCAGCGATGAACTCCGCCGCCTGATCGCAGTCGGCGAAGACCTTCTCGGGGTGCTTCGGCCGCGTCAGCAGCTGCAAAGTGGAGACCACCGAACGCTGCGCCACACCTCCCAGCCCGGCACGCTCGATCACCGTGGCGCCGCAGAACAGGTACGGATCCAAGCGGCGCATCTCGCGCTGGACGGCCTCGCGCACGTCCTCCCCGGGCAGCGGGACGTGCGCAGAAATCCCCACCAACACGGCCCACTTCCCCCGTCCCTGCTCCGCCTGCCCCACGTGCGCCACGACGGCGTCCACGGCCGCCGTCACGTGAGCGCCAGTGGCGACCACCGGCTTCCAGATCGTGAAGAGCACGCCTGGGAGCGCACCGACCAGCAACCCTGTGGTGTCGGCGAGCAGCTTCGCGATCGAGTCGTTGCCCATGCCAGCAACGATGCAATGCGCGGGCCGCGCCGTCGCTGGAGTCAGCGCGACAGATCTTCGAGCTCGGCGCGGCGCTGCACCACGCGGCCAACCAAGCCGTAGTCCTTGGCCTCGGTGGCCGTGAGCCAGAAGTCGCGATCGCTGTCCTTGGTCACCTGCTCCACCGGCTTGCCCGTGCACTCGTGGACGATTTGGTTGTAACGCGTGCGAAGCTTCACGATTTCACGCGCGGTGATGTCGATGTCGCTGGCCTGACCGCGCGTGGCGGTGGAGGGCTGGTGCAACAAGAAGCGCGCGCTGGGCAGCGAGACGCGCCGTTCCTTGGGGGCGCCCAGGTAGATCATGACTGCCGCCGACGCGACCACGCCGTTCGCGACGGTCAAGATCGGGCAAGACGTGAAGCGGAACAGATCGTAGATGGCGAAGCCCGAGTCGGCCGAGCCGCCCGGCGAGTTGACGAATACGGTGATGGTCGCCTTGGGATCCTTGCGCTCGAGCAGGGTGAGCATGGTGGCCACCTGCCGGTACAGCGTGTCGCTGACCTCTTCTGCGATGATCAGCGTGCGGGCGTCGATCAGCTTGTTGGTCAAGCGGTCGCCCTCTGATCCTGCGTTCTTGTCGGCCTCTTCGTCGTTGTCGTAGCGCGCCATGGGCCTCTGTAAGTAGCAGGCAACGCGGTGCGAGCAAACCGTCAATCGGCCCAACGCGCTTCGCCGGCCAGTCGCCGCACCGCTCACCGCGGCACGTCTTTGCAGCAGCGAAAGCCCAGGTGGTAGTTCAGGTGGCTGTCGCGGCTCATCACCTTGGTCACGTGCCAGTCGGGGGCGCGCCAGCGACAATCATCGTCGTGGGCCTCGAACTTCTGGAAGATGAACCAGCTGCCCTTCATCTCCGTCTCGCCTGCGCCGCCGCGGCTTCCGAGCTGCTCGGGCTTGAGCGGCAGGCTCATGTGCTCCGCCACGTTGCCGTGCTGGTCGTACACGCCGAAGCTGCTCTTGCACTCGGGGAACGAGCCCGCCGGGTAGCTGTTGGAACCGCAGTTCTTCCAGCCGCTCTGCTTGCATGACTTGTTCTTCTCGGAGGCCATCGCGCACTTGTCGAAGCTCTTCTCCGCGCCGTGCGCCCAGGTGATTTCGCGGCTGTCGTTGTGCCGCTGCTTCATCTCTTTGCGCGGCTTGCCGAACGCGTACTCCTGCTCGGCCGGGAGCAACGAGCCCGCGCAGCCTCCCTCCCACTCGTGCGCGTCGCACAGGCGCTTGCCGATCGCTTTGCACAGCTCGGCGGCCTCGTACGCCTGCACCCACGTGACCGGGTACTCACAGGGGATGCCCGGGAACTCGTAGCGGTCGATGCAGACCGTCGCGTCCGACTTGGTCTTGCCCGCCTTGACGTCCCAGATCGGCGCCATGAAGCGCGCGCCACACAGAGGCTCGTCCGCGTCGACCACGTTCGCGGCCGTACGGCGCGTCTGACACTCCTCGCGCGTCATGGCGTACTTGGTCAGCTTGGGGTTGCCCTGGCTCAGCACCTTGGACTTGGCGAAGATCGCCCGCACCCGCCCGAGCGCTTGCTCGTCGAGCTCGAGCATCACGCTCATTCGGCGGAACATGGCCTCGCGCTGCTCCTCGAGCGTCTCCGGAACGAGGCCTGGCTCGGGCAGCGATGGGTTCCATGCGGGCGCCGGCGAGCTGTTGCTGACGATCGCGCTCGGCGCGGCCGGCAGAGGGGCGCTCGCGACCTGACTGCCCAAAGGCTCGGACTCGCTGGCGTTGCCTTCCGGATGCTCGCGATCGCAGGCCCAAAGTGACAGGCCCAACGCAGGCACGAGCGTCCTCAGGCCGAGCTCGCGCAAGCGCTCAACACTTCTTGATGAGCCCGCCCTTTTTGCAGGGCGGCTTGCCGGTGTTGACCGGCCCGGTCGTGGGAGGCTTGACCGTGTTGGTCGGGGGAGGCGCGGCACTCTTCTCCTGCACCAGCGTGAACGTCTTGCTCTGAGGCGTGCTTCCAGCCTTGACGTCCAGCTTCTCCGTTTGGCCCACGTAGCCGGCCTTGCTCACCTCGATCTCGTGTGCCCCGACCGTGAGCTTGAGCGGCTTCTTCGGATCGATGACCTTGCCGTCGACCTTGATCTCGTCGCAGGCAGGCTTGCACACCAGCTTGACGTCGACCTCCTGCGGGGGCGTCGCCGCCGAGCCGGTGGAGCTTGGCTCGGGTGGCGTGGTCGGGCTCGGCGCCGGCGCCGCCGTGGCCGTCTCGGTGGGCGCGGCGGTCGCGCTCGGCACCGTCACCGGCGAGTCGTCTGCGGTCTGCTCACCGCGCAGCTTGAGCACGACCAACGTCGCCACCACGCCGAGCAGCGCCACGGCCAAGAAGCCGATCACGATCGGGAGCACCTTGCTGCTCGACTTGGGCGTGATCGCTTGAGGAGGCGGCGGGTACCCAGGGTCTCGCCCACCTTGGGCGAAGGCGTACGTGCCCCCCTGTGACGGGGCCGCGCCAGGCATCCCCTGCCCGTAGGCCGGGTTCATGCCCGACTGCTGCATCCCGGGACCGTTCATGCCGGGACCGTTCATGCCGCCGTTCATGCCCTGCATGCCGGGGCCGTTCATGCCTTGCTGCATGCCGGGACCGTTCATGCCGCCGTTCATGCCCTGCATGCCGGGACCGTTCATGTTGCCGTAGCCCGGCTGCGGCATCTGCCCGGGAGGCATGAGCTGGTCAGCGGTGAGCGCCATGGTGGCGGCGGCGTGCGGATTCGCCGGCGCCATCATGCCTGGGTGCGCGGCGGCGCCGGCCATCTGCGGTGCCGGCATGCCGGCGGCCGGCCGCGGCGCCTCGGGGTTGCGCATGTTCGCGGGCAGTGGAGAGGGCGCGTCGCCCACCATGGGAAGCGCCATCGTTGCTGCGCTGCCCACCTGCTTGATCAAGGAGTCTTCGAGCACGTTCTGGAACTCGCCGATGCTCTTGAAGCGTTCCTGCGGATCGTTGGAGATCGCCTTCCAGATCACCATGTCGAGCGTGGGGCTCAGCGGCACGCCGAGCTCTGCAGCGCGCGCCGACGCGGGCGTGCGTTGCCCAGCGAGCTCCTGCTGCCAGCCGTTGAGATCGAAGGCCTGGCCCTGGCAGCTCCGCCAATAGCTGCGCCCGGTCAGCGCGTAGAACGTCAGCAAGCCCACCGAGAACACGTCCGCAGCCGGGGTCACCGAGCCGCTCTGGGCCTGCTCCGGCGCGATCCACGGCGCGCTGCTCACGAACCCCTCCTGCGTCGGGATGGCTGCTTTGGGCAGGTTCGCGGCGAAGTCGGTGACCAACACCGGGTTGGCGTTGGGACCGACGAACACGTTGGTCGGCTTGATGGCGCCGTGCACCACGTTGCGCACGTGGGCGAGGTCGAGTGAGCGCGCGAGGCCCTTGAGTAGGCCCACCACCTCTTCGGGCGCGAGCCGGCGCTGCTGCGCCGCGAGCGAGGGCAACCGGATCAGCTCGGTCACGCTGAACGGCGCCAACGTCGGCTGGTCGTACCCCGCGTCGATGATGGGCGCCGCCGAGTTCTGCGGCAGCGCATTGGTCGCCGCGTAGGCCTGCTCGAGCGACTTCATCACCGTCGAGTGCGACGCAACGGCAGGGTCGTACAGCTTGACGGCCACATCCTGGCCCTGCGGATTGACGCAGTGGTAGGTGATGACCGCGCCGCCATCCCCGAGCACGGAGCGCACCGTGTACTTGCCGGCGACGACGCCACCTGCGGAGAGACGGGGAGCGCTCACGGCACACCTCGCCGCGCACCTGCGAGGGGTGCGAGACCGCGGCTCTCGAAGAGACCGAGCGCAGCGCCTGAGGGTTCGAGCGACATCATCGTCAGTATGGCGCCGGTCCGATGGTCTCCAAGGACTTGTTCACGGCCTCGGCTGTTTTCTCGTCGTTGTCGAGGGTGAACACCACCCCCAAGATCTTCTTGCCGCCCGGCTCGGAGGTCAAAATCACGTTGAGGATGCCCGCCTTGCCGTCGCGCTTGGCGCCGTCGGTCTGCCACAGCTTGATCTCCATCTCGCCAGACTTGCGGGTGGCCTCGGGCTTGGCCCAATTGGGCTTGTACTTGACCTTGAACTTGGCCGGCGGCTCCATGCCGAGCAGGCCGAGCAGCCGATCGTACTCGGCGTCGCGCGCCTTCGCCTCGTCCTTCGAACCGTCGAAGCCCGACATGGCGATCGCGCCGGGGCCACCGTCCGGTTTGGCCATGGTGGCGTTCGCCTGCTGCGCGTACATCCAGCCCTCGGGGGGGATGAACGCGATGTTGGTGCCGGCGATCTTGGCCTGGGTGTCTGCCGTAGCGGTGCACTTCTCCGCGAAGTCCTCGCACTTGGGCTTGGGCTTGGGCTTGGGCTTGGGCGGGGGCTCCGGCTCGGCGGTGGGCACCTCGGCTTCTTGTGTGCCACCACACCCCGCGACGCCCACCGGCACCAGCAGAACCGCAGACAAAGCCGTCATGTGACGGAAGACACGAAGCATGCTGGGCTAAGAGTTTCAGGAGTTCTCGCTTCTCGCAAGTAGACCGATCCTCGCCGGCCTCTCAGGTGTTCAGGCCAGCTCACCCGAGCGCGAGGTAAGCTCGCTCGCTCATGCCAGCTCCCGCCCCCCTCGCCGAGCGTGTCGGTCGGCTCAGCCAGAGCACCCCCAGCGACCTGCTCGAGCACTTCTTGGAGTGGGTGGGCGAGCTCGGGCTCACGCTCTACCCAGCGCAAGAAGAGGCCATCTTGGCGCTGTTCGAGGGCCAGCACGTGATCTTGGCGACGCCCACCGGCAGCGGCAAGTCGCTGGTCGCGACCGCGATGGTGTTCCGCACCTTGGCCAACGGAGGGCGCGCGTTCTACACCTGCCCGATCAAGGCGCTGGTGAACGAGAAGTTCTTCCAGCTCTCGGACGCGTTCGGGCCGGCGAACGTGGGCATGATGACAGGTGATGCCGCCATCAACACCGGCGCGCCGGTGATCTGCTGCACCGCCGAGATCGCCGCGAGCATCGCGCTGCGCCAGGGGATCGACGGGCCGATCGACGCGCTGATCATGGACGAGTTCCACTACTACGCCGACAAGGAGCGGGGCGCGGCGTGGCACGTGCCGCTCTTGATCCTGTCGCGCACTCGCTTCCTGTTGATGTCCGCGACGTTGGGAGACGCCACTCCCTTTCTCGAGCGGCTGCGCACGCTGACCAAACGTGAGGCCGTGCTGGTCGAGAGCAAAGACCGACCCGTTCCGCTCGAGTTCTCGTACGCCGAGGAGCCCCTGCAGGAGACGGTCAAGCAGCTGGTCGAGCGCGGACGAGCGCCGGTGTACATCGTGTGCTTCACGCAGCGCGCCTGCGCGGACGAGGCGCAGAAGCTCACCAGCGAGAACTACACCTCCAAGGAGGAGAAGCGCGCGATCTTGGAGGCGCTCGAGGGCTTTCGCTTCGACAGCCCGTACGGCAAGGACGTGGCGCGCTTCGTGAAACACGGCATCGGTCTGCACCACGCGGGCCTCTTGCCCAAGTACCGCCTCTTGGTCGAGCGCTTGGCGCAGAAGGGGCTGCTCAAGGTGATCTGCGGCACCGACACGCTCGGCGTCGGCGTCAACATCCCGATCCGCACGGTGCTGTTCACCAAGCTGTGCAAATTCGACGGCGAGAAGGTCGGCCTGCTCACCGCGCGCGAGTTCCACCAGATCGCGGGGCGCGCGGGGCGCAAGGGCTTCGACGACCTGGGCACGGTGGTGGTGCAGGCGCCCGAGCACGTGATCGAGAACATCCGCATCGATCGCAAGAAGGAGAGCGACCCCAAGAAGTACAAGAACCTCCAGCGCGCCAAGGCCCCGCTCAAGGGCTACGTGCACTGGGATCGGCAGACCTTCGATCAACTCTTGACCAAGAAACCAGAGGATTTGATCGCGCGGTTCTCGATCGGCCACGGCATGCTGATCGACCTGTTGGACCGCGCCGACCCTGGCAAACGAGGTGGCTATGGCCTGCTGCTCGATCTGATCGAGCGCGCCCACCTGTCCGAGCGCGACAAACGCGCGCAGCGCAAGCTCGCCCCGCTGTTGTTCCGCTCGCTCCGGCGCGCGGGGCTGATCCAACTCTCGCCGCGACCGAGCGGGCGCGGCCGCATCGCGCACGTGGCCACCGACTTGCAGCGCGACTTCTCGCTGATGTCGGCGCTGTCCTTGTGGCTCGTCGATTTCGTGGACGTGCTGTTCGAGGGCAAGACCGACGAGGCGGCGTACGCGCTCGACGTGCTGAGCGCGGTCGAGGCGGTGTGCGAGAGCCCCAAGGCGATCCTCGAGCGCCAGCTCGACCGCCTCAAGGCCGAGAAGATCGCCGAGCTCAAAGCGGCGGGTGTGGAGTACGACGAGCGCATGGCGGAGCTCGAGAAGGTGGAGCTGCCCAAGCCCAACGCCGAAGCCATTTATGCGACCTTCGCCGAGTTCTCCGTGCACCACCCGTGGATCGGCGCGGAGAACATCAAGCCCAAGTCGATCGCGCGCGACATGTACGAGCGTTACGCCACCTTCGACGAGTACGTGCGCGAGCTCGACCTGTCGCGCATGGAGGGCCTGCTGCTCCGCTACCTGAGCGAGGTGATGAAGACGCTCGCGCAGACGGTGCCGGAGCGGCGCAAGACCGACGCGCTCGACGAGCTCACCTGGTTCTTGGAGGACCAGGTGCGTGGCATCGACAGCTCTCTGCTCGACGAGTGGGAGGAGCGGTTGGCGGGCGGCAAACCCAAGGCCGAGAAGGTCCCCGAGAAGCCGAAGGGCCTCCGAGACGATCCCAAGGCGCTGCTCGTACGCGCGCGACGCGACGCGCACCGCGTGCTCAAGCTGCTCTCGGTCGGCGACTTCGAGGGCTTGGCCAAGGCCATCACCAACCCGGAGGACTGGCCGGCCGCCACGCTCACCGCGCGCGGTCAAGCCTACGTCGCGGAGAAGGGCCGCCTGCTGGTGCACCACGAAGCGCGGCGCGCGGAGTTCACCACGCTCGAGCGGGACTCGGAGCACGGCTGGAAGCTCCACCAGACCATGGTCGACGACCAAGGCCACAACGACTGGGCGCTGAGCTTCAGCATCGATCTCGGCGAAGAGCCCGCCGCCGACGCGCCGTTGCTCGCGCTGCGCGCGATCGGCCCGGTGTAGAGCCAGACCCGTCGGGGTGCCCCCTTTCCCCCGCCGTCGCGGTCGTGTAGGAACGAGCGGTCGTTGCTCTCGCCTCGTCACGGGGCGAGCACCTGGTCAGCTCACCGGGTGCGGGAAGCCAGTGAGATTCTGGCACGGAGCCGCCGCTGTAACCCCGCTCGAGGCAGCTCGAGCGCGGATCGACGCCACGGGGCACCACCCCGGAAGGCGCCGGGCCCACACCGGGCTGGGGAGTCAGAACATCGGGCAACGACCTCGCCGTGACACGCGAGTTTCTCGAGGGCGCGAGCATCGCCCGGAGGTTGCCCATCGTGAGGTCTCGGTCTGTTTGTGTGGGGTTGTGGCTGCTCGCGGGGGTTGCCTGCGGCGACCTCGAGAGCGGCGAGACGAGCAACGACGCTGACGGCGGCGCGGGAGACGGCGGC
>CAZXMG010000123.1:0-18417 GCA_964641275.1 uncultured Polyangiaceae bacterium
GGCGTCGTAGCGCGCGAGGATCAAGTCCGATGACGAGCCCGGCAAGGGCAAGAGCAAGCCTGTGCCCAGGTTGACCGTGAGGCCGGTCGTGAACAGCAGCAGCACCCCGCCGTCGTCGGTGGGGGCGAGCGCGAAGTCGTCCAGATCCAAGCCGACGTCGACCGTCCACGAGAGGTCCCCGAACCAGTCGTAGTGGTGCAGGTGATTCTCGGTGGGGCCGTTCATGTAATAGACGCTGCCGTCGCCCGTGGCCGCCACGGCGTGAATGGAGCTGTTGGGCTCGAGCGAGTACCGCGGCACCGCGACTGCGAACAGCGGGAAGCCCCAGGGCTCGACCGAGAGCAGCACGCGGAAGCTGCCGTTCGGCCAAGTGAACGTGTCTCCGCCGAAGCCGGTGGTGTCACCATTGTTGATCGGCAACGTCAGGGCGAAGGCGCCGCTCTCGGCCACGCTCAGGTTGTAGCTGTGGCCCGCGCTCGGCAATGGTGAGACGCTGCCGGTGAGCTCCTTGCCCCAATAGAGCTCTCCGTTGGGACCATAACGCGCCACCATCGCCGTCGGCAGCAACGGAGCAGGCACAGGCTCGAAGTCGAGGTGGTCCACCTCGTGGGGGGCCACGAGGTAGGTGTTGCCCGCGAAGTCGGCGCCCAGCTCGTGAGGAAGCCCGATGATGGGCATCTTCCAGGCTGGCTCGCCGAAATCGAGCACGCAGTCCTCACTCTGCAGCGTGGTGGGGTCTTCGAGCGAGCAAACGCAGCCAGAGCTGGGCTCGTTCACGGCGCCGTCGCAGTTCTCGTCGAGCGGAGTGTTGCAGTCGTCGTCGGCGGGCACGACCTCATCCTCACAGGCGAACCACAGGCCGGAGGGGGAACAGATGCGAGAGCCTGCCTGGCACGTGCCCACGTTCAGGGTGAACTCCGGGCCGGTGTAGCAGAGCGCTTGCTCCCCCGGCGTGCACTCGCAGCCCTCCTCTTCCTCGTTGGCTTCGCCGTCGCAGTCGTCATCTTCGGGCGTGGCGCAGTTTTCTTCGAGCGGAGTCACGTCGCCGTTGCAGGCGCCGAAGCCGTCACCGGAGGGCTCGCAGGTCTGCGTGCCCGGCTGGCAGATGCCCTGGTCGCTGGTACCGCTCGGGCCCGAGTAACAGGCGCGCTGCTCGCCAGGGGTGCAGGTGCAGCCCGCCGCGGGCTCGTTGCTCTGGCCGTTGCAGTCGTCGTCCTCATCGGTGCTGCAGCTCTCCGTGCCCGGAAGCACCTCGCCCACACACGGCCCGAATGATCCGCCCTGGGGCAGGCAGGTGCGGGTGCCCGCCACGCAGACGCCGACTCCTTCCGTGCCGTCTGGACCGGAGTAGCAAGCCTCCACGTCTCCGGCGCTGCACTCGCAGGCCTCCGCTTGGTTGACGACGCCGTCGCAGTCGTCGTCCTTGTTGTTGTCGCACAGCTCGGCGCTGGGCAACACCTCGCCCAGGCAGGGGCCGAGGCCGGAGCCGTCCTCGTTGCACCACTGCGTGCCCTGCACGCAGGTGCCGAGGCCCAGCGTGCCCTGCGGGCCGGTGTAGCAGATCCTCACGGTGCCCGGCACGCACTCGCAGCCCTCGTTCACCTCACCGTCGCAGTCGTCGTCGAGCGCGGTGCCGCAGTCCTCGGTGGTGGGCAGCACCTGGCTGGTGCAGTCCGAGTACGTCTCGCCGTCAGGTTGGCACGTCCGGATACCGAAGCGGCACGCGCCCACGCCGTCCGTCTCGGGGGGGCCTTCGTAACAGGTGACCTGATCGAAGGGTGTGCACTCGGTGCCGGTGCCGCCGTCATCACCGCAGGCCGCCAGCGATAGGCCCAGCGCGAGCGCGCGCGCGCGCCTCACCCGACGACCTGCAGCCGCCGGTTCGGAAGCAGCGCCTCGTTGTGGCTGCCCAGCCGGTAGCCGGCCAGGTCCAGGGTCACGTACAAGAAGCCAGCCGCCTTGCCGCGCGCGACGATCTCGGTGCGCGTCGCCTCGTCGGCGGCGCGCGCGATCTCGGCGGCGTCGAGCTCGATGCGAGCGAAGGCGGCGCCGTCCGACACAGGGTGATAGCGCACGCGCACCCGCCGGAAGCCGAGCTCCTTGAGCGCCGTCTCGAAGCTCGCGATCTGGCTCAAGCGCTCGGGCGTGACGCGGGTTCCGAACGGGATGCGGCTCGACAGACAAGCCGCTGCGGGCTTGTCCCAAATGGGTAGCCCCAAGAGCCGTGCGCCCTCACGCACGTCCGCCTTGGTGAAGCCAAGCTCGACCAGCGGGCTCCTCACGGCGGCGTTCTTGGCGGCCTCGAGCCCGGGGCGATAGTCGCCTAGGTCGTCGACGTTGGTGCCGTTCAGCACGTGGCGCGCGCCCCACTCGCCGAGCTTGCCCTGCGCAATGCGGTAGAGCTCGCTCTTGCAGTGAAAGCAGCGGTCGGGTGCGTTGGCTTGGTACTGCGGGTCGTGGATCTCGTTCGACTGCACCACGCGGTGGTCGGCCCCGATGTGCGTGGCGATGGCGCGGGCATCGTCGAGCTCGGACGGGGCCAAGCTGGGTGAGACCGCGGTCAGGCCGATGGCCCGCGCGCCGAGCGCGCGATGGGCGGCTGCCAGCACGAAGGCGCTGTCGACCCCGCCCGAGTAGCACACGATCACGCTCTCGAGCTCGGTGAGCGCCGCGAGCAGCGCCGTCAGCTTGTCGGACGCGTCACCGAGAGGCATGGTCGGGTTCCTTAGCACGCTTCGGCGCGAGCACCGGCGAGCGTAGCGCCCTCTCGGGCGCAAGCGAGCCCCAGCAGGGGCTCAGCCATCCACGTGGTGAACCTGGAAGCCGGCCACGTCGGGGCTCGCCTCCAACACCTTGTTGATCCAGTTGGCGTCGCGCTTGTTGACCGCGATCAGCCGCACGTTGGGCCCCAGGTCGGGCAGCCCTGCGAAGCCGACCTGCCGGGCCTGCTCCACGGTCATCACCTGCGCATGCGTCTCCTTCTTCACTTCGTCGGAGAGCAGGGTGTCGGGCTTGGCCTCGGGGATGAAATGAACCTCGAACACGGTCAGCATGGCTCCATAGTCTCCAGAGGTTGGGGCTTTCGGCAAGCCGGATACTTGCGGGCAGGCTCCTTCATCAGTCACGATCGCAACATCCGCGATGGAACCGAAACGCAAGGCCAGCCAGTTCACCCCACTTCCCCCGCTCGTGGCGACCATCGCGGTGAGCTTGGGGGCCGCTTGCTCGGACCACAAGCTGCCACCGAACCCGGTGCCCAACGCCGACCTGCGCAGGCCTGTCCCGGGCTGGTTCGATCCCAACGCCAAGTGGAACCCGAACGGCAACGACACGCAGGTCTACATCGAAGGCAAGATCGTCTTTCACGTGGACAAGGCCACCATCCGCCCGCAGAGCGAGGTGGTGCTGCAGCGCTTGCTGAAGTTCTTGAACGATCGGCCGGACGTCACGCGTCTGCGCATCGAGGGCCACACCGACAGCACCGCCAGCGACGAGTACAACCAAGGTCTCTCCGCGCGCCGGTCGCTCGCGGTGTGTGACTGGCTGGTCGACAAGGGCATCGATCACGTGCGTTTGGTGGCGGTGGGCTACGGCGAGAGCAAGCCGCGCGCGCCCAACGAGATCGCCGGCGGCCGGCAGGAGAACCGCCGCACCGAGTTCCACGTGATGGAGGTCAATGGTCGGCCGTTTGGGCCGCGCAACGCGCTCGACGGCGGCATGGTGTTGACCGTGCTGTCGGCCGAGGAGCGTGCGCGCCTGAGGAACCCTCCCAAGCCGGACATTCCCAAGCTGATCTTCAACCCCGAAGGGGATATCGCCAAGGATCACCGGCCGCCGCCCAAGAAGCCGTTCGACGACGGCGACGTGGTGCAGGCTCCCTCGGGGGACACTGCCGGCGACGCGGGCCCGATCCTCAAGCAGAAGAAGGAAGAGAAGAAGGACGGCGGCGCACCGCCGGCGCCTCCGCCGAAGTAGCGGCTCAGTCGTCGCTGCTCTTCAGGCCGAACCGGCGCACCCAGCGCTGGATCTGCTGCCGGGCCTTGCCCATGTCGCGCGCGACCGCGCTGAGGTTGCCGCCGTGTTGCTCGAGCCGCGCGACCAAGTCGGCGCGCAGGGCCTCGTCTTCGCTCGAGAGCGGCGCTGGTTTCGCCTGACGTCCGCCCTCGGGCGGCGGCTGGGTGGTGATCTTGGCTCCACTCTCGTGCTCGAGCAGCGAGATCCCCTGGGGCAAGTGCTCGACGCGGATGACCCCGTCGGTGGTGAGCGCCGTGGCCGTCGCGAGACATTGAGACAGCTCGCGCACGTTGAGCGGCCAGTCGTGTGCGAACATCAAGCTGGCCGCCTCGGGCCGCAAGCGCACCTTGGCGCCAGCCTTCTCCAAGAGCTCGGCGGTCAGCTGGCCGAGGTCTTCCTTGCGCTCGCGCAGCGGCGGCACCAGCACCGAGAAGCCGCTCAGGCGCGCGTACAGATCGCGTCGGAACGAGCCCTCGTCCTGCATGCGATCCAGCGGTCGATGGGTGGCCGCGATCACGCGCACGTCGACCCGGACCGCACGCGCCGCGCCGACCGGGTGCACCTCGCCCTCTTGCAGCACGCGCAGCAGCGCCGCCTGCGAGGCGGGCGGCAGGTCGCCAATCTCGTCCAGGAACAGCGTTCCGCCGTCGGCGGCGCGCACGAAGCCGATCTCGTCCCGCACCGCGCCGGAGAACGAGCCCTTCTGGTGACCGAACAGATGCGACTCCACCAAGTTCGGGGGGATCGCACCGCAGTTGACCGGCACGAACGCACCCGGCCGACCCGAGAGCTCGTGCGTCAGCTGGGCCAGCACCTCTTTGCCGGTGCCGCTCTCGCCCAACAGCAACACGGGGATGGGCGTCATGGCGATACGCGCGAGTTGGTTCAGCTTGGTCGCGTACGCAGGGGAGAAGGTGGTGACCTTGGTGCGCGTGCCCACGGTGAGCGGGACTTTGGCCTCGAGCCGCTTGTGCTCGAACGACAGCAGCGAGTGACCGACCTGGATCACGTCGCCCTCGACCAATCGGCGCGCCGTCTCCTTCTGGCCGCCGACGCGGGTGCCGTTGGCCGAGCCCAAGTCACGCAGCGACCAGCCTGCGTCGTCGCGCTCCAGGACGGCGTGCGAGCCAGAGACGCGTTTGTCTGGCAAGGTCAGCGTGATCGAGCGCGAGCCCTGAGCCGAGCTCTCGGTGATCAAGCGCTTCTCGCCCCGGCCGATCAGCACCTTGGCCACGCGGTCCAGCGAGACGCTCAAGCTCCCCGCCTCAGGCCGATCGCACTCGATCAACAGCGACAAGAAGTGCAACTTGGGCCGCTGAAGGTCTGGCTCTGACGTGCGGCCCGTGGACTCTGTGGCGGTCTTGTCCACGGCGATCCCGACTCTAATCGAGATCGTGCCCGGAAGGGGAAGAGCAGAGAGCACAAGGTGTGCTTGGCAACATCGGGGCCAGGCTCGGATGGGCCGATTTTCCACCCGTGCCAGGGGCCGCGAAGCGGCAAGCCGGTCGAATGTTGCGAGGGCCTGTCGGGGGGGAGGGGGGCGGCTCAGAGGGGGGCGGCGGCTGCGCCACAGGTTGCGCAACACTGGCGGCAACGCGCCGCGGAGTTCTCGGGAACGGTGCGCACGGCCGGTTGTCCACCCCCCATGGTCTTGTCGCGTGCGCGCTGGGGTGTCCTCGGCCTGTGTCTGTTCGCCTGCCAGCCCGGCCCCGACGACGTTGCGCCCGCGGACGGGGTGGCGACGGTGAGCGCTCTACGCGGCGCGAACGGGCTCGCGGCCGACGCCTCGTTCTGCCCCATCGACCAGGCCTGCCGCGATCTCGCGCTGAACGACGTGCTCGGCGAAGGACGTGTGGTGACGGAAGACGACACCGTCGTGGCGCTCACTGCCCGCTCCTTCGTGCTGTCGCTCGGGCCCCACAGCGCGGTCAAGGTCGGAACGCGCTGGGAGATCGAAGAAGGCGACGCGCTGATCGAGAGCGACGGCGAAGAACTGGTGGAGCTGTGGGTGGGGAGTCGCAAGCTCAAGCTGCCGGCAGGGCGGCCCAGCACGGTGTCGGTGTCGTGGGACGAGAAGCTGCCCATGGTCGCGGTCAAGCGGGGGCGCGCAGAGGTGGTGCGAGGCTCCGAGCGCAGCACGCTCTCGCGAGGTCAGACGATCGAGCTCGCGGACGAGCCGGCGCCCACGCTCGCCGCCAGCGCCAAGGACGCTCCGGCGTCGCCCCCAAGCCCGCTGAGCGAGCGCGCGGAGGAGGCGCCGTCGCGAGGGCTCGGGCGGATGACCGCGCGCCGCCCCGGTCAGGAGGCCGTGGTGCCTGGCGTGCGCCTCGCGCGCCACGACGTGTCGGTGGTGATCCAAGGCGGCGTGGCGACGACCACGGTCGAGGAGGTGTTCCACAACGAGACCGCGGAGGTGCTCGAAGGCCGCTTCGTGTTCCCGGTGCCCCCCGAGGCCAGCATCTCGGACCTGGTGCTGTGGGTGGGCGACACGCCGGTGCCCGCCGAGATGGTCGAGAAGCGGCGGGCAGCGCGCATCTTCAAGGGCATCGTCGACGACACGGTGCGCCCCAAAGACCCTGCGCTGCTCGAGTGGACCGAGGGGCGCGAGCTCTCGCTCACGATCTTCCCGATCGAGGCCAAGAAGTCGCGGCGCGTGCGCTTCACCTTCGAGCAACCCGTGACGGAGCTCGGCGGTGCGGGGCGCTTCGTCTTGCCGCTCGCCTCCGGAACGGATCGCGCGACCGCCGTGGGAGAGCTCAGCGTGCGCGTGCGCATCGAAGGAGCCGACGTCACCGACGTGGCGAGCCCGCGCTACCCGGCCACCATCGCCATGGACGGCGCTGCCACCGAGTTGACCTTCTCTCAGAAGGGCATCTCGCCCCAGCGCGACTTCGTGGTGACGTATGTGAAGACCGAGCCCGAGGCGGCCGTGCTTGTGGGCGAAGCAGACGCAGCCGACGCCGCGCCTGGCATCTTGCGGGCCGCTTTGGCCAGCGAGCATGCCGAGGCAGACGCGCTGCGCGCCGATCGCGTCTTGGTGCTGGATCGCAGCGCCAGCCAGACGCTCGCCACGCTCTCCGCGCAGATCGAGATCGGCAAGAGCCTGCTCGCCGCGCTCGAAGAGGACGAGCGCTTCGCCATCCTCGCATGTGACTCGGCCTGCGACTCGTACCCGGCAGACGGGCTTTCGCAGCTGTCGGCCGCGACGCGCGAGGGCGCGGCCGCGTGGCTGGACGAACTTTTGCCGGCCGGCGCCAGCGATCTTGCGGGTGGGATCGAGCAAGGTGCGAGGCGGCTCGGCGCGAGCGCGCAAGGGCAGCTCGTGGTGCTGAGTGACGGCGTGCCCAGCGCGGGTGCGCTGTCGATCGCGACCATCCTCGCGGAGCTCTCGGACGAAGCGCTGGACGCCACCGACGTGCGCCTCGTGGGGGTGGGACGCAACGTGGACGAAGTCGCGCTCGCCGCGATCGCGATCGGCCTGGGCGGCAGCCGCGAGCCGTTCGATCCCAGCTTGCCCACGGCCGACGCCGTGGCGAACTTGACCGCTTCGCTCTCGCAGCCGCTGGTCCAGGGGCTCTCGATCGAGCTGCCGCAGGGGGTCGAGCTCGCCGCGCCGCACGTGGCCGCTGCGCGGCTGGGCACCGAGCTGCGAGTCGCCACGCTGGGGGTGCCGACCGCGGGGGAAGGCGTGACCGTGCGCGGCACGCTTCAGGGAGCCGCGTTCGAGCGCGCGCTACCCCTCACGACGGTGGCAGGTCCCAAGGGCTTCGCGTCGCGGGCGGTGGCCCGGGCGCAGATCGATACGCTCGAGGCGGACTCGCAGCCGGGATCGCTGGCGTTGGTCGAGCAGCTCTCGCGCAGCCACTTCGTGATGTCGCGCCACACCTCGTTGCTCGTGCTGGAGAACGACGCCATGTTCCAGGCCTTCGGCATCGAGCGCACGCGCAGCAGTCGGGACATCGCGCCCTGGGCTCCCCGCTTCGGTGGGGACGTGCCGCCAGACCCCAGCTTGGACCTCGTGTCGGCCAGGGGCAACATGTGGGGCAACGACAGCGGCGATGCCTTCGGCGCCGGTGGCCTCGGCTTGTCCGGTGTGGGCAGCGGTGGCGGCGGCAAGGGCATCGGCCTGGGCGACATCGGCACGCTGGGTCACGGCCAAGGCCCCCTGTCCACGATGAGCGAGGGCACGGGCCTCGGCTTCGGCAACGGATCGGGCGCGCTCGGCGGGTCGCATCGCAGCAAACCGCCATCGGTGCGCATGGGCGCCACGAGCGTGAGCGGGCGTCTGCCGCCCGAGGTGATCCAGCGCATCGTGCGCCAGAATTTCGGTCGCTTCCGGCTCTGCTACGAGAACGCGCTGCGGACCAACCCGAACCTCTCCGGGCGCGTGACGGTCGGCTTCGTGATCGGCACCGACGGAGCGGTGACGAGCGCGAGCGCAGGCAACGCCGGCATCGCGGATGCCGGGATGGTGAGCTGCGTGGTGCGGAGCTTCCACAGGCTGCAGTTCCCGCAACCCGAGGGCGGAGTGGTGCGGGTGACCTACCCGATCGTGTTCAGCCCCGAAGGTGGATCTGCGGCCCCGGTGTCACGCGGCTCGTGGGGGAACGTGCAGCGGCTGCCCGCGCCACCGCGCATCGGCGACGGCAACGACCAATGGTTGGGAACCGGTGTGGGCGACATCCAGCGCCTCGAGGCCGACGTGGCCCGCGACCTGCGCAAGCGCACCCCGCGCGCGGCCCTCGTGCGCGGCCTGCTCGCGCGCGGCCGATTCGCCGAAGCCGTCACGCGCGCGGAGCAATACGCTGCCGTGGATCCTGATCGACTCGAGGCGCGCGAGCTGCTCGCGCAGGCGCTGCTCGCCCATGGTCAGCTCGACCGCTCGCTCGCCACGTTGGACGGGCTGGCCGAGCTGGATCGGCACCGCGTGGGCACGCACCGGCGGATCGCGCGTGCATTCGAAGCCAGCGGAGACGAGCGGCGCGCGTGCGCGCACTGGACCAGCGTCGCGGAGCTCTCGCCGAGCGCGGCGTCCCAGGTCGAGGCGCAGCGCTGCCGCGTCCGAGCCCGGGGCGAGCGCCCTGGCGCCGCGCTCGACAAGCTCGCGAGCCAGCGCCATGCAGACAAGCAGGTCACCAGCCTGATCGCCGCGGTGCAGAGCGGCAAGGCGCCGGCGTACGAGTGGCCGCGCGCGAACAGCGACGACGTCCAGGTGGAGCTCTCGTGCCAGGTCGCGCGCACGTGCCCGAGCGTGGTCACCGTCGACGAGCGCGGGCGCGTGTGGTCGCCGCTGCTGCCCGATGCAGAGGGGCGGCGCTTCGCGCCGGGCTGGTCCGGCGGCACTTTCCGCAGCGTGCTGGTCGGCGGGGACCCCCACGCTCGCGCCCATGTCACCGTCACCGTGCGCGGGCACAAGCGCAGCGTGGAGCTCGCCCGCGCGGAGCGAGCGACTGCGCTGGTGACGGAGCTCGAGTCACTCGGTTCGAGCTTCGGCTGGGGTGGCCTGCGCTGAGCGCGGGCACGGCTGGTTTCGCGCGTTGCGAAGCCGGCTGCCGCCACGCTACGCTGAGGGCATGCTTACAACTTCTATGGCTTGCGGTGCCGGGGGGCTTCGCGGCAGCAGCGGCGCGCTCTGGTTGGGCCTGCTGACGTGCTTCACTCTGGGTTGCCCGGGTGTGGAGCCGACGGCCACTGGCTCGGGGGCAGCCGGAGGCGGGGATGGCGGGCGCCCCGCGACGACGAGCACCGGCGGGTTCGACGACGGGGGCGGAGGCGACACGTCCACCGGTGGTCACATGGGAGGCATGAACGTGGGCGGTTGCAGCCCCGACCTCAGCTCCGACGTCGAGCATTGTGGCGAATGCGACCGGCCGTGTGTCGACGACGATTCGGTCGCCGTGGCGCAGTGCAAAGCAGGCGTGTGCGTCTCGTTCTGTGAGAGCGGCTTCGTCAACATGACCATGCCCGAGACGGGGCCCGATGATGGCTGCGAGACCCCCGGGCGGCGCGTGTTCGTGACCGAAGAGGCGATGACGGTGGGCCAGCTCGGTGGAGTGGCGCAAGCAGACGACCGCTGCCAGCAGCTGGCCGTCTTGCACAAGCTGGGCGGGACTTGGGCCGCGTGGCTGAGCGACGACACGAACACGTCCCCGCCCGAGCAACGTTTCAACCGTGAGCCCGCCGCTCCCTACATGCTCCTGAACTTCACCCCGGTCGCCGACTCGTGGGAGGCGTTGGTGGGCGACGCGCTGCTCCACCAGATCGACCTCACTGAGCTGCAGATGCCTGCCGCGTCGCCTGGGGTCGCCGTGTGGACGGGCACCTCCCCGCTGGGGCAGGCGACGGCGGGCCACTGCACCGCCTGGACGAACGTCGATGGCCAGGCCACCGTGGGAGACCTGACCCAGCTGGGGCCCGAGTGGACGCAGCAAGAGGCGCCGTCGTCCTGTGGCGAGACGGCTCGGCTGTACTGCTTCGAACAGTGAGCCGCCTCCTTCGTCGAGCAAGCCGCGGACGCCGCCTCGAGCGACGTAGACGGCAGAGTAGGGTGTGACCTTGGCGAATCGAACCGATGCCAGCAGCGCCGTCCCGAGAACCACCGCTGACGTGCTTCGTCCTGTCGAGGTCACGGGCATCCCCCAGGGCCACGCGGCCTTCCCGGCGCAGGACCTCGCGAACGGGAGCTACGAGATCCTCAGCAAGCTCGGCGAAGGCGCGATGGGGGCGGTCAGCCTGGCTCGTGACCCCGTGCTGCGCCGCACGGTCGCGCTGAAGTCGCTCCTGCCGCAGGCCACACGGGACAGCACGCTGCTGCAGCGCTTCGTCGGCGAGATGCAGATCACCGCGCAGCTGGACCACCCGCACATCGTGCCGGTGTACGGCTTCGACCGCCGTGACGCGTCGATGTCGTACGCGATGAAGCTCGTGCAGGGAAAGGAGCTCGAGCAGCTGCTGAAGGAGACGTCGGCTCTGGTCGAAGCCGGCCAGCCGCTGGACGCCGAGCACTCTCTGCAGGCCAGGCTCGAGATCTTCGTCAAGGTCTGCGACGCCGTCGCGTACGCGCACAGTCGGGGCGTCATCCATCGCGACCTCAAGCCTGCCAACGTGATGATCGGGGGCTTCAACGAGGTGTACGTGGTCGATTGGGGCGTGGCGCGTCAGATCGGCGCGGCAGGCTCGACACAAGACCAAGCCACGGCGTCGATGAAGGAGGACGCCACCGCGCTGCCATCGAATCAGACCCGCGTCGGGGCGACGGTCGGGACCCCGCTGTACATGTCGCCGGAACAGGCGGCCGCCAAGAACGGTGAGCTCGACGGGCGAAGTGACCTGTACTCGCTCGGGCTGATGCTCCAAGAGATCGTCACGCTCGAGCTCGCGATGGCAGGCACGACCGTGGAGATGGCGCTGGTCAGCGCGCTGCAAGGCAAGCGCAATCCGATGAGGGTCTCCAGCAGCGTGCCACGTGAGCTCGTCGCCATCGTCGATCGCGCATGCCAGGTCCGCCCAGCCGACCGCTACGCCTCCGTGGCGGAGCTCGCCGCCGACGTTCGGCGCTTCATGAACAACGAAGAGGTGCGGGCGCTGCCGGACTCGCTGCCGCGGCGCATGGGTCGCTGGGTGAGCAAGCACCGCATGCTGGCGACGGGGCTCTTGGCGGGCACGTTCCTGCTCGGCGTAGCGGCCGCCGGGGGGATCTGGGCCTACAACCAGATTGAGCTCGCGCAGAAGCAAAACCGCGAGGTGCGGCTCGTCGAAGTCCAGGCCGAGTCGTCCACGCGCGCGCAACAGCTCGACGCGACCTTGGTGGGCTACCAGGAGTCGTTGCAGCGGCTGGCGGGCGCCGCCGGCATCATGTTGGAGAAGGGTGACGTCGCGCCGCTCGAGCCTTTGACCGAGGAGCGCTTCAGGCCAGGTGAGGGCGCGCTGGACGGGCTACGGGAGTCGGCTTTCTATGGCAAACCCATCAGCTTCGATTGGCTCGTTGCCGGGCGGGCGCCCGGCGCCGACGCGGACGCAGTGGGCTCGAGCTTCGGCGCGCTGCAGGCGCTCGGCATGACCTTGCCGCGCACGATGATCGAGAGCCTCGGAGACGATCAGCGGAGCCTGCCCCAGGCGGCGCAGCTCGAGGTGATGGCCCAATCCGGAGCGCCGATCCGGCGCATCGTGTTCGCGTTGGACAACGGTCTCAGCGCGGCCTACCCGGGCATGGGCGGGCTCGCCGCCAACACCGATGGCCGAGGGAATGCGCTGTTCCAGCGAGCGAAGACCGAGCGGGGCGTGGTCTGGAGCCCGCCGACCCCTGCTGGCGATCAGACCATGCTGCTCACCTGCGCCACCGCGATCCACACCCGAGACGGCAGCCCTCTGGGGGTGGTCCAATTCGAGATCGACGTCGGCCGTTCCATCAGCGCCGCGCTCGCCGCGGGCAGCGACGAGGTCCAGGTCTCCGTGCTGGTCGACAAGTCGGGCAAGGTCCTCGCGCAGAACGCCAAGGACGCCGCCGACCAGGAGCCGGAGACTCTCGCGGACGAGCAAGTGAAGGCGGCCATCGCGCGCGGGGAGACGGGCTACTTGGCCACCAAGCGCAACGGGCGCGACGTGCTCGTCACGTACCAGCCGGTCGCCTCGATGGGCTGGTACCTGGTGACGGTCGCCGACGTCGCCAAGCTCGAGGCGGTGAAGCCGACCGCGACCGCTCCGACGAGCCGACCCGAAACCTCCGCCACCGCGAAGGCTGCCCCGCGGCGACCGCTCGCGGCGGCGACCCAGGCCCCCCCAGCGGTGGCCCCCCCGCCCGCGATCAGCGCCTCTCCGTCGGCGTCGGCCACCGCCTCGGCGCCGGCCACCGCCTCTGCGTCCGCCTCTGGCAACCGCCCGCCCGCGACCGGCGTTCGGCCCAGGAACCCGTTCGAACCTTGGCCCATCTACAAGCCGAAGACCACCATACCCCCGTGAACCGTCGCGTCGCGATCGCTCTGTGGCTCGGGCTGACGTTCGGCGTTGCCGATCTTCACGCGCAGGAGCCCGAGCCGCCCGAATGGACCGAGGCGGCAAGGCTGCTCGACGAAGGGCGCGCGCTGATGTCCAAGCGCGCCACGCTGGACGAGGGCTGCGTCGTGTTGAAGAAGAGCTACGCGCTGCGCAAGCGGGGGGACACGCTGCTCAACCTCGCGGAGTGCCATCGCCGTCAGGGCAAAACCGCCACCGCCTGGCGAGAGTTCGACGAGGCCATCCGCTACGCCAAGGAGGCCGACTACGGCGAGGCTGTCCGCGCCGCGGAGATCCACCGAGACCAGCTCGCCAAGACGTTGTCCGAGCTGGTGGTCGAGGCGCCCCCCGAGGCCGATCGACCGCAGGGGCTGAAGGTGACCCTGGATGGCGAGCCTCTGCCCGAGCAACAGTGGGGGCAGACGTTGTACGTCGACCCGGGGAGCCACCTCGTCGCCGCCACGGCGCCCGAACACCAACCGTTTTCTGCCACGGCCGAGGTCGGCGTCAGAGGCAGTCGCTCCGTGGTGGTGCTGAAGCTCGTCCCGCTCCCGCCCAAAGAGGCCCCGAAACCTCCCCCACCCAAGCCGCCTCAGCCGCCGGGGACCACGCGAGGCGAGGTGCCGGTGTGGTCGGTGGTCGTGGGTGGCGTCGGCCTGGCGATGATGGGCGTCTCCGTGGGCTTTCTGGTCGACAGCATGGCGGCGGGGGACGAGCTCGACGTCACCTGCGGCGGGTCGCCTCGCAACGCATGCCGCCCTGGCGCACCGTTCGCCGAGCTCTACGAGCGAGAGGTCCGAAGCTTCGGGCTGTTCGTGGGGTTCGGCGCTGGCGGGTTGATCGCTGCCGGCGTGGGCGCGACCGGGCTGGTGCTCGGTCTCACCGCTCCTGCGAGGCCGGTGGCCGTGCTCCCGTGGGTGGACCCACAGCGTGCGGGCGCAACCGTGCTCGGCCGGTTCTGAGCCGAGCGGCGCACGCATGTTCTGGACCGGAGAGGCGCGTCCGGCGCTAGACTCGCCCCCATCCATGGCTCGGCTCGCGGACATGCTCGGTGTCACCTCGGCGACGCTGCTCGCGGCGGCGGTGTGGGTCGTCAGCTGCACGGTGCTGGTGGACGTGCCCCCGCAGTGCGAGACGAGCGCGGACTGCGCAGACCGCGGCTTCGCGGGGGCGGCCTGTGAGAATCAGGTCTGCGTCTCTGCGGAGGCAGGGGGCGGGGGTTCGGGAGCCGGCGGCCCGTGGGACTGCTTGGGCAACGTGGAGTACCCGCCGATCGAGAGCCCCACACTCACCGTGTACGCTCGCTTCGTCGACGGCAACGGCAACCCGGTGAACGGGGGGCTCAGAGTGCGCGTGTGCAACCAGCTCATGCTCACGTGCGACAGCCCCATCGCCGACAACCTCACCCCCGACGAGGACGGCATCATCACCTACGAGATCAGCGGCGACGCCCAAGGCTCCTACCTGGAGGTGCAAGGCCCCGAGCTCGATTGCTGCGAGGGCGGCGGCGACGACTGCTGCACGACCAACGAGTACATTGCGCAGGTCTTCCAAGGCGCGGGCGGTGGTGGTGGCGCCGGAGGGGCGGGCGGCGGCTCGTCGGAGATCCTCGACATCGCGTGTTGTGGTCAGCAAGTCGTGCCCTCGCTGTTGTTCGAGGGTCGCTTCACGGACCCTCCGCCCGGTCCCTACGACGTGCCGCCGCTCACGGTCGTGACGCGCAGCGAAGCGGCCGCGGCCGTGTTCGCGTCTGGCTTCGAATACCAGGAAGAGACCGCCGCGATCGCGCTGGTCCTCACCATCGATTGCAACGGTGAGGGCGCGGCGGGTGTGCGCATCCTCCCCGAGGACCCGAGCTCCACGCCGTTCTACTTCGACGGGCTGTTCCCCGATCCCGACCTCGACGGAACTCTGGACGGCGGCAACTCCGGCATTCTCAACGTCCCCGCCGTCGATGGGCAGGGCAACCCGGCGCCCGCACAGTCCCGCGTCACCGGCCAGCTGGTCGACGGCGACGTGTACGTCGGTGTCGCGAACTTCCTGGTGCGGCCGGGCTGGTTCACCAACGTCGCGCTCGCGCCTTCGAACTAGAGACGGGTCCCTGGTTTTTCTTGTCGCGGTGTCTCATCGCGACCCTCGCTGACGCTCGCAAGTGGAGGCCGCGAAGAGACCCCGCGACACGGGAACTCGTCTGGTCTCGCCCCCTGATATCGTTGGCCGCCCTTCGGGCGGACTAGGGGGCGTCCCTGGTTTTCTTATCGCGGTGTCTCATCGCGACCCTCGCTGACGCTCGCAAGTGGAGGCCGCGAAGAGACCCCGCGACACGGGGACTCGTTTGGTCTCGCCCCCTGATATCGTTGGCCGCCCTTCGGGCGGACTAGCGCGGGCTCGCGCTCGACGGCGGCAGCGCCAGCGGGACAGCGTCCTTGGGGATGGGCCCGAGCTTGGGCGGACCCACCGGGATGCGGCGCGCCAAGGCCACCTCGTCAGGATCGTCGTCCATCCAGTCGAACAAGGTGAAGAGCATGCGAAGCTGCTCTCCCGTTCGTTCGCTAGCGAAGCGGTTCGCCAGCAACTGGAACATGTCTCTTTGCTCGGGCGGCATGGCCGCTTGCGCGACCAGCATGGGGTTGGCGAAGAACGTGGGAGAAGCGATGAGGAGCACGCGGCTCTCGCTCGCGGAGAGCGCCGCGCTGTCGGGCTTGAGCGCGCTCTTCAGCCTGCCCTCGGCGATGCCGGCAAGATCGTAGCGCTCGCCGCTGGTGGGAGCCGGGCGTGGGGCGCAGAACCCTGCCTTGTCTTGGAGGGTGGTGGCGAACGCGCTCGACCGGGCCAGCGTGCGGACACGAGCCTGCGGCTGCCTCTCCGGGGCGAGGGTGATGGGCGATGCGAACGAGAACAATGCCCCGTGGTGGCGAAAGAAGGGCGGAAAGCCGACGTCGATGCGCTCGTCCCGATCGAGCTGGTCAGACGAGACTACGGAGAGCGCGGGACAGGCTGCGTCCACCTTGGTTCCGTCCGCGAGCTTGGCTGGCGCGATGAACGGCGCTCCGTGATCGAACACTGCCTGGAAGCGCAAGCCGAGCCCATACCCCGTGAGCAGCGGCTCGAACGACCGGACCTCGTCGCCGGAGACGACGCCCGACATCACCAGGACCAACGTCTTGCCCCCGAGCAGCACGAAGTCGTCGATCCGCGCGAGCTCTTGCTGGGTGGCGGCGCGATCGGGCGTCAACACGAGCAAGCCGCGGAGCGTGGGATCGATCGGCCCCGTCCCCGTTCGTTCCACATCCACCAGATCGTAGACTCCCGCCTTGGCCAAGAGCTCGCTCACGGGCGCCGACGCGGAGTCCAGCAGCGCCGTTCGAAGCCCCATCGGCCCACCGTTGTGCATCACGCCGATGCGCAGCTTGCGGCCACCAGGCATGGAGGCGTGAAGGCGCTTCATCAACCGGAGCAGCTCGTACTCGAGCGAAGCTGGGTCGGTGTCTGCCGGATGCCAGTGCGCTCGGAACGTTTGTTCGCCCTCGCCCACGACGAAGCCCGACACGGCCCAGGCGAGCGCCATCGATTGGCCGTCCGTGCCGACAGGGAGCAGGTCGTTCTCGAAGCCTGCTGCCTTCGCGCGGGCGTCGTCCTTGCCCTGTTCGAGGAGCTCGAGCTTGGTGCGGATCCGGCTCGGGCGCGCGCTCCCCGCCCCGTCGGGGCAGGAGATCGCCTCGAGCGAGGCGAACAGCTGCCGGGTGCTCGCGACCGCGCCCTCGAGGGGGGGGAGCTTGGTGAACAGCGCGTGGACGGTGATCGGCCGCGGGAGCTCACAGGCGAGCCTCCTCGTCGCAGGAGAGAGGCCTGGACTCGACGTGAGTGGGGCTTCTGCGGAGCCGAGCGGGTTTGGCTGGGCGCTGGCGACCTCTGTGCTGGCCGAGGGGACCGCCTCAGTCTCCGTGGTCGAGCCCGTCGAGCGTCGACCGCACGCCGCGAGCCACAGGAGAAGCACCGCGCGCAAGAGCCCGAAGCGCGCCGCGGAACGGGCGTGTCGAAGGGATTTCGGGACTCGGTGCTCGACCATACGCGCTCTAGGACACAGGTCGCGACGGGGTGTCGCACCACCATCAACGGCACGCAAGCTCCAGGCGCGGAGGGGACAGCCCGCCGCTAGAACTGGCCGAACAGCGTGGCGCCCGTGGGGCCCACGTCGAACCGCACCGGTGAGCGCGCGACCTCTTCGCTGGAGATGGGCAGTGTGAGGAACAGCACCAGCGTGACCACGGCGCCTGCGCCCGTCGCGCCGAGCAGCACGTCGGTGGCGATCGACAGCCTGCGCGCCTTGCCCGCGGCGTCGTCGATGGCGTCGCCGTCGCCAGGGAACTTGGCGACCTCGTCGTCGTAGCTCGATTGGGCGGCGAGCGCGAGGCCGCCGGTGATGCCTGCGGAGACGCCGAGCGCACCCGTGAGGCCGAGCGCAATCCAGGGCAGAGGAGACGCTTCGCGTATCGTCTTGGGCGGGGGCGCCGGCGGCGGCGCCACGGGCGGCGGTGGCGCCTCGCTCGGCTTGCTCTCGGGCGCGAGGACGATCTCGACGCTCGAGCGGTCGCCGCCCGCGAGGTCGACGATCTTGGTCGTCTCGACGAAGCCTTGTTTGGTCGCCACGATCTTGCGCCGGCCCACGTTCAGCACCATCGGCTCCGAGAGCGGCGAGCTACCGATCTTGACGTCGTCCACGAAGATCACTGCGCCCTCGGGCGAGACCGACAGCGTGACGAACGCGATGCGCTTCTTGAGCTCGTCCAGGTACGTGCCGACCTTCTTCTTCCGCGCGGCGTCGATCTTGGAGCCGCCCTCTGCCAGGTAGCGATCGAACGCGCTCTGCGCGCTGGCGTAGTCCTTGAGCTCGAACGCGGCCTGGCCCAGGTTGTAGAGGATCTTGTAGTTGGGAGCGATCTCGTACGCGCGCCGGAACTCGATCAGCGCGCCTTGGTGGTCCGCCTCGCCGTAGAGCGTGACGCCGCGGTCGAAGTGCTCGCCGGCCTTCTTGGTGTCTTGGCCGCTCGGCTGCGCCTCCAGCGTCTCAGGCAGAACGAGCGCTGCAACCAGGAGCGTTGCGGTCCCGAGCTGCCGCCGAAGTGAGTGGCTCTTCATGGTGTGCGGTAGGGGTTGTCGGTGTCGATCGGGCGCTGCTTCTTCTTGGGGTCGTCGCCGCCAGGCCCGGGGCCGCGCACCGGCTCGGCCTTGGCCGGAGCGGCGCTGGCGGAGGCAGTCGCGCTGGCGGCCGCTGGCTCGGCCGCGGTGGGGGCTGGCTCCGGTGCCATGATCGAGACCGAGATGTCGCGATCGAACACCAATTTCTGGTTCACCGGCTGGCCGCCCGGCAGCGCCACCTCGAGCGTGTGCATGCTGCCGTCTTTGGCGACC
>CAZXMG010000124.1:0-18024 GCA_964641275.1 uncultured Polyangiaceae bacterium
GACGACGCCGTGGCCACCTTCGATCGCGTGATCGCGGTGGATCCCGAGCTGGTCCCAGCGCGGTTGCTCAAGGGCGACTCGCTGAGCATGAAGGGCGACGGCGAGGGGCAGGCCAAGGCGTACCGTGACTGCCTCGCGGCAGCTCCGGGGGCGGTGGGCTGCCAGGAGGCGCTGGTGATCGCGCTGGGGCGCTTCGGTCGTTGCCAGGACATGTTGCGCGAGGCGAAGCAGCTGGCCACCTCCCACGCCGACCTAGCGACCGCGCACGACCTGCTCGCCAGCGCGCTCGAGGCCACCGGCGCCGCACCCGCGGCGGTGCTCGAGGCCGTGAGCAAGGGATTGGAGCGGCTGCCCAAAGAGAAGCGCGAGATCGAAGCGCTCCAGAGCAAAGCCGCGCTGCTCACCGTGCGAGGCGAGCTCGAGCAGGCAGACGGCGCGCTGTCCGAGTGGGAGGCCAAGGTCTCCGGCCGCACGGATCAGCTGGCCCACGCGTTGCCTGCGCTGCGCAAGGCTCGCCTGTATCTGGAGATCGGCAAGCCCGAGCGAGCAGGCGAGGTCGCCCAGGAGTTTCTGAACAAGATGGGGGCCTGGACCGAGCCCACCGGCGGAGACTTGACCATGAACGTGCTGCCGTTTGCGCTGCGCGGAAGGAAGCTCACCCCCGAACAGTTCGCGGCCCAGCGTGACGCGTGGGTCACCCGCATTCGCGACAAATGGAAGAGCGCTGGTCGCGAGCTCGGCAACGACTTCGAATGGATCACCTGGTCGCACGCGTTCGGCGCCGCGGTCGACAGCAAGGAGGAGGCACTGCTCGCGGTCTCGAAGATGCCCGCCGAGCTGCCCGCCGCGTTGGCGAGCGGGCGCTGGCCCGCCATGGACTACAACATCGGGCGCGCCCATTTGCTTGCGGGCCAGCCCGAGCGCGCAGTGGCGCCATTGCGTCGCGCCGCGCACAGCTGCCACCGCCTGTCCGAGCCGACGCTGGCCCCTCGTGCGCTGCTGGCTTACGGCGCCGCGCTCGAGGCACAGGGCGACAAGGCCGGCGCCAAGGCGGCGTACGAGCAGGTGCTGGGCTTCTGGGGTAAGGCGAAGCCCGGGAGCGTGACCGCCAAAGAGGCCAAGAAGCGACTCGCCGCGTTGGATTGAGCCCCGTGGGGAGCTGGATCGGGACCTCGCTGCTGTTCGCGCTGCTGGTGGCGGACCTGTGGTTCGTCGGCGCGGCGTTTCGCGCCGGCCAGATCGACGCAGGCCGCTACTTCGGGCGGCAGCTCCGCTACCGCTGGCCGGATCAGCCTGTCCGCTTTCTGTTCGTGGTGAGCTTCCACGCGATCCTGTGCTTGCTTCTGTTCGCGTTCGCGATCGAGGCCGTGAAGCGCGTGGACCCAGTCCTCTGGGCGCTTTGGCCCGGGCTTCTGGCGCCGCTTGTGTCGTACTGGCTGCTCCGGCGCCAGCGCGGCGCATGGGTGGCGCCGGAGCGGGTGCGTGCGCTCGGCTCCGCGCTGTTTCAGGCAGAACGGGGCGCCTACGCGGCGATGGTGCGCACGCTCGACGAGGGCGCCACGAAGCGCGTGCTCGCGAGCGCCATTCCCGCGGCAGAGACGACACAAGCGGCCGGCTTCCGCGCCTCCGCAGGCCCCAGCCGACGCGACGTCGCGCCATTGCTGCGCTCGGCGTTGCGCGTCGAGCGCAGCGGACGCGCGTTGAGGCTGCTCCCCTCGCTGTTGGTGCTCACGCCGTTCGTGGCGTTCGAGGCCCGGCCGCCGCTCGTGATCGAGCCGGCGCTGCCGTTGGTGACAGGCCTCGCGCTCGTGCTCTCTGCCTCGGTCCTCGTCGTCGCGTTTCGCGACGAGCAGCGGCTACGCGCAGTGGTGGCCGCGCTGGTGTAAAGCCCGGCGCTCGCGTCAGCTCTGACCGCCGATGCCGAGCCGCTTGAGCTTGTCGAGGAAGGTCACGCGTGAGAGCCCCAGGCGCCGGGCCGCCTCGGATTGATTGCCGCCCGCGTCGCGCAGCGCCTCTTGCAGCAAGCTCTGCTCGAACGCGGCCAGCTTCTCGCGATACGTGCCCGGTCCGGAGCCTGGCTCACCTGCGCCGGGCCCGCTTTGCTCGAGATCGATCTCGCCCGTTTCCGACAGCGCCACCGCGCGCGTGATCACATTCTCCAGCTCGCGCACGTTGCCCGGCCACGGTCGAGCGCTCAGCGCCGCGAGCAGCTCGCGGCTCAGGCGCACGTGGTCCCGTCCGTAGCGCGCGGCTGCGCGTGTCGCGAAGAAGCGCGCGAGCGGGGCGACGTCCTCCGGGCGCCGGGCGAGCGCGGGGACCTCGAGCACCACGACCGCCAGGCGATAGTAGAGGTCGCTGCGGAACTGCCCGCGCTCAGCGTCGGCGAGCAGGTCGCGGTGGGTGCACGCCACGATGCGTACGTCCACCCGCTCGGGCTGCGCTTGCCCGAGGGGCATGACCTCGCCGAACTGCACCGCGCGCAGGAGCTTGGCTTGAACGGCGAGGGGCAGCTCCCCGATCTCGTCCAGCACCAGCGTCCCTCCAGAGGCCTCGCGGAACAGGCCCTTGCGATCGCGGTCGGCGCCGGTGAACGCTCCCTTCTTGTGGCCGAAGAGCTCGGCCTCCGCCAGCTCGGCGGGGATCGCAGCGCAGTTGAAGCGCAAGAGCGGACCTGGGCTGCGCGGGCTCTCCGCGTGGAGCAAGGTCGCGATCAGCTCCTTGCCGCTGCCGGTCGGTCCTGTCACCAGCGCGGGTAGCTCTCGCTGCGCCACCTTGCTCGCCAGCGCCAAGAGGCGCTTCATCGGCTCCGACTCGGCGATGATGGTGCAGCCCAAGCGCGACAGCGCAGCGCTCCGTCGCGCTCCTTGGCGCAGCGCCGTGGTCTCCGCGGCGCGGCTGACGGTGGCGACCAGCTCGTCCACGTCGAACGGTTTGGCCAGGTAGTCGTACGCACCCCGCTTGATCGACTGTGCGGCCACCCTCTCGGAGCCGTGCGCGGTCACGAGGATCACAGGCAGGCTCGCGTCGGTTGCGCGCACATGCGCGAGCAGCGACAGGCCGTCCTCGCCCGGCATGCTCAGATCCGTGACGACCACGTCCGCGGCGCCGAGCTTGGCTCGCGCCTCCTCTGCCGAGCGCGCGCTGATGACCTCGAAGCCGTGCTCGCCCAGCACCTCTTCCAGCGTAAACAGCACGGCAGCGTCGTCGTCGACGACCAGGATGGTGCTCACGAGGCCCTCTTGGTCAGCGCCGTGGCGCCCAGGCTCAGGGTCACGCGCGTGCCACGTGGCTCACGCGGTGAGATCTTCAACGATCCGCCGTGGAGCTCCGCCACACCTCTTGCGATCGCCAAGCCGAGGCCCGTTCCGCCCTGCTTCTTGCTCTCGAACGGCTCGACCGCGGTGTCCTCGAACAGGCCCGGCCCCTCGTCCTCGACCACGATCAGCACGGCGCCTCGATCGTGCTCGATGCCCAGGCGCAAGGCGCCACCCGTGGGCATGGCCTCGATCGCGTTCTGCGCCAGGTTGAGCACCGCCTCGCGAAGCCTGCGCGGGTCGACGTCCGCGAGCGAGTCGGGTCCGCTCGCCGTCACCTCCACGCTGGAGGTCAAGGCACGGCCCTCGACGCTGATGGCGATCTCTTCGATCAACTCCCGCAGATTGGTGCGACGCAGCTCGAGGTCGGTCATGGGCCGGGTGAACGACAGGTAGTCCCGCAAGATGGCTTCGACGCGCTCGATCTCGCCCTCCATGACGCCGAAGCGCCGCTGATCGCGGGGCTCGAGCGGCCGCTTGGCCAGGAGCTGCGCCAGGCCCTTGATCGCAGCGAGCGGGTTCTTCAGCTCGTGGGCCACCTTCGCGCTCGTCAGCTCGATCGAGCGCGTACGTTCGCGCGACTCCGACAGGGCCTCGAGGCGCAGGCGCTCGAGCGCGGAGGCGGCGCGCCCATAGGCATCGAACAGCCCGGTCACGCTCAGCGTGAGCAATGCGAGCGCCCCGACCGTCGAGCTCAGCGCCATCCGCCCCGACCAGGGCTGTGCGGGGGCGGGGGCGCGTGGGTCGACCAGCAACAACAAGAGCAGCACCAGCGCGCCCGATGCGAGCGCCAGCCAGCCCCTCGGGCTCCGGCCGAACGCGGCGAGCGCGGTGACGGTGGGCGCGAACAAGAGCGCGAGCAGCGGGCTCTCGGCGCCCCCGCTCATCCACATCGCGACGCCGAGCGCGAGCGAGGTGAGCACCAGACTGGTGAGCAGCCAATCGAGCGAGGCCGAGCGTCTCCGCAGCGCGAAGCTCTCGGCGGCGAACGCGAGCGTGGTGACGGTCAGGCCCGCGAGCATGCGACGTTGCTGTTCGGGCGCCGCGCCAGACGCGTGCAGCAGCGCGAAGTTGAGCGCAGCGATGGGGCCCACGATCGCCGGCCGCCAGCGAAGAAACGCCGTGGCGGCGGCCCGGCTGGCCAACTCGGCGATCGCTCTCGAGCTCACCGAGGTCGAGTCTCGCACGGGAGCGCGCGCCTGAGACCCCCGCAGATCAGGGGGAGATCCGGCGTCTTGGTCGACAAACTTGGAAGCCGCGCCGCCGCCGGGGGATCCTCTGCGCCTCGTGGAGCGCCCTTTGTCTGCGCCGTGGCTCGCTCGTCGAGGTCCCTTCTTGGGTCTCGTGTGGGCCTTCGGCTGCGCGCCGCGCGCCGAGCCTCCGGTGGAGCCGTCTCCCACACAGTCGTCTCCGCCCGTCGCGGTGGTGGAGCCCACCCCGGAGCCGGCCGAGCCCGCGTGCGAGCCGCTCGAGTTTCAGGTCACCCCGCTCGACGACTCGGTGATCGCCGCGCCGGCGCAGCCCTTGGTCGACCCCACGGGGCGCGGCATGAGCCACTTCTACGAGCGCTTCGCGCGGGTGTTGCGCGGCAAGGCCAAGGACCACGTCCGCATCGGCGTGTACGGCGACTCGAACATGACCATGGACTGGATCACCGGCACCATGCGTCGCGACATCCAGAAGCGGATCGGGGACGGCGGGCATGGCTTCATCGCCTTGGGGCGTCCGTGGACGCACTACCACCACATGGACGTGGTCCAGGAGCTGAGCACGTCGTTCCAGTCGTACGCGGTCACCACCAAGCCCACGGGTGACGGCGGTTATGGGTTCTGCGGAATCGTGTCGGAGAGCGCGTACCCGACCAGCAAAGTGCGCATCAGCACCGCGCCAGACAGCTCCCCTGTGGGCAAGACCGCCAGCCGCTTCGACGTCTACTACATGAAGGGCCCGCGCATGGGCGCCTTCGACCTCAAAGTCGATGGCAAGACGGTCGCCACCTTGGATGGTTTTGCGCCCGAGCGCAGCGTCGGCGTGCACCGCGCGGAGGTGGCCGACGGTCCCCACCAGTTCGACATGGTGATCGCCACCCCCAAGTGGACACGCCTGCTCGGCGGGGTGGTCGAGCGCAAGGAGCCAAGCGTCGTGATCGATTCGCTCGGGGTCGGGGCCATGAACACGCGCTGCATCACGCTGCAGGATCCTCGCCTCGCGGAGCCGATGGTCGCCTTTCGCCGCTATGACCTGGTGATCCTGATGACGGGCACGGCCGACATCTTCGAGATCGACAAGGTGCCCGAGTACGTGAAGTACGTCGTCGACCTGCACCGCAAATCGCGCAGCAGTACGTCGTTCCTTTTGGTGAGCCCGCCGGATCGCGGCGTGTCGCGCACCACGCGCAGCCTGCTGGCGGTGGGCAAGCAGCGTCTGGAGCTAGCCAACGAGCTCGGCACCGGCCACTGGGATTTGCTGCACGCGATGGGTGGGCCCACCTCGATGATGACCTTCATCCGCAAGCAGCTGGCGCTGCCGGATCAGATCCACTTCTCGGAGCCTGGCGGCGCGTGGGTCGGCAGGCGGCTGCTCCACGCGTTGTCACAGGGGTTCGCCGAGTACCTGAAGACGCACCCACGCGCAGGCTGCGACGAAGCCGGCGTGCCCGAGCTCGAGCCCTGGCCGCCGGGCTCCCACGACGACAAGGTCAACGTGAATCTCTCCGAAGTGAAGAAGATGATTCACTGATCGGAACCCCCATTGCGTCGTTCTGGGAGGGGCAGGACGCGAGGGCAGTACGGCGTAATCGAATGCGCCGAATCGTCACGCCTCGACGGCGTCGTCGGCGACACAACCCTCGAGGACCACCCGCCCGTCGCCCGTCTCACGAATGACGCCCTCCGAGCCGGTGCCGACACGGCAGCCGTGAAGGAGGATGCGCCCGCCTTGGTCTGCCCAGGCCGCGATCGCGGCGCCTTCGAGCGTGCAATCGTGGGCCTCTACCGCGTTCGCACCGACCGCCCCGAGGTTGACCGAGCCGTTGTCGACGAGCGAGGTTCCCCGGAGCCGTAGCCGAGCGTCTGCTCCGAACGCGCGCGCACCGCCCCCCCTCTGCGAGGCGATACGTCCGCCTTCGACGCGCGCTTCGCCGCCATCGAGCACATCGACCCCGAAGGCGTTCTCCTCGATCGCCACTTCGGTGAGCGTCGCGCGCCCCCCTCTCCGAACGCACACGCCGGCACTCTGCCCGCCGAAGATGCGCGCCCGCAAGAAGTGAGCCTCCGTCTCGCCTTGGCATTGCGCATTGGCGGCCGCGCTCCGGAGCAGGCTCGCGTCCTCCACGACGAGCTGGCCCCCCTCGGCGAACACGGCGGCCTGGCTGTCGTGCACGCTCGTGCGTACGAGGTCCACGCGAGCCTTGTCGGACGCCAGGTACACGCCGAAGCGTGCCGCAGAGATGTCACAGTCGATGAAGCGCGCGAAGTGGGCGTGGACGATGACGGCGTGCATCGGCTCGCCGTCCGCGCTGACCTTGGACGCGAAGCGCACGCCGCGCGCGACGACGGAGCTCGCCTCGACGAACATGCAACAGGAGTCGTCGCCCTCGATCGTCGCGTCCCCGTGCGCGACGAGCTCGATCGGCGTCTCGATGTCCACGCGCTCGCGGTACGTTCCCGGCGACAGCACCACGCGATCCCCGGCGCGGGCCAGATCCAGCGCGCCCTCGATCGTGGTCGCGTCGCCGCGCCCCGCTGGGTTCACCAAGATCTCGCGCGGGTCCAGCGAGGGCGGGCGATCCGCGGCAGGAAGCTCCAGATCGTAGGGCAACGCCAGCCACGGGCTGTCCTCGCGCGAGAGCAGTCGGGGCAGCGTCCCGCGGCGCATCGTCTCGAGCTCGTCGTCGTCCCCGAGCTGGGTCGCATGACCGAGAAGGTAGCTCTCGCCCAGCTCGCGCCAGGACCGGTACGCACGCTGCAGCTCGCGCGAGACCTCGACCATCGCGCGCCACGCGGCGTCGAGATCGATCAGGTACGCGTGGTACGCCCAGCTCGCCACCGCGACGGCGCGCAGGAGGTCCCAGCCCAAGAGCCGCTCACGCTCTCGACCTCGCGCCAGCGCCGCGCGCTGCCCCTCTTCGCGCAACCACTGGATCCGTGCGACCGCGTCGTCGCTGGTGAGGATGCCCCAGTCACGCGCGAGCAGGCGAGCCGACACGAAGCTGTACGCGGGGCGCTCCATTCCCCCAATCAGCTCGTGACTCATCCCATTGCGCTCGACGATCAGCCCCATCGTCGCGAGCACGCGGCGCTCCGCTGCGCCGAGAGGGGTCACGGCTTCGAGATCATGGCCGCGTACTTGTTCATCAGCACCGGGTCCTGCGCCATGCGCGTGCCCCACGCGCCGGCCGCCGCCGCGTAGGAGGCCATGTCGAGGCCCGCGGCTCGGAGCGCACCATTCATGTCGCCCGTCTGCATGCCCTTCATCAGGCGCACATAGTCGGAGAGCCTCGCCAGCGGTTGACCCGGGAAAACGACGGGATCGGGGTCACCACCGCCGCCCGCCGCCACCTGCGCCGCCGCCGCCTGGCTGGCCGACATTGCCGCGGCCGCTGCACGTGGGTCGAGCATGGCGGGTTGGCCACCGAGGTCTGGCCAGAGCGGTGTGGCCTCGGCGTGGCTGATCGCCATGCCGCTGATGCCCTGCTGCGTCTCGAGGAAGCGCAGGCCCACCCGATAGCGACCAGGCCGAACCCTCAGCCCCCATGCGTGCGGCTCCTGGGCGCTCGCCGTCCACGGCGTCGGGAGCGCCCGCGCGACCGTGTTGCCGATGAGGTTGGCGATGACAGCCGCCGGGTCCTGGCCCTGCGCGCCCGCGACCCAGCCGCGGCCATCGAGCCGGCCCCAGGCGAGCACGAGGATGCCGCTCGGGACGTCGATCTCGAACGGCTCCGTATCGAGCGCCGAGCCCGGCAGGGCCGCCGCCACCAGCTGCGGCTCGTTGCCGGGTGAGAAGGCGACCAGCAGATGCTCGATCAGGCCGCCCTGCCCCGTCGTGACTGCCACGAGATGCGGGGACGTCTGCGTCGAATAGACCGCACCGCGGCCCTGGGTTCCCCTCACCTCGAAGGCCTCCAGCCGGTCCGTGATGCCGGTGAGGTTCTTTGCCTCCGTGCCGCGGTCGCACGAGAGGTAGACCGCCTCTTCTCCGTTGATGACGAAGGCCTCGCCCCAGGCCGACGCTGGGTCGACGAGCTCGCGGTCAGGGCCACGGTCGTCGTAGGGCTGCGCGCCCGCCAGGCGGGACAAGACATGGTGCCGGAGGGTCTGGTACGCGCGGCGCGCTTCCGCCTCGTCGCGGAAGCACCAGCCTCCGGTGTCGGGCCAAGGGGTCACCGGCCAGTCGCCGTGCACTTCGCGCGAGACGACCCACTCTCCCGTGGGCGAGCCACCCGTGAACGCCGCGTGCAACCTTGCGTCCATCGCGACGAACACCGTGCCTTGATGGGCGACATCGATCGGTGTCGCCGCGCGAGGATCGAAGTTGGCGACTGTGCCGAGGAGATGCATGCGCTGCTGGGGCGGATTCACGCGCGTCAGACTACGCGAGGGACGTGACCAGCCGCCACGGCTGATCCATCAGCGCGCGACGCGCCTGAGCCACCAAGCGCAGGCTGCGAGCAGCGCCGAAAGGCCCGCCGCCGCCCCTGCCAGAGGCCGCTCCGGCGCTCTGGCCCGAGACCTTGCTCCCCCGAGCTCGAGCACGCGCGCTTCGGGCCGGAGCTCCCCCTGTTCCGACGAGCGCAGTCTCAATCGCTCGTCCTCGAGCGCGACGATTCGGCCTTCCAGCACGCTCTGTGAGCCCGGGACGGAGCCTTCCGCCCATAGGAGCGGCGTGCAGTCGCGGTCCTCCACGTTGCTCGGCGCACAGATGGGGGAAAGCTCCTGCGCTGGCCCTTCGGGCAGCGGCTCGAGATCGAGCACATAGTTGATGCTCGCCTTGCCGCCGTGTCGTCGATGGAGAGCGCTCACCTCCTCGGCGGGCCGCCCGAGATCGTCGATGCCGCGCACCGTGGCCTCGAGCGGTGCCGACGGCGGCGCGCCGCGAGGGCGCACGATCAACACATCACCCTGGCACTTCGGGCAGCGCGCGATCGACCAGTCGGCCGGGACGGTGCGAATGCCGCCCTTGGTGACGATGCCACGGTCGGCCACGAAGGAGGCGGTCACCGCGGGTAGCTGGCGGATCCGCACGCGCACGTCCCGCGCACGATAGAGGTAATCGTCGAACGCGCTCAGTAGCTCGCGCGGCTCGCGCGGGTCAGCGACATACAACGGACCCTCGGAGAGCAAGTACCGGCGCGCGTCGGGCACCTGCCCGAGCACTCGAACGTGCACGCCCTGCTCGACCGCGTGCGCCTGGTCGATGGTGAGCGGTGGGGGCGGAGGCCTCAGCCCTGCGAGCACCAGACCAAGCGCGCCGACGGCGCACAACGCCGCTGCCATCCACAGCATCCTCGCGGCCCTCCGTCGCCGCGCCACCCTGGCGCGCCTGGCGAGCCAGCCGCTTTGCGGGACGCAGGGTCTGACCTCGAGATCGATCGCGATGCTGCTCGCGCGTGCGGACTCCTCTGCGCTTGCGAGCCACCGTTGCGCATCGGGCTCCGTGAAGGGCCCCAGCTCGACGCCGCCGCTCGCGCGCGCGCCCAGACGTGCGCGAACGCCTCTCACCGGCGACAGGCCGAGCGGAGCCAAGACGAGGCTCAAGCTCTCGTCAGGCGCGTCCGCGGCCACGCGCAGCCACAACTTGTGTGTGCCGACGGCGAGGGCGCGGCGATAGGGCGAGCCACCCGCGGTGCCCATGTCGGCCTCGGGCACCCGGCTCATCAGACCGGACGCGGAAAGCTGCGCGCGGTCGCGCAGCGCATGCGCCACCAACGAGCGCTCGAGCAACGAGGCCAACACCGCGATCGCCTCGCCGCCGCTCTCACGGGCGAGCTCCAACGCCAGCTCCACGTTGTGCCCCAGAGCGCCGCTCGCGCCCTTGACGCCGAACTCCCTCGGCGCCCTGAGCTCCTCTTCCAGGATCGCCTCGGCCGTGTCGAGCCTTGCGCCCACCCGCTCCAAGAAGTGACCCACGTCGGGATCGCTCAGCAGGGTGAGGATCAGGTGCTCCACCTCCACCTGGGTGTTTTCGGCGACAGCCATGGTGCGCGCGACCTCGACCGCGAACGCGGTTCGAGCATCGAGCGAGCTTCTGCTGTCGAGCGGCACGGGCTCAGAGCCAGAAGCTCACGTGGAACCCGAACACGCCGCCGTGTGCGTCCACCTCGCCGACGAAACCCTGATAGCCCAAGTTCCCGCCGATGCTGAAGGAGCGCTCGATCAGCTTGTCCAAGCAGAAGCCAGCGTCGATCGTGAAGCTCGAGAGGACGTCCTTCGGGCCGAAGCGGCCTGCGCCGCCGGCGAAGCCGCCGTAGCCCAGGTGCGTGTAGATGCTGGGCTGCACCTCGAGCGTGAGCCCGACCTGCACGCCGCCCGTCGCGCGGAAGCCGCCCGTCACCGGGCTCGGAAAGTACGGCGCACCTGTGGCTGACAGCTCGGGCATCACGAACAAGGGGTAGAGCTCGAACGCGTAGCCAAACTCGACCGCTGCGCCCGGCCCGCCAAAGACCCTGGACTCGCCGCCCATCACCTCGCCGCGGGCCTCGAGGTTCAGCACCGGCTCCGCCCACGCCCGCGTGGGCGTGGCGATCAGGGAAAGGGTGATCGCGACGCAGCTCGCGATCCAGGACGACCTCATCACGGCTCGGAGACTAGCACGTGGACTCCATCGGCGTTTACAGCCGAAACCCCAGGGAACCGCACACTGCGCGCACCAGCTCCCGAACGTCCGCCGAGGCGAACAGCGCGACCTCGTGGGGCGCTCCGCGATTCTCGGCGATGAAGCTGGTGCCGGTGGGAGGCGTGGGCCATTCAGTGCGCCCGGCTCGGATGTAGCTGTAGATCACGAAGACGGCTGCAGACGCGCGCGCGGACATCGCGTCGAGGGCGGGGGCCATCGGCGCCCACAGGTCGGGGGTGAGCGCGAACGGATCGACATGCACGAGCAGCGTGCTCCCAGCCGGCACGTGCTGGTCGCGGTCGACGGCGCTGGCGTCGTCGACGACGTGGACGCCAGCGTGACCCTCGTCGCGGAGTTGGCTCGAGAGCTCGGACCGGGTGAGACCGTTGGCCTCGCCCAGCACCGCGCACGCGCGACGATCGCCCAGCACGTCGAGCATCAGCCCTGACGAGCAGCGGTACTGGCCCGTCCTGGCGAGAGAGGCTCGCTCGCGCTCGAGGTACCTCGCCGCGGCTGGGTGCTTCTCGACGTGCGCCGCCGCCTCACGGTGGAACCGTTCGGCGTTGGCGAGCGGTGCGTGGAGCAAAAACGTGTTCGTGTCGACGAAGCTCACCGGAGCGTCGCGCTGCGCGAGGTTGGTCGCGAGCTCCACCAGCGCGGCATGCTTGATGATGTCGCCCAGGTTGCCGACGTGTCCGCTCTGTCGATTCCTGCTCACGGAGGCTCGGACCAGATCCGCTCAGACCAGACCGCTTCGACTCGCGAACTGCGCCGTTACCGTCTTGGCGGCGCCCAGCGAGCTGGCAACGCCCCTCGCCATCGGGTTCTGGGCGTCGGCGTTGAAGACCTGCCAGCTCCAGCGGCCATCGCCCGTCTGTGCGAGCTGGAGCGAGAGCGGGCCGACGACGGCGGTCACCGATTTGCCGTCGCGCGCCTTCTTCCAATCGATGTTCACCGCATGATGCTCTAGTCGTGCCGCGCGGGCGTGTCGCCCCTCATTTGGGAGCGCGCCGGGCCGCATCGAGCGCGGTCCACGTGCTCTCAGTCCGCCGTGTGCACGACGAGCAGGTCGGGGTCGAGCAAGTAGCCGCCGAAGCGGCGCCAGAGCACGTCCTTCAGGCCCTGCTTGCGCAGCCAAGCGACCACCACGTACAGCCGATTCTTCGCGGCGTCCGGCAACAGCTTCTCGCCGGGCCAGCCGGCGGCGATCAGCGCCTCGGCAGGCAGTCCCTCTTCTTGGCCCGCCTCGTGATGCGCGATCAGTCGAGCCATGATGCGCCGGGCGGCCTCGTGATCTGCGAGCGAGACCCGCACGCCACCTGCGAGACCGACCGTCATCGTGTGGTGGCTCACGAGCAGCCGCGGCCCCACGCGCCGACTCGAGGGGGGGGCCTCCTTGCGGGTCCCTTCCGCCAACCGCACGATTGCGCGCGCGTCGTCCGAGCGATCGATCAGCGCCACGGAGACCGGCCCGCTCGCGGCAAGCTCTCCGCTCGAGAGCGCCTCGGCGAGCGCGACCACGTCCAGGTTCAAGGTGTCGCCCAGGCGGGTGAACAGCACCCTGGCCGACGCCAATTGATCGCGTGCCAATGCCGGCTCCGCCGACACCGCGGCGATCACCCCGAGGCGCAAGCGCGACAGGCCCTCCGAGCGCGCGTCGCCGATCGCTGCGAGCTCGTCGATCACCTCGTGCATGCGCTGCCTGGCCGCCGCGAAATGGCGGCGCTCCGCCTCGAGCATGGCGAGGTTGCCGCGCGTGATCGCCGACAGCCGCCGATCGCGCGACTGTTCGAGCAGCCGCAGCGCGCGCTGATAGGCGTCTTCGGCGCGGTCGAGGTGGCCCTCCTCCTGATCGATCAGGGCCAGGTTCGCCAACATGATGCCCTCGATGCGCGCGTCTCCGAGCTGCGCCGCCTTGCTCATGGAGCGGCCGTAGTGGACCCGCGCTGCTTCGAGCTGCCGCTCGTCGTGCAGCAGCGCGCCCAGGTTTCCCAATGCTCGCGCCTCGGCGCGAGCCAACCCGAGGCCGGCTGCCGCCTCGAGCGCCTCGAGGTAGGCGGCGCGCGCAGCCGGTAGATCTTGGCGCGTGTGGTGCACCAGGCCGAGATCCAGCAGCACCGCGGGTAGGTGCCGACTGGCCTCGCCTGCGCTCTCGACGCGCAACAGCTCGGCCGCGCGAGTCGAGGAGCGCAGCGCGCGTTCGCCGTCTCCCGCGAGCAGCGCGGCGCGGCCGTGCGCAGCGCGGACTCGCGCTTCGGTGTGTGGTGCCACGCGCTCATCGAGCGCGGCGAGGGCCCGGTCCCACAGCGAAAGCCGCGCGCTCGCCGACACGCGAAACGACAAGGCCGGATCGGCCGCCAAGAGCACGTCGCACGCGCGGGCCACGTTGCCGGAGGCGAGCGCGCGCTCGAACACATCGAGCAGGTTGCCGAGCTCGTGCGAGAGCAGCTCCGTGGCGTGGATGTCGCCGCGCGCCTCGATCCGCGCCGCCCACTCGCCGCCCATCTCCAAATAGTGCGCGTCGTGTCGAGCGAGGATGTGGGCCGCCCGCTCCGCGCACAGCTTCTCGACCGCGAACTCCCGAACCGTGTCGAACAGGGCGAAACGCGGCTGCGCTTGCTCGTCGTGGTCGCGCAGGAACAAGAGGGACTTGTCGCGCAGCGCCTCGACCAGCTCGAAGCGTCGCTCTGCGGGCTCGCTGTCGATCACCCGCTCGGCCGCGTCCATGGTGAAGCCGCCGCGGAAGATCGCGCACGCCGACAAGGCTCGCTGCTCGCTCTCGGACAAGAGGTCCCACGACCACGCGATGGCGGCGCGCATGGTGGCGTGCCGCGAAGGTCGCCCGCGCGCCCCTCGCGACAAGAGCTTCAGCTTGTCGGGCAGGCGCGCCAAGAGACCGTCCAGCCCCAGCAGCTCGAAGCGGGCCGCCGCCAGCTCGATCGCCAGGGGGATGCCCTCCAGCTCGCGCACCAGCGCGGACAGGCGTCCGCGATCCGCCTGGGCGAGCTTCTTGCCGGCCGCCTCGCCTGCGCGCGCCAAGAACAGCGCGATGGCCTCGCCCTCGCTTGCCCCGCCGCCTTCGCCCGTGGTGCCCATGGGCCCGAGCTCCAGCGTGGTCTCCTGCGGCAATCGCAGCCGCTCACGTGAGGTCACGATCAGCGTCGAGTGCGGCGAGAGCTCCACCCAAGAGCCCACCAGCTCGGCCGCGTCCTCGACCAAATGCTCGAAGCCATCCAGCAACAACAAAGGTGTGCCCGGGGTCGACAGCGCGCGCGCGATGCGCTCGGCGACGTCGGACTCTCGGCGCGCCGGGCCGAGCGGCAGGTCCAGCGCCCGCGCCACCGCCGAGAGCAACCCCGCGCGCCCTTCGACCTCTGCCAGCTCCACCACGCAGCCAGGCAGCTCTTCGCGGCGAACGAGCTCGCGCGCCAGCCGGCTCTTGCCGATGCCGCCTGCCCCCCACAGCGTGATCAGGCGCTGGCCCTCGGCGAGCATGGCCCTGAGCCGCGCGAGCTCCGTCTCCCTGCCGATGAAGCTCCCCTGCGCGCGCCGCACCGCCTGCTTCTACACCGGAAGACCTGGGCGAACCACCCGCTGGCTGGTGGACCAAGGCCCGCGACGGCAGCAGAACTAAGGCGGATTAAGTGGTAGGTCGGCCGTCCGTCGCCGATATTGGGGAGCATGGTTGGGCGTTTTGCTTCGGTCCTTGGGGCGTTTCTGTCGCTCACGGCGTGCACCAGCGTGCGCGTGATCGATGATCGCGAGTCGCGGCCCGAGCCTCCCGACGACCCGCCCGCCTGCGAGATCCCCCAACAGGATTTGGTGACGATCTCGACGGTGCGCTCCGCCACGCTGATGGGGGACGTGCTCCATCTCGAGGCCAGCGTGGACGGCGTCGAGGCGTACGCCCTGCTCGATGTGTCGGTGACCCCCGCCGTGCTGATCGACTCACGGCCCGACCTCTTGGGTGGCGCGCGCTGGACTCCGCTCGAGGGGGGCCAATGGGCGCGGGTGCGCGGGCTCAGCCTCGAAGTGCTCGACGCAAGCGATCCCTTCGCGCCCAGCCTGACGACCGGCATCGATCTCGACGGCGCGCTGGTCGACGGCTGGGCCGGGGTGTGGTCTACGAGTGGAAGGGACGCCTACCTCTGCCAGTGGTCCGAGGCTGACGCAGCGAGCTTTCTCACGCGCGTGTCGGTCGACGCCAATCTGCTCGAGCGACTCGAGAACACCTCGTGTGACGCCACAGGCGAGCACGGTGACGCCGACGCAGGGCTGTGGGTCTCCTGGTGGGAGGGTGGTGCGGTGAGGTTGTACGACCTGGTGGAGGCCCACGGCATCGATAGCCACAGCTTCGCCATCGATGGAGTTCATCAATATGGCGCCATCACGGCCGTCGCCACAGACGACGCGATCTCGGCCATCACCATGGAGAACGAGAGCTACGCCTTCTTGTACTACGCCGACCAGCCGCAGTTCGTCGTGTACTCGTCATTCGGTGGCGGGGAGAAGCAGCTGCTCGACGTGGTGGAGGGGCAAGCGATCGTGGCCTTCCCCGGAGATCATGGGCCACGCGTGCAGAGCTTCGATCTCGATCCGCCGCCCGCGCCCGAAGCGCCCGCGGCGCAAGGGGCTCTCAGCGCGACGTTGCAGGCCTCGGCGAGCGCCGTGAGCGAGCTTCGGGCGCTCTCGTCCTCCGGCGACCGCGTGGTGGTCAGCGACGGCGACGGGGTCTATTTGATCAACCTGGCGAGCCAAGGTGAAGTTGGCGCGCTTCAGGTCGCGCGCTCGGGCGACGTGACCTGCGGACCTTGAGGCGGCTGCCCCGCTTGCTGTGGCGGTGCGCGCTTGATAAGAAAAACGTGTGAAGACGACGCTATTCGCAGCCTCCGTGGCGTGGCTCTTGGCGTGCGGTGACAGCGGCGTCGGGGGATCAGGCGCTTCCTCTGCCGGAGGCGGCATCAGCGCGGGAGGCGGGAGCGCGGGTGGCGCCCAGCAGGGTGGGGCCGGCAGCGGCGGAGACGTCACCGCCGGGGGTGGCCAAGGAGGCGCGCTCCCCACCTATGCGTCGTTCCACCTCAACTACACCCAAGACAAGGACTGGTCGAAGTGCGCGGAGCGCGACTTCGTGGTGTTCGACCTGCTCGAGACCAGCGCCGCCGACTTTGCCACCTGCGCAGGCATGGGCGCCCGCATGCTCTGCTACTTCTCGTCGCAGTACGAAGACTTCCGCGACGACGCGGGGGACTTTGGTGGCCTCGGACCGCCGCTGGACGGGTGGCCCGGCGAGTTCTGGGTCGACCCCGACGATCCCGCGAACCTGGCCGTGATGATCGCCCGCCTGGACATCGCCGTGGAGAAGGGCTGCGACGGCGTGGACGTGGACAACATCGATCGCGACGGGCACGAAGACTACGTGTCGCAGATCTTCACCGCGGCGCGCGAGCGAGGGCTGCTCGTATCGCAGAAGAACGCGATCGAGAAGATCCCGCTGTTCTTCGACCTGGTCGACCTCTACCAAAACGAGCAGTGCCAGGAGTACGACGAGTGCAGCGCCTACGAGTCGCTCGGGCGGCCGGTGCACAACATCGAGTACTCGCCGTGCCAGACCTTCCCGTACCTCTACTCCCATCGCAAAGACGTGGAAGCGATGGACGCGTGGGAGGAGCCCTGCAGCCCGTGACGCTCAGGGAGCCTCGACGCGCTCGAGCTTGACGATCTCCCGCGAATCGGCCTCCGTGAAGTCTCTCGGCCGAGGGTTCTGAGGAAATTCGAGCGAGAACCAAAGCCATTGCCCCTCGGCCTTGGCGCTGCCTACGCGGCCCCAGCCCTTGGAGTTGGGAATGGTCCTGGCGCGCTGATCCTCCTCGACGCTGGACCTCTCATTGAAGTGCCCTCGGTGCACGAGGTCGATGTGGAAGATGGGGCCTTCCGTCCCCACCACGACGATCGTCTTGCGCACCTCGGTGGCGCTGCCGGGCGCCTCGGGCATCTTCAACGTGTCGCCGTCGATCGTGACGATCTGACCCACCAGCGGCGCGAACACGTGGCCCCGTCCCTCGCTGGCCGCCTGGACGCGAAAGCGCCCTTGCAGCGGCGCCAAGACGGCGCGGGCGTCCACGCTGGGGGAGGGCGACGGCGCCGCCGACGTCACCGCACTGACCGGGGCGCTCGCGCTGACGACGCGGGCAGACGACGAGCCTGCGACCTCCTCGCCCGGCGGACGACAGGCGCTCGCGAGCCACACCCCGAGCAACAGCGGCATCTTCACCCGGAGCGGCCCTTGGACAGACGCTCGAGCGCCGCGTCGAGCACCTCGTAACGTTTGGCCACGCAGAACCTGACGGTGCTCTTCGGCGGGTCGTGCACGTAAAAAGCGCTGAGCGGGATCGCGGCCACGCCCACGTGCTCGGTCAGGTGCCGGCAATACTCCTGATCGCGGCCCGCCCAATCCGTGCCGGACAGGTCCACGTTGACGAAGTACGTACCTTGCGCGGGGAGAACGCGCAGTCCGGCCCGCCGGAGCCCCTGCGTGAAATGGTCTCGCTTGTGCTGCAGCGTCTTGGTTTGCTGCGCGATGAAGGCCCGCTCGTGGTCCAATCCCCACGCGACCCCGGCCTGCAGGTTCGGCGGTGTCGTAAAGGTCAGATACTGGTGCGCGCGACTGACGATCGACGTGAGCGCTCTGGGGCCCGTGATCCAGCCCACCTTCCAGCCGGTCATCGAGAAGATCTTGCCCGCAGAGCCGATCTTCAAGCTGCGATCGCGCGTCTCTTCCAAGGTCGAGAGCGGCGTGTGTTTGGCCCCGTCGAAGACCAGGTGCTCGTACACCTCGTCCGAGATGACGAGCAGATCGGCCTCCTTGCAGAAGCGCGCG
>CAZXMG010000125.1:0-17517 GCA_964641275.1 uncultured Polyangiaceae bacterium
GCGCCGCCCGCGCCACCACTGCCGCCCGCGCCGCCGGCTCCGCCCGTGCCGCCGCTTCCGCCTACGCCGCCGTCGCCGCCGTTGCCGCCCGCGGCCCCGCCGCCGCCGCTGGACTCGCCGCCGCCACCGTTGCCGCCGTTCGGGTTACCCGCGCCGGTGCCCATCGCGCCCGAGCCGCCCCCGCCGCTCCAGTTGATGCCGCCTGCGCTGCCCCCGCCGCCGTCCGCGCTGGTTTCCCCTGCGGCGCACGCGGCGCCCGTCCCAAGAAGCAAGACCGCCAACGAAGCCAAGAACTGGTGCTGCATCGCTCCACCATGCAACCGGGTGGGCGGTCGGATCAACAAGCAAAAATGGGTCGGTCGGCGGTCACGGAAGGGTGACCTTCGGCAAAGGTGGCGTGTTGTTGGCCGCGCGGCGCGGGCGCGGCGGCCCGCGGGGCGCGGCCGCGGCGGCTAGCCGAGGGCTTGCAGGCTGGCGTCGGAGGGCGACAGGTCGACCAGCAGCCGGGTGCGACCGATGAGCAGCTCGGAGCCGTGCGACAAGCGGTGGCGGCCGTGGACGCGCACGAACACGCCGCTCTTGGCGCCGAGGTCGGACAGGATGAAGGCCTCGGCCTGCTCCTCGATCACGCAGTGGTAAGGCGCGACGAGCGGATCGCCGCGGAAGACCATGTCGTTGGCGTAGTCGAGGGCGGAGCCAATCTGGAGCGTGGTGCCACGTGCCATGGACACCGCGCCCGCGGCGCCACCCTCGAACACCTGCACCACGCGGAACGCGCTGGGCCACTTGAGCGACGACCGGAAGTAGGTGGGGCCGACACCGGGCCCGTCGTTCGGGTCTGGGTTGCGCTCGAGGCGGAGCAGCTGGTCGCCCACGATGAACTCGTCGGACAAGCCAATCTCGACGCGGCGATGGATGCGCAAGAAGGCGCCGTTGCCGCCGTCGAGGTCGGACAGGACCAGGCCCTTGTCGTCGTGGGTGACCATGGCCTCGCGCGGGTGGCAAAAGCGCTCGCCTTCGACCTTGATCGAGCCACCGGTGCCGATGATCGCCTCGTCCCCGCGCACCTCGTAGAAGTCTGGTCCGCCGTGCAAGGAGCGCGTGACGTGCAAGCGCGCATACAGCGCGGCGGCGGCGCCCGGCGCGGCGGGGGCAGCCGCCTTGGGCGGGACCGCGGCGCCCTTGGTGCTGGGGCTGGCGGTGGTGCGGTCCTTCTTGTCGCGGTTGCCGATGCGGTCGAGGTCGACCTCGGGCGCGCGCTCGAGCACTTCCATCCCTCCGTGGGCGCGGCCGGCGATGATCTCGTCGAACTTGCCCTCGCGCAGGGTGAGCACCATCTCCATGTGCTGGCCCTTCATCAGCGCGCGCACGAACTGCGACACGTCGGCCCGGTTCACCTCGCTGGCGTAACCGCGCTTGTGACTCTTGATCACCCGGCCGCCGTCCGCGAACAGGTGGGTGATGATGTGCGGCTTGTCCAGGCCCGAGTCCTCGGTCTGGATGTGGTACTCGGCGCCCTTGTATTTGATGTTGTTGTTGAACCCCACCTGGGCTTTGAGGAAGACGCCCGGGCGGAGCGCGCGATCGAGCTTGCTGAGCTCGTCGAAGGTGTACTTGGCGATGTAGCCGTCGAGCTCGGCGTGGGCCGGGTCGCCAGAAGGCTTGACGCCCTCCATGCGCTCGAACGCCATGCGCGCGAGCCCAGAGTTCGGGTCGATGCGCAGCGCCTCGGCGAGCAACGCCTGGCCCTCTTGATCGTTGGCGAAGCCGGCCGCGCACGCGGTGAGGATGGCGAGCGCCTCGTCGTTGCGGCCACGGTCGCGGAGGATCTGCGCGACCCGTGACGCTACGGTGCGAGTTTCAGATGCGCCCTTCGCCATTCGTTTCTATCATGGCGTGGACTTCCGCGACCTTGCAAGCTTGGTGGTGATCGGTAGCTCGAGCGTGAAGGCGGTGCCCTTCCCGTCGGGGTCCCTAGGGCTCAAAACCAGCACTTTGCCACCGTGGCTCTCGGCGATGTGCCGGACCAGCGACAGGCCGATGCCGCTGCCGCGCGCACCGGAGGCCGATGCCCCCCGGTAGAAACGCTCGAAAATGCGGGCTTGCTCCGGCTTGGGGATGCCGGGCCCTCGGTCCGCCACGCAGATGGCTACGCGCCGCTCGTTGGCGCTCACCTGCACGCTGATGGTGCCGCCGTCTTTGGCGTACTTCATGGCGTTGTCGATCAGGTTCATCACCGCCAGCTCGAGCGCTCGGTGGTCGATCGAGATGGCAGGCACGTCGTCATCCACCGTGAGCGAGAGCTCGAGGCCCTCGCGCTCGGCGCGGAAGCGGTACACGTCGCACGCGCGGCGCGCCACGTCGCCCGGGTTGCCCGGCGCGAACTCGTACTCGACCTTGCCGCGTTCGACGCGGGAGAAGTCGAGCACGTTCTCGATCAGGCCCGTGAGGCGCTCGCTCTCGCCCACGATGATCGACAGGTACTGCTTGCGCTTCTCCTCCGAGGGCACACGCTCGAGCAGCAGGAGCTCGCCGAACATGCGGATCAGCGAGAGCGGCGTCTTGAGCTCGTGCGACACGTTGGCCACGAACTCGCTCTTGAGCACGCTCAGCCGGCGCTCTTTGAACGACGCGTTGATCACGATCACCAGGCCGACCAGCGTGACCAGCGCAGCCACGATCACCATGGACAGCTCGATCAGGCGGCGGCGCTCGACCTGGCGGTCGATCTCCTCGGCGCTGGCCAGCGCGACCTGCACGCGCCAGTTGGTGAGCGTGGCTGGGAAGGGCTTGATCACGCCCAGCTTGCCCACCTTGATCGGCGGGCCGAACACGATGCGGCCGTTCTCGTCGACGACGTTCATGCGCGCATTGCCGCGGTCCGGGTCCTTGTACAGGAGCGGCATCACCTCGCTGACGATGCGATCCACGTCGTGCCACACCACGATCAGGTAGTCGCGCCCGCCCACCGAGCGCTGCCAATAGGAGAGCAAGTACTGCCGCTCCTCGACCACCTCGTGCAGGTGGCGCAGCTCCTCCGTCGCGCCCGACAGATCCAGCATGCCGAACAGGCGCGTGAGGAGCAGCCGCCGAAAGGCGTCGTCCTCCAGGGACGGGTTCTTGGACACGTGCGCCACCACGGAGTGATCGGCGTGCGACATGTCGAGCACCAGCACGGCGCGCACCGTGGGAGTCTCGCGCGCGGCGGTCGCCAGCCATCGCTTGCTCAGCTGCGAGGTGTCGGCCGGGTTGGTGTACGCGCCGATCACGTTGTCTTGGCGGATGATGCGCTCGTCCAGGATGTTGATGCGCTCGTCGACCAGCGTGTCGGTGACCTCGAACACGGTGCGCTGCCGCTCTTGCTCGATGCGGAGCGTGGTTCGGAGGGCGAGCCAGCCGAGCACGGCCACGGCGAGCACCACCGCCGGCACCAGCGCGAAGTAGAGCAGCCGCTCACCCAGCCGGCGCTCGTTCATGGGCGCTACCGGCGCGCGAGCTGGGACAGCCGCGGCCGTCGCACCCGTTCGGGATCGAGCAACACCTCACGTTGCGCCAAGAACTCGGCGAACTGCTCCCCGATGTAGGTGAGGGCGTGGCCGTCGCTGTCCGTGAACGGGCGACCGTCGAGCGGATCGGCGACCTCGATCAAGCCCAAGTAGCGACCACCAGCCAGCACCGGCGCGCACACCAGGCTCTCGGGCGCGAGCCCCAGCGCCTGGAAGCGGCCGTCGCCCTCGACCGCGTCGGCAGCGCCGGCCGAGACGACCTGCGCGCGGGCAGCACGCATGCTGCGCGCGACCAGCGAGGTGCGCTCGCTGGTGCGGCTGAGCACGGCCGACCCGAGCGCGTCGCCGCCGATCGCCTGGCGCACCACCACGAACTCGCGCGCGTTGATGTCGAAGAAGGAGACCAACACCGCGCGGCTGGGGATGCTGTCGAACACGAGATCGATCACGAAGTCGGCGCCCTCGAGCGCGTCGTTCACGAAGCCGAGGTCGCTGCAAGCCTCGAACAAGTCGGTGATGAGATCGTCGCCGCTCTTGCGCGGCCGCTTGCCGGACTTGTGCGTCACGCCCGGTGGCGGGCCCCCTCCCGGGGGTGGGATCGACGCGGGCCGAACGCTCGGAGCTTGCGCTGCCGGCGCAGGGGCCACGGAGGGGAACGCCTGCGGCGCAGGGGGCGCGGAGGGGAACACCTGCGGCTCGGGCGGGCCGGTGAGGGAGGCTTGCGCCATGGCCGGCGGCGGCGCCGACTGGAAGACCTGGGGCTCGCGCGCGGCTGCGCCTGGATCTGGCGGCGGCGGAGCGGAGGGGCTCGCCGCGGCGGGCACCGCCACCATGCGCTCGGTGTGGTTGGGCGCCGGGATCGGGCGCACTTGCGGGGGGGGATCCGAGGTCGCCGTGCGCGGAGGCTGGGAGGCTTGCCGCGGCGGTGGCGGAGGCGGCACCGACGCAATGCGCTGCGTGACCACAGGCACCACCGGGTCGGCGGTGACCACGATGTCTGCGTCGCTGAGCTCCTCTGCGGACGGCGCCGGCGGAGGCGCGAGCAGCGCGGGACCGGGCGTGGACATGGGTGGCGCCGAGTCCTTCACCACCGTGCGCTCGTCGTCGCCCGCCATCGCGGCGGCCTCGGTCTGGAGCTGCGACGGTGTGGGCGCCGGGACCGCGGGCTCGGGCGGTGGCGCCGAAGCCGGCTGCACTTTGGGCTCGAGCAGCGTGGGACCCTGCTGCACGGCGGGGCTGGGGCGCACCAACATCGGCTCGTCGGTGATCGCGATCACCGGCGAGGGCTTGATCACGTCGGAGGCCTCGCTCCCGTCTGCGCCGCTCGGCGGGGACACGACGGGCCACGCCGACGACGTCGACGGCCAATTCGAGGAGGGGGCCGGGGCAGAGGGTGCGGGCACGGCCGAGATGGGCGCGGGCTGCGGCGCGATCACCGCCGGCGCCGGGGGTGGCGCAGACACGGGCGCTTGTGGAGGCGCAGAAGGCGTGGTCGCAGGTGCCACCGATGCGGGCGGCGCGCTCGGAGCGACGGGCGCGGGTGCTGGTGCGCTCGGCGCAGCGGCGGAGACCGGCGGGAACGAGGCGGGGACGAACGATGCGGGAGGCGGGGCGGCCGAGGCGCTCGAAGGCGGGACGGAACGGCGCGTGACGACGCCGTCGCGAAGCGGGAAGGCGAGCACCGGCTCGGCGTCGCGCCAGTCTTTGAACGCCAGCGTCACCAGCGGCGGCTTCTTGGGCTTACCGGTGAACTCGTGGTCGAACACCGCGAGCTGGATGAACTTGCCCTTGGGGGCGCCGGCCACGGAGTTGCGCACCACCTCGTATTGCGCTCGGGCGATCGCCTCGGCGTCGCGCAGGCTGGTGGTCTCGGCGACGGCGATCGCCATCTCTCGGTAGGTGAGCGGCGAGGCTGGCGTCGGGTCTTCGTTGCGCCGCGAGAGCACGCGAAACGCAGGCAGCACCTCGGTGGGAACGTCCGCGGTGGCCGAGACTTGCGACGGCAGCGGGACGGCGCTGCCGCCCGTCATGCGCTCGAACGCGGTCTCCGCCTGCATGGGACGGGCAGGCGGCACGTTGGCCAGGGGGCCGGCGGTGGCGGGCGCGGCGGGTTGCGACGGACGGGGAGGCGCGGCCGGCACGGAGGCCGGCTTCGCGTCGGCGCTCAGCAGCGTGGGCTCTCGCGTCGCCGCCGCAGGCACGTGATCGTCCGGGATGGAGGGAGCCTTCGCGCGGGTGCGTCCTCGGTCGCTGGTGCGCGCGGGCGGGGTCGCCGGGGTGGCGGCGTTGTTGCCGGTCGCGCGAGCCCCGCGCGCGCTGGGCCGCGGTCGCGAAGGACGCACCGCCGCCTTTTCCGTCTTGGGCGCTTCGGGCACCGACGTCTCGATGGCGGGCGGCGGCGCAGCGGCGCCGGCGGTGAGGTCTGCCGTGGCGGGCGCCTTCTGCACCACGTAACGCTTGCGCGAGAGCGGATCGATCGCGCGGTAGCCGTCGTCGAGCAGCTCGATCGAGAAGTTGCCGAAAGGCGAGTCGTCGCCGCGGTTCGCACGCACCGAGGCGAGCGCCTTCTGCCACTGCTCGGCTTCGACGCAGTGCCGCTCTGCTGGCAGATCCTGCCCGATGGAGGAGATGTCGACGTACCAGCGCATGCGGCGGTGGGGACCCTGTGTCTTCGCGGTGGTCGCGAGACGCCCGACGATACGGCAGCGGCCGCCCGAGGGTCAACGCGAGCATCGACCTTCGTGATATGAGCCCCAAGTCGTGGGCGAATCCCCGGAGGCCAGCGCCGGCCGAGGTGCGCGCGCAGAGGCTCGACGCGAGCGGTTGCTGAGCGTGTGGCGGAGCTACGAGCCGCACCTCTTCGCGCTGTGGTGCGTGGTCGTCACGACCTACGCGGCCAGTTTGTTCTACGGCGCCATGCGGGTGCAGACCGGGGGGGCCTGGTCTCTGCCGCTCGACGACGCCTTCATCCACTTCGATTTCGCTCGGACGGCGGCTCGCGGAAGACCGCTCTGGTGGAGCCCGGACAGCGGCTACTCGAGCGGCAACACCAGCGTGCTGTATCCGCTGGTGCTGGCGCTCGGGTGGCTTCTAGGTTTTCGCGAGCTCAGACTGGTGCCTTTCGCGGCGGCCTTGGCGTGCCTGTCGCTGGTCGGGTTCTTCGTCGCGAGCGCGCGGCTGACGTGGCCGCTCGGCAGCTGGGTGAAGTTCCTGCTCCCGCCGGCCGTGCTCTCGATCGGCGTGCTCTCGTGGTCGCTGTTCTCGGGCATGGAGGTGGCCTTCTTGCTCGCGCTGTGGGGCGTCTCGCTGGTGGCGTGGGACCGTGCGCGCCTGCGCCTCGCGCGCGGGGAGGGCGGGCGCAGCGCACGCTGGTTGGGCCTGTCGATGATGGCGCTGGTGCTCACGCGGCCCGAGGCGGTGGTGTGCGTGGCCGCCTTCGCGTGCACGTGCGCCCTGGCGGCCCGTGGCCGCCGCGCGCGCCTCGCGGTGCTCGGTTGGTCGGCGCTGCCGAGCGCGCTCGCGCTGGTTTGGTTCGGCGTCATGAACCGCGTGCTCACCGGTGAGTGGGCGCAGGCGGGCGCGGTGGCCAAGCTCGCGCTGTACGATCCGTACCTCGGCGCGGACGGCGTGGCGGGCGCCTGGGCCGGCAACCTGCGGTACGTAGTGACGCGCTCGGCGCATCACCTCTCGGAGCAGCTGGCCTGGTCGTGGCTGGTGCCGCTCGTGGCGGCGCTGCCGCTCCTGTCGCGGTCGACGCGGGGAGCGGCGCTGCTGTTGTGGGCGCAGGTGCTGGGGTGGGCTCTGCTCGTGTCGCTGAACGATCACGTCCGCTACCAGAACGAGCGCTACCTGATGCCCGCGTTCGCGTGGCTGGCGCTGCTGGCCGTGATGGGGGTGGGCGTGCTCCTGCGCGAGCTCGGCCACACGCGCGAGGCGCAGCTCCGCTGGGGGCTGCGCGCCTCGCTGGCGGCGCTCGCCATGGGAGCGTTTTGGTGGGGGCAGCGCGGGCGCTTCTGGGACCAGGTGTGGTTCTTCGCGCGCGCGAGCCGCAACATCCACGACCAACAGCTCGAGGTGGGGCGGCGCCTCCAGGAGAAAAAGCCGGCGCGGGTGCTGGTCGGCGACGCAGGCGCGATCATGTACTTGTCAGACCGCCCCGGGCTCGACCTGATCGGGCTGGGTGGGTACCGCGGGTTGCCGTTCGCGCGCGCCTATCGCCACGGCGTGGGCGCGAGCCTGGAGCTCGTGGAGCGCATCCCCGAGAACGACCGGCCCGATGTGATGGCGATCTACCCCGAGTGGTGGGCCGACGTAGGCGATGTGTTCGGCCACCCGTTCGAACGCGTCACCGCCCCGGGCAATGTGATCTGCGGCGCCGCCACCAAGGTGCTGTACGAGGCGGACTGGGGCGCGTTGGAGCGCGCGAGCAGCCCGCGCGCGCTGGGCGACGCGGAGCGCGTGCACGCGGAGCTCGACGTCGCCGATCTGGTCAGCGAACGGGCCGCCGGATATCCGGTTCGAGGCGAGAGGCTGGGGCGAACCACGTGGGCGGTGCGACGCGACCCCCAACAAAGGAATCGAGACTTGTTCGACGCAGGGCGCCGCGTCGCCGCGGGGCAGCGCGAGGTGTTCGAGCTCACGCCGCCGAGCGGCTCGATCGCGCTGGTGCTGCGCACCTTCGTGCGCGAGCCGACCGACGTGTCGGTGGTCGTGGACGGCGCGGCCCTCGGCACGCTGCGCGCGACGCCAGGCGACAGCTGGGTCGAGCCACGCATCGAGCTGTCAGGCACCGGCCGCGAGATGCGCTTCGAGCTCTCGTCGGACCGCGACTGGGCGAGCTACCACATCTGGATCGTGGGCCCCGAGCGCGAGTGACGCCGGCTACTCCTTGAGGTCCATCGCGCAGCGAAATCCGACGACGTGGCTGGTGGCCTCAGCGGGCAAGGTCAGCCGCTCGCTCAGCTGCTCGGGCTTGCCGGTCATGAACGAGCCGCCGCGGGCGACGCGCTCCGACCCGGCGTCGGTGACGACCCACTCGGCCACGTTGCCGAACAGATCGACCTCTCCCGCCTTGGCCATGCCCGCGGGGAAGCTGCCGCTGGGCGCGGTGGCCTCGAAGCCGTCGGAGCCCGCGAACAAGGGCGCCAAGAACAGGCCTTTGTCGTAGCCCCAGCTCACGCACTCCTCGCCGCACGCGTTGAGCTTGCTCTCGTCGGGGGCTTTGAGGTCGACGCTTCCCGCGGCGTCGAGCCACTCGCGCTCGCTGGGGAGGCGGCGGCCCGCGGCGGCGCAGAACTTCTCGGCGGCGGCGAACGACACGCAGTTGATGGGCAGATCGGAGGGCTTGCTCGCGCACAGCGCGGAGTAGTTCACCTTGGTGGGTTGGCCTTCGGTGCCTGCCTTCTGGGTCAGTCGCTCGCAGCCGCTCTTGGCGACGCAGCGCAGGTAAGCTCGCACGCTCACCTCGCGCCGCTCCAAACAGAACGCGGGGCCCGTCTTGGAGCGCGGGTGGTGGCCCATGTCCCGCGGGCAGGGCCCGGAGTCGACCAGCGGGAGGGGCGGGGCGGTGAGCTCGGCGGCGTCTTCTTGGTCCTTGGGCGATGCGGGACCCGCGGACGCCTGGGGCTTGCGCGCCAACGATGGTCTGATGGGCGCGGTGTCTTCGCGCGGGCTGCCGGTTCCAACGGCGGACTCCGTCGCGCTCGCGCTCGGTGCAGCAGCGGGAGCTGCGGGAGGTCGGGCGCTGACGAACACGAAGGCCACGACCGCGCCGACGGCGCTCGCCACCGCGCCGGCGATCAGGATGGGCATGGCGCCGCTCTTGGCGAGGCGCCCGCCGCTCGACGCACGCGGAGGCAAGCTGAGCCCGGAGCCGGAGCTCGATCGGCGCACGTCGCCAGGATCCGACGCGGGGCCTTCGGGGACGACCGGGGCAGGAGCGTCGATCAGCGCCTTCAACGCCTGGGTCGCGGCACCACCGTCGGGGAAGCGCTGCTCGATGTCCCGGTCGACGCAACGCAAGAACCACTCGTCGAAGCCGGGCGGAAAGGTGACGTCGACGCCGAGCTTCTCTGCGCGCACGCTGGGCGAGTCGAGCGGGTCGAAGCACACCTCGCGCAGCAGCGCAGGGATGCTGGCGTCGATGCCCGCCAACCAATACGAGCGACCCGTCAGCAGATAGAAGGCCACCAGCGCCAGCGACCACACGTCCGCCGACGGCGTGATCTGACCGAAGGCGTCGGTCTGTTCCGGGGCCATGTAGCCCGGCGAGCCGACCGGCATGGTGCCGGCGTTCTGGGCGTTGCCGGTCAAAAGCTTGGCGACGCCGAAGTCCAAAATTTTGGCGCACACGGCGCCGTCGCCACGCCTGGAGGTCGCCAGGAAGATGTTCTCGGGCTTGAGGTCGCGGTGCACGATGCCCTGCTGGTGGGCCAGATCCAACGCGTGGCCCACTTGGCAGAGCACCTCGATCACGGCCGCGGGCGCCATCGGACCGCTGTTTTCCACGTGGTCTGCGAGGTCCTCGCCGCGGAGCAGCTCCATGACCAGGTAGGGGGCCCCGGAGGCCTCATCGACGCCGGCGCTCACGATCTCGACCACGTGGTCGCTGTCGATGGAGCTCGCGGAACGCGCTTCGCGCACGAAACGCTCGCGAATGTCGGGGTTGTCCGCCAAGCCCGGCGCGAGCAGCTTCAGCGCGCGCTGCTTGCCGGTGCTGACCTGTTCGACGATGAACACCGAGCCCATGCCGCCCGATCGGAGCCGCCTGATGACGCGAAAATCGCGAGCAAACAGGCCACCGACCAGCGCGTCGTCGGGATCGCTGTGGCGCTTGGTGGGCGGTCCAGAGGCAGGGTTGCCGCTGTCGCGCCCCCCGAGCGGGCCGCTTTGGGGGATGGACACGCCATGGCCTGTGCAAGAGGCAAGCCCGGCGCTGATCGGTGACGTTGCGGTAACCTGCGCGGTTGACGGGGGCCCGCGGTCGGCCTCAGAGTCTCAAACCGAGACAGCTTCTCGCTCCGAGACGTGGGCTGGGGTATGCCTTCCCGTTCTCGGCCTCGGGCCCCCCCTCCGGTCGACGGGACCGTGGGAACCTTGCTCGAAAGGGTTGGCGACTGAGAACCTTCCTGGTCGAATCGCGTCCAAACTGCGCGGCCGATGCTCCTGCACCGTCCGCTTGACAACCGTCTGCCGAAATCAGGGAATCCACCCATGACCGCTCGCCGAAATCTCTGGCTCACTGCCGCCGCCGTGTTGATGCTCGCCGCCTGTCCCGAGAAGGACAAGGACAAGGACGACGACGAAGACGAGGGCGGCAAGACCAAGAAGACCGCCACCGCCGAGACCACCTCCGCCGCGACGACGCCCCCCGCGTCGACCACGCCCGCTCCGGTGACCACCGAGACGGCGCCGCGTCCGGCCGGCATCGATCCCAAGGTCAAGGCCGAGGTCGACAACCGCGCGGACGGCATCACCGGCACGCCGCTCCCCGTCGCCGGCGCGCGCGCCGTCGTGATGCAGCCTGCAGGCTGGACGCCCCCGACCAAGGGTGAGGCGCAGGTAGTGACGTCGACGGATCAGAAGGCGCGGCTTGGGCTGGCGAGCTTCGGACCCGAAGGCCACGACGCCAAGTTGCCCAACGTGGCGACCGCGGCCGGCCTCACCAACTGCCAATGGGCTCCTGCAGAGGCCGCGGTGGTCGGCAAAGACAAGCTGAACGCCCAGGTGGCCGACGGCAGCTGCACCCGCGGCGCCGGCCAGGTCAAGGCTGCCTACATGGCGGTCGACGGCCTGCTCGTGCTCGGCAGCTGGGATCCGGGCGGAGACGAGCCCAACGTGTTCGGTTCGATGCGCTCGGTCGCCAAGGCCGCGGTGGGCACCGACGGTGTGGCCGCGTGCTGCGCCGCCATTCGTCAGAACATGAAGAGCGCCCCGCCGCAGCAGATCCCGTTCTACACGGCCGCCGCCGGCGCTTGCGACAACCTGAAGAGCAACCCGCAGGGTCGGGCGATGCTCGGCCAGGTCCGCGCCATGTTGAAGGGCGCGAACGTCCCCGCCAGCTGCAACTGACCTCGGCGCTTCGCGCGGGGGGCCTCAGGGGGTGCAGCGCACGACGACTTCGGCCGTCGTGCGCTCGCCGGTGCCAGGCACGAGCGGCGTCATGACGTACCAACTCGCAGCTCGAGGGGAGATCTCGTACACGGCGGAGTAGAGCGCGTCGTGGCTCTCGGGGGCGAGCTCCACGCCGGTCGTCTCCAGATCCGAGAGCGCCAGGCTCAGCTCCAGCGCAGACAGCTCGCTCCGCTCGAACTCCAGCGTCCAGCGCTCTGCCGGCAACGCCACGCGGGCGTACCGGCGCAGCGTCAGGCGAAGCTTGGCGTTGCGCGGCTCGACCACTGGGTTGAGCGTGACCACCTCGAGCTGTCGAGACGAAGTCTGCGCGCTGCGCACCAGCTCGGCGAAGTCCCGCAGCGTCCGCACCACGCGCAGCTCGGGGCGGCCGTCCACGCGAAGGTCGAACATGGTGCCGCGCGGCTCGGAGCGCGGGTTCACGTCGATGCGAAGCGAGGTCCCAGCGTAACGCTTGTGCGCGTAGTCGGTGGCCCAGCTGCGGCAGTCTTCCAACGCGGCCCCGTTGCACAGCACGGTGTGGTCCACCAAGACCTGGGAGACCTCGTCGTCGCGAACGAACGCCTCCCGCGCGATCAGCTTGCCCGCCCAGGGTTTGGCGCGCCGCAGCGCGCTCGCGTCGCAGGTCGGACTCGGCTCGCTCGGCACGACCATCGGAACCGGCCGGCTCGCTGGCTGCGCCGCCGGCGGGATCGGCTCGGCCCCGCACCCGAGCGCGAGCAGCCACGTCCCTCCCAGACCCGTCGCAAGAGCTCGATTCCGACGCAGCATGTCGAGCTTGGACCACGCTGGTGGTCAGAAGTTTGCGCACTTCGACAGCGCGCGCATGACTCCATGATCACGCGAATGATCCGCCGCGAGCGCTGCGTAGCGCGGAGCTGAGCCGCTGCGCACGGGTGCGCACCCGTGCGCCTCTGGAGACGGAAAGTCGCGGGGGTTCGCGTTTGCCGGGCGTTGGCAAGCCGCCTGCTTGGGGGGTGAGACGGCCAACGACAGGTGGAGGCTACGTGGAAATCGTGCTCGTCGTGGGGTTGCAAATCGTGCTGGCGGTGGTGTTCGCGAGCATGGCATCCAGCTTGCGCGCGCAGATCGAGCGAACGCAGTCGGAGCTGCGTTCGCATTGGTTCGCGCTCGAGCGACGCGTCGCGGCGTTGGAGTGGTCGGCGCATCGCACACCCGCCTGGCGTCCGCTCGACGGCGCGGCACCAGCGCCGAGCGCGCCGGCCGCCGCCGCTGCCGCGATGGAGCCGGTGCAGCTCGGCTTGTGGCCTGCTGCGTCGGCACCCGGCGCAGCCCCGCCCCCGCCCACGCTGCCCGCGCCCGCGTGGGAGCCTCTGCCCGCGCGCCTCGAGCCACCCCCCGCGCGCCCGCGCGAGCAAGCGCCGGCGATCGCAGCGCCAGCGGCCGCCGAGCCGGCCGACTCGGCGAGCTGGGAGCAATGGATCGGGGTGCGCGGCGCTGCGGCGCTGGGGTCCGCCGTGTTGGTGTTGGCGCTCGTGTTGTTCGTGCGTCACTCGGTCGAGCAGGGGTGGCTGCCGCCCTGGTTGCGCGTGCTGCTCGGCGCGACGGTGAGCGGCGCCGCCGTCGTGGTGTCACAGGTGCGGCTGCGCGAGCGCTACCAAGTGCTCGCCTCGTGGCTCACGGGCGCGGGGGTGGCGGGATTGTTCGCGGCTGCATGGGCAGCCCACCGCGTGGTGCCGCTGCTCGGCACCGGATCGACCTTCGCGTCGTTCGTGGGCATCGCCGCGTTGGGTCTGTGGCTGGCCGTCCGCACCGACTCGTCGCCCATCGCGCTGCTCGGCGCGGCCGGCGGCTTTGCGGCGCCGCTGGCGGTGGGCGCGAGCGCCTCGAGGCCGGGCCTGATGATCGTGTACGCGTTGATGTTGGACGCTGGGCTCCTGTGGCTGGCCCTGCGTCGTCGCTGGTGGTCTTTGCCGGGCCTGGCGTTGCTCGCCAGCGCCGCGTACCAAGCGGTGTGGATCAGTGCGGGCGCGGGCGGTGGCATGGCCGCGCTCGACGTCGTGGTGCTGTTGTTGTTCGCCGCGTTGTTCGGCGCGCTGCCGCTCGGCGACGAGGCGCCCACCACACCCGGGTCGCGCCATCCGCTGCGGATCATGCGCTGGGTTGCGCTGTCGTTGCCGCTCGCGTTCGCGCTGCGGCTGGTCGCCGACCCAGGCGTGGCCCAGGCGCCCCTGCCGATCGGCGCGCTGCTCTTGGGCGTCAGCGTGATGGCGTGTGTGCTCGCCCAGCGAACCCGAGACGGCAGCTTGCCGCTGCTCGCCGCGGCGGGCGCGGTGGCGGTGCTCGGCAGCTGGGCAAGCGCGACGCAGGTAGCGCCGCATTGGCGCGAGCTCTCCCTGCTCGCGGGCTGCCTGGTGGCGGTGTTCGGAGCGTCACTGCACAGGAGTCGCAGCCACGCGGCGGAGCTGCGCTCTGCCTCGGGGCTCGCTGCGGTCATCGTCGCACTGGGCGCCGGAGCGCTGCTCGCGCTCGCAGCGGCCCAGTCGAGCCCGGCGCTCGCGCTCGGGCCCACCGTGGTGTTGGCGTGCCTCACGCTGATCTCGCTGGCGGCGCTTCGGCTCGCTGGGCGTGCCGAGCTCGGCGGTCTGGCGCTGGCGTTGGGCGGAGCCATGATCGTCGCCCCTGCGGCTCGCCACGCGCTCCAGGAGGTGTTCGAGCCCGTGTTGGCCGCGGTCACGCTCGTCTGTGGCTTGGTGCTGGTGGCGCTCGTGGCCGCCCCCCACGCCGCGCGACTCTGGGTCGGCTTCGGCCACGAGCCTGACGACGCGCGCCGATCGATCCACGCGGGTGCCAGGTTCGCGACGCTGGTGTTGTCGCTGCTGGTCGTGGGGGTGGCGTCGCGGGTCGAAGCCTCGAGCTTGGCGCTGCTGCTGGCGCTGACGTCGGCGGCTCTCGTGATGGCGTGGCGAGATCAGGCCCTCGGTCACGGCGTCGCGGGTGGGCTGCTGGCGCTGGGCTTCGGCGCGCACGTGCTGTGGCGCCCCGACGCGGAGCTCGGCTCGATCGCGTGGTGGGTGCTGCCGCTCGCGGCGCTCACGATGGTGGCGGCGAGCCGGTTCGGGCGCTCCTCGCACCCGAGCGCCGAGCTCGCTCACGCGCACGCCTGGACGTTGGTCGGTGCGGTCGCGCCCCTGGCGTGGCTGGCGCGTGAGGCCTCGGTCACGCACGTCGCGTGGGTGTTCGCGGCGGTGGCCGTCCTGGCTGCGGCAGCCCTGCTCGCGCACCAGAGGTGGCTGCCGGCGAGCCTGGAGCAGGCCGAGCGGAGCTTGGGCCCCGTGACGCTCGCGGCGGCCTCGGTCGCGATCTACGCACGCTGGTCGCAAGAGTGGCTCAGCTTCGCGTGGGGCGCGGTGGGGCTCGTGCTGGTGGTCGCGGGTCAGCGCACTTTGCGCGTCAGCTGGGTCGCGGCGGGCGTGGCGTACCTCAGCGCGGGGGTGCTGACCGTGTTGCTCCACCCCGCTGTGCTCGGCTTCCACCCCCGTGGAGCGGTGCCGGTGCTGAACTGGATCAGCCCCACGTTCCTGGTGCCGGCGCTCGCGTGTGCCGTAGCTTTCGCGCTGCTGGATCGAGCCGGAGAAATCGGCGACGAGCTCGGGCGCGTGGCGCGCCGCTGGCTGGCGGTGCTCGCGCTGACCGGCGTGTTCGCTTGGTTGAACGTCGCCGTCCTCGATCTGTTCGCCGAGGGCGACAAGCTCAGCTTCTGGCTGCCTCGCACGCAAATGCACGACCTCGCGTTTTCGATCGCGTGGGGGGTGTTTGGCACGACGCTGCTCTTGCTGGGCCTGCGGCGCGGCAGCCAAGCGTTGCGCTGGGCGAGCTTGGCCTGCTCGCTCTCGACCATCGCCAAGGTCTTCCTGTACGACCTCGGCGAGCTGCGCGATCTCTACCGCGTCGCGGCGCTCGTGGGGCTCGCCGGCGCCTTGCTGGGCACCTCGCTGCTCTACCAGCGCTTCGTCTTCGGCATCAAAAGTCGCCAAACTGCGCTCGACCCGTCCACTTCTGCGTGATTATTCGCTTGGCAGCGGCTAAGCTCCAAGCTTCGTTTTTCGGGGAGATGATCATGCGAGCTTCTGTTCTTTGGACCGGTGGAGTGTGCGCGGCGGGGTTGATCGCAGCGCTCGTGGGTGCTTGCGGTGACGACTCCTCGGGGGGCGGCGGGAGCGGCGGATCTGGCGACGGTGGCGACGGGGGCAGCGGCACCACGCAGACCGGCACCGGCGTGGTGGTGTCCTCGTCGAGCGGCATGATGGACGCCGGCATCGGCGCCTCCTGCGAGGACGACTCGGACTGTGGCGGCACGCTGGTGTGTCTGCGCGACTCGGACGACGTCGTGATCTTCGGCGGCGGACCTGCGGGCGGCTACTGCAGCGCGCCTTGCAACAACGACGTCGACTGCCCCAACGGCGCGTGCCTCGGCGACGGCGCTGACGCGCGCTGCGTCGAGTCGTGCGTCGTGGGTGAGCCCCCGCTCGAGTTCTTGGACTCGCCGCTGGACGAGGCCAAGTGCCACGGCCGCGAAGACCTGCGCTGCCAGACGGTGAACAACCAAGACATCTGCGTGCCCACTTGTTACGACGACAGCCAGTGCGGCGCGCGCAGCTGCGACCCGCTGCTCGCGGTCTGCGTCGACACGCCCAACACCGGCCTGCCCAACGGCGACGCTTGCGACCCCGACGCAGATCCCGGCGACTGCGCCGGCATTTGCGTGAGCTTCACGGACGGTCCGACGATGTGCTCCAACTGGTGCGTGCTCGGCGGCGACCAGCTCAGCCTATCCACCGAGTGCGGTGGGCCGACGGTAGGTCTGTGCGCGTTCAGCCCGGCCGACAACGAGCTCGGTGACTACGGCTTCTGCACCGAGGCCTGCCTCGAGCATGACGACTGCCAGAACCCCACCTTCTGGTGCGCCCCCATCAACGGCATCACCGGCAACGGCGTGGACAACGGCTTCTGCTTCGGGACCGACGACTGCCCGGCCGGCCAGGCCGACTGCATGGGCGCGGACATCTGCACCGACACCATCTACGGGCCGAAGTGCCTCGACCCGCAGTTCCCGCTCGGTGACGCCGGTGGCGGTGGCGGCGCGGGTGGCGGCGGCGGTGCCGGCGGCGGCGGCGCGGGTGGTGGCGGCGGCGGAGCCGGCGGCGCCATGGGTGGCGGCGGCGCTGGCGGCAACTGACCTCTCGACGCGGCGCGCGCTGACTGCTGAGGTCCGCGCGAGCCGCGCCTGAGCTCGCTTCGATGTTTGCGCGCTTGGGGCTCTGCCCCTACGCGCGCAGGCGCTGCCGCGCGCGTCCTGGGGCGTGCTCACTTGCGGCGGCGCTTCTCGTACTCCTCGCTCAGGATTTTGCCAGCGACCTCGCGGCCGCCCAGGCCGAAGGCCAACGCGAGCGCCAAGCAGAACGCGCCCAGCACCACACCGAACGCGATGGCGATCAGCTGCGTGCCCACACCGAGCTGCTGAATCGCCACCATCGCCGCGAACGACACCACCACCGCATGCGCGATGGGCCCCAGCGCGCGCACCATGCGATCTTGCGAACGAGCCACCAGCTCGCCTACGCGCTTGTTGGCCCACGCACCCGCCCAGAGCCCCGCGCCGAGCACCACCAGCGCAGCCACCACATGGGGCAAGAACGCGATCAGCTGCTCGAGCAGACCGGAGAGGCTCGACAGATCGAGCGTGCTGAGAGCCTGCTTCAGGAACAGCAACACGACCACCGCGCCCACCGCCACGCCGGCGATGTCTGCGGGCGTCTTCAGGCCGCCTCCGCTCTCGGCCAGCAAGCGATCTGCGCTCACGTCGTCGTCGGCCTTGGCCTCGGCGTGGTCGATGCGCGCGAGCCCCTCCTCGACCACC
>CAZXMG010000126.1:0-17090 GCA_964641275.1 uncultured Polyangiaceae bacterium
GAACGGGGGTTTTGCTCACAGCCACCTCGGCGGAAAGTAGAATCTACCAATGACGGCGATTCGCTCGGCGCCCCCGGGGCCACCGCTCGCGCACCTGCGCGTCGTCGAGGTCACTGATCTTCGCGGCGCCCTCGCCGGTCGCATCCTCGCCGACCTCGGGGCCGACGTCGTGAAGGTCGAGCCCATCGGGGGCGATCCCGGACGACTCGCGCCGCCCTTCGCCGGCGACGTCGTGGCGCCCGACCGCTCGTTGCCCTTCCTGTTCCGCAATCTCGGCAGGCGCGGCGTCGCGATCGACCTCGACGACGTGCGCGGCCGGGAGCGCTTTTTCGAGCTGTGTGATCGCGCCGACGTCCTCGTGGAAAACGTCGACGCAGCCCACGCGCTTCGCGCCGCGCTCGAGCCGGCGGCCGTCCGGGCCCGCCATCCGCATCTCGTCCACGTGACGATCGGCGACCTTGGTCGCACTGGGCCGCGCGCCGGCTGGCGGCTCGAGCCGCTGCCGGCGTTTGCGGCGTCCGGCGCGCTGGCTGCCTCCGGGTTCGCCGATCGGCCTCCGTGCTGGCTGCCCGGCTTCCAGGCGCACGATTGCGCGTCGGTCGTCGCGGTGACCGGGGCGCTCGCGGCGCTCCTCGCGCGCGGGCGCGACGGTCGCGGGCAGACGGTGGAGGTGTCGGTACAGGAGGCGGCGCTCGCGAGCCTCGCGCCGTGGGGCATCGTCCGCGACGAGTACGCTCGGCACTTCCCGGTGCTGCCGCGCGTCTCTCCGCGCGACGCCGACTGGCCGGCCCTCGTGTTGCCGGTGACCGACGGGTGGGTGCGCGTCCTCGCAATCACGCCGCGCCAGCTGCGCGCGTTCGCCGCGCTCTTGTTGGGACGCGAGCCGGAGCCGCACGCCGAACCACACGTCCCGCGTCCCACGAGCGGCGCATGGCATGCGATCGAGGCCGCGCTCTCGACCGTCGCTCAGGGCGGCATGGCGTTCGCGGGGGTGCTTGCGCGGCCCCCGGTGCATGCGGACGTCTTGCCCGCCGTGCATGCCGCGTTCGCCACGGTTCGCCTGCTCGCGCGGCGCGGACTCGCCGGACGAAGCCGCGACGACGTCGTCGCGCACGGATTGCGGCTCGGGCTCCCGATCGCGCCCCTCCATCGCCCCGAGGAGTTCGTCACGACGGAACAGACGCGCGTCCGAGGCTACTTTCGTCGGCCTGGCTTTCCACACCTCGGCGACGCGCCCGTGGCGCCGTTCCCGTGCAATCTGTCGCAAACGCCCGTGGTGCTCCGGCGTCCTGCGCCGTCGCCCGGGGAGGACTCGGGAGGGTTCGCGCCGCGCCCGATCGACTTCGCGGGCGCGCGCGCGGACGGGCGGCCGCCGCTCGCCGGGCTGCGTGTCGTGAGCCTCGGCGTCGGTGCGGTCGTGCCCGAGCTCTGCGCGATGCTCGCCGACCTCGGCGCGGCGGTGGTGAAGATCGAGTCGGCGGCGAGCCCCGATTTCCTGCGCCGCCTCACCGTCGATCTCTCCTCGCCGAACCGATCGTACATGTTCAACGACGAGAACCGAGGGCAACGCAGCGTCTGCCTCGATTTCTCGACCGCGAGGGGGCGCGAGCTGGCGCTCGGTCTGTGTGCCGCCGCGGACATCGTCGCGGAGAATCGCCAGGGCGGGCTCGTCGCGCGGCTCGGTCTCGGCTATGCGGCCGTCCGCGCGATCCGCCCCGACGTGATCTACGTCTCCTCGCAGGGCTACGGGCGCGGGGGCCCATTCGGCCACGCGCCCGCCTACGGCCCGCTCGCCGCTGCCTTCGCGGGCGCCACGTGGCTCTGGAACCATCCCGAGGCCCCGTATCCTGCCGGCTCGTCGCTCGAGCATCCGGATCATGCAGCTGGGAAGCTCGCCAGCCTGGCCGTCCTGGCCGCGCTCGAGCATCGTCGACGGACGGGCGAGGGGCAGGAGATCGAGCTCGCGCAGAGCGAAGCCGCGGCGTTCATGCTCGGCGACATCTACCTGCAGGCGTCTTGCACCGGCCGCGCCGCGACCCCGCACGGCAACGGCTCTGAGCATGCGTATCCGCACGGCCTCTATCCGGCGCGGGGCGAGGACGCGTGGGTCGCGATCGCCGTCGTCGACGACGAGGCCTGGCGGCGGATGAGCACGGCGCTCAACTGGCCCGCCGACCCGCGGCTCGCGCGTCTGGCCGATCGGATGAAAGCACGGGAGGAGATCGACGGCCGGATCGCGGCGTGGACGTGCGCGCGTACCCCGGACGAGGCGGCGGCGACGCTCCAGGCCGCCGGGGTGTCGGCCTTCCCGGTGCAGGGGCCCGGGGAGCACCGTACCGATCCACACCTCCACGCCCGCCATGCGCTCGTGACGCTCGACGATCCGGACGTCGGAAGGGTCCTGCACGTCGCCAACCCGCTCCGTCTCGATGGCACGCCGCTCGCGCCGCCACGACCCGCGCCTGGCCTCGGTGCGGACACCGAAGATGTTCTCGTACGCGAGCTCGGTCTCACGCTCGACGAGGTGCGGGGGCTCGTCGCCGCGGGCGTCTGCCGGTGACGGCATTCCGCGCGTGCGAAGCGCGCGACGGCGGCCGGCTCAACGATCGCAACGCCGTCACCGACCCCTCGGCGCCGCCGGGGGTCGTCACAGCGCGACGCTCGAGGATGAATGCGCCGGGACAGCGTTCGAGAGCGGGACGTTCTGGACGGGATTGGACAAGCCAGGACAGGTGCTCTGTCCGACCTTTTCCCTTCTTCTCTTCAATAGTTACGTATCTCTTCTCTCTCTGGACAGCATTCTGCGGGTAGGTCTACTCAAGACCGATTCGCAATTCTTCGAGGGCGCCTTCGAGAGCCGTCGAGCCGTCGACGAAGATCTCGCGATCCGCGTGTGGTGCTACCCGCTGGACGGCGTCCACTGTCCACGGCGGACCTAAGCTCCCGCAGTCGCTTTGGAAACCGGCCGCTTTCGCGGCTTCGTGGCCAGGCCAAGCCCGTCCACGCGGGCCGGCGCGCGAACGCTGTCCGCTGTCCCACGTCGCCGTCGCGGGTCGCGTTTGCCCCCCATGAACGACACGACTCCGAACGACGCCCCGGTTCCCTTCCCCGACAAGGAGGAGCGCGACGCGCTCATCCTCGAGTTCCAGCGCCTCGCGGCGCGCCTCACGCGCGCGGGGCTCATGTCGCGCGCGTCCTCGTCGCGGCTGATGCGCTCGATGAACCAGGAGCGCAGGTACGCGGAAGACAAACGGCACGCGTTCCCCGAGCTGGTCTTGGCCATCCTCCTGGCGATCGACGACGGCACGCTCAAGGAGCGCGAGCACTTCCTGCGGCTGAAGGACGACCACGTCGCGCTCCACCTCGAGTCGGTGGCACCTGCGCTCTTCCACGCCGGACGCGGTCAGCTCCCGAGCCGACAGATGCGCAGCCTCTTCCACTTCGGCTGGCTGCACTTCCGCGAGGTCGTCCGCGCCCGGTCGGAACGCATGCGGTTCGGGCCGGAGGAGGATCGGCGCCGCACCGTCATCGTCCACGTCCCCTCGGCGCACAACTTCGTCGGTAGCCGTCCGGCGCCTGTCCCATCTCGCTGAGCGAGCCCGCGTTTCCCACCCACCGGCGCCCCGAACGCGCCGGCCAGGAACGCGATGGCTCTCAAGGACCTCATCAGACCGGCACCGCCGCCGCCCACGCCGGCAGCGGAACGCCCGCCCGGCATCACCTGCGAGAAGTACACGCGGGGCGAGGGCAAGCGCTGCCTCCACTTCCAGCAGGGCGGCACGTGCGCGCTGGCCGACGAGTTCGTCTGCATGGAGTGGCAGAAGCACAACGGGCCGAACAAGCGCGCGCTCCCGGTCGTCGAGGCCGCGCCGGTCGTCGTTGAGCCGCCGAAGCCGCCCCCGATCGCACGCGACCTGTTCGGCAATCCGGTCGCGCTCCCGGAGGAGCCGCCGAAGCCGAAGCCCGCCGCGTCGGCGATCACCGCTGCGCCCGCAAAGCCCGCGTCCGAGCCGACCATCGATGTCGACCAGCTCCGCGGCTTCACGACGGCAGACATCGCGAGCTTCAAGGCGCTCGGCGTCGAGGTGCAGCTGCACTCGGACACCTACGGCGAGCTGTGGCTGGTGCCCGCCTACACCGGCAAGCCCCGCAAGGAGATCACGCCCGAGCACGCCGCGACGGTGATGCGCGTGCTCTCGGTGTTCCCCGGCTCGCACGTCGTCGCGTTCGAGAAGACCCCCAACCATGAGCGCCCGGAGCGCCCGGAGAAGCGCTCATGACCACGGAACCGTTCCGCAACGCCCATCTCTCGTACTCGCGACTCAGTCGCTTCGAGCAGTGCCCGCTCAGCTACCGGCTGCACTACATCGAGAAGCGCCAGGCCGAGCCCGGCCTCCCGCTCCGCTTCGGCAAGCTCGTGCACGCGGTCCTCGAGCGGCTGCTCAAGGAGGTGCTCGACGACGAGCGCACCGGCCCGCTCTCCGAGGAACGTGCGCTCGAGGTCTACCGCGAGGCCTGGACCGCCGAGGGGCTCACCGGCGTCGACGTCTTCGAGGAAGGCCTGAAGATCCTCCGCGAGTTCGTCCGCGAGCAAGGCGTCGTCGATCACCGCGACATCCTCGCCGTCGAGAAGGAGTTCCGGCTCCCGGTCGGGCCGTTCACGGTGCTCGGCTTCATTGACCGCGTCGACTGGGTCGACGACGAGACGGTCGAGGTCATCGACTACAAGACCAACCACCAGCTGTTCCAGCGCGACGAGGTCGACACCTCGTTGCAGCTGAGCCTCTACCACGTCGCCGCGCAGCGCCTCTGGCCGTGGGCGAAGCGGGTGAAGCTCACGTTCTGGATGCTGCGGCACGGCATCCGCCAACAGACGACGCGCACCCCGGAGCAGCTCGCCGACGCGCTCGCCTACGTCGAGACGCTCGGGCGGCAGACCGAGACCGCGAAGGAGTACCCCGCTCGTCTCAACGCCAACTGCTCCTACTGCGACCACCGCAAGCACTGCCCGGCCTACGCCGATGCGCTCGCCGGCAAGCGCGAGTTCCTCTGCGAGGACCTCGCCGATCTCGAGGCCGTCGCTCGCGAGCGCGAGGAGGTCGCCCGGCTCGCGAAGGCGCTCTACGCGCGCAAGGAGGAGCTGGAGGACATCCTCAAGGCGCACCTCAAGGAGCAGGACCAGCTCGTCCTCGGCGGCGTCCGCTACCGGATGTTCGCGACGACCAGCCTCGACTACCCGATCGAGCCGACGCTCACGCTGCTCGGCGACGCAACCGGGCTCACGCGCGACGAGCTGCTCACGAAGCTCGGGGCGATCGACAAGAAGGCCCTCGACGCGCTCCTCAAGAGCCTGGGCAAGAAGCTCGACAAGCCGCGCGTCTCGCTGCTGAAGGCCGAGCTCGAAGCGCACGCCGACAAGACGCACTCGCCGCGCTTCTGGGCGAAGGAGGTGGCGTGATGCTGCCCGCGCTCAACCTCCCGGAGCGCGAGGCTCCCGCGCTCGTGCTTCGCCGCGACGTCCCGCGCTCGGACGTGCCCGTGCCGCTCAAGGCGCTGGCCGTCCTCGACCTCGAGACCACGGGGCTCGATCCCTCCCGACACGACATCGTCGAGATCGCGGTGCTGCGCGTGGATGCGCGCACGCTCGAGGTGCTCGCCGAGCATCACACGCTCGTCGCCCCCGAGCGGCTCGACGACGCGCAGCCCGAGGCGCTCGCCATCTGCGGGTTCTCGAAGGCCGCATGGACGAACGCGGTGTCCTCGCGCGAGGCGCTGCTCGCCGTCGCCCCGCTGCTGGAAGGAGCGCTCGTCGCCGGCCACAACGTCGGCTTCGACTGGGCCTTCCTCGAGGCCGGCTACCGCCGAGCGGGGCTCGCGCTGCCGCGCGTCGACTACCATCGCCTCGACACCGCGAGCCTCGCGTGGCCGCTCGTCGCCAGCGGTGAGCTGTCGTCGCTCTCCCTCGACTCGCTCGCGACCTACTTCGGGCTCGACCGCCCGAGGCCGCACCGCGCGCTCGCCGATGCGAGGTGCGCGCTCGAGGTCGCACGCAGGCTCTCCGAGCGCATGCGTCTCGGCGGGCGCCTCGCGGGCCTGGTCGGCGACGAGCGAGAGCTGTTCGATGCGCTGCTCTCGCGCCTGGAGCAGGGACGCAGGCAGTACGGCCCGTGGCGCGTCGACGACGGGCGCGACTACCCGAGCGAGGCCTACGCCGAGCTGCTCGACGGGCTGCACTACCTCGCCGCCGAGCTGGTGAGGCGCCGTCGCATGGAACGCACCCGGCTCCGGCGCGTCTACGTCTGCCACCCGTTCGCCGACGACCCGGCCGGCAACATCGAGCGCGTCCGCGGCCTCAGCCGCCAGCTCGTCGCGCTCGGGGTGATGCCGGTCGCGCCGCACCTCTACCTGCCGCAGCTCCTCGACGAGGCGACGGAGCGAGAGCAGGCGCTGCGCTTCTGCCTTGAGCTGGTCGACACCTGCGACGAGGTTCGCGTGTTCGGCGGTCGCGTTACGGCCGGCATGAAGCGCGAGGTCGAGTACGCGAAGCGTCGCGGCATCCCCGTCCGCTTCGAGACGGAGGTGCTCGCATGAGCGGCGCACACTCCCGCAGGAAGGGCGCGGCGTTCGAGCGCGAGCTGGTGCACCGCTTCCGCGAGGTGATGCCCGACGCCGGCATCCGCCGCGGGCTGCAGTGCCGCTCGGGCGAGGAGGCCTCGGACGTCGAGGTCCCGTGCTTCTGGGTCGAGGCCAAGCACCACCACCGGACCAACGTGCGCGCGGCGATGAGGCAGGCGCTCGACGCCTGTCCGCCCGGACGCTGGCCCATCGCCGTCTGCAAGGACGACCACGCGACGCCGCTCGTCACGATGCAGCTCGAGGACTTCCTCGAGCTCGTCCGCGAGTGGTGGGAACGGCGGGACCGATGAGCAGCGCCCTCCGCACCGTCATCGAGCGGCTGCGGCGAGACGCTCTCGCTGCGCCGCGCCGGGTCTTCGACGAGAGTCGGACCCGAAACGCCGCTCTCGCCGGCCATGCCGACGTCGCGTCCGTGCTGGCTGCGCTCGCCGACGATCGCGAGCACACCTATCCCGAGCGGGACGCACTCACGCGAGCGCTGCTCTCCGAGCATCGGGCGACCGGCGAGGCGCTCTGGGCGTCGGTGCTCCTCGTCGCGTACTACCCGATGCTGAGCAGACTTCGACATCGCCTGGTCAGCGACGCCGTGCCCCGCGACGAGCTCGACCAGGTCGTGGTCACCGCGTTCCTCGCCGCGCTCGGCGAGCTGCCCGTCGACGAGCACGCCGACCGGATCGCGATGCGGCTCCGGCAGCGGACCGAGCGCCAGGTGTTCGCGTTCCTCCGCAAGGAGCGCGAGCAGCAGCATCCGAGCGCCGACCCCGACGAGCTGGCGATGTTCGGCACCGAGTCCATCAACGCTCGGCGCCTCGAGACGACCGACGAGGAGCTGTTCGACCTCGCGCTCCTGCTCGAGCGGGCCGCGGAGGAAGGCATCCCGCAGAGCAGCCTCGAGGTGGTCGCGGCCACCGTGCTGCGACGAGAGCTGCTCCGCAGCTACGTAGACCGCGTAGCGCCCGACGACGACCTCGAGCGCGAGCGGATGTACCAGCGGTTGAAGCGGCAGCGGACCCGCGTGCTGCGGCGCCTCCGGACGATGCTCGGCCAGTCCCCGCTGCTGCTCGCCAGCGGCTTCTGAGGAGCGAGATGGTGAAGCGCGAACCGGAGCAGCGAAAGGGAGGACGCCCGCGTCGCGAGGACGGGCCGAAGATGCCGTACCACGAGGTCGATCGCCTCCTCGTCGAGGGCGAGCTTGTCGCCGGTGCCGATGGCGCGGAGACGCGCGTCTGGCCCTCGCAGCGCGAGGTGGCCAAGAGGTTCAAGGTGGCGCCGAGCCTCGTCGCGGCGTTCGCGAAGCAGAGCCGCTGCGTCGAGCGGAAGGCCGCGTTCCAGGCGGGCACACCGATCGAGCCCATCACGCTCAAGGACCAGGAGGCCGCACCCGCCGCGACGACTTCCGAGCCGACTCCCCCTGCGTCCGTGGCGAGCACGTCGATGCCGGAGCAGCCCGAGCCGAAGCGGAGACCGGGACGCCCGCGCAAGGCCGAGGCGCCGCTCATCTCCTACGAGGAGCTAGACCGGCTGCTGGTGTTCGGCGAGGTGAAGGTGCTCGAGAACGGCGCGACGACGACGGTGTACCCGCCGTACCGCCAGCTCGCCGAGCGCTACGGCGTCGCCCCGAGCGTGATCGCCAGCTACGCGAAGAGCCACAACTGCATGAAGCGGCGCGAGCAGACGGCGACGCGCGTCGCGGTCCGCACCGAGGAGAAGCTCATCGAGCTGCGCGCCGAGGCCATCGCGGTCGGCGAGGACCGGCTCGTCCAGATGATCGACGAGTTCCTCCTCAGCTTCGAGAAGGCGCTGAAGGAGGGCCGCGTCCGCTCCGACAACCCGACCGACGTGAACACGCTCGCCAGGCTCAAGGCGTTCATTCTCGGCGGCGCCGACTCGCGCTCCGAGGTGCGCACCATCCTGTCGCTCGAGAGCATCCAGGAGCGCTACGCGCGGATGCTCCGGGACCAGCGGGAAGCGACGCCGGAGATGGCGGGCGTCATCGACGTGACCAGCGTGCCCGCGAACGAAACTGAGCGGGGGAATCCGAACGTGTTTCCGAGCGCGTCGGGGCGCTCAGTTTCGCCCGATGAACCCCCGCCGCCCCCCAGCGAGGACGCCGCCCGGGAACCGAACGTGTCCCGCGAGGTGCGCGAGGTGGTTCGCCTCGCCCGCGAGCTGGCCGAGCAGATGGACGCGGCCGAGGCCGACGACGAGGCGCTGCTCGAGGTCCGGCTCCTGCGCGCGGTCGAGCGCGTCGAGCCGCGCCTGCTCCCGCGTGAGGGCGCCGACGTTGGCCCACGGCGCGCGGACGCCGGGGAGGACGGACGATGAGCGCTCCCTGCGACGCGGCGCGCGTGCGGGCCGAAGGGCGCGCCCTGGGCGACGACGAGAGAGCCTCGAACAGTCGCGCCCACCAGGCTCACCTCGCGCCCGAAGAACACGCCTCCGATGCGGCGCCCTCGGAATCTCGCGGACTTGGCGCGAACGAGGAGGCCGAGTGCTCGAGCACAGCGAGCTCACAGTTTCGCGGCCGCGCGCACGGCGACGAGGCCGCCGCGATCGGCCTGACCGCGCCGGGCGCCGACGGCCTCCTCGACGGCGCCGATCGAACCGCCGGTAAGAGAGAAAAGCGGCGGTTCGTTGCGGAGCCCCTGCGTGAAGTCGCGGGCTTGCGGGGCCTGTTCGGCGGCTCGGGCGCCGTCCTCAATGGCCGCTTTCCCTGGCTCGTCGGCCTCGTGCTCGTCCTCGCGCCGGCGCCCGCCCACGCCCCCGGGCCGCGGGAGGCCGGCACCTGCCTACAACCTGCCGCAGGTAGGGGGGGAGGGTCCGTTTTTCGCACAGTCGCGCACGCCCGGCGCAGTGCCTGGGGCCGTTTTCGAGTGGGTCAATTCCAGGAAACTGAGCAGCCCTGGATTTGCGAATCGAACGCGCGCGACCGAACTGAGCACGGAGGCTCGTTCGGTTACGTCGTGCGAGTGCCCGCGAAACTGAGCACGGGCCCGCGAGCGGGCGCCTCGGGCACTCCGTCAGCAGATGAGCCCCTGGACGGAGCGGAGCAGCTCCTCGTCCGAGGGGTGCGTGTAGATGCTGGTCGTCAGCACCGACTTGTGGCGGGCGAAGCGCTGCGTGAGCCGGAGGTCGCGGCTGCCGCGGTAGAGGTTCGTGCAGGCCGTGTGACGGAGCGCGTGGAAGTTGAACCGGCGCTCGAAGCCGGCGCGCTGCTGCCAGACCCCGAAGGCGTGGCGCAGCTGGCGCGCGGAGAGGCGTCGCCCGAGCCGACTCACGAAGACGGGCGTCGTGGCGACGAGCGTCTCGCCCGCGCGCTTCCTGCCGGCGAGGAGCTTGTCGAGCTTCGCGCGCACGACGTCGGGGAGCAGCACCTCCTGCGGGGCGGGCTCCTCGCTCGCCCGCTTGAAGACGCGCAGCGCGAGACGGCGCTTCGCGTGGCCGCTGTCGTCGAACACATCGCCCACGTCGAGGGCGAGGATCTCGTGCTCCCGCAGTCCGGCCCCGAGGGCGAGGCTGTAGATGACGTGGTCGCGGAACCCGTCGAGGCGCTGCCCGGTGAACTTGAGCAACAGGCGTTGCTCGCTCTCGGTGAGCGTGCGCGCGGGGCGCGAGATGGTGTCGGCGTAGGCGGTCATGGCGGCTCTCCCTTCGGCGCGTCGGCGCGGTGGTCGAGCCCATACAGGCTTCCGCGGGCGACGAAGGCAAGGTCACGCGCGACCTGCGCGCGGAGGTCGGCATGACGCTCGGGATCGTGAAGCGCACCGAGGAGGAGTTCGCCGACTGGCTCGGCACCGAGTGGGGCTTCGCCGAGGGCCTGCTCTCGTACGACGACGAGCCCATCGCGCTCGAGCAGTACCAGCTCAACTTCCTCCAGAACCGCTCTCGATTCCGCTGGGTCACGAAGAGCCGCCAGGTCGGCTTCTCGTTCCTCTTCGCGCTTGAGGCGCTGGCCCGCTGCCACCTCCGCGAGAAGCACACGGCGGTCTTCGTCAGCTACAACCTCGACGACGCGAAGGAGAAGATCCTCGTCGCGCGCCAGGTCCACGAGGAGCTGCCGCTCGCCTACCAGAAGCGGCTCGTCGTCGACTCGAAGACGGAGCTGGCCTTCGAGTCGAACGGCACGAACAAGCGGCTGTCGCGCATCCTCTCGCATCCCTCGAAGGCGCCCCGCGGCAAGAAGGGCGACGTCTACCTCGACGAGCTCGCCCACTACGTGAACGACCGCGAGGTCTACCGGGGCTCGACGGCGCTCATCCTGCGCTCGAACGGGCAGCTCACCGGCTGCAGCACGCCGCTCGGGCGCCGCGGCATCTTCTGGGAGATCGCGAACGAGGAGCTGCGGAAGTACCCGCACCACATCCGGCAGCTGGTGCCGTGGTGGCTGTGCCGGTTCTTCTGCGCCGACGTGAGGGCAGCGGGCGCCGAGGCCCCCGGCATGCCGACCGAGGAGCGCGTCGCGAGGTTCGGACGACCGACGCTCATCGAGCAGTTCGACTCGCTGCCCCTCGAGGACTTCCAGCAGGAGTTCGAGGGCCGCTTCGTCGACGAGACGTACAGCTTCTTCCCCTACGAGCTGATCCTCCCGTGCACGAGCGACGACCTCGCGCTCTGCGACGAGCCGACCAGCGTGCGTGCCCCCGAGGGCCGCATCGTCGCGGGCTTCGACGTCGGCCGCACGCGCGACCGCTCGGAGCTGGCGGTGTTCGAGGAGATCGAGGGGCGCTTCACCTGCCGGATGCTCAAGAGCTTCGAGGGGACCCCGTTCGCCGAGCAGGAGGCCGAGCTGCGACGCCTCCTCGGCACGCTGCCCGTCGCCCGGCTCTCGATCGACCGCAGTGGCATCGGCATGAACCTCGCCGAGAACCTGTCGCGCGACTTCCCGCAGGTGGTCGGCGAGAACTTCACCAACGAGGCTAAGGAGCGCTGGGCGACGGACTTCAAGATCCTGCTCCAGCGACGCGATGTGACGATGCCGCGCGACCGTGACCTCGTCGCGCAGATCCACGCCATCAAGCGCCGCGTGCTCCCCTCGGGGAAGGTCAGCTTCGACGCCGAGCGCAACGCGCGCGGTCACGCCGACAAGTTCTGGGCGGTCGCCCTCGCGTGTCAGCGCGAGCGCCAGGCCGACAAGCCGAGGGCCGGAGAGATCGGCGTGCGGGTCATCGGGTGAGACTCGGTCCGTTGCCGCCGGTAGAATGGTCACCACATGCCCAAGGGAACACCACGATTCGGAGTCATTGCCCGTCGCGAGCAGGCGCGCTTTCGCACCAGCCTGAGCGCCGCGGCGCAGCAGCCGGACGACGACAAGGGCAAGCGGAACCCGCACCTCCTCGCGCACCGGCACGAGCTCGAGAACCTGTTCCCCGGCATCCGTGGCGCCGACAGCGCGCTCGCGTTCTTCGCCGAGCGCGGCATCCAGTGGTGGACGAACGCGCGCAGCGGCGACCGCGAGCCGGATGCGACCTACGTCGGGCCGACGCGGAACCTCGCCAGCTCGCAGGTGAGCTGCGTGAACTTCCTCCTGCCGCTCGCCTCGGTGCCGGGAGCGCTCCTGGCGCTCCTCCAAGCGATCGACGCCGACGTGACCGACGTCGAGATGATCGTCGACTCCAAGGGACGCACCGCGCCCGTCGAGTTCGAGTGGGTCGGCTGGCGCGAGCCGCTCGAAGGTGGACGGATCACGCGAGGCGCAAACCAGACCTCCATCGACGCGCTGCTCGTTGCTCGCACGACGGCTGGCCGTCGCGCCTACCTCATCGAGTGGAAGTACTGCGAGGAGTACCTGCACCCGGAGGACAAGGGCGAAGGCCGGTCTGGCGATACGCGCAAGTCGCGCTACCGGCATCTGTACGGGGCACCCACGTCATCCTTCAACGGAGCGCTGCCCTTCGAGGACCTGCTGTACGAGCCCTTCTATCAGCTCATGCGGATGCTGCTCCTGGCGACCGGATGTTGACCGAGGGCGTCACCGAGGCGCTGCGCGTCGAGGACGTGCGGGTTGTTGTCGTGTGCCCAACGGCCAACGACGACTACCGCCGCGTCGTGCCCGCAACCCCGCTCGGTCGACGCTCGCCGGAGGGGACCACGGTTCGCGACGCGATGCGCGTCGGTCTCCGAGACCCGCGACGGCTCGACGTGGTCGCGCAGGACGAGCTGGTCGCGCGCCTCCGAAGCGGCCCCTTGTCCGACGAGCTGAAGCCGTGGCTCGACTACCACGCGCTCCGCTACGGCTGGTAGCCGCGACCTGTCCCCGCCCGCGATACCGCGACGCTTTGCTTCCCCCGGAGGCGAGGCGCGCGGTCCAGCTGCTCGGTGCCCAGGTGGACTGCCTCCTCGCAGGCTGGCCAAGCGCCTCGCCTCCGCTGTTTTGCGGAGTCCACCATGCGGCGCACCCTCAAGATCTTCGTCATCCCCGCGGGCAAGCCTCCGGGCACCCCGCCCGAGCCCGGGCCCGAGGTCGAGCTCGAGGCGCGCACCGAGGACGGGCTCCTCGCCGCCGCACATGACCACCTCGCCAAGCGGGGCCAGCGGGCCCGCGCCGTGTCGTTCACGCCCACCGGGCTCGTCGCCTACGCGGAGTCCGCCCGGTGACGACCCCCGACGCGGTCCACGAGGCTGACCGAAACCTCCAGACAATCCTCAAGGCGGTGGTGGTCGGCGCGCGCGTGCAGGACCCCGCGAGCCGCCCGGGCGGCGAGGAGGTCTCGACCGCCTTCGCAGCGGCCGGGGCGCTGCAGCCTCCCTACGACCCCGAGGCGCTCTGCCTCCTGGTCGAGCACTCGAACTCGCTCCGGCAGAACGTCGACTCGTACGCCACGAACATCGACGGCTTCGGCTACCGCTTCGAGCCCGCGATCGACTTCGACGCGGAGGACGCGCGGCAGAAGGTCTCCGACGCGCTCATGCTCGAGCGCATCGCCGCGCGCGACGCAGGCACGCTGCCCGAGGGCACTCCGCTCACGCCGCCCGCCGACGAGGTAGCCGTGCGCTTCACGGAGCTGCGCCAGGCCGCCCGTGTCGAGCGAGCACGCCTGGACTCCTTCTTCGACTTCTGCTGCTTCGACCACTCCTTCGTCGACCTGCGCCGCCGCACGCGGCAGGACCTCGAGGTCACCGGCAACGCGTTCTGGGAGGTGCTGCGCGACGGCAAGGGCGACCTCGCGCGCTTCGTCTACGTGCCGTCGTACACCGTGCGGCTGCTCCCGCTCGATCGCGAGGCGGTCGAGGTCCGCGAGCGGGTGCGCGTCTCCACCATCAGCTTCGACACGGTCAGCGCTCGACGCCGGCTGCGGCGCTACGTGCAGATCCAAGGCGCCGAGCGGGTCTACTTCAAGTCCTTCGGCGACCCGCGCGTCGTGTCGCGCTCGACGGGGCGGGTCTTCCCGGACATCGCCGCGCTCAAGGCCGCGCAGGCAGACGACGGTCCCGCGACCGAGCTGCTCCACTTCGCCATCCACTCGCCGCGCTCGCCGTACGGCGTGCCGCGCTGGGTCGGCACGCTCCTCTCCGTGCTCGGCTCGCGGCAGATGGAGGAGGTCAACTACCTCTACTTCGAGAACAAGAGCGTCCCCCCGCTCGCGCTGCTCGTCTCGGGCGGGCGGCTCTCCGACGCGTCGGTGCCGCGCATCGAGCGGTTCATCGACGAGAACCTCAAGGGCAAGGCGAACTTCCACAAGATCCTGATCCTTGAGGCCGACGGCGCGGGCACTGGTGACGGCGGCCGCGCGAAGATCGAGCTGCGACCGCTCACCGACGCGCAGCAGCACGACGCGCTCTTTCAGGTCTACGACGAGCGGAACATCGACAAGGTCGGCAGCGCCTTCCGCCTGCCGCGTCTCCTGCGCGGCGAGAGCAAGGACTTCAACCGGGCGACGGCCGAGAGCGCGCTGCGCTTCGCCGAGGACCAGGTCTTTCAGCCCGAGCGCGACGAGTTCGACTTCCTGATGAACCGCAAGGTGCTCGCCGACATGGGTCTGCGCTTCTGGCGGTTCCGCTCGCAGACGCCGGTCACGCGCGACCCCGAACGCATGACGGAGATGGTCGAGCGACTCGTGCGCGTCGGCGTGCTGACGCCCGAGGAGGGGCGCGCGCTCGCGGGCGACATCTTCAACCGCGAGTTCAGGAAGATCGGCGACGACTGGACCAAGCGGCCCATCACCCTGACGCTCGCCGGCATCCAGACGGGCGTCGAGGACCTCAAGCCGAAGGTCTTGGGGCCCGACGCGCTGCTGCCGAGCGCGAAGCAGCTCCTCGCGCTCCGCGAAGACCTGCGCGCCGAGGAGCAGCGCCTCGCCGAAGGCCGCCTCGACCTCGCGCGGCGGTACCTCGACGTCGAGCACGTGAAGGTTCCCCGCGAGGAGTTCGACGCCTGGTTCGGCGAGGCGCGCGATGCGACCTGAGCTGCAGCGCGCGTGGGTGCAGCAGGCCCAACTCGACGCCGAGCGCGGTGTCATCGAGTGCCGCATGTGCCGGAGGCACGCCGGGCTCGACGAGACGACGACGCTCTGGCGCAACGGCCTCCTCGTCTTCGCGCTCTGCGACCGCTGCGCGTCGAGCCACGAGGTCGTGTTCTCGCCGGGCGAGGCCGGGGTCGAGGTGCGCGCTCGCCGACGAGGTCCGCTGGTGGTCGGAGGCGTGCCGTGAGGATCGTGCCCTCCGCCAAGCGCCCCTGCCGACTCGAGCGGGGCGAGGTTCGGCGCGTGCCGCAGGACCGCGGCGGTCTGCTCGTCGGCTACCACGTGTGCTGTCCCCGCTGCGGCTTCGTCACCCCGGCGCTCAACGGTGACGCGGGGCTCGACATCGACGAGGAGCCGGACCCTGGCGACCTCACATTCTCGCGGGCGGTGCGCTGCACCTTCTGCCGGGTGCTCCTGCACCTGAGCCACGGCGAGCTGCGGCTCGAGGAGGACGCCGATGTGCGGAACGTCCGCTACCGCTGACCGGCTCCTGGTCGTGCACGAGGCCCGGAGCGCCGCCGACGAGCTGCTCGGCGACTACCTGCGGCTGCCGCTCGGAAAGGCGCTCAACCTCGGGACGCCGGGCGGGTTCGACCGCGCCGTCGCGCTCCTCGCCGCCCGCCTGCGGCGGGCCACCGGGCGCGCCGATGGGGACGCGGTTCGCGACGCGATGGCTGTCCTCGACGTCGACTGGCCGCGCACGACCGCAGCCGAGAGGCGCCGGCTGGTCTCCGAGGCGATGGCAGCCGCGGGCCGGGCGACGGCCCTCATCCCCGCGCGCATCCAGGTGCCGCTCGGCGACGCGGCCGAGTCGGTGGTGGCGGCGACTCGAACGCAGGCCCGGCGTCAGCAGGGGCTCGCCATCGCCGCCGACTTCAACGCCCTCGACCGGCGCGTCGTGACCCACGTCGTCGGCTCCCAGGGGAACTTCGTGCGCGACGAGTACGGTCGCCGCGTCGAGAGCCTCGGTGAGGAGGCCCGCCGGATCGTCGCGGCCGGGCTCGAGCAGGGTCTCGGACGGGACGACATCGCGGCCGACCTCGAGCGGGCGGCTCGGGCGGCGCTCGTCGAGCGGGCGCCGTTCTACTGGGAGGTGGTGGCGAGCTCGTTCATGAGCCAGGGGCGCTCGTTCGCCCAGATGAGCAGCTACGCCGAGGCCGGCATCCAGCGCTACGTCATCGAGGCGGTGCTGGACGAGCGCACGACGCACATCTGCCGCTACCTGCACGGCAAGAGCTTCGCCGTGGCCGACGCCCTCCAGCGCTTCGAGCGGGTCGAGCAGCTGAAGCAGCCCGAGGACATCAAGCGCGAGCTGCCGTGGGTGCGCGAGAGCCTCGACCCCGAGACGGGACGGACGCGGCTCTACGTCGACGGCGGCGCCGGCCGGACCCCGCTCGCCGAGGTGACCCGGTCGGCCTTCGGCACCCGCGATGATCGGGGCGACTTTCGGGCGCTGGCCTCCGACGGCGCCCTCCGTGAGGTCGGCATCGGCTTTCCGCCGTACCACGGCCTCTGCCGCACCACGACGCTCGCGGTCGTGTGAGCACGTGTCCCCGCTTCCTCCGGGCGGCTGCTTTGCCCCCAGCGGAGGTCGACGCATGCCCGAGACTGCGAAGCCGCGCGAGCCAGAGAGCCCCGCCCCGGACCAGGGGAACGGCAAGGCTCCGTCCGCGCCGTCGCGGGAGCAGAAGCGCGACGAGCCCGTGGTCTGGCCGCGGGACCTGAACACGCCCACCACGAAGGACCCGCTCTGGGGCTCCGACCCGGAGGCGCTGCGCGATGCGTGACCGGCGCGAGGCGGCCATCGCCTACGCCCGTCGCGTCCTCGCGGCGAGCCAGGGCGAGACGGCGGTCGAGAAGACCATCTGGGGCTCCCCCGCGGGCAAGAAGCGCCTGTCGGAGCGGCTCGCCGCGATGCTCCCGGCGCACAAGACCTACGTCGAGCCGTTCGCCGGCAGCGCTGCGGTGCTCTTCGCGAAGGAGCCCGCCGAGGTC
>CAZXMG010000127.1:0-17013 GCA_964641275.1 uncultured Polyangiaceae bacterium
CCACCTGACCCTGCCAGGTGAGGAACGGATCGTAGAACACGATCATGGAGGGCTCGCGCAGCTGCACTGCCACGAGGGACGAGCCGTTGAGGTCGACCGAGCTGACGGCGATCGGCTCGCCGCTCAGCACGCGCGAGGTGCCGGTGAAGAAGCCCGAGGCGCAGCCGTCGAAGCCGTCGCCGAGGCTGGCCTGGCTGACCGCGTTGATCGATTGGCCTGTGGCGGAGACGAAGAACATCATGCCTTCGCTGCCCGCGAGCGAGGCATCGTTGGCGGAGAACGCCACGTCGACCGGCAGGCCGAAGGTGCCGAGACCACCGGCGTTGGGCGCGGTGGTGCGCGCGCCAGACAGGTCGAAGCGGGTCGCTGCCGCGTGGACCACGCTGTTGCCGCAATCCATGGCCTCGTAGTAGACGGCCGGCGCATCCGGGCTGACCGGCACGAGCGGCACGGTCGCCGAGCGTTGGTGGATCATCAGCGCGCCGTCTTGTGCAGGCACCAGGCGCCACGCCACGGTGGGGGCGAAGCGGCGCGCGGTGAAGGTGCTCTCGTAACCCGCGGGTTGCGACACGCGCTCGACCGCGCCGTCAGGCCCGAGTGTGGTCACCGAGGCGGAGCGGAACGAGCTCACGAGCACGCGACGGCCAGCGCGCGTGCCGTCGCCGGTGAGGACGACGTCGCGCAGATCGGGATCGAGCACCGTCTCCTGGAAGAAGTTGCCGAACGGGTCGGCCGACACCTCCACCAGCTCTCCGCTGGCACATGCCACCAGCAGCGTGTCGTCGGTGAAATCGGCGTCCTCGATCGCGTGGAACGCGGCCATCCCGCGGGGGGCGGCGCACACCTCGCGACGCGCGAGCAACTCCCCCGAGGCAGGATCGATGCTCACGATCGCGCCGCCGCGGCGAAGAGCCACGTGCGCAAGGCCGCTCGCGTCGACGACGACGCGGCCCGGCTCGTCGCCAGGCTCGAGCTCGATCTCGTGGTCCACGTCTGCGCTGAACGTGGCGCTGGCGCTCGCATCGCTCGGAGTCACCCGCGTGATCACGATGCGATCGCGATCAGGATCGGCGGCGATCGCCCGCTTGCCATCGAGCGAGAGCGCGAGCGTGCCCCCCGAGATCGGCGGCGGACGCACGTCCGAGATCACCACCGGCTGAGCGTCGTCGAGCGCAGGGTCGATGAAGGGAGGGGTTTGTTCCTCGGGCGGGAGCGGCTCCTCGTCGCAGGCGACGGCGAAGAGCGACAGGGGGACAAGACAAGCAAGGGCGGCGAGCGTTCGCATGTGCGCATTCTCCCGGTTCAGGCTGCCAAGGGCGAGCGTGAAGGCGATGTAAGACTAAGCAAGATCGTGCCCGGCAAGACCGAGCCAGCCCACCAAGCAAGAGCGGGGCCATTCCCGCACGCGGTTCGCCGCCGCGCCAATGTTCGAGAATCCAAAAGGAATGAGGGAGCCGACCGCCTGGGCCAGCCCCCTCACCATGACTTCGGAGTCAGCCGACGCCGCCGCGGCTAGAGGCTCTCCATGTAGACGACGAGGTCGTCGATTTGGGCCTCGGTCAAGCCGCTGACGTCACCGTGTGACGTGCCTCCGCACTTGGGATCGAAGCGCTCGTGCAGCGTAGCCGCGCAGCCGTCGTGCATGAAGGGCGCGCGGTTGCGGATCCCGAGCAACGAGGGCACCTGGAACGCCTTGCCCGTGCCCACGTCCACCGTCTCGTTGTTGCTGAGCGTCGCTCCCGAGTGACAGCTGGCGCAGCCGACGGTGTCGTCCTCGAACAACACCTTGCCGCGGGCGATGGCAGCCTCATCCATGCCGCTCGGGCGACCGACCATGCGGTTGTGCGAGAGCCAGCCCGACAGCGCGGCGACGCGCGCCTCGGACTGGGGGCTACCGCCCATGCGGTGCTCGAACACGGTGGTCATGAGCACGCCCATGTCCTCGAGGTCGCCATCCCAGTGGAACGGCGCGCTGCCCATGACGTCGCCCTCGAGCGACTGCGTGCGGCGAGCCCCCAAGTCCGTGAACTGCCAGACGTGGGAGTCCTCGCGCCCTTCGGGGTGGCACGCCGCGCACGAGATGGTGGTCGGGGCGTCGGGGTTCCTGTGGAACAGCTGGTGGCCGCTGTCGAAGCGGCTGGGGCCGCCGAGCGCGACCTGCCCCTTCCACTGCATGGTCACCGCGTCGAGCACCACGAGCATGGAGGGCTCGCGCAGCTGCAAGATCACGTCGACGCCGTCCTCGCGCATGGCGCCGAAGCCGACCGCGATCGGCTCGGGGCCCACGAACTGCTGCATGCCATTGACGAAGTTGTCTGTGCAGCCGTCCGCCATCTCCAGGTTCGCGAGCGTGGTGACGGTGACCAGGTCAGAGCCAGCCGCCACGACCGCGACCATGCGATCGTCGGGGCCTTGGGTCATGAGACCCTCGCTGCGGGCCACGGCGATGTCGACCGGGAGCAGCTGGGGCCCCAGGCCGCCTCGTTGCGCCTCGGTGATGCGCGCGCCGTGCTCGTTGAAGCTGGTGGTGCTCGCATTGACGATGGACCCGCCGCAGTCGAAGGCGTCGCCGCCGTAGCCGGAGGGGATCTCGGGGTCGATCTCGATCGGCACCGTGGCCGAGCGCTGGTGCATCATGATCGCGCCGGTCGGCGTGGGGACGGTGCGCCACGCGACGGTGGGCGCGAACCTCCGCCCGGTGAACTCGTGGTCGAAGCCAGCGGGCTTGCCGCGGCCCTGCACCTGGTTGTCGGCGTTGATCGTGATCAGCTCGGCAGACCGGAAGGAGCTGACCAGCACGCGACGACCGGCGCGGGTTCCGTCGCCGGTGAGGATCACGTCGCGCAAGTCGGCCTCGATCAAGGTGGAGCTCAGGAACGAGCCCTCGAGGTCGGTGGAGATCTCGACCAGCTCACCGCTGGCGCAACCGATCACGAGGGTGGGCTCGCTGTCGTCGATGGGCTCGAAGCTCGCGAGCCCGCGCGGCGCGGCGCATACCTGGCGGCGGCCGAGCAGCTCGCCGGTGGCCAGATCGAGGCTCACGACGGCGCCGCCGCTGCGCAGCGCCACATGCGCGCGCCCGGTGGCGTCCTCGACGGCCCGGCCAGGCTCGTCGCCGGCTTCGAGCTCGAGGGTCTTCAGGATCGAGAGGTCGGCAAGGGCCACCAGGACCAGCCGATCGCGATCCGGGTCCGAGACCAGGGCGCGCGCGCCGTCACGGCTGATCAGCAACGTGCCGCCGGAAATGGCGGGGGGGGCGACCTTCGACACGATCGCCGGCTGGTTGGGCTCGGGCGGATCGACCGTGGGGGGATCGCCCGGCGGCTCGTACTCGGGATCACACGCGATGGCCGAGCACGCAACCGAGGCACAGAGCAAAGGAAGGAAGAGGGAGGTTCGGGAGACGCGGAGGCTCATGGCTACCAATCGTAGCAAGAGAAATGCCAGCAAACGCCCCCCACAATTGGCGAAAAGTCAGGGTTCCCGGGCGGGTGGTGAGCCAGCTTGCGCCGCCCCGCGGCGTCAGGGTGTCACGCGCCTCGTGAACAGCCAGAACGTCCCCTCCCGCCGGACCAAGACGATGCTGGGGTCGGCCGCCAGCCAGCGGTGGGGGTCGTGACGGTCGCGGATCAAGAACCAGTCGAAGAAGCGCCCGTGCTCCCGCACCTTGAACTTGTGGGGCGTCCACTCCCAGCGGCGGGGCACCGGCGGCGGCACCACGGCGCCCGCGTCGCTGCGGTACTTGACCGGGCTGGCGCCGAAGCTCGCGAACTGAAAGCTGAGCCACCCACCGCGCTCGGCTTGCACATACGCAGGCACGTGCAGGTACGGCGTGGTGGTGCGCGTCGAGCCGGCGTGATCGAACACGAGGTAGAGCAGCCGAGGCGCCTGCGGCAGCGATTCCTTGATGGCGTGGAAGTCGCGCAGCGAGTCGTCGAACGCCGACCAGTGGCGCAGGACCAGGCGATCGGTGCTCGCCGCCGAGACGATCAGCAGGCCCGCGAGCACCGCGCGCGGCCCGAACGCGCGAGGCAGATCCGGGAGCAACGCGAGCGCGATCACCAGCGTGGCGGTGGCCTCGCGCGGGAACACGTACCACCAGCTGCCGATCTCCATGGGCAGCACCCAATAGCCGAGGAACAAGCCCAACACGGCCAGCGCCACCGCTGCTGTGGCGCGCCTCCGAAAGCGGTCCCAAGGCTGTCGTCGTGACCAGCCGATGAGCACGCTCGCCAGCGCCACCGCCGCGAGCAGCCAGAGGTGCGCCTTGGCCAGCTCGATCTCTCGAGGGTCCCGAAAGCTGCCCACGACGAAGTCGAAGAACGCGCCCATGCGGTCGCGGTGCAGGCCGAGCTCGAGCTGCTCTTGCTCGAGCGCCCTGGGCCGTCGCCACCAGAACGTTGCGAACAGGAGAGTCGGCAACGAGAGCGGAGCCAGCAGCCTGCGGAGCTCCGCGGGGCGCCGCATGGTGAGCAGCGCCGCGAGCAGCGCAGCGAGCAAAGCAAACGGCACCCGAAACACATGCGTGAAATGGAGCGCGCACAGCACCGCGCCGAGCGCCACGCTCACGCGGCGCGACGGCTGATCGAACAGCCGCAGGGTCAAGCCCAGCGCTGCCGCGAACAAGCCGATCGCCGCGACGAAATGCACGAAGCCCCAGTGCGTCAAGCTGCCCCACACCACCGGAAGCGCGGCGAGGCCGAGCAGCGGGCTCTTCTGCATCCCCCAGCACAACGTCGCCACGCCGGCGGGCACACACACGAGCAAGATCACCGAGGCGAGCTTGGTGGCCGCGATCGGCGGCAGCACCAGCATGAACAGGCCGCCCAGCGCGTAGCTCGACAGGTACGGCACCGCGAGCGGCTGCAGCTCGAATTGATCCTGGAAGTGGAAGCTCGGGTCGCGGTAGTTCGCCAGGATCGAGGTCTGTGCCGCATGGAACGGAAAGTCCGTGAGCGGCGGGTAGGTCACCCATGCGAACGGGAGCGCCACGGCGAACACCCCGAACGCTGCGGCCAACGCGTATAACGCTCGATCGTGGGTCCCAGCCAAGAGCGCGAGCCTAGCTCACCCGCGGGGCTTTCGCCGAGCAGCCGCGAGCTGCGCGTGAGCCGGCTGCTGGTCGCCATCGCTGCGCTGCTCGTGTTGGGGGTCGCGTCGTGGGGCTCGTGGGCGCCGATCGCGGGCGGACACGATGCGGCGAACGCGAGCATGGGCATCGTCGCGGAGAACATGTTGCGCTGGCGGATCCCCGCGCCGGTGTGGACCCCCACGGACACGCCGCCCGATCCCTCGCAGTACTACTGCCACCACCCGTTTGGCATCTTCTGGACCACCACCGCGCTCTTCGGCTTGCTCGGTCGCAGCGACTTCGCGTGTCGGTTGCCAGCGATCATCGCGAGCGTCGCGAGCGTCCTTTTGTTCTACCGGGTGGGCCGCGAGCTGTTCCGACCGAGCGCCGCAGCGCTCGGCGCGCTCGGCTTCGTGTGCCTGCCCATCACGCTCTCGTTCGCCGCCTTCAATGCGCTCGAAGTGCCGCTGATGGCCTGGTCGCTGGTGGCGCTCTGGGGCTACCTGCGCCACCGCCGGACAGGCGCGCGCCGAGATCTGTGGGTGCTCGTGCTCGGCGCGAGCATGGCGCTGAACACCGATTGGCCCGCGTTCGTGTTGGTCTTGGGCTTGATGTTGATCGAGCTGGGCGGCCTCCGCGCCTGGCCCGCGCGAGCGGATCTCGCGCGGCTCTTGGGCTTGGCCGTGCCGCCGCTGCTGATCGGCCTCGCGTACGTGCTCGCGTTTCGGCATTGGGGCAAGCTCGAGGACCTGTGGCAGAGCGCGGAGCTGCGCGCCATGTCGCCGCGCGCGTCGCTGACGCGGGTGCTCGACACGCGCGCCTATTGGATCGAGCTGATGTTCACGCCCGTCGGGGTCGCTGTGGGCAAGGCCGGGGCGGTGCTCCTGGTGGTCACGGCGCTGGCGCGTCGCCGCACGGAGCTCTTCGCGCCGATCGCCGTGTTGTGGATGTGCCTCGCGCAGTACCTCTTGTTCCGGCAAGGCGCCGACGTGCACGTGTTCTGGCCGCACTGCTTCGCGCTGTTCTTCGCGTTCGCGCTGGCGGCCTTGAGCGACACGCTGAGCACGTCGGTGGCGCCGTGGCTGGCGCGGCGCGCGCACGACGCGCGCTGGGCGTTCGTGTGGCTGGCGTTGCTGCCCGTGCTGGCGTGGATGTTGCGCGACGCGCTTCTGGTCGCGCGCTGGGCGCGGCACAGCGGCGGGCGCTTCAACGAGAAGGGACGGCTCATCCTCGACGACCGCGACAAGATCCACGCGCTGCGATCGATCAGCGGCACGCTGGAGGCGACCGAGCGCGTCACGCTCCACGAAAGCTTGAGCCCAGGGTGGGGCGTGCTGTGGGCCTTCGGCGGGCGGCAGGTCGAGACCAGCGCGCTCGTCCCACGCGGGCTCTCGCGCGAGGACGGCACCTTCGTCGCTGACGTGCGGTTCCTCGAGCCGCAGCTGGTGACGTTCTTGGTCGAGCGCGGCGAGGCGCGCCTGCTCGGTCCGTTCCTGCACCTGCGGAGCGGCGAAGGCTTCTCGGCCTCGCGCGTGACGCAGCGCGAACCCAGCGGCTGGGAGTGGCTGCGCGGCGGTCCCGCGCCGGTGCTCGAGCTCGAGGGGGATGCTTTCGCCACGTGGGACATCGGCTCTCACTACGGCGTGCGGGTGCCCGCGCCGGTCGCGGAGCCGACGTCGCCCGAGCAACATCGGGTGCTCCACAACGTGGCGCGACTGCGCGGCGACGCCGCTGCCGCCGACACGCACGCGACCGCAGCGATGGTGGGCTTCGAGCCTCGCACGCTCACCTTCTCGGACGGCACGACGCTCAGGGGGGCGCGCGTCGTGCCCGGGGTGTCGCCCGAGATCGAGCTCTTGCTCGAGGCAGGCGGCGCGCTCCCGCGTGGCGTGCGGCTGCGGCTCACGGGCCGCGTGGTCGAGCGCGAGACGCTGTCGTTGATCCCGCCCGATCCCGTGCTGCGCGAGGTCGCGCCGCCGCCGGTGATCGCACCGCAGCTGTGGCGCAAGGGCTTCCTCTACAGCATTCGTGCGCCGTTGATCCCGCGGCTCGGACGCGAGCGCTTCGAGCTCGGCTTCGCTGGCCCCGGCGCCCCTCGCGCCCAGACGGAGCGCGCTTGGGTCGCCGTCTGGCCACCGTGACGCGCTCCGGGCGGACTGGCCAAAGCTAGAACGCAGCCTTCTTGTTCTTCTGGTTGTCGTCGCCGCCGATGCCGATCGAAAGACCGAAGATCAGGCGGGTGGCGTCCTCGCGGTTGGTGAACATGCGGCGCTGCGCGCCGACGATTCCGGTGAGCTCGACGAGATTCAGGAAGCGGTAGCCCACCCGCACCTCCCCTCGAGGCGACGGCATCGACTCTTCGTCGTCTTCGATGTCGTCGCCGTAGGAGTCGTCGTCGGCGACGCTCACGCCGCCCGCGAGCGCGACCAGCCAGCTGTCGTCGCGGACGCCCACGGTCGCGAGCATCGGGATCGAGATGCCGTCGCGGTTGGAGAAGTGCGTGGCCTCCACGCCGAGCACGGTGCCGCCGAGGATCATGCTCACGTCCCCCAAGCCGAACGAGGCGTACAGCTCGAGCTCGGGGCGGATCACGAAGCCGCCCTGCTGGAAATCGTCCACGGCGGCGCCGCTGAACAGGTAGAACGAGCCCCCGAGCGAGACACCTTCGCGTTCGATCTCGGCCTCGGGCTCGCTGAACGTGTCCGGGCTCAGCGCGCTCGGCGCGGGGCGAACGGGCTGGGGCGCGGGCTGGTCGCCCGCGACGACGAGCGTGCCACCCGCGAACGCGGTGGCGGGAGCAGCGAGAAGGACGGCGAAGCAAGCACCAAGGAGCGATCGGCTGAGCATGGCCCAAGAACGGAGCGCCCCCACCGCCCCTTACATGCGGTCGCCTGGTCAGGAGCGGCGCGGTCGCTTCGAAAGCCCGCGCAGCTGGAGCTCGAGCGACAAGCGCAGGTGCGGATCGAGCGCGGCGTCGAGCGTGGAGTAGCCGGATATCCAGGTCGTGAGGGCGAAGAAGTAGAGCGCGAACACGTTCTGCGCGAGCAGCAGCGGGGGCACGGTTTCGTCGATCTCGCCATGCTCTTGTGCCTCGCTGACGAGCGCGGCCAGGCGGCCGAGCGTCTCGAAGGTGAACGCGTTGACCTTGGCGCCATTGGGGCCGGTCGCGTTGGCGATCGTACGCACGAACGGCTCTGCCAGCTTGGGCACCTTCCCGTAGGCGTGGAACACGCTGCCGAACACATGGAGGAGTCGCGTCTCGAGCGAGCCCTTGGGCAAGGTCTCGAACGCGTGCGTGACCGCGTCGTGCAGGACGTCGTGCATGACCAGGGCGAGCAAGTCCACCTTGTCGCTGGCGTGGACGAACACGGTGCCCACCGCCACGCCGGCGTGCTCGGCGACCGCCTTGGTGGTGGTGGCGTCGAACCCTACGGACGAGAACAGGTCGAGCGCCGCCCGCTTCACCCGATCCCGGGTGTCGTCCTTCTGCTGCTTACGTGTCTTCGGGGCAGCCGCCCCTTGACCTCTCCGTTGGATGACCTTACTCATTGACTATAGTCAGTGACCGAACTCAGTGGAGAGCTCACCATGCAGGACCCCGCGCAAGAATCCCAGACCCTTCTTCAGGCCCGCGGCGCGTATTTCCAAGCGAACGGCTTCGGGGAGGACGGCGGCTACAACGACGCCTGGGTGGACTTCAAGCTGGGCCCGATTCCGTTCCCCTTCCCCAACACCCAAGGCCGACTGCGGGCGCTCGCCTACCACGACCTGCACCATATCCTGACGGGCTACGCCACCGACTTCCGAGGCGAGCTCGAGATCTCGGCGTGGGAGGTCGGCAGCGGCTGCAAAGACTTTTGGGCGGCCTGGGCGCTCAACCTTTCGGGCATGGCGGGGGGAGCCCTGCTCGCTCCCCAGCGCACGTTCCGCGCGTTCGTGCGAGGGCGCGTATCGCAGAACCTGTACGGGCGCCCGGTCGAGCCGCTGCTCGCCACGTCGGTGACCGACGCGCAACGAGACACCGCGACCGATCAGCCCGTGCCGGCCCCAAGTGTTGGCGACCGCGCGCGCTTCGCCGGCTTCGTGGCGCTTGGCTCGGTGGTGGGCAGCGTGTTGTTCGTGATTGCGTGCGCGCTGTTGCCGTTCGGCTTGATCGCGGCGGCGCTCAAGCCCTCCAAGCCATCCAAGCTCGCCTCGGCCTGAGCTCAAGCACCGAGTCGCAGCCCGACCAGGAGCGCCAGCGACACGAGCAGGAGCGCGGAGGCTCCCCCCACGAGCGCAAGGGCGACCGAGCGGCGGCGCCGCGCCAAGCTCGTCGTCGCCTCGGCCAGCGAACGTGCGGCACCCCGCCGCTGGGAGCGGAGCCTCTCCATCGGCAGGTCGACCAGCAGGCTCTCGGTGCCGCAATACCCGCACGTGGCCGACAGGCCCTGCGGCGCGCCTGGCTCGCCCAGCGCGAGGGGCGCTCCACACTCGCGGCACCCCGGCGGGGCGCCCGACGATGCGGGCCGCGCAGCCACTCCGCCTCGAAACTCGTCGTGCAGCCGGCGCGCCGTCGCCGCCCACACCCAGAGCGACAGCCCCGGGAGGATGGCCGGCAAGACGATCAGTGCGTAGGTCGCCGACGCGTTCCAGCCCAGGCCGAGCTCACCGACAGCCGTCCCGATCGGAGGTAGCAGCGCGAGCGACGCGCCCGCCGCGAACTGCCAGCCGCGCTGCGAGCCGAGGGCGAGGGCTCGCGCCTTGGGCTCGATCGCGGCGCGCGCCGCCCGGGCTTGGCGCTGCAGCGCGACCGCTTCGAGGTAGGGCCGAGGCACCGGGGTCAGTGCGGCGCAGTGCGAGCAGCGGAGCTGCGGCTCCTCGCGCAAGGGCAGCGGCGCACCACACCCCACGCAGCGGAGAGGATCCATGGCGGGGCTCTTGCGCTCGCTCATCGCGAGACCACCTTGGGGGCCTGCTTTCCGAGCTCGTGAATCGCCGCGCTGGTCCCCATCGCCAGCGATAGCCCCAGACCCAGGCAGAACACCAACGCGAACAGTCCGGCTTCGGCCTTCTTGCGTCGCCGGTCGGCGCGGTATTGCGCCCGATCGTCGAGATCGTCGCTGCCGCCGCGGCCGCGCAGCGCGGCCACGATGCGAGCCACCATCGCGCCTCCACCCAGCACCAGCCCGCCCACGAGCAGGAGCGCGCCCTGCTGCGCCCACGCCTCCTCCCCGTGGGAGAGGCCCTGCCGATATCGCAACGAGCCGAGCACGACGAAGGCGACCATGACGACGCCATCACCGACCGCGAGCAAGGCGTGTGGGCCTCCCGCGCCCCGGCCTCGCGACTCGAGCGCGTCACTCCAAGCCTGCTGGAGGCGCACGATCTGCGGGGTGACTGCGAAGGCGATGGCGAGGGCCGCGCCGAGCAGCGCGAGCCCGCCGACGATCACGCCGGTGACCCCCTCCGTCGCGTCGGACGCGCCGACGGCCCCCTCGACCACGCCGGATGCGAACGCGAGCACGAATGCGGTCCCGAACACGGCCAAGGCCGCGAGCCCGAGATCGGTGGCGATGGTGCGCAGGACGCTCACGAACCGAGAGGATACAGCGGAGAGCAGCCACCGACACCGGGGCGATCTCTCGGTCATGATCCGGTATGGTCGGCGCGATGCGCCGGCTCCTCGTCACCACCGCGACCCTGGGCATGGCGTTGGCACCTTCCCTCGCCCGCGCAGACGAGATCGAGGCGTTGCACTTCTTGCCGGGCGCAGCGCGCGAGATCCCGCGCACCACGTCGGCCTCGCGCGACTCCGCGGTGCTGGAATACGCGTACGGCCCGAAGCCGCAGGGCTCGCTGGGCGCGGAGTTTGGCGTCTTGCACAAGCAGTGGCGCCAGATGTCCCTGCGCACCGGCGCCTACGCGATGGTCACGCTCGAGAACGACACCGATCCGATCATTTTTCCGCGCGAGTACTGGCGTGGGCTGGTGGGGATCTCGCTCACGTTCAGCCCGGACGCGCTGGCGGAGGCCTGGTTCGGCCAGGGGGCCGCGCTCGAGCTCGGCGTGGTCTTCGGGCACGAGAGCACGCACCACACCGACAGCGAGCTCGAGCTCGACACAGCCGCGTACGCCGCCTACGGCCAGCTCAACTTCTGGACCCACGACCTGGGCCTCCGCGTCCCGATGAGCAGCTACGGCCACGTCGCCATCCGCTTCGCGGACCGGCTCTTCGCCGGCACCGCGTACTCGCACGCGCCGTCGTTCGACCTGCACGTCAGGTTCACGCCGCTCAGCTGGCTGCACCCCGTCATCAGCGTCTTCGGGGAGCAGCTCATCGACGAGGGCGATGGTCCCAACTGCTACTTCTGCCGCGTGATGACCGGCCCGGCGTTCGTCGGCGTGTTCGGTGAGATCCTGCCCTTCTTCTCTGCAGATGCGGGGTGCCGCAAGGGCCTCTTGTGGGAGACGCGCGGCGGGTTCCTCTCCGGCGGGCTGCGCTACGCGCCGTTCTGACGGCGCGCCGCGAACGCCTCGGCCTCGCGCCGCAAGCCGTCGAGCGCACGGACCTTGGGCTTCCACCCGAGCAGATCCGCCGCTTTGGACGAGTCGTACGTCACGTCGCGGGTGAGGATCTTCACGACGAACGGCGAGAGCGGCGGCGGCTCATCGCCCCCGCGCAGCTCGAACACCTTCGCCACTACGGAGCCCACGGCGTACGCGACCGAGTAGGGCACCACGCGTGTGGGCCGCGGCACCCCCAGCGCATCGGCCAAGGTCTCGCCCACCTCGCGGACCGACGGGGGCCGGGCGGCGACCTCGTCCATCACGTTGAAGGCCTGGCCCGTGGCGGCGGGGCTGTCGGCGGCGAGCAGGCACACGTCCACCACGTGATCGACCCAGACCACGTTGAGCGGCGCGCGGCCGCCATCGATCAGCAAGAAGCGGCCTTTTGCCAGCGCCTCCCGGGCGCGCGGCATGAAGTTGCGATCGTAGGGCCCGTAGATGATCGGCGGTCGAATCGCCGACACCGCCAGCCCGAGCTCGTGGCCCACCGCGAGCGCCGTGCGCTCGGCGTCCACCTTGGTGTCGTCGTAGGGGGCCCCCGAGTGTTTGGTCGGCCAGGACTCGGTCACGGTGCCGTGATCGGGGCGACCGTACACGGCCGTGGACGACAGGTGCACGACGCGCGGCACGGCCGCTCGGGCGGCGGCGGTGAGCACGCGACGCGTGCCGCCCACGTTGATGCGCACGAACTCCTCTGGTTTGCCGCGATCACCCACGTGCGCGGCGAAGTGGAAGAGCGCGTCCGCCCCGCGCGCCAGCTCGAGCAGGGCCGGCTCGGCGTCGAGATCTCCCGTGACCAGCTCGACACCCAAGCTGCGCAGCCGCTGGGCGTCGGCGCGCGCGGGATCGCGCACCAGGCCGCGCACCGAGAGACCGCGCTCCAGGGCGATCTCGGCGAAGCGGAGCCCCACTCCGCTGGTGATGCCGGTGACGGCGACGCGCGCGATGGGCATGGCGCAGACACCCTTAGCACGGGCCCGCCGTGGACCGGACGCGAGCGGCGCGCCTCGGACGCGCTAGGCTCCGCCCATGACGGACCCGCGCGCCTTCCAGCGCTTCGTGGGCGTGGATTGGTCCGGCGCCAAGTCCGAGCACGAGCCCGTACCACTCGCGATCGCAGAGGCGGAGGTCGAGGGCCGCGCGACCCTGGTCGAACCTCCCCGCAGGGCGGGCCGCAAGTGGAGCCGGGCAGAGGCGCGCGCGCTGCTCGGCGAGCGCCTGAAGCCCTCGCTCCCGCGCACCCTGGTCGTGATCGACATGTCGCTGGGCCTGCCCTGGGGTTCGGATCGCGCGCTGTTCGGAGTCGTCGGCTGGCGTGCCCTGGTGGACGCGATGGCAGCCGAGCACGGCGAGCTCGGCGCCGCGCGCGCGACCGCCGCGCGCATCAACGCGCGCTTCCCGGACGGGGCGCCGTTCCGCGTGGACGAGACCCGCAACGACGCCCGCTTTTACCTGCGCCATCACGTCTCCTACTACCGGCAGGTGGAGAGCCTGGTGCCGCAAGCGATCAGCGCGTGGTACGTGGGGTCCGGAGCCAAGGTCGGTTACCACACCATCTCGGGGATGTTCACGCTCGCCCACCTGCTCGCGCGACGCGACGCGGGCGAGCTCTCCTTCAAGGTGTGGCCCCACGAAGGCCTGGGGCTGCCCGACGCGGGCCACGTGATCGCGGAGGGCTACCCGGCAGCCATGGGGGCGAAGCGCGCGCAGGGCGCGAGCGCGACCCGGCTCAGCGCGGACGAGCGCGACGCGCTGGGAATCGTCCGCTGGTTGCTCGGGCGGTCCGGCGAGGGAGCGCTGCTCGAGGCGTTCGCGCTCCCCGAGCTCCCTTTTGGCCGGGTCGAGGGCGTTGGCTCTCGAGAACAGCTCGCGTTCGAGGGCTGGATGCTGGGCCTGTGAGGCTGCCCGAGGAGGTGTCCTTGGCTCGCGTTTGCTTGTTGATTCAGCCACCAAGCCGGGCGAAAGCCCATCTCGATGCAACACCTCCTCGATCCTGCGCTCGAGCGGTACACCCACGACCACTCCACCCCGCCCAGCGACCTCTTGGCAGAGCTGGTGACCGAGACGCGGGCGGCCTCGCCGCGCTTCAACATGCAGGTGGGCAGCGTCGAAGGTGCGCTGTTGCGCATCTTGGTCGGCCTGGTGGGCGCCAAACGGGTGCTCGAGGTGGGTACCTTCACCGGCTACTCGGCGCTGTGCATGGCGGAGGGCCTGCCCGACGACGGCAAGTTGATCACGTGCGACGTCGATCCGGAGATGACCAAGCTGGCGCGCGCGTTCTTCGATCGCAGCCCTCACGGCAAAAAAATCGAAATTCGTTTGGGTGACGCGCTCGACACGATCAAGGCGCTGCCAGAGTCGGAGCCATTCGATCTGGTGTTCCTGGACGCGGACAAGGCCCGCTACCTGGACTACTACGAGCTGGCGCTGCCGCGCTTGCGCAAGGGCGGGCTGGTGGTGGCAGACAACACGTTGTGGAGCGGCGCCGTGCTGGATCCGCGCACGCCCGACGACATCGGCATCCACACCTTCAACGGACGCGTCACCAGCGATCCGCGAGTCGACAACGCCCTGCTCTCGGTGCGCGACGGCATCATGATCGCGAGGAAGCTCTGATGCTGCTCGCGGTCGACGTCGGCAACACCAACATCAGCTTCGGCATCCTCGACGGCCGCACGCTGCTGCACCACCTGCGCAGCGAGAGCGCGCGCCAACGCACGCCGGATGAGTACGCCATCTTGGTCCGCCAGATGATGGACCTCTACGGCATCGACAAGGACCGCATCGACGCGGCGATCATCGCCAGCGTGGTGCCGGCGCTGACCGAGACCATGGCCGAGTTCGTGCGCCGCGCCTTCAAGCTCGAGCCCGTGGTGGTGGGCCCGGGTATCAAGACCGGCATGCCCATCCTGTACGAAGACCCGCGCGAGGTCGGTGCCGATCGCATCGTCAACGCCGTGGCCGGCTTCGACTGGGCCAAGGGCCCCGTGATCGTGGTCGACTTCGGCACCGCCACCACGTTCGACTGCGTGAGCAAGAAGGGGGAGTACCTGGGCGGCGTGATCACGCCCGGCGTGCAGATCAGCGCCGACGCGCTGTTCGCCCGAGCGGCGCGCCTGCACCGCGTGGACTTCGCGGTGCCGCCCCGCGCGATCGGCCGCAACTCGACGCAGTCGATGCAGAGCGGCATCGTGTTCGGCTACGCGGCGCTGGTCGATGGCTTGTGCACACGCCTGAAGCGGGAGCTCGGCGAGGAGTCGCGCGTGATCGCGACAGGCGGGTTGGCCACCTTGATCGGCAAGCAGACCAGCCAGGTCGAGGAGGTGGACAGCGACCTCACGCTGACCGGATTGGCTATCATCCACCAGCGCAATGCCGGCTGAGACACGCGGACCCAGATGACGCACACGCGAACAGCGCCGCTCTGGCTCGCGCTATGGCTGACGCTGGCGTCCTCGCCCACGAGCGCCCACGCCCAGGACGACCTCGAGCAGCTCAAGGCCCAGTTTCGTGAGGGCCTCAAGCTCGAGGAGGAGGACAAGTGGCGAGAGGCGCGCGACCTGTTCAGCGCCATCGCGGAGAAGAAGCGCAGCCCCGCGGTGGTGTTCCACATCGCCCTCTGCGACGAGCAGCTTGGCAAGCTCGCCTCGGCGCTTCGCGGCTTCGAGGAGGCGGTGGAGCTCGGCAAGGCCGACCCCAAGACGCCGCCCGAGGTGTTGGAGAACGCGCCCAAACGCGCCGAGGCGCTGCGAGCGCGCGTGCCCGTGATCGTGCTGGTGCAAGAGGAGGGCTCACGCCGCGCGTTCGTCGACGGCGAGCCGGTCGACGGCAAGGCCGGCGAGATCGAGCGCTTCGTGGACCTGGGCACCCACGAGGTGCAGGTGGAGGGCGATGACGGCGAGCGCGTGAAGCTGCGCACCGTGGACGTGATCGAGGGCGCGCGCGTGCGCGTGAAGATCCCCAAGAAGAAGGCCAAGACCGAGGTGGTCGAGCCCAAGCTCCCGCTCGTCTCCTCCGAGCCGGAGCCGGGCAACAAGATCCCCGGCTTCGTGGTGGGCGGCGTCGGCGTGGGCGCGCTGATCGCCGCGGGCGCGTTCATCGGGCTGCGAGAGGTCGCCATCAGCGAGGTGCGCGCGTCGTGCCAGGGGCCCGAGCCGGACACCGGCTGTGACCCGAACCTACGAGACGTCGCCGACCGCGGTCGCACCTTCGAGTACGCCGCCATCGGCTTGGGCGCGGCCGGCGCTGCGGCACTGGGCGTGGGCATCACGCTGCTGCTCACCGTGGGGCAGGACCGCACCGTGACCAAGCCCGCGCCCGCGATCAGCCTCAGGTTGCTGCCGCTGGGTGTGGGCTTGTCCGGAACGTTCCGCTGATGGCGGCCGAGGACGAGGACGCGCGACCGGACGAAGAGGAGGCGGTCCGCAAGATCCTGGGCAAGGGACCGAACGCGTTCCTCGGTCCGTTCCTGGCGGTCGGCGTGATCTTGGTCGTGGAGCTCACCGGTCGGCTGAGCTTCAACTTCCCCAACCCACCCGCGATCCTGATGACGATCTGCGTGTTCTCCGCGTTCACCGGCGGCATGCGCATCGGCCTGATCTCTGCGGCGCTGACGGTCACCTACTTGGTGGGCTACTACGCCGAGCCGCGCTGGTCGTTCCACTACACCGAGGACGACCTCTTGCGCGTGCTCGTGCACTTCGTGACCACGCCCGTGATCGTGGTGATGAGTGGTCTCTCCAAACGCGCGGTGGAGCGCTACGCAGAGGCCACGATCCGGCAGGAGCGAGAGCACTCCGCCTCGCTGCTCGAGCTCTTGGCGGCGCGCCGCAAGGCCGAGGCCGAGCTGTCGCAGGCCAAGGAGGCCGCCGAGGCCGCCAACCGCGCGAAGAGCTACTTCCTGGCCAACGTCAGCCACGAGATCCGGACGCCCATGAACGGCATCCTGGGGATGACCAACCTGGCGCTCGACAGCGAGCTCACCCGCGATCAACGCGACTACCTGGAGACGGTTCAAAAGAGCGCCGAGTCTCTGCTCGGCCTGATCAACGATCTGCTCGACTTCTCCAAGATCGAGGCCGGCAAGCTCGACCTGGACGAGAGATCATTCGACTTGTCGGCTGCGGTCGGCGCGGTGCTGAGGAGCTTCGCGCTGCGCGCGCACGAGAAGGGGTTGGAGCTCGCGTATGTGGTGCCCAGCAGCGTGCCCACGCTGCTCGTGGGCGACGAGCAGCGCCTGCGCCAAGTGCTCATCAACCTGGTGGGCAACGCCATCAAGTTCACGGACGAAGGCGATGTGGTGGTGCGCGTCGAGGAGCTGCCTCCGCGCTCGGACGACCCACCCTCGTCGCGTGCAGCGAGCGCTCCCGCCAAGCGCGCGGGCGTACGCCTGC
>CAZXMG010000128.1:0-16364 GCA_964641275.1 uncultured Polyangiaceae bacterium
TCGTGTGGCAGTTGGCGCACACCACCGACTGCGTATCCAAGAACGGGATGGGATCGTTGGCGATCGACTCGAACGGCCAAGGGGCGGTGTAGTCCTTGCCGTCCTTCTGCGTCGGGGTTTCGGCGAGCTCGGCCGGGAACTTGGTGCAGTAGAAGGTCTCTTGGATCCAACGCACGCGGCGGAAGGCCATGTTGCCGTAGAACTGGCGCATGACGTTTTGGTCGGTCAGCACCCCTGCTTGCACAGGGGCCCCGCTCTGGCAGTCGCCCGCGCTGAACTCGCCGGTGGTGGTGTCGATCGACGGGCAGTTGCCGGAGGTGGCCGTGAACAGCTCGCTGAAGGGCCGGCCCTCTGCCACCAGCTGCGCAGCGAAGGCAGGCGCCGTGTCCAGGTCGGTGCCGCCCATCTTCATGGTGTCGCGCCAGAACTTCAGCATGCGCACGTTGAACTGCGGGTCGGCGAGCATCAGGTCGAGCTCGGCCTCGTAGGCCAGCTTGGGGTCCTCGGCGTTCTGCACCGCGCGGATCTGCGCGAGCGTGGGCAGCCGGCGCAGCAGCTTGAGCGAGGCCGTGCGCAGCGCCTCGTTGTAGTCGACCTCGCGCTCGAGCAGCGCCGGGTCGATCGCCGCCGCGCCTCCGCTGCCGTCGCCGCCGCTCCCGTTGCCGTCGCCGTCGCCGTTGCCGTCGCCATCGCCGTCGTTTTCGCCGTCGAGGCCGACGCCGCTGGGAGCTTCGCACGCCGCCAATGCGACCATCAGGGGGGCTAGCCAGAGTGACCAAACAGATTTCATGTTTCTCGTCCTTTGCCTGGAGGCGAGGCTCACTCGGCGGAGATCCACACGGTGAGATCGGCTACGAAGTCGTCGAACTGGCCCACGTTGCCGCCGAACTTGTACGGGTGCGACGCGTTGCCGCCCGGATCGGTGGTGACGAACAGCTGGCTGCTCTCCGGGGTCGTGAGGTTCACCCGGTTCTTCACTTGAGCACACGCGAGCGCGGAGTTGGTCATCAGATCGCTCATGTCCACTGCCGCCGTCGCGCCTTGGTTGTTGCCGCCGTGACAGCTGAAGCAGCGCTGCTGCAGCTGGGGCGCGGCGTTCGTGTCGAACTCGGCCAGCGCGTTGCAGCCGCCCGTGGGGCCGCCGCCCCCGCCCGCGCCGCCGGTCCCCATCATCGAGGAGTGTGGCTCGGCCAGCTCGAAGCCCAAGCCCAGCTTGGCGCCCGGTGCCCAGTTGGTGAGGATGAGCAGGCCCACGCCCAGGGTCGTCGCGGTGTTCTCGTCGAAGCGCTCGTCCAACCCCGCGAAGCTGTCCACCGGATCGGCCGAAGCGTCAGCGCCTTTGGGGTAGACCGCGAACACGGGGTGGACCACGTGCACGCCGGTCTTCGCGGTGGTGAACACCTGCAGGTTCGAGAGCTTGAGGCTGTTCTCGGTCAGCTCTTCGGCGGTGAACGTGACCGCCACGCCCTCAAGCTCGGGGTCGAGCGCGGTGAGGTAGATCACGTTCAGGCCCATGATCGGCGTGATGGGAGCCAGGTGCTCGTCGTCGATCGGCGCCGCGATGTTCTGCGCCTCGGCGGTGAGCCAATCTTCGACGCGGCCGATCAGGTCGCCCTCGACCGCGTCGAGGTTGATGCCGGTGTGGCCGCCGCCCGACACCGAGTAGGTGAGCAGCAGGCTGTCGCTCGCGTCGGTGGTGACGATGCCAGGCCAGGACAGGATGCTCTCGTACACCGCCGGTCCGGAGAGGAACGGCGAGTCGGCGATGCCGCCCGAGGTGTGGCAGTCGCCGCAGGCAGTCACCAACTCTGGCTCGAGCGCGGCGAACAGCTCGGCGCCGTTGTCGACGAACGTTCCGCCGGAGCCCCCGTTGTTGCTGCTGCTCGCGCCGCCGCCGCCGTCGCTCAGGTTGAAGGGCGGGTCCTCCGAGCAGCCGCTTCCGATCGCTCCAGCCAGCCCCGCCGAAGCGGTCAGCAGGGCGAGGGGGAGGGTGAAAGAACGAAGCATGCCGCGGTCACTGCACAGGTTGTGCCAGGCACAGGCGCGAAACATCTGCGTGACCGCGCGCGAACCCGGCGCGAGGACTGCGCTGGTTGGACCTAAATCCCTGGATTTCTGAGGCTTACCCGGGTGTGGTACAGGGCTGCCCTGAAGCATGGAGCCGGATGTGTGCTAACCCGGGGTGGATCTGATCATGCTCACCCAGGCCTTGCCACGAGCGGCCTGTGAGACGAGGCTGTGACAGCCATGAAATACCCTGCCGTGGTGGTGGCCGAGCGGTTCGGGCTCGAGCAGCTGAGGGTGGTCGAGCACGAAGCGCGCTCGCCGGGGGTCGGTGAGATCACGCTGCGCATGTCGGCCGCGTCGATCAACTACCGTGACCTGCGCATGGTGCGCGGCGAGTACAACCCACGCCAGGCACTGCCGTTCGTCCCGCTGTCCGACGGCGTGGGCGAGGTGGTGGCGCTGGGGGAGGGAGTGTCGAGCCTGCGCGTGGGCGAGCGCGTGAGCCCGCTGTTCGCGCTCGGTTACCTGGCCGGTGAGCCCACCAAGGAAAAGCTCGGCACCACCTTGGGTGGCCCGCTCGACGGCACGTTGCGAGCGCAGATGGTGGTGCCGGCCGAGAGCGTCGTGAGGGTGCCCGCCTACCTGTCCGATGTCGCGGCCGCGACGCTGCCTTGCGCGGGCCTCACCGCGTGGACCGCGCTGGTCGAAGAGGGGCGCCTCTTGCCGGGGCAGACGGTGCTGGTGCAGGGCACCGGCGGGGTGTCCATCTTCGCGCTGCAGATCGCCAAGGCCATGGGTGCGCGGGTGATCGTGACCAGCTCCAGCGACGAGAAGCTCGCTCGGGCTCGCGCGCTCGGGGCAGACGAGACGATCAACTATCGATCGTCGCCCGCTTGGGGGAAGGTGGCGCTCGAGCGCAGCGGCGGTGGTGTGGACGTGGTGGTGGAGGTCGGCGGCGCGGGCACGCTGGCCGAGTCGTTGCGCGCCGTGCGCCCTGGCGGCACGGTGGCGGTCATCGGGGTGCTTGGCTCTTCGTCGTCGGAGGTCTCGGTGCTGCCGATCCTGATGCGACACGTGCGCTTGCAGGGCGTGTTCGTCGGGCACAAGGAGGCCAACCAGCGCATGTTGCGTGCGTTCGAGCAACACCGCATCGAGCCCGTGATCGATCGCGTGTTCTCGTTCGCCGAAGTGCGCGCCGCGCTCGAGCACATGCAAGCCGGAGCACACTTCGGCAAGATCGCCCTCAGCTTCGGCTGAAGCTACTCGCGCTCGCCGAACGCGGTGACGTCCACCGTGGACTCCTCGTCTCCGAAGCCCGCGCCCATTTCCCCTTCGGGCCGGTGGGTGGGTCTCGGGAAGTCCGCCGACTCCGAGGGCGCGGCATCGGACAGCGCCAGCAGCTCCACGTGCTCCGGCAGCGCCAACCAACTCTGACGCAGGCTCGACGACGGCATCGAAGCGGTGAGCCGATGCAGGCGATCGCGAGCGAGGTTGGCCCGCGCTCGTGCCTCGCCGGTGCGGCCTTGCGAAAGCAGCAGCTTGACGTCACCGAGCTCCACCCTCGAGCGGGCGCTCGGCTTGCTGCCGCTCTCGCTGAACACGGCGCGCGCCAGCGCGAACATGCGCTCCGCCTCGGTGAGCTCGCCGTGATCGAGCGCGAGGTGCCCGAGCATCTCCGCCGCGGCGCCCACATCCAGCGCCGCGGCGCGCGCCGCGATCACCTCGCGAGCGATCGCGCTCGCCGCGATTTCGTCGCCACGCGAGAGTGCGACCCGCGCGCGGATCAAGGCCACACGCGCCAGCAGCGGCGGATCGCGCTGCGAGATGCGATCGAGCGTGGCCAGCGCCTGCGCCTCGCGGCCGGCGCGGAGCTCGGTCTGCGCGAGAATCTGCGCGCCCCAGCCGTCCAAGTACGGCAGCACCCCGCGGTGGTCGAGCAGCGATTGCGCGGCCTCGCTCGCACCTCGGAAGTCGCCACACTCGAGCAGCGCTTGCGCGAGGAAGAACGCTGTCACGTGGCCCAGCAAGCGATCGCCCAGGCGGCCCGCCACCTGCGCCGCGCGCAACGCGGCGGCGGTCGCCTCGCCCGGATCATCGCGCACGAACAATGCGACGCTCGACTTGGCCAGGTTGCCCCAGCCGAAGAAGGACGGATCGCGCTGCTCGCCGTCCAGCGCAGCCTCGATGCGCTCGAACATCGCCGCCGAGCCGTCCTTCTGACCTGCCATCCCCAGCGCTGCCACGAGCGCCATGATCGAGAAGGCGTAGGGGCCCGTGGGCTCGGGGCGGCTCTGTGTGGCCGAAAGCGCGCGCGCGGAGGAGCCGATCACCGCGGCGTCGCCGACCGAGAGGCCCGCGAAGACCTGGATCGCAGCCGCTCGGTACCAGTCGTCGGTGCCGGGCGGGACCAGCCGCAGCGCCTCCGCGCTCGCGGCGCGGGCCGCGGACCAGTTCGTCAGCATGGCGTGCACCGAGGCGGTCAGCGCCGCGAGCTGGCCGCGCTGGCGCTCCGCGACGTGCGCCTCCGCGCGCGTGAGCAGCTCGAGCGCCTCGCGCAGGGACCCCACGCTGTTGCACAGCTCGGCGGCGCGCAGCAGGAACGCCGCAGCGTCCTCCTTGCGGCCGGCGCGCTCGAGGTGGTCGACCAACACCAGCGGCTCCACGTTGCCGAAGTGGGAGAGCCAGTCTGCCGCGAGGCCGTGCGCGCGGCCGCGCTCGTCCTCGGGCAGCGTGGCGTACGCCGAGTCACGGAGCAGGTCGTGGCGGAAGCTCCACTCATCGGCCACGCCCGAGGGGGCAGGCTCGATCAGCTCCTCGGCCGCCAACGCTCGCAGCTGCGAGGTGGCGGCGTGATCTTGGTCCGCGCCGAGCAAGGCAGCGACTCCCTGTGCGCGGAAGGTGCGACCGAACACGCTCGCCGCCCGCAGTGTGCGGCGAAGCTCGGGATCCAGTTGCCCCAGCCGAGCCTGCAGCACGGCCACGAGGGTGAAGCTGTCGCTCTGGTGCGCGGCCATCGAGCGCTGCCTCACCAACTCTTCGAGAAAGAACGGGTTGCCATGCGCGAGCTCGACCACGCGCTGCACGACTTGGGCGGACACCTCTGCCCCGAACAACTCGCGCGCGAGCGTCTCGGAGGAGCGTTTGCCCATCGGGCCGAGCTTCAGCTCTTGCGGCGCGAGCTGCGCGCGGAGCTCCGGCAAGCGCTCGAACACCTCGGGGCGGCTGGTGGCGAGCACCACGAGCGGAAGCTCCCGCCCCGCGCGCAGCGCCTCGCCCAGCCACGCCACCGTGGCCGCGTCACTCCAGTGCAGGTCCTCCAAGACGAGCAGGAGCGGCCCGCGCCGCGCCTGCGAGAGCAGCCACTCCACGAAGGTGCGACGCAGCCACTCGGCCAAGATGCGCGGCTCGTTGCGCGCTGCGCACAGCTCGGGGATGGCGTCGCCTTGCCCGCTGCCGGCGACCAGCTCGACCAGGAACGAAACCGCGCGGGGCAGCTCCTCCTCGGAGCAGAGCTCGGCGAGTCGCTCGGAGAGGGCCCGCTGCAGCTCGCGCGGCGTCGTATCGTCGCCTCGCGAGGCGAAGGCCCGCACCAGTTGGCGAGCCATCGCCAGCGCGGAGCCGGCGCCCACCACACGCGCACGGGCGTACAGCGGCCTCAGGCCGCGCCCCGCGAGATCGCTCAACAGCTGCTCGAGCACGCGTGATTTGCCTGCGCCCGCCTCGCCCGAGATCAGCAGCGTCTTGGCGCACGGCTCCTCGAGCGCTTCGTCGATCTCGGCGGCCAAGAAGCGCAGCTCCTTGTCGCGACCCACGATCGGCGCGCGGCCGTGCGGCCGGACCGATGGGGGAGCGGCGATCGCTCCTTCGAGGTAGTGCACGCGTTCGCGTTGCACCAGCGCGAAGCGGCCACGCAAGAGCCCCGCCGTGGCGTCGTCGACCGAGATCTCGCCGGTGTCTCGCGCGGATGCTCCCGGCGGAAGGTTCAGGTGGCCGAGCAGCGACGTGCAGCGGTCGATGGCGGGGCCCACGCTGAGCGCCTCGGAGTCGGCCAGCCCGGTCGCCACCGCCAACCTGGCGCTCGGCATGGCCCGCCGCACAGCGAGGGCGCACTCCGCGGCGCGCGCGGCCTGTTCGTCGGCCGAGCCCGCGTGCTTCAACACCAAGAGGTGCGCACGAGGCCCCACCGGGTACACCCTGGCAGACAGCTCGAGCGCGGCCGCGAGCGCCGCTTGCTCGCTCTCCGGCGACCCCTCCAGCACCGCCAGCACCACCCCGACGAGTTGCTGCTCGCGTTGCGTGAGGCGTGGCGCCGGCACCAGGCAGGCCGCACCGTCCAGCTGGTCGGCGATGCTTCGCAGCTCACGGGCCACCTCCGTCGCGCTTTCAGGGCGCTGTTCGCGGCGTTTGGCGAGCAGGCGTTGGACGAGGTCGTCGAGCGCCTGCGGCACGCCGGCGCCCAGGCTCGACAACTTTGGCGGGTCGTCGGCGAGGATCTTCGCCATCACCGCCACGTTGGAGCCGCCCGGGAATGCTGGTGAGCCGGCGATCGTCTCGAACAGCAGGCAGCCCAGCGAGAACAGGTCGACGCGGTGGTCGATCTTCTCGGGCGAGGAGATCTGTTCCGGCGCCATGTAGCCCGCGGTGCCGATGAACTGTCCGGTGCCGGTCAGACGCACCGTGGCCTCCGACAACTGTGCGATGCCGAAGTCGATCAGGCGGACGTCGCTCTCGTTGCCTGCCTTGAGGATGATGTTGGAAGGCTTGATGTCGCGGTGGATCACGCCGGAGGCGTGGGCGGCGGTGAGGCCGAGCGCGATCTGCTCGGCGACGCGCAGCGCGCTGGGCAGCGGCAACGGGCCAGACTCGAGCGTCTCGGCGAGGTTCTTGCCGTCGAGCCATTCCATGGCGAGCCACAGCGTGGAGCGGTCGACGCCCTGATCGACGTAGCGGACGATGTTCGCGTGGCTGAGCTTCGACAGCACCTTGGCCTCGCGCAGAAAGCGATCTTGCGCGCCCGCGGGAGCAGGGGAGAGGATCTTGATCGCGACCTCGCTGCCTGCTGCCGTGTCGATGGCGCGGAAGACCTCGCCCATCCCGCCGCGGCCTGCCAGGCGCTCGAGCACGAAGCGACCGCCGATGGTCTGACCCAACTGCATGCGAGCTCGACAAGATAGTTCAGGACGCTCTCGTCGTCATGACGACAGATGCGCAGCGCGCCGCCGAAGATGCTCAGCGAAAGGCCCCTGCAAGCGTTCCCTTCGCTCATTCCCCCCGCTTCGGCAGAGATTCGCGCCGCACCCTCGGGGCCGAGACCCACAGCGTCAACGCCCGAGGGCGGCCCTGGCCTCGAGCCAAACCGAGCACGGAGAGGACGCTTGCGACCAGGTGTCGCGCGCCGGAGTAGGATGGCTGCGCAAGATGGAGGAGACGGCGCGCGCTTGGGACGGGTGGGTCGAGTTGCCACGCCAGAAGCGACGAGCCACCTCGGGAGCCCTTCTGTGGAGCATCATCGCGCCGCTCCTGTTCGTGGCCGTCGGCAAGCTCGTGGGTCCGGTGAGCGGCGGCCCGCCAACCTGGCTCGGGGGGGCGCTGCTCGCGATCGTCGGCAGCGGGGTCGCCGTGGCCGGCGCCGTGTTCGCGCGCGCCCGCTCCCGCGCCCGGCTCGAGCTCGAGGGCGACGCGCTGCTGCTGGTGCGTGGGCAAGAGCGGCGCAAGATCGCCAAGGAGCAGATCCAGCACGCGATCGTGACCGACGGGCCGCACGGCGGCGGGCGCTTGGTGCTCTCGCTCGCCGCCGCAGAGGACATCCGCTTCGACCTGGCGAACCGAACGCAAGCGGAGGAGCTGCTGGCGGGGCTACGCCTGGCCGATGTGCAGCGCGTCACCCGCATCCGCCTGCACTCCGACCAGCAGCGCACGCTGAACCAGTGGGGGGGCGCCATCGTCGGCGGGTTGGTGGCGCTCTTGCCGATCGCGGCCTTGAACGCGCTGTTCGGCGGCGTCGGTCAAGTCCTCGGGCTCGTCCTCTTGGTCCCGCTGATGCTCGCTGGCGCGGACCTGATGTCGCGCCTGTTGGCCGAGGTCTCGATCGGATCCGACGGCCTTTCGTTTCGCGGCGTCAACACCAACGCCAACAGCTTCATCGCTCATGAGCGCATCGACAAGCTCGAGGTCGTTCGACGCGACCGATCCAAGATGCCTGGCGCGTGGGCGGTCGATCTGCTGCTGAAGGACGGCTCGCGCGAGGAGATCGGCTTCTTCTTCGCGGACGACCGCGCGCTTGCGGACGCGCTCAGGCAACGCGTCGAGCGGGCCATCGCCGAGCGACGCGCCCGCGTCGGGCCCAAGGTCGAGCCGCTGCTGCAGCTGGAGCGCCACCATCAGCAGCTGGGCGAGTGGCTGGCGCGGCTGCGCAAGCTCGCGATCGCCAAGGCGGACTACCGCCAGGCAGACTTGGGCAGTGACCGCCTGGCGGGCTTGCTCTCGGACGCGTCGCTGGGCCGAGAGCACCGCATCGCTGCGGCGGTCGTGCTCGCTGCCCGAGGTTCCGAGAGCGAGCGCCAACGCATCCGCATCGCGTCCGACACCAGCGCCGATCCTGCGCTGAGCTCGGCGCTGCGCGCCATCTTGGAGGGGGAGGCAGAGAGCGAGGCGATCGCCGAGGCGCTCGCGGCCGATCCCAAGATCGGCTGAGCTTGGCGGGCTTGTCCTGGTCGTGGCTTTGGGCTTTCATGGATCCATGAAGGGGATCATGTGCCGGCTGGTGCCCGGTCTGTCGTTGCTTGCCACGGCGTGTGGCGGGCTCGGCGCGGGGGACTACGTGGTGTACCGCATCGCCGCGACCGAGGGCTCGCTCGGCTCCGATTGCAACGCCGACGACGACGACTCCAGCACGCTCCGAGACACGGTCTCCGCCGTGCTGTACGTCGCGGGTGGCGAGGAGGATCAGCCGCTGCTCGACTTCGGCGGAGATGTGCTGACTGGCAGCGAGACGGATGACGGGTACACGTTTTCGGGCTCCACCGTCGACCGAGAGCCCTTCGGGGGCCAGACCATCTTCGACTCCGACCACGACGGCGTCGACGACGTGGACGACCCGATGGTCGACAGCGACGCCGACGGAGAGGAGGACTTCACCGACGCCGACGTCGACGTCGACATGGACGGCCTGCACGACCTGCTCGAGGACGACATCGTCGATCTCGACGGCGACGGCGAAGACGACCGCATCGTGACCTCGGGCGAGTCGGTGCTGATCACCACGTTGGCGCTGGATGTGTCGCTGACCATCGATGGTGAGACGGTGAGCGGCACCGCCAAGATCAAGACCTCGGTCGCGTGCGACGGGCCGTGTGATGGCTTCGACGCCTCCTCCTGCACCGTCACGCAAGACTTCGTCGGCGTTCAGATCGACGACGCCCTCTTGGACCTGCCCAACTAAGCGAGGATTTCGTGAACAAAGCGCTCTTGCTGTGCCCCCTGCTTTGGTTGTCCGGCTGCGGTTACGGTCCGGGCGACTATGTCATCTTCCGCGTCGCCACCAGCGACGCGGAGCTCAGCTCGGACTGCGACGTCGACAGCGACGGCGACAGCAACACGCTCAAGGAAGGCTCGACGGTCATGGTCTTCTTCGTCGACGGTGGAGACGGGGCCGTTCCGTATCTCGACTTGGGCGGCTCTGCGCTCGAGGGCGAGGCGACCGACGACGGCTACACCTTCAGCGGCAAGGTGGTCGAGGTGGACGACCAGGGCGACGCGGTGTTCACCACCACGCTCGATATCAAGGTGGACATGACGGTCGACGGCGACACGGTGAACCTGACCTCGGTGGCGAAGACCTCGTTCACCTGCTCGGGCGAGTGCATGGGTTTCGATCCTTACACGTGCACCGCGACGTCCACCGCTGTGGGGGTAGAGGTCGATGAGGCCGTCAGCGTGCCCATCGAGGGCGAGCCTCAGAACCCCTAGGCCCTCGTCCGCGACGGCCGCCTTCGCCCGTGCGGCTCCGCGCCTGGCGGGGCGGCTGCGCTGCCCGGTTGCCCAGCCGCATTCACCTGGCTCGCCTGGTGTATCGGAGCGCAAATTCTCCCGTGCCCTCTGACCAAGCAGCGCCGAGGGCTCCTCCGAGCGCCACCTGCTACGGGAATTTTCTGATTCGCTCGGGTGAGCCGAGCGAATTCGTTTCCGCGCAGGGCTGAGCCGGGGAACAATCCGCGCCATGGCCTCCCCCGCGGCAGCTTCTGGCGATTCGCCGACCGGCCTCCACGGCATCGGCGCGAGCGCGGTGGAGCTGGCAGAGACGGCAGGCGGCATGGGGCTCCTGGGCTTCAAGGTCCTGTACCGCCTCGTCACCTTCAAGTTCGATGGCTACGAGTTGCTCCGCAACCTCGAGCGCATGGGCGTGCGCTCGGTGCCGATCGTGATCGTGACTGCCCTCTTCACCGGCGCGATCATGGTGTTGCAAGCCGCGCCGTTGGTGCAACGCTTCGGCGCGTATGGGCTGCTCGGTTGGGGAGCCGGCTTCGGCACGCTGCGCGAGGTGGCGCCACTCTTGACTGCGCTGATGATCAACGGGCGAGTCGGTGCCAACAACACCGCCGAGCTCGGCACCATGGTGGTGACCGAGCAGATCGACGCGCTCAGGGTGCTGGCCATCGATCCCATCAGCTTCTTGGTCGCGCCGCGCTCGCTGGCCATCGTGATCACGCTGTTTCTGTCGACGGTGTTCGCGGACATCTTGGCGCTGTTGGGCGCGGCGTACGCGGGCTGGGGGTTGCTCGGGGTGGCGCCCGGAGTCTTCTACAACGGCCTGACCAGCGGCCTGTTGGGCATCGGCGACGTCTTCAACGGTCTCGTGAAGTCGGTCGTGTTCGGCGTCGTCATGGCGCTCGCGAGCTGTCAGTTCGGGCTGACGGTGAAAGGGGGGGCCCCGGGCGTGGGCAAGGCGGTCAACGCCACCGTGGTCGCGTCGGCCGCCGGCATCTTCGTGCTCGATTATTTCGTGTCGTTCACGCTGCCATGAGCTCCAGCGTCACACCTTCCAGCGGCTCGGCGGCGCCCGCCTCGCACGGCGTGCCGCGCTCGCAGCGCGATGCGTTCGTGCCCCAGCGGCGCGAGCGCTCGTTCATCGCGCAGATCGGCGCCGGCACGATGGGCCTCGTGCGCACCGGCAGCGAGCTCTATTCGATCTTCGTGCGCACGCTCTACTACTGCTTCTTCGGCAGGCACGAGCCGGGCGCCACGCTCACCCAGATGTACGAGATCGGCAACAAGAGCGTCTTCTTCCTCACGGTGGTGATGGGCTTCCTCGGCATGATCTTGGTGTACCAAGCGGGCATCCAGACGCTGCGGGTGCTGCCCGATCTGTCGATGTTGGGCGCCACGTTCCTGGAGCTGCTCGTGCGCGACCTGGCGGCGTCGATCGGCGCGCTCATGCTGGCGACGCGGGTTGGCGCGGGCATCGCTGCCGAGATCGGGTCGATGGTGGTGACCGAGCAGGTCGACGCGCTCAAGATGAGCGCCGCCGATCCGATCGACTACTTGGTCAAGCCGCGCTTCCTCGCCAGCCTGGTGATGACGACCGTGCTGATCGTGTGGGCGGGTGGTGTCGCCACCGCCAGCGGGCTCATCACCGGCTATGCGATGTTCGATCTCTCGCCGCAGACGTTCTTCAACTTGGCGCTGGTGGACGCCGGAGATCTCACGGTCGGTCTCGCCAAGTGTGTCGCGTACGGCGCGGCCATTCCCATCATCAGCGCGCACTCCGGCTTGACCACCCACGGCGGCTCCGAGGGGGTCGGTTGGGCCACCACCCGCGCCGTGGTCAACTCTTCGCTGGGCGTGATCATGCTCAACCTGGTGGTGAGCGCGATCGGCTTCGCGCTGTTTCCGTAACGGTCAGCGACGCCGGGCGACCATGCCGTAGACCAGGTGCGCGCGCGCCTCGCTCACCTGCCACAGCCACGCGCCGCGGCGGCGGACGCTGCCGATGCCGGGCGCGGCCGACAACGTGCGCTCGACGAACGTGGGGTGGGTGCCGGTCTGGCAGGCGCCTGCTTGGGTCAGCTCGCGCAGCACCGTGGCCGCGTCACTCCGCTCGATCAGTGCGGCGAGCGGGTAGCGCTCGTCGGTGAGCGTATCGACCGCGACGAGCAGCGCACCGCCTGGTGCGAGCAGGCGCGCCGCAGAGGCGAGGTGCGAGCCCACTGCCACGTTGGTGGCCAGGTCGAGCGCCGGGTGCCCGGGGCCGAGCACGCTCTGGAAGGTCCACGCGATCTGACTCAGCACGCAGCTCGACAGCACCACGTCGGCCGGGCCCAGGGCGGCGCTCAGCGCAGCGAACACGCGATCGGCCAGGCCGTCGAACACCTCCACCTTCGGGGGAGCCTCGCGGAAAGACTCGAGCTCTCGGCCGAGCCCGGTCAGGTCGAGCACGTGCTCCCGAACGCGCCCGCGCAGCGCTTCCGGCAGCCGATCGATGGCGCGGCGCGTGGCCTCATCGTCCAGGTCGACCAGGTGCACCAACGACGCGCGCTCGCACAGAGCGCCGAGCTCGACATCGTTGCAGTTGCCTGCGCCGAGCAGAGCCAGCGTGCCGAGCGGACCTTCCGGGAAAAGCGCCATCACTCGCTTGCGATGAGGCGCAAACCGATCCCACGCCTCGCGCGAGCTCGCGTTGGCCTGCTTCGACAGGCCGAGCAGCGAGCTCAAGGCTCGATCTCGAGCACGGTTGCTGCGTCGTAGCGATCGCGGAGGCTCGCCAGGCGTTGCGCGCGTTGGGGCTGGCAATGCAGGGTCTGTTCGAATGCGGCGCTGCTGGCGTCGTTGCTGATGGTCCAGCCGGTGGGGCCGTCGACGTAGCCCGCGTCGCAGTCGAACAGCGCGCCCGCGAGGCTCAGGCCGCACACGCCCGCGTCCGTGCCGATCGAGACCAGGTCCTCGCCGGCGTCGTTCTCGATCTGGCACAGGCTGGAGAACACCAAATGCCCGGCAGGGCTGATGCCAACCAGCACCTTCTGCGGCGCCATCGTCGACTCGAAGCCGGCCTGTTGCTCGGCGAAGTCGACCACCTGATCCTCGACCGCGCCGAGCACCAGCGCGCTCTCGAGGGCCGCGCCCGGCTCCACGCCACCAGCGGCCATGGGCACGATCACTTGGGAGTAGTCGCCTTGGTTGGCGACGGCGCCGCCGCCCGCAGAGTGGCCGGTCATGCCCAACCGCGATGCGTCCACGAAGCCCGAGAGGAAGGCGAGCTCCTCGCTGGGGCTCTCGATCGCTGCGCGCAACGTCGCCAAGTCTGCGTCCAAGTCTCGCGCTGGCGGCTCGCCGTCGCAGCCAGGGAGTGACTCGATCAGGTGTGCCAGGTAGAGCCCCGGATGATCTGCGGCAAGCACCACGAAGCCGCGGCTGGCCCAGTGCTGCGTGAGCTCGAGCGACTGCGCGCGGTACCCCGCGGTCCCGTGCACGAACACGATGACGGGGTAGGGGCCGTGGCCCTCGTCGAGCGGCAGGTCTGGAAAGCAGGCGCAGGTCTGCTTCGGAGCCTGCTCGTCGCTGATCTTGGTCTGCTCCGAGACAGGCAAGAAATCGCGCAGGTCGTAGCTCTTGGGCGTCGCTCCCGCCTCGCTGCCAGGCGTCGCTGGGTACCAGACCTCGACCGAGAGCCCGTCCACCGTGACGCTGCGGGCGCCCACCGGCCACGGCCCGGGGACGGACGTGTCGTCAGGGTTCGACAGCAACGACGCTCCGTCGCAGCCGACCGTGGGGTCTGCCGCCCCCTCGCCCCCTTCGCCCCCTCCGCCGGCGCCGCCCGAGCCCCCGCTGGTGCCGTCGTCGCCACAGCCGGCCATCGCTGCGATCAGCGTCAGAGCAAAGAGTTGACGAACATGTCTCATGGTGCGCTCCTGCGCCAGCATGTAGCAGGAGCCGAGCGAGCTGCCCAATCAAGGATGTGAAGCGGGCGGCGAGAGCAGCCACGGATCCGGCTCGGCGTCGAGCGCTGTCAGGAACGCCACGACGTCTTGGATCGTCTGCTCGCTCAGCTCCTCGCCGACCTGGTGCCTGCCCATCAGCTCCACGGCCTCTTCGAGCGTCTCGACACTGCCGTCGTGGAAGTAGGGCGCCGTGCGGGCGACGTTGCGCAGCTGCGGCACGGCGAACACCAGGCGATCCCCGTCGTCCCCGGTGACCTCGAAGCGGCCCAGGTCTTGGCTGCGGTCGGCGGGCCAAGGGACTTGGTCCCCGAGCTTCTCGAGGCGCTGCCCGCCGATGCCGGGCCCGTCGTGACAGAACGCGCAGTTGGCGCGGAAGAAGTCGAGGCCTCGCTGCTCAGCCGCGTCGAGCGCCGATTCGTCGCCTCCCAGGTAGTCGTCCACTCGGCTCGGCGTGACGAGCTGCCGTTGGTACGCGGCCAGCGCAGAGGCCACGGCGTCCATGGTGATCCCCAAGGTCGGAAACGCGAACGCGAACGAGCCCACATAGCGCTGGTCGCTGCGCAGATACGCCAACACGTCCTCGTCGTCGGCGCCCATCTCATCGGGGTTGCGCAGCGGCATCAGCGACTGCTCCTCGAGCGTGGACGCGCGCCCGTCCCAGAACAGGTGCGCTTTGAACCCCACGTTGAGCACGGTGGGTGCGTTCCGGCGTCCTCTCCTCCCGTCGATGCCGATCGAGACCTGCGCACCGTCGACGCCCGCTGCGCTGGGGTCGTGGCAAGACGCGCACGAGATGGTGCCGTCGCGCGACAACGCTTTGTCGAAGAACAGCCGCTGGCCGAGCTCGACGCGCGCGCGATCGAGCTCAGCAAGCTGTTCCAACCCGAGCGGCGGCTCGATGCGCTCGATGTCGCGGCAGCCGACGCTCGTGATCAGGGTCCCGAAGGTGAGGGCAAGGAGCTCTTTCTTCATGCCCAGAAGCTAGGGGTGGGAGCGGCCGAGGGCGCGGACCGGGCGGGCCAAAAAGCGGACCCTGCGGGCCACTTCGGCCTCACCGTCGAACGCGGGAGGTCGCTCGCGTCGCGGCGCGGCCTGCGCGAAACTCGGCGGGCGTCTTGCCGGTCCAGCGCAGGAAGGAACGTCGAAACGCGCGCTCGTCCGCGAAGTCGAGCAAGAACGCGATCTCCAGGATCGGCAACCCCTGCTCTTCGAGGTAGCGCTCGGCGAGCTGGGCGCGGATGTCGTCGCGCACCTTGAGAAAGGAGCTGCCGTGCTCCGAGAGGCGGCGGCGCAGCGTGCGAGCGCCCATCCCCAGGCGCGTCGCCAGGCTGTCGACGTCGAGGTTTCCCGATGGCAAGAGCTCCGCAGCGGCCCGTCGCACGTGGTCCAAGAACGAGTCCGGGGGTCGATGCGCGGACAGTGCAGAGGCGGCTGCACGAAGCAGGAACGCGTGGAGCGTGGGGTCGGCCTGCTGGACCGCACGGCCTGCGTCTTCCGCGCGGAAGGTCATGGCGGCCAAAGGAGCATTCCACGCCACGGGAACGCCGAAGAACTCCCGGTGGCGCCGGGTGGTCCGCGGCGCCTCATGTCGGAACGAGACCGCGGCTGGGTTGAGCTCCACCCCCGCCAGCGCGCGAGCGATCGACAGCCATTGCGCCACCGCGCTCTCCGTCGCCAGGCGTGCCGCCAGCGGCAGCGGACCGCTGGGGCGAAACCACACGCGGAGGCCCTGTGCGTTGCGCTCGATCTCGAACGTGCTCGCGGTGGTGTACAGCTGCTGGAAGCGCTGCGCGACCTCCACCGCGCGGGCCAAGTCGGCCGCCGAGCGCATCGCGAAGCCCATCACGTCGTAGGTTTCGACCGGGACGTGCTGGGCGATGTCGATCACGAACCCCGGATCGTCGAGCAGCCGCACGCCGCCCTCGATCAGCGCGAAGTGCACCGAGAGCGGCACCGTGGCGCTGGGCTCAGCGGGCAGGGACGCCACGCGCGCTCGCGCCAGAAGAAGCTGAGGATCGAGGCCGCGGTGCGCCGCTGCGGCCAGCACCGCCCGCGACGCCGCGGCTCGAATCCACGTCACGCCAGCCGCTCAGCCGAGGCGACGACGCCGGCTGAGCGCCAGCACTGCGCCAAGTGCCATCACCCAGGGCAGCTCCGAGGGAGCGCGATCTTGCCCCACTACCTTGCAGCCGCAGCCGTCGTCGCCGCCGTCGGTGCCGTCGTCGCTCGCGCCGCCACCCGCGCTCGAGCCTCCACTGCTCGATCCTCCGTTGGAGGAAGAGCCTCCGCCACCCTCCGCCGAGCCTCCCGGCCCTGCGCCGCCGCTCGGGTCGCCGCCTGCGCCGCCCATGCCGCCACCGCCCGTGGGCGCGACCTCGCAAGCGTCGCCAGTGCCGTCGTTGTCGGCGTCCTCTTGGCCCGGGT
>CAZXMG010000129.1:0-16318 GCA_964641275.1 uncultured Polyangiaceae bacterium
CGGACTTCTTGCGGCCGTTCATGGAGAGCTGCGCAACCTGCGACGCAGAGGGCGTGGAGTTCGGCTTCGAGAACGCGCCGATCGGCGAGAAGAAGGGCAGCAAGTCGGTGGCGTATGCGTTCCTGCGCAAGAGGCCTGGCGAGAGCCTGAACGACGCGGCCACGCGCTTCCGCACCTTCATCGACGCGAACTTCAAGGTGACCGACACACACGAGCTCGCGCTCGAGAAGTTCGCGGACGAGGTCGATGGCGTGGTCGAGGTGGTCGGCTGGCGCACGTACTACCTGCTGTCGCGAGCCGAGATCACCGGCGACATGATCCGCGACGCCAGCAAGAGCCCTGAGCAGATGGACGGCGGCAGCTTGGGTGGCTGGCAGGTGAACATGGAGTTCACCCCCCAGGGGGCCGACCGCTTCGAGAAGATCACCGGCGCCAACGTCGGCAAGCGTTTCGCGATCGTGCTCGACGAGAAGATCGAGTCCGCGCCCAAAATCCTGGGCAAGATCTCGGGTGGCAGCGCCCGCATCACGATGGGCGCGAGCTCTTCGCAGGAGCAGCTCAAGAACGCCACCGAGCTCGAGCTGGTGCTCAAGTCCGGCGCCTTGCCCGCCCCCATCGACTACAAAGGCGAGCAGCAGATCGGCCCCTCGCTCGGCGCCGACGCCATCTTGCAAGGCATCAAGGGTGCGGCGTTCGGCGGCGCGCTGGTGCTGATCTTGATGGTCGTCATTTACTCGCGCGCGGGCCTCATCGCCAACGTCGCCGTGCTCTTCAATCTCGTGTTGCAGGTCGCGACGCTGGCCATGTTCGGCGCGTCGATGACGTTGCCGGGGCTTGCGGGCCTCTCGCTCACGATCGGCATCGCGGTGGACGCGAACGTGCTGATCAACGAGCGCATCCGCGACGAGATCCGCGCCGGCAAGAGCCCGCGTCAAGCGGTGGACATCGGCTACGACCGTGCCTTCAGCGCGATCGTCGACGGCCACGTCACCACGCTCATCTCTGGGCTCATCCTGTTCCAGTACGGCACGGGGCCGATCAAGGGCTTCGCCGTGACGCTCATCATCGGCATGATCGCCAGCCTGTTCACCGCCGTGGTGTGCACCCGCTTGGTGTTCGACTGGGTCGTGCGCTTCCGCAAGGCCAAGCAGCTCAGCCTGGGCTAGCCCGAAGGATCTCCGACCATGTACCTGATCAAACCGGGCAAACACTACGACTTCATGGGCATGAGGAAGTACTTCCTCTGGCTCAGCATCTTCCTGCTCGGCGGGTCGATCTTCGCGCTGTTCAAGCCGGGCCCCAAATGGGGCACCGACTTCAAAGGCGGCACCGAGATCCTGCTCGAGTTCAAGCAGCCCGTGGCGCCGGGTGCCGTGCGCGAGGCGGTCGAGAAGATCGAGGACAAAGGTGTGCGGCAGTTCGAGTCGGCCGAGGTCGTGGCCGTCCCCAACGCCAACAACCGCTACCTGGTGCGAGTGCAGGAGGTGAGCTCCATCTCGGACGAGGTGAAGCACAACCTCTCGCGTTCGCTCTGCTACGTGGAGAACGAGCTGCCGGCGGGCTGCACGCCGGAGACCTTGCCCACCGAGGTGAAGTTCAGCCCCGGCGGCGACAAGATCACCCTGCGCCACGAGGCCGGCGCCGAGAACCTGAGCGACGACCAGCGCGCCGCGCGCCAGCAGCAGCTGCTCTCGCTGATCCGCCAGCGCATCGAGAGCGCCGGAGGCGTCGCCATCGCCGGTGGGGAGCGCGGAGTGGTGCTCGTGAGCCAGCGTGATGGCAAGGTCGAGGTGCACCTGAAAGGCAAAGGCGAACAGCTGATGGAGGGCATCAAGGCGCACTTCGGCCCCGAAGTCGCCCCGGAGGAGCCGATCTCCACCGAGTGGATCGGGCCCAAGGCCGGCGCGCAGCTGCGCGACTCGGCGCTCAAGAGCATCGGCATCGCGATCTTCTTCATCATGGCGTACATCGCCTTTCGCTTCGATCTGCGCTTCGCGCCTGGAGCCGTTCTCGCGCTGATCCACGACGTGCTCATCTCCATGGGCGCGATGTGTCTGTTGCAGAAGGAGATCACGCTCTCCACCGTGGCAGCCATCCTGACCATGTTGGGCTACTCGCTCAGCGACACGGTCGTCGTGTACGACCGCATCCGCGAGAACCTCGGCCGGCACCGCGGCATGTCGTTCTCGCAGCTGGTGAACCTCTCGGTGTCCGAGATGTTCGGCCGCACGCTGATCACCAGCATCACGGCGGGCAGCAGCATGTTGATGTTCTTGTTCTTCGGCACCCAGGTGATCAAGGACTTCGCCTTCGTCATGCTGATCGGCGTGGCCGTCGGCACCTACTCGTCGATCTACGTGGCGGCGCCCTTCACCGAGTGGGTCGACAAGCGCTTCTTCGGCGCGCAAGCGGCCAAGGCCAAGCCGAAGATGCCTCGCACGCGTGGCCAGAAGCGCGCCACCGCGGTGGTTTGAGCACCGCGTCGAAGGCCGCCGAGCTGCGCGAGCGGCACCGGCTCACGCACACGGCCGCGGCCGCCCTGGCAGAGCACCTCTCGCGGCGACCCGAGCTCGAGGACGAGGCGGCCATGAGCTGGTTCCTCGATCCGAAGCTCAGCGGCATGACGCCGCCACACGCCATGGCCGACCGCGCTGCGGCCAGCGATCGACTGGCCTCCGCGGTTCGTCGTGGAGAGCGCATCGCAGTGTTCGGCGACTACGACTGCGATGGCATCACCGCCACCGCGATCATGACCGGCATCCTGCGGCGGCTGGGGGGCGACGTCGCGCCGGTGTTGGCCACCCGTACCGAGGGGGCCTACGGCTTCAGCGACAAGGCGCTGGACCGCGTGCGCGCAACGGGCGCGGGCTTGATCGTCACGTGCGATTGCGGATCGACCGACCATGAACGCGTGGCCCGCGCGAAGGCCGACGGGGTCGACACCATCGTGATCGATCACCACATCGTGCCGAAGGAGCCGCTGCCGGCGTTCGCGTTCTTGAACCCCCACCGCCCGGAGTGTGGCTTCCCGTTCAAGCACTTGGCGTCTTGTGGCCTGGCGCTCACCATGGGCGCTGCGCTGCGCCAGACTTTGGGCAAAGAGCTCGATTTGCGAGCCTTCTTGGACCTGGTGGCGATCGGCACCATCGCCGATGTCGCGCCGCTGGTGGGCGACAACCGCGCGCTGGTCAAGGCGGGGCTACGCGCGTTGGGGCGACGCCCCGGGTTGCGAGAGCTGTGCGATCTGGCGCGCATCGATCTGGCGGCAGGTGTCTCCAGCGAGGACGTGGCGTTTCGCATCGCGCCGCGCATCAATGCGCCGGGGCGGCTGGGCGATCCAGACGACGCGCTGGCGCTGCTGCTCGCCGACGATCGCACCGCGGCGGCTGGCATCGCTGCGCGCGTGGAGCAGGTGCAAGCGGAGCGCCGCAAGGTGCAGGCGGTCATGGTCGACGAGGCGCTCGCCGACATCGACGCGCAGGGGTTGAGCGATCTCGCTGGTCTGGTGTTGGCGCGCGACGGGTGGCACCCGGGTGTGGTGGGGATCGTGGCCGGGAAGATCGCCGAGACCACCGGCAAGCCCACGATCGTGGTGGGCTGGGAGGGCGCGAGCGGGCGCGGCTCGGTGAGAGGACCCGCTGGGTTTCCGCTGTACGACGCGCTCGCCGCTTCACGAGCGGAGCTGTTGCAGTTCGGCGGCCACCAAGCCGCCGCGGGGGTGCACGTCAGTCGCGATCGGCTGGACGCGCTGCGCGCCGCGTTCGATCGAGCGTGTCGCACCATCCAGGCTGCGTTGCCTCCGCCGGCGCCGCGGGCGCTGCTCAGGCTCGACGCGCGCGACGACATGGCAGACTTGCTCGCAGACTTCGAGCGACTCGAGCCATTCGGCGAGGCGAACCCGGCTCCGCGTCTGATCGCAGAACAGGTCACGGTGCGCGGCGCGCGCAACCTGAAGGGCCACCTGAAGCTGGACTTGGTCCACGAGGGCAGCCAGATCAGCGGCATCTACTTCTCGATGGGGGAGCACGCGCCCGCCATTCAAGGCCGGGTGCTCAGCGTGATCGGTGCGCTTCGGCGCAACACCTACTTGGGTGGGGCCGAGATCCAGGTCGAAGAGACCGTCCCACCTCTCGCTCCGGGCTGAGCATCTGCGACTGGAGCCGAGCGCCAGGGCCGTGGTCTACTCGACCGATGCCCTCCCGAGCCCCCAGAATGCAAGCTTCCAACAGCTTTGTCGTGCGCTCGCTCGCGTGGAGCTTCTTGGCGCTGGGCCTCGCAGGTTGCGTGATCCTGGGCGACCCTGATGGTGCGGGCGGAGACGACAGCGCAGGTGGAGCCGGCCAGGGTGGCGACGCTGGCACCGGCGCGAATGCCGCCAACGGTGGAGCTGGCGGCGCCGGCGGCTCGGTGGACGTGGCGCTGGTCAAGGAGTGGGCGCTGCAGGTCTCGCTCGGCACCGAGTTCGGTGGCGGAAACACGGTCGTTCGCTGGACGCACCCTCCCACGCTCTCCATCATCGAGGGCACTGCAGAGGGCAGCGCCCTGATCGACGAGGTCGTGCCGACGCTGTCCGCGTTCATGCCCGAGACGCCGATCAACCTGATCGCCGAGGGAGACACCTCTGCGGACATCGATGTCTACTTCATCGACCTGGCGGCCTTCGACGCGGTGGGCGCCGCCCATGGCTTCCCGATCGTGGCGGGCAACTGGGGCTACTTCTACATGTTCTGGGACGAGCAGGGCGCGCTCACCGAGAGCTACGTGCTGATCGCCACGGATCTGCTGTTTGGCGACGACCTGCGCCATTTCACATACGAAGAGACCACGCAATCGCTCGGCCTGGCGACCGACTCCGCCATCTTCGACGACAGCATCTTTTTCGCCGATGGCTCGGACGGCGGCTCCGCGTTGGGGCTCTCGGGCCTCGACGAGCGGCTGCTGCGGCTGCTCTACACGCACGGCGAGCCGGGCGATGACGAGGCTGCCTTCGGCGCGAAGTTCGACGCGTTCTTCTTCGAATGACCCGCTTGCGCGAGGTCGACAGCCCCGGCAACATGCCTGCCGTGCGGCGGCGAGGCGACCAGTGACCTTTCGCGGGAGCGCGCTCGGCCAGAAGTCCAAAGGGCCGATCATCCAGTTTCGTGGGGTGAAAAAGGCGTTCGGGCCCAAGGTCATCTACCGTGCCCTCAACCTGGACGTGTACGAAGGCGAGACGCTCACGGTCATGGGCGGCTCGGGCGTGGGCAAGAGCGTGTTGCTCAAGCTTTTGATCCGCTTGCTGGAGGCCGACGCCGGGGAGGTCATCTTCCACGGCGAAGACGTGACCAAGCTCCGGGAGCGTCAGGTCGCGGACGTTCGGCGACGTATCGCCATGCTGTTCCAGGGGGCGGCGCTGTTCGACTCCATCAGCGTGGGGGAGAACGTGGCCTATGGGCTGCGCGAGCACTTTCGCGAGACCATGACCGAGCACCAGATGTTCGAGCGGGTGGACTGGGCGCTCTCTCTGGTCGGCTTGCCTGGGATCGAGAACATGCGCCCCGCAGACCTCTCGGGCGGCATGAAGAAGCGTGTCGGTCTGGCGCGCGCGATCGCGATCCAGCCCGAGGTGCTCTTGTACGACGAGCCGACCACCGGGCTCGATCCCATCAACACCGAGCGCATCAACCACCTGATCAACGGCCTCAAAGCGGCGCTCAAGGTCACCAGCATCGTGGTCACACACGACATGAAGAGCGCCTTTTCGGTCTCGGATCGCATGGCCATGGTGCACTCGGGCACCGTGATCCTGCACGGGACCCCGGACGAGTTCCGCTTCGCGACCGATCCGCGGGTATCGGATTTCATCAACGGAGTGGCACCGGTCAACGAGGACGTCGAGACCCTGCTGAAGTCGTAGGCGCGCTGGCGCGTCGGCTGCTACGCTGGTCCCTCGATGGCTCGCTCTCGCGACCTGAAGGTAGGCATCTTCGTGCTGGTCGGCCTGGCGCTGCTCGGCATGACCATCTTCCTGATCGGCGAAGAACGGAACTTGTTCTCGGCGTCGGTCAACTTCAAGACCACGTTCACCGACGCCCAGGGCCTCAAGCCTGGCGCACCCGTCCGCCTCGGCGGCATCGACGTGGGGCAGGTCGCGCAGGTCGGCTACGACCAGAAGAGCCCGGACGATCCCACGGTGTACGTCACGTTCTGGGTCAAGCGCTCGGAGATGAAGCGCGTCCGCACCGACACGCGCGCAGCGATCGTGAACAAAGGCCTCTTGGGCGACAAGATGGTCGAGCTGTCGCTGGGCGAGGGCGAGGCCGCGGACCCAGAGACCACGCTCGAGAGCGACAAGCCGCAGGACATGTTCGGCCGCATCGGCGACATGGCAGACAAGGCGGAGGCGGTGCTCGACAACGTCGAGAAGGCCACCAAGCCGCTCGGTGACGAGAAGCTGCACCGCGACATCCAGGGCTCCGTCGCCTCCATCCACGTCATCCTGCACGAGATCGCGAACGGGCAGGGCTACCCGTCGAAGCTGCTGAAGGACCCCAAAGAGGCCGAGCGTATCTCCGGCATCATGAAGAACCTCGAGGGCGCGACGAAGGAGGCCGAGGGCACGCTCAAGGACGCGCGCCGAGTGATGGGCCGCGTCGAGACGGGCCCAGGTTTCGCCCACGACGTGATCTATGGCGAGGGGCCGCGAGGGCTGGCCGAGATCCAGAGCGCGGCCAACGAGGTGGCGCTCACGCTGCGCGGCGTGCGCGAGGGTGACGGCTTGCTCAAGGACGTGATGTACGGCGGCAAGGGCGACGGCGCGGTCGTGTTCAAGAACGTGGCGGACATCACCACGGATCTGAAGGCGATCATCGCCGACGTGCGCGCGGGCAAGGGCACCATCGGAGGCCTGCTCGTCGACCCCTCGGTGTACGAGGACGTGAAGGTGGTGCTGGGCAATGTGCAGCGCAACGACGTGTTGCGTGCGCTCGTCCGCTACTCGATCACCAAAGACCAGCCCAAGACGCAGGTGAACGTGGCGGGCCCGTCGGCGCCGGCCCCGCCTGCGGCGCCAGCGGCTGACGCGGTCGCCGACAAGTGAGCGGCTGACTGGCTGCGATCGCTGTACGCTGCAGCGCCATGTCGCGCACCGCCACGCTCCTCTCGCTCCTCGCCCTGCTGTCGTGCACGTCGGCTGCGCCCGAGCCGGCACCGGGCAAACCGCTCGTCACCACCGCTCCGCCAGCGCTCTCGGCCAGCGCCTCGGAGCCGCCGCTCGCGCCGGGCGAGCGACGCGTGCCCGCCGGCAAAGAGGAGCCACCAAGAGTGGCGCTGGGCAATCATGGCGCGGTGGCGAGTCAAGAGGCGCACGCCACCGACATCGGCTTGGCCGTCCTGAAGAAGGGCGGCAGCGCGGTCGACGCCGCCATTGCGATCGGCTTCGCCTTGGCCGTGACGCACCCCTCTGCCGGCAACATCGGCGGTGGCGGCTTCATGGTCATCCGCCAAGCGAACGGCGAGAAGCTGGCGCTCGACTACCGCGAGACCGCGCCCTCCTTGGCCTCGCGTGACATGTACGTGGACAAGAAGACCAAGGAGAAGACGAAGGAGTCGACGTTGGGTCCCAAGGCCGCCGGCATCCCCGGCACGGTCGCTGGCTTTGCGCTGGCGCACGAGAAGCTGGGCAAGCTGCCGTGGAAGGACCTCGTCGCGCCCGCCGCAGCCCTGGCCAAGGACGGGTTCGTCCTCGATCAAGTGACGGCCGAGGATCTGGTGGGCGCGACCAAAAAGATGCGCGAAGGCGGGTTCGAGGCCACCGCCAAGCTGTTCGAGAAGCCGGGCGGGGGTGCGCTCGCCGCCGGAGACAAGCTCGTGCAACCGGAGCTCGCGGCGGTGCTCGAACGAATCGCCAACGAAGGGCCGCGCGTGTTCTACGAGGGCAAGCTGGCCGAGCAGATGGCCAAAGAGGTCACGAAAGCGGGGGGCATTTGGAAGGCCGAGGACCTCAAGCGCTACCGCGCCAAATGGCGTGATCCGATCGTGTTCGAGTACCGCGGCCACGAGATCGTGACCATGCCGCCGCCCAGCTCTGGCGGCGTGGTGCTGAAGGAGATGCTGCTCATGAGCGAGGCGCTCGACGCGAAGAGCGCGCCATGGCGCAGCGCGGACGAGCTGCACCTGTTCGCCGAGATCATGCGTCGGGCGTACGCCGACCGAGCCTACCTGTTGGGCGACCCCGATTTCGTGAAGATGCCACTCGAGCTCTTGCTCGATCCGGCCTACGCCAAGCAGCGCGCCGCCACGATCGACCGAGCGAAGGCGACGCCCTCCAGCGAGATCGAGCCTGGCACCAAGCCCCCGAAGCAAGAGGGAACCCAGACCACGCACTACTCGGTGGTGGACGCGCAGGGCAACGCAGTGTCGAACACGTACACGCTGAACACGGGTTATGGCGCCAAGTACGCCATCGCCGGCACGGGCATCTTGCTCAACAACGAGATGGACGACTTCGCCGCCATCCCCGGCAAGCCCAACGCGTACGGCCTGATTCAGGGCGAGCTCAACGCCATCGCGCCCCACAAGCGCATGCTCAGCAGCATGACGCCCACCATCATCTCCAAAGGCGGCGAGCTGCGCGCGGTGCTCGGTACGCCCGGTGGACCCACCATCACCACCACGGTGGCGCAGCTCACCCGCGCGCTGATCGACTACGACAAGCCGCTCGATCAGGCGCTGCCCGCGCTGCGCGCGCACCACCAGTGGCAACCCGACACGATCGTGGTGGAGGACTCGCTGCCCGCCGACGTGGCCGCGGCGCTCGAGCAGCGCGGCCACAAGCTGCGCAAGATCCCGCGCATCGGCCACGCCAACTCGATCGAGGTGGATCCCAAGACGCGCGGGTTCAGGGCCGTGGCCGACACCACGCGCAAGGGCGGCAAGGCGGCCGCTTACTAATCAGCGGCACAACTGGGTTCGCATCTCGACGTTGGTGCAGCCGATCGTGACCTGGCGGAACATGCCCATGTCGCCGCAGCCGAAGGCGCCCGCGGACACCTCGATGCCGTCCTGGGACGGCAACGCGGTGCAGCCGACCGCGTACAACAGGTCCAACGTGTCGTTGCAGTCGTAGTTCCAAGCTGCTTCCAGGTCGGGGTCGAAGTTGGGTCGCGGAGTGTCGAAGTACGTCGGCTGGTTCGGGTGAACGTCTTCGTTCTCGTCGTCGCAGTCGCCGTAGCCCAGAAAGTCGGGCGGCAAACATGCGCCATTGTCGGCCTCGAGCACGTACTTGTCGCCATCCGCATCGGTGCAAGTGGGCCCGCCCCCCATGCCGGTGCTCGTGCTCGTGTTGGTGGACGTGCTGGTCGACGTCGCCGCCCCGCCGCCACCCGCGTCGCCCCCGCCTTGCGTGGGCGCGCCCCCAGCATTGCCCACGCCTCCGTCGCCACCTCCACCATCCGAGCGGTAGCTCACGTCTGGGAAGCTGCAGGCCGCGCTGCTCAGCCAGAGTGTGAGTGATATCCAGGTTCGTGCGCGCGTCATCAGAACACCCCCCGCAGCCGGAGGCCCGCGCCCCCCGAAGCGCTGTCTGGCTCGATCACGATCGGCGAGGCCTCCTTCGACGAGCTCCCCTTGTTCGTGAGCACGCCCGCGACGGTGAGCCCGACACCGAGCGCCGCGAACGCACCCGAGGTGGCGGCAAAGACGTTCACCAGCGTCGCGCCCAGCTCCCCTTGATCAACGTCCTCTTGGAGCGACCGGTCGCAGTTCGTGTACGAGGGGCAAGCCGCGTCCACCGCGTCGAGCGCGCCGTTTCGCATCACCACGCCGCCGATCAAGCCGCCGACGGAGGCTCCCGCCAACCCGAACGCCACGCCGCCCGTGATGATGAGTGGCGAGGGGCCGCTGCGGGTCGGCTCTCTGCCGGTGCGTGACTCTTTCGGTGCCGTCGAGACCAGCGTCAGCGTCTCGCGTTGCCCTTCGGCGAGCTTGATCGTGCGCGTCTGCGGGACGGCGCTTCCGTCGCGCAGCACGATCACCAGCTCGCCCACGTCCTGTTCCAGATCCGTACCGAGCAACCGCCCATCGAGCGGCTGGCCATTGAGTGTGACGCTGAACTTGGGGGGAGCGTTCTCGACCTTGAGCACGAGGTGCGGGACCTTCGGCTCGAGCTTCGCGTAGGCCGACTCGGCGTGCGCGGCCCAGCCCTCGTACTTGGACTCCGTGGTCCCCAGCGCGGCGCGGCGCAGGTCCCACCAGGAGCGACGTGCCGACGCGAAGCGGCCGAGCTGCTCCTGACACTCGGCGAGGTTGCGCAGAGAGCCAAGCCCGTCCGGGAAGATCTCGAATGCTTTTTGAAAGAGCGGCGCCGCCTCCTCGCACTTGTTGGCGAGCCGCAGCTCGCGCGCCTTGGCGAAGAGGGTCTTGGAGTCTTCTTCGTTCGCGACGGCAGTCCGGGTTTGGGCAGAAGCAAGCAGGGTCAACGCAAAGGCCAGGGAACGTACAGGACGTCGAGCCACCCACTTAACGTAGCGTAACCTTGGCTCCAGATCCTCAGGAACCAACGCAACGTAACGTTGTGAATGGACGCGAGCAGCCGTCGTGCGAAACTGACCCATCGTGCCCGCGGATCAGCAACCCTCCGGAACCTTCCTCCAACCAGGGGTGGTCGTGGCTGGCCGCTATGCCCTGGAGCGGCAGCTCGGCTCGGGCGCCGCAGGGGTGGTCTGGCTGGGGCAGCACCTGGTGCTGCAAGCGCCGGTGGCCATCAAGTTCCTGGACCCGACCGCGCGGCTGAACGCGGGCGCCACGGAGCACATGGACGAGCGCTTCCGCTTCGAAGCGCAGGTCTCGGCGCGTCTCGCGCCACGCACGACCCGCATCGTGACGGTGCACGACGCAGGCACGTTCCAGGATGTGCCGTTCTTGGTGATGGAGTTCGTGGAGGGCGAGAGCCTGGAGGCGTGGCTCGACCGGGAGCTCGTGCCTCCGGAAGCTGTTGCGTCGATGATCGAGCACGTCGCCGAAGCCCTGGAGCAAGCGCATCGCCTCGGGATCGCGCACCGCGACGTCAAGCCAGCCAACATCCTGGTCGTGCGCGGCGAAGAAGGAGCCTGCGCGTTCAAGCTGGCCGACTTCGGTGTGGCCAAGCTGCTGCGCGAGTCGAGCCCCGGTCTTGCGGCGCCGAGGCGGACGGCGGAGCGAGCGCTGGTGGGATCGCCTGCCTACATGTGCCCCGAGGTCGCGACCGGGGGTGCAGTGGTCGATGGCGGCCCCGACGTGTGGGCGCTCGCGGCTTCCGCCTACGAGGCGCTCACGCGCCGTTTGCCGTTCGATGGGGCGACCATCACCGAGCTCTACACGTCGCTGCTGGCCTTCAAGTTCAAGCCACCGAGCCAAGTGATGACGGGGCTGCCCCCGCGGGTGGATGCGTTCTTCGCCAAGGCGTTCGCGCCTGAGCCAGCCGACCGTTTCGCCACCCCGCGGGAGCTGGCGGAGGCGTTTCGCGCGGCGCTCCGCGGCGCCACGATCCGCCCCGAAGAGCGCAACAAGCGGCGCGCCGACCTGTCGCCGTTGCGACGAACGACACCGATCTTCGACGAGGAAACAGGCGGACCCACCGCGCTGCGCATCACGCCCGACGGGCAGCCCGAGACGCCGCTCGAGCCCGAACGCAGGCGCAGGTGGGTGCCCGTCGTGGCTTTGGTCTCAGCCGGTGCTGCGCTGCTCGCGGGCGCGCTGTGGCTGCGTGCGGCGCGCGCGCCCAACGCAGGGGTTGTGCCCAGCCCGGCAGCCACGCCGGTGATCCGCTCGCCAGACTTGGCCGCGTCGACGCGCGCGACCCACGGGCCGGAGGTGAAGGCCACCAGCAGCTCGTCCGAGCGCGAGGTCGCCAGCGCTCCGAGCAGCGTAAGGGCGCCAGCTGCGAACAAGGCCAAGACGAGTGGTCGGCCGCCCCCGTCGGCCCCCACGACGCCGACCGCGGCGCCCCAGACGCCTGCGGCCAGCGCTCAGAAGACGAGCAAGACGCCGATCGACGAGTCAGAGAAGCAATAGCGGCTCAACGCGAGGGCCGGCGCCTCTGGCGCGCGATCATCAGCGCGGCCGCGAACAGCCAGGCGCCCGCACCCATGCTCCCGTCGTGGACGACGACGCAGCCGCAGCCGTCTTCGCTCCCGCTTGCACCGTCGCCTCCGCTACCGCCCGCGGCGCTTCCGCCGCTGCCGGCTGGGCCGCCTCCACTCGCGCCTCCTCCGTTCCCATCGCCGCCCGCGCCCGCGCCGCCGGCCCCGCCTCCACCCGGGCCGGGGCCGCCGGTCTCGTCCTTGAAGCCTGCGCTGATCGTCCAGCCGGGGTTGCCCGCCGCGTCGAATTTGTAGGCGCCCGCGTCCGCGACGTTCGCGCGCGGGGTGCCGTTGAAGTCGGTGACGGTGACGTGCGTCAAGTCGCCTGCCGCGATCAGCATCGAGCCGCTGGCAGGGAAGACATCGTTCGGCGGCGCGCCCGAGAACGACGCGGCGACGAAGTCGCTGGCGATGCTGCCGGTGGCGCTGAAGCCACCGCTGACGTTGGAGAGCGAGCCGACGCCTACGTTGCCGATCACGGTCACCTGGCTGGTGTCGCCCGAGAGCCGGATGGCGTTGCCGGCTTGCGCGTAGATCGCGTTGTTGGCGATGGTCACCGTCCCCACGATGCCGTCGGACCGGATCGCGTCGCCGCCTGCCTTCAAGATGGTGTTGTGCACGATCGACAAGCTGTTGGGATCGCCGGCTTGGTGGGGCTGGTTGCGGATGCCGTCGGCCGCGGCGCTGAGGATGATGTTGTTGACGATGATCGCGTCCGCTGCCGACTGGATGCCGTGATCGCCGCAGCCCCACATCCCGTTCCGCTCGATGCGGTTGGGCCCACCGTTGCCCACGGTGGAGTAGGTGAGGATGCACGGGTAGTTGGTGTCGTGGATCACGTTGTCACGCACCAGGTTGTTGTAGCTGCCCTCCTTGATCTCGATGCCGTCGCCCTGGCTAACGCTCGGGCCGTTGGTGTGGTGGATGTAGTTTCGCTCGATCACCGCGTCGTGGAACTGGCACGCGTTGTCGTTGCAGCCGAGGTACATGCCCTCGCCCGTGTTGTTGGTGTCGTGGATGTGATTGCCGAGGAAGCGCAGCCCCTCGTAGTCGCTGCCGCCCACGTTGGCCGAGAGCCCCACGTCCCCCGTGTCGTGGATGTGGCAGTCCTCGATCGTGATGAAGTCGCTGTCGTCGATGCGGATGCCGTGCGAGCCGCCCATGACCTCGACGCCGCGCAGCTCCACGTACGCGACGCCATCGAAATTGATCACGTTCTGGTTCGCGTCCGGACGCGTGATGATGGGCACCTCGCCGTCGGCGGCGCGGATCACGATCGGCGCGGCCTCCGTGCCCGAGACGCCGATGCCGAAGCGGGCGGTGAGGTTGTACGTGCCTCCGCCCAGCACCAGCTCGTCTCCCGGCGCGAGCGCCGCCACCGCGGCGATGAGATCGTCCGCCGGCGTGATGGTGAAGGTCTCGGCCAGCGCCTCGGCGGGGAGGACCGCCGCCAGCGCAAGCGCCGCTGAGCACACGAAGAGGGATCGCATCGCGCGAGCGTACCAGGGCTCCGCGGCGCCGGTGTCAGTCCGCGTTCAGGAGCTCGCTGCGCGCCCTTCGGGCGCTTACGCTCGCCAGTCGATCCAGCGAGCGTAGCGCCAGCGGCGCAAGCGAGCTCAGAGCACGGGGTTGACGTTGACGATGCCTTCGATCGAGGGGCCGGTGTAGAAGTCCTCGACGCGGCGCATGTCGCCCTTGGCCACGGCGAAGGCCACCGCCGCACCCGCGGAGGCGGTCACGTCGGCGGAGCTGCCGTTCGGCACCGTGGCGCCGGTCGTGGGGTCGAACACGTCGGTCTGACCGTTCGCGCGCACGCCGCCAAACCAGCCGGTCTTGGTGTACCCGTTGCCCATCACGTAGATCCAGTTCGAGTCGTTGGGCGTGCCGTCGGGCCAGCCGCCGCGATCGCGCGGGTCCTTGGGCGTGTCGCCGTGCACGGTGATGACGGTGCTGTCGGCCAAGGTGCGCGCTGCGCACGACGGATCCTCGTAGGAGGTGAGGTCGGCCATGAACGCGTCCAGGATCTTGCCGATGCCGGACACGGTGCTTCGCAGGTTGTTCATGTCGCCGAAGGCGCCGTGTGGGTCGTCGTTCAGCGCGGGCACGATCACCGACTGGGTGAGGTTGAGCTTGAAGGCCTTCGCCGACACGATCAGGGCGCGCGCCAGCTCGCTCAGCTTGTTCGGGGTGCCGCCGTCGATGCCGTAGCGCGTGAGGTCGGCGTTGGCGACCTGGAGCTGCGCGGCCAGGTTCTGACCGAGGAAGCTCGCGGCCTGCTTGCCCACGCGAAGACCTCGCAGCTGGGTGGGGCGCGCGCTGGCTTTGTTCAGACCGAGCAGCGCCTTGTAGTAGGCCTCGTAGGTCGCGGCGTCCTCCGGCAGCTCCAAGATGGCCCGGGACGCGGCCGAGTTGAACAGCTGCACCATGCCGTCGGCGTCGCCGACCGTGGTCGGCGTGGGCGCGCCGGGCGCGTTGCCGAAGTTGATGGGCGTGATGCCGATCACGGGCAAGAGCGAGGGCGTGGTGCGCTGGATGGCTGCGCACACGGCGAGCAGGTTCTGGTTGTTGCCCACCTGCGCTGCGGCGGCCGGCGTGTCGGTGTGCGTCTGGTTGTTACCAGCCATGAACGCGGTCACGCGCTTGGACTTGTCGTACTCCTGCCACGGCGCCTCGGGGCCGAGCGTGAGCGGGTTGTCCGTCTCGGTGGCCATGGTCTGCTCGCCGTACGCGTGGAACGCGAAGTTGTCGTTGTTGGAGGCGGCGATCTCGTTGTGCGGCCAGAGCAGCTGGAACCAGGCGAAGCCCCCTGTGCCCGCGACGATGTGCAGCGACTTGTTGGTCGCCGCGCAGCTCGCGTCCTGGGCCAGGGCGACGCCGCCGCTGTCGCTGATGACGTCGAGGAAGCGGCTCTTCTCGACCGCGAGCAAGGCGCCGGCGGCGGAGGCCCAGCGCAGGAAGCGGCGGCGGGAGGGACCAGAGAGGTTCTTCAGGGTGTCGATGGCCATGGTGGTCTCCTCACTCGCAAGAGTGCGCGGCCGAGAGCAGCGCGGCGACGGCGATGTTCTTGCCGTTGTCGAGCGAGGAGCTCGACAGGATCAGGTTGTTGCAGATGGCGAGGTGCTCCGGCGTGGCGGGCCGGCCGATCAGGCAGCTGACCGCGTCGTCGTTGCACGTGGGGCTCTCGGGGTTCGAGTCGTCGAACATGGCCGGGCCCACGCCGTCGATCTGGCACTGCGGCAGGTTCGGCATCGCCGCGATGATCTCGGGCGCGGCCTGCACGAAGATGTCGAACGTCTTGGCCGCGCCGGCGGCGGTCCAGACGATGTCCTCGCCCGAGCGCGCGGCGTAGTTGGCTTGGCCGAGCGCCGTGCCGCCATCGCTCAACAGCTGGCCGGCGCTGGGCGGATCGCTCTCGCGCTCCAGATCCACGCCGAAGTCGGTGAGCAGGTTGCGCAGCGTCGTGATCTGCAGCTTCTGGCACGAGTGCAGGCGTGCGCGTGTGTCGGGCGAGCCTTCTTCTGCGTGCTGCAGCGCGATCTCGTAGGGGTCACGGGTGTCGTTCTCGTGGTCGAAGGTGGTGTCTTCCCCGCCGACCGTGTCCTCCGGCTTGTTGCCGGGCTTGTCGGTGGTGTCGCCGATCGGATCGTCGGCCTCCTTGTCGTGGTCGACGCCGTCGAGGTCGATGCTGTTCGGCTGCTCGGCGCAGGCGGCCGTGGCGAGGAGGGTGAGGGCCAAGAGCTGGAGGAAGGTGCGGTTCATGGTGGTTCTCCTCAGAAGCTCACGAAGTCTTCGCTCAGCATGATGCTGCGCAGCACTTCCTTGACGTCCTGCCCGTTGCCGTCGAACTCGGCCAAGTGCGGCTCGATCACGCCGAACGGCACCGTGGCCAGATCGATCACGATGTCTTCCTTCGACATCGCGAAATTCCACATGCGCGCGACCACACACTCGCCGACGGCCGGGTCATCGGCCATCGCCAGTCCGAGCTCAGCCAGCGACTCGACCGGGCGATCTTGATGCCACGCCAACGACTCACCAGGCGGCAGCCAGTGCGACAGCTCGGTCGGCACCGGCTCTGGGGCGAGCGGTGTCATGACCGCGATCTGGTCTTGCCAGGTGCCGTCCTCCGCGAAGTTCCCGAACAGCGGCGCGACGTGGTTCATGGTCGTGTGGCAGTTGGCGCACACCACCGACTGCGTATCCAAGAACGGGATGGGATC
>CAZXMG010000130.1:0-16059 GCA_964641275.1 uncultured Polyangiaceae bacterium
GGGCGCTGGGGGCAACGCGGGCGGAAACGGTGGCGCTGGCGGCGTCGGAGGTGGCACCGGCGGTGGTGGCGCCGCACCCACCTTCCAATGCGATCCGTTCGGGGCGGTGGCGCAGATCTTCACCAAGGGCGAGATCAACTCGGCCAACGTGGGCGAAGACGTGGTCACGTCCTTCGACGACGAGGGCTACACCCACGTGTTCGTGACCAAGCAGGACACGCAGCAGGTCGTGGCGCGCACCGCCCGTGACGACCAAACGTTCCAGATCAACACCTTCCCGAACACGCCCAACTCCGGCAGCATCCGCATCTTCAAGGCGTTCTCGTACCCCGACAAGGTGCGCGTGCTGGCGAACCTCAACGGCCAGTTCACCGTGCTCGACTACGCGAAGAGCGGCACCAACATGTCCTCCGCCGTGCCCACCACGTGGCCGGTGGTGACGCCCGTCGCCTGCCAGACCGGGCAAAACGAGAAGCTCTGGGGCTCGATCGATGGCGGCCGCCTGTACATCGCAGGCGTGTGCGTCGAGGGCAACACGGCGACGGTGTTCGCGACCAACTTCGACGACGGTACCTCGCTGTGGGGCTACTCCGGCGACATCGACTCCGCGCAGGTGCGGCCCAACGCGTTCGAGCGCATCAACAACGTGAACGTGCTGCTCACGTCTGGCGAGAACCCTGCCGACCCGGCCTACGAGCTGTTTGCGAAGGTCGGCAGCGACAGCCAAATGGCCACACCCGGCTTCCCGATCGAGCTCGAGCCCGGCAAGGCGACGTTCCCGTTCGCGATGGTGCAGGGCCAGGGGCCGAACCCCTCCGTGTTCATGCTGTTCGCGAGCTTGACCGCCACCTCTCCCACGTTCACGCCCGCGACGCTGTACGCAGGCGTGGTCGAGGGCATGGACCTGCCCATGGTGGGCAGCAACCCGGGGTCGCTGCTGTCACCGGCGCTCCAGTTCGACACGCTGTCCGACATCACCTTCGTCACGCCGCCCAACAAGGCGTTCAACACCTTTGCAAGCGCGGGGATCACGCTGTTCGACCCCAACGCGAGCCGCGTCGCCATGCAGTGGTGGACGCCCGACGGGGAGCTGATGGCCAACTCGATCGTGAATCAGATCGACGATCCGGTGACGGAGGGGCGCCACACCTACGCCGTGGCGGGTCGCGGCAATCAGGTCTTCTACTACGTGGTGTGGATGGAGCAGGCCGCCGACGGCATGCATCTGGTGCGCGCACAGCGGATGGCCTGCGACCAGGCGAATCCCTGAGCTTGTGCCTTTGCGACTGGGCGTGTTCTCCTTCGAGAATGCGCCTTCATGCTCTCTCCGGCTTGGTCCTCTTGGGCCTGATGATCTCTTGCTCGGACGATGGAAGCGGTGGCGCAGGCGCAGGGCCAACGGGCGGGGGCAACACCGCCGGAAACAACTCCGGCGCCGGCACCACCGGCGGGCAGAACACGGGCGCTGCGAATGCCGGCGGAGGAGGAGCCGCTTCGGGCGGAGGGCAGACGGGCGGTGCGGGAGGCGGTGGTGTGATCAACCCCCCGACCGAGATCGCACCCTGCGGCAACCAGATCTTCGAGTGCGGCAACCTGATCGACGACGACATGGACGGGTTGCTCGACTCGGTGGACCCGGACTGTTTGGGCCCGTGCGACAACACCGAGGACAGCTACTACCCAGACCTGCCGAGCAACACGAACAACAGCTGCAAGCTGGATTGCTACTGGGACTCGGGCGACGGCTCGGGCGACGACGATTGCTATTGGTCGCACGAGTGCGACACCCACGAGGTCGACCCGAACTACTACCCCACACCTTGGCTGAACAACAACTGCGCCTACGTCGGGACGGGCACGACCATCAACCCTCCAGGCCAAACCTGTGGCGCGTTGTACGCAGCGCAGTCACAGCAGTGCTTGGACAGCTGCCTCCCGCTGACGCCCAACGGTTGTGACTGCTTCGGCTGCTGCGAGCTGCCAGCCGGCAGCGGCATGTACGTGTTCACCGGCTCGGTCGGCGCCAATGAAGACAGCGAGTGCACGCTCGCGGACGTGCTCGACCCCACCAAGTGCCACCCGTGCGATCCGGTGCCGGGCTGTCTCAACACCTGCGAGCCGTGTGAGATCTGCATCGGCCAACCGGAACCGGACCCGAGCTGCAACCCTGGCGAGGGCGGGGGCGGCGCAGGTGCGGGCGGCAGTGGCTCGGGTGGCGGCCCTGGCGGGAGCCAATGCGCGCCGGGCATCCAGGAGTGTGGCCTGCCGGGTCAGCCTGCTTGTCCGGGTGGCTTCAGCTGCATCACCGGCTGTTGCATGGCGGTGCCCGAGTGACCATCTGCTAGCTTGCCGGAGTGGAGCGGACCCTCTCAGGCAAGGTGGCCCTGATCACCGGCGCCAACACCGGCATCGGCCGTGCGACCGCGATGGAGCTCGCGCGGCTCGGCGCGCACGTGCTGCTCGGATCGCGTAGCCGCGAGAAGGGGCAAGAGGCGGTCGACGCAATCCGCGCGGCGACCGGCAACCAACAGGTGGAGCTGTTCGAGCTCGACCTGGCTTCGTTTGCCTCGGTGCGCGAGGCGGCGGCGCGCTTCCTCGCGATGGATTTGCCGCTGCCGCTGCTGATCAACAACGCCGGCGTGGCGGGTCAACGCGGTGAGACGAAGGATGGCTTCGAGCTCCATTTTGGCACCAACCACCTGGGGCACTTCTTGTTCACGGACCTGCTGCTCGACAGGATCAAGAGCTCTGCTCCGGCGCGCATCGTCAACGTGTCGAGCACGATGCACTACAAGGCCAAGGGCATCGATTTCGCGGAGGTGCGTCGGTTCACGCCCAGCATCACGGGTCTGCCGGAGTACCAAGTGTCCAAGCTGGCCAACGTGCTCTTCAGCGCGGAGCTGGGCCGGCGACTTCAAGGCACCGGCGTCACCACCTACTCGCTCCACCCTGGCGGCGTGGCTTCCGACGCGTATCGGCGCATCCCCTGGCCGTTTCGCCAGCTGCTGCTGCTCACGATGATCTCCAACGAGGAGGGCGCGAAGACCTCGCTCTACTGCGCCCTCTCGGAGGAGGCGGGCAAAGAGACGGGCCTCTACTACGACAAGAGCCGTGTGCGGGAGCCGAGCGCTCCGGCGCGTGACCGCAAGCTCGGCGAGGAGCTGTGGGAGAAGAGTGTCGCGTTCGTGGCGTGATCTGCCGCTGGTCTTCGTGCTTGGTTGCACCGGCGCGGGTGGGGGCGCGGTGGAGCGTGTGGAGGTCGAGGTCCCCGTCGTCATGGCCAGCGCCTCGGCCTCGGCACCGTTGACGATGGCGGATCCAGAGCCTGTCGCCGAGCCCGTCGCTGCTGCCTCGGTGTCGACTCCGCCCGTGGCCTTCACGCTGGCCACACCCGGCCTGCCCGTCGGCGGATCCTCGCCGTCGCAGCTCTCACCTCCCAGCGCGGCGCTCCTGCCGCCCGCCGCGTTCGCTGGCTTGGCCGCCCCGATGGTTGTTCTCGGAAGCAAGGAGGCGCCAGGCTCCGCGCTCGATGGCGCTCCTCAAGCGGGGCAGTTCAAGACCGGAGACACGCTCCACCTCAAGCTCATGCTCCAGCCGAACAAGTGCTACACGTTCATCGGCACGTCGATCGGCATGGCCGACTTGGACCTGGAGCTCTTGCTCGACATGGCGGCAAGTGGCCTGCTGATGCCCATGCCGAACACGGTGATCGCGCGCGACAACAGCCAAGGCCCGGTCGCTGTGATCGGTGGCGGCGCCAACTGCTTCAAGATGCCGCTGCCCATGGGGATGCCGGTGGTGCTGGTGGCGACGGCGCGCGCGGGGGCCGGCATGGCTGTGATACAGGCGTTCTCACGCTGACGCGGTGGTCGCGTCGCAGGCGCAGTCGAAGCAGCCCCCGTTCTCTGCGCAGGCGCCGCAGCGTGCCTCGACAGCGCTCTTCAGCGCCTGCCTCGCGCGGAAGACGCGCACAGCGGCGTTGTTTGCGCTGATGTGGACGAGCTCGCCGTAGTCCTTCACCGCCATGCCCTCGATGTCGATGTGTCGCAGCGCATCTTGGTACTCGGGCTTGAGCGTGGTCATCGCCGTCGCCACGCACAAGCAGGGGCGCGCCTGGCGCTCGGCGGCGGCCACGGCGAGCTCCTGTTCGTCGACGTAGCGCGACAGCGCGCGGTCCCGGGCGCCTCGACGACGCCGGTGGTCCTGGATCATGTTGCGCAGCAGCCGGTAGAACCACGCGCGCGCTGCGCTCGGGTCCTCGAGCTGATCGATGCGCTCGGCGGCGCGAGCGAACGCAGCTTGCACCAGCTCCTCGGCCAGCGCCGCGTCGGCCACGTGCCTGCGCGCGAACGCCACCAGCTCGCCGCGCTGGGCGAGGAGCTCCTTGAGCGCCGGAGGCTCACGGGAGGCGCTGGCTCCACCACAACAAGAGGGCACCCCAAGACTTTGGCGAGCGTCGAGCGCCGGGTCAAGGGACAAGCTCGCGGCGCCGAAGATGTGCGACATGGGCAGCAGACGCAGGTCGCGCGCAGGCATTACACGTAATGATCCTGCCCCCACAGCGTCGGCCCCTCGCATGAGCCCCCAGAGCCAGTCTGAAGGTCATCACCCCGACGTGGATCACGGTCCGAGCTGTGTTTGCCGGCACCACCCCTTGCCAGATGGGCTCACGGTGCTCGAGGGGAGAGACGCGTATCTCGCGGAGAATGGCTTCTCGGTGGCCGGTTACACCGCCCCCCGGAGCCAAGGGTCGCTCTTTGGGATCGCCATCTCCGTGCCGAATCCGCCGGCTCACCAGCGGGGTGTTCGGCTGCACGACCTGGTGCATGTGGCTACGGGTTTCGGCACCGACCATGTGGGCGAGGCGGAGATCTCCGCGTGGCAATTGGCGCGTGGTCTGGGCGGTGCTGGCACGTACGTCGGCGCCATCGTCCTGTTCAACGTCGCGCTGGGGAGCCTCCTGTCCCCGCGCCGTACTTGGGCTGCAGCCCACGCCGGACGGTCCGGCGTGGGCTCGTTGTTTCGTGGCGAGTGGCCCTACTCCCAGCTGCTCACCTGGACGATCAAACGGCTGCGAGACCATCTCGGGCTGCCGCGTGCTGGTCTGGCGCGTGGCGTGCGTGGGCTCCACGGTCGGGCTCCCACCGACCGCTGACGCGCTCACTGCACGTCGATCATGCCCATCATGCCGCGCTCGGCGTGCTCGAGGATGTGGCAGTGGTACATCCACATGCCAGGCTCGTCGAAGCGAGTCGCGAGCGTCAACGACGACATCATCGGGACGATGATGGTGTCCTTGTTGTGGCGAACACCTTCGGGCTCGGGCACTCCGCCCCTGGCGAGCACCTGAAAGAAAAATCCGTGGAGATGGAAGGGGTGCTCCTGTTCGGTCTCATTGACCAATTCGAACGTGCGTTGTTCGCCGTTCTCGACCATGACCATGGGCACGTCCGGCGACGCTTCGCCGTTGATTGTGAAGAGCTGTGCGCCGTCGATGAAGGCTTCACCGAGTGTCACGGGGATCGGCGCCCCCCCTTGCAGCAGCGAAACGGCCGGGCCGCTCTCAGGGAGAGGGACGCCCTGCACAGCCTCCCCCTCGAGCGAGAGCGTGGCGAGCGGCATGGCGGGGTTCTTGTCGGTCCCGTGGCCGCGATCGTAGGGTTCGTTGCTGATCGCGAACGTGCCCGCCGCGCCGTCGAGCGCGACCAGCACGTCGTAACGCTCCCCCGGGGCCATCACCAGTGAGTCCACAGAGTAGGGCGCCGGGATGAGGCCGCCGTCGGTGCCGACGACGAGCAGGGCATGATCGGCAAGCTTCAGGTGGAAGAAGCGACCGTTGGCCACATTCACCAATCGCAGCCGCAACGTTTCTCCCGGCCGGGCGCGAACGGTTGGCTCGACGAACCCGTTTACGAGCAGCGTGTTGCCTTCTCGTCCGTTGGTGACCCCGTCGTCGTCGGGGTACTCGTCGATGGTTCCGTCTGGCTGCAGCCTGATGTCGTCGAGCACGACGACGAGCTCGCGATCGTACGCGGGCTCGTCGGCGCCGCGCACCAGGATCGTCCCGTACAGACCGCGCTGGACCTGGAGGTCCGACATGAAATGCGGATGGAACCAGTACAGGCCGGCGTCCTTGAGCTCGAACTCATACTCGAACGTGGCGCCTGGCTGGATCGGGCTCTGCGTGGCGACGGTCCCATCCATCGCGGCGGGCAACCGGACGCCATGCCAATGGATGGTGGTCTCCTCGGGCAGGTCGTTCTGAAAGTGAACCCGCAAGCGCTCGTTCTGCTGCACCTCAATCAAGGGGCCGGGCACGGTTCCGTTGTAGGCCCACGCAGGCGTTGGCTTGCCCTCCACGAACGTCCGCTCCGCCTCTGCCGCGGTCAGGTCCAGCGCGAAGATGCCTGCCGCCGAATCTTGATCGACCGCGCGCGGGAGCTCGATTGCCGCGTTTTCGATCGGGGCGGGCTCGATCGGCGCGGTGTCGTCGGCACACGCCGCGACCGCCACAAACGCCAACGCAACCAGTGTTGCGCGACCGGCACTCACTGGGGGACTCCGCTCAGCTCGTTGGAGTACTCGGACATCACTCCTGCCTTCTCACAGCGCAAGCGATAGGTGTACGTGATCGTCGTGTCGGTGGCGCCCTGATCGGCTTTGTTGTCCACGGTCCCGGGCTCGGAGAAGGCCTCTGCGTAGGCCTCCGTCGCGGTCATCCGCTCGCCGTGCACGAAGTCGCAGTCAGGCGTGACGTTGGTCCAATACACGTGCAGCGCACCATGGACCGGCTCCAGCGAGTCGAGCACGGGCGCTTGCGGCGCCGCGCTCCCGCCGCCACCACCTGCGGCCTCTCCGCCCGCGGCTTCACCACCTGCGGCCTCTCCGCCGGCCGCTTCGCCCCCTCCTCCACCAGAGCCGCTGTCACCGCAGGCGGCGACCGTGAGAAGCAGACCAAACAGACCCAAGCGCAGTGCGAGCATCATGAATCCACTCTTTCCGGCGGGAGGTGAGGTTGTCAATGTGACCCCGCCAGTCACATCGGGGAGCGTGACGACTCGTGATAGCTCTGCGAGGAGGCCTGTGAGCAGCGCGATCGCGGCAAAGGGTTGCGTGGTGTTTGCGTGCGGGATTGGGCTTTGGGCGTGTGCCAACTCTCCCCATGAGGGCGCGGCGGACTGCCTCGTCGAACGGTCCGCCGACGAACGTTGGTTCGTGGATGTCTCGGCGGCGCGCGGGCTCTCCTTCGTCCATCGCCGCCTGAGCGAGAGCTGCGCCTCTCTCGATTCGGTAGACGGTCCTGGTGTCTGCGCCTTCGACGCCGACGCAGACGGCGACAGCGACCTGTTCTTTCCCAACCGCGCGGGAGCGCAGAGCGCATTGTTTCGAAATGACGACGGCTCGTTCAGCGACGTCGCCGCGGAGGTGGGCTTGGCGAGCACGGGAGACTCGTTGGGATGCCTCCCGTTCGACTTCGATCAGGACGGCGACCTGGATCTGTACGTGACCAACGTCGGCCCGGACTTGCTGCTGCGCAACGATCAGGGAGTGTTCGTGGACGTCTCGCTCGCCGCGGGCATCGTCGAGTCGGGGTACTCCACCACCGCGAGCGCGGGGGACGTGGATGGCGACGGCGACCTCGACCTGTTCGTCGCTCGGCTGGCCGACCTGACCTCGTGTGCGGACCCTTGCACCGACCTGCCCATCAACTGCGAACGGATGGAGACCAACCTGCTGTTGATGAACGACGGAGGCGTGTTTCGCGAGGAGTCTGTCGCGCGTGGCATCGTGGAGCGCGAGCCTAGCCTGGTGAGCGCGCTCTTCGACGTGGACGCAGACGGCGACCTGGACATCTACGTGGGCAACGACAAGGGCTATGAGTTTCCGGACCGTCTGTACCTGAATGAGGGCGCCGGCTTCTTCCAAGAAGTCGCGCCGGCCTGGGGACTCGACGCGCCAGGCAGCGACACCATGGGGGTCGCCCTCGCCGATCTGGACCTCGATGGTTTTCAAGACTTCGTCGTCACCGACTACAGCGGGAGGCCGACGGTCGTCTTTGTGTGCGGGGCGGAGCTGCCCTGCCAGGAGCGACCTCTCTCTGCCGAGAGCACCAGCTTCGTCAACTGGGCGGTGCTCTTGCGCGACCTCGACCTCGATGGCGACCTCGATCTCTTCCAGACCAGCGGTGCGGTGCTGCGCCCTGACGAGCGACCCGCGGTAAACCAGCTGTTCTTGAACGACGGGGCCGGTAGGCTCAGCTACCACTCGCCCGCGGAGCCATCGGCGCTCGCGCGGACTGGACCGTATCGCTCGGCCGCCTCCTTGGACTTCGATCAGGATGGCGATCAAGACCTTGTCGTCACCATGAACGGCGGCCCCGCGGTGCTGCTGGAGAACGTGGCAGGCGCTGGCAACTCGGTGACCGTGGAGGTCGGGGGGCTGTCGCCGGGGACCTTCGTCACGGCGACGACGGGGACGCTGGCGCGTCGCGAGCAGGTGTGGCTGGGCAACGGATACTTGGGCGCTTCCGAGCCGACCCTCACCTTCGGCCTCGGGAGTGCTTGCTCGGCCACGATCGAGCTCGAAGGCCAAGAGCTCACCGCGGTCGCCGGAGATCGGCTTCGCATCAGCCCCGGCGGAGCGCTCGAGCGAGCCGATTGATCTCACCGCGTGCTCACGGCGTCATTTCCAGGTTGGTGATGGTCGTGAGCCCAACGTTGCCGTCGGAGTCGGTGGCCTGCAGTGTGATGGTGTGGATGCCCGCGGAGAGCAGCGCGTTGAAGGTCTCGCCGGATCCGATGTCACCGTCCAGATCGCTCGACCACTGCAGTGAGGCTCCACTGAGCGCACCATCCTGCGGGTCGTTTGCGCTGCCGATGAACGGCACGGGGTTCGCCGAGGGGCGCACCTCGTTGCTGCCTGGGTGGGTGATCACAGGGACCGGATCCTGCGCCATCCCCGTGCCGGTGCTCGTCGACGTGGAAGTGGACGTGGTGGACGGCGCTGCGCACGCGTCGACCGTGCCGTCGACACGGGGAGCTCCTGCCAGGATCCACTGGCGCAGCGTCTCCTTCTCCACCGGATCGAAGGTCTCGTCTGGCGGCATGGGGTCAGACTCGTCCGGAGGGCCGCAGTAGGGTCCGCCGTCGACCTTGTGCCAGACATAGCTCGCGTCGGGATCACAGGGCACCACGTAGCGAACGCCGGCCCCGTTGCACTCCTCCCACGACGTCAGGTCCAGGAGCCGGCGATAGAGCTCGAGATCCGGGCAGCCTGGCGCAGGGGTGGGCACCCAGGTCATGCTCTGCGCATCGTAGTATTGCGAGCCTTGCGGCGTGTTTTCCAGGGACAACCAGCCCCTGCACCCGAAGTTGGGCGAAGCGGCGTAGGCGTTGGCGGCATGGCAAGAGGCGTCTGTGGCCCCGCACGACTTCTGGAAGATCGGAACGATGTCGGACTCGAACATGGGCGTGCCGCCCCCGATGTTGATGATCCCGCCGGCACCGTTGGCGCCCGTGCCGGCCTGTCCGGCGCCGCTGCCAGCGCCGCCGTTTCCACCGCCGCCCGAGGTGCCACCGCCCTCACAAGCGGCCAAGATCGTAGCTGTCGCGATGGATGCAGCCGCACAGAACCCAAGCAAAGCGTCGTTCATCCCGAGCCTCCGAGCCGTCAGTCACCACAGACGTCGCGCAGCAGGCAGCTCCCGAGGCTGCCTGGTACGGTGGGGGAGCGGTGACCATGAGCTTGGTGGCCAACCAACCCCGACGCGCGCGCTGGTTCGTGCTCTGGCTCGCCGGATGCGGGCCAGACGAGACGCTGGCGCTGCTGCCCACGGGAGGCGGCGGCTCTGGCGGCGTGGGGGGTGAGGCTGCGTGCGCCCTCCACGAAGACTGCGCTGGCTCCATGCCTTGGTGCGAGCAGCCGTCGGGGCGATGCGCGGCGTGCCCGCCAGGCCTCACGCAGTGCGGAGGCGCTTGCGTCGACTTGCAGCAAGATCCATCTCACTGCTCCGCCTGCTTCGAGCCTTGCTCGACGCAGGAGGTGTGCAGCGGAGGCATCTGCGGGTGCACGGAGGGCACGACTCGCTGCGGCGAGTCCTGTGTCGACACGCGTTCGGATCCCCTCCACTGCGGGATGTGCGATCACCCTTGTGAGGTGGGTCAAGTCTGCGACCAATTCGGATGCCACTCGGCATGCGGTGCAGGCCACACTGCCTGCGCCACCGGGGACGGAGTGGCGTGCGTCGATCTCCTCTCCGGCCCGCGCTGTGGCAGCTGTGAGGTGGTCTGTGGCGCGCATGAGGTTTGTGTCGAGGGCGCGTGCAGGGCGTTCTTGCCGGCGAGCCCGTGCGAGGCCTGCCCCTGCGCAGACGTGTGTAGCGCGAGCTTCTCCGAGTCGGTGTGCTGTGTGGATGTGCATGGCCAGCCACATCCGGCGTGCGTATCAGGGCCACACTGCCCTTGACCGCTCAGGGTTGCGGGTTGCTTTGCAAGCGCGCGGAGGCGCGCGCACGCTCGGCGCGCGCTTCGGACGCCAGCGGTGAATCGGGCCAGCGCCGGAGCAGCTGATCCAACTTCTCCACGACAAGCGCGTCGCGGCCTTGGCGTTTGGCCTCCATTGCGCTTTGGTAGAGCGCGTTCTGCTGACTGAGAGAGCTCTCCGGGGACGCGCTCGACGGTGCGACGACCAGAGGACGCGGGCTCGAGGGCAAAACGGACGGTCGCCCCTGTGCTGGCGGGCCGCCCTCTGCGGAGCTCCAGCGAGCGCCGGCCGCGAGTCGAGCTGACCCGCCCGCGTGCACCACCTCCACCACCCCCTCTTGCACCTCCACTTCAGTGACGGCAGCGCCCCCGGAGCTTCTCGTCTCCACGGAGAAGCGCGTTCCGTGGACGTTCACCACCGCCAACGGAGCCTCGACCGAAAACTGGCGGCCCGCCGTTCCGCTCGGCACGTGCGCCTCGATGCGGCCAGACACCAGCACGACGCGCTCGTCGTGCACCCCGCCTCCAACGAGCACGACGCTCGACCTGGGGGCCACCAAGATCTCCACCCCTGTGGGCGTGACGAGGGAGGCCGGGGTGGCGTCCGTGGTCAGGCGCGACCCCCCGGAAAGCGAGTTGGACTCTGCGGGCGGCGCATCGGTGACAGTGGTCTGCGAGGTTGAAGCGCCGTCCTGAGCGCCAGCGCTCAGGCGCCACAAGCTGCCCGCGACCAAGAGGCCGACCGCCGCCGCCGCAGAGAGGGCGCCCGCCACCCAGCGCCAACGCGTCGCTGCCGTCGCTCGCTCCGTCGCGGCCGCGGAGATCAAGTGCTCGAGCCGGGGCACCAGACGATCCCGACGCGCGGCCGCGAGCTCGGCGTCCTCCACTGCTTGGATCTGCTCCTCTCGCAGCGGCTTGAGGAGCTCGTCCAATCCAGGCTGGCTCATGGCAGCTCTCCCCCCGGTGTGCCGCGCAAGCGGTGCAACAGCTCTCCCCGCCCACGCACCAACCGCGACTGCGCCGCGGCGACCGAAATGCCCAAGATCGACGCGATCTCCGCGAGCTCATGTCCCAAGATGTCGTGCAGCCAAACCGCCTCGGCTCGCTCCACGCTCATGTCCGCGAGCTCTTGGCGGATCCGCTCCACATCGGCGCGTGCTCCCAGGCGTCGTTCCGCGTCCACCGGCGCGGGCGCCTCTCGATCCAGGTCGAGCTCCTCGCCCGACGAGATCACGCGGCGTTCGCGCTGTCGCGCCCTCAGCGCGTTGAGCGCGACGTGGGAAGCGATGGTGGATGCCCAGGTGGACAGGCTGCACGCGCGCGCGAAGCGCCGCGCGGCGAGGGACTTCACGATCTGCTCGAACGAGTGTTGGACGAGATCGTCGTGATCGCGCTCGCGCCGCCCGAGCACCCGCACGATCGCGCGGTCTACCGGCCCAATCAGCCGATCATAAAGCTGACTCGCGATCTTCCTGTCCCCTCGTTCCAGCGCTGCGCACAAAGCGTCGTCCGACACGGCAGCGGGGGAACCCTTCCCCCCCTGGACCGCATGAAGCATCGGTGTCGATGGCCGGCGCGATGGCATCATGGAGCAGAGTACCCGCTGGTCACCGGCAGCAGGCAGCTCACGGGAACGCCAATCGGAGGCCGAGCTGTGGCGAGAGCTCATAGGGCGGCGCACGTCCCGGCCGATCTGCGCGGATGGTCACCACCGTGCCGCTCTGCAGCGCCGTGGCGTCGAATCCCAGCCAGAAGCCGACGTTTCGCGCAAGCATCCAGGCCGCGTCGACTCCAAATCGACCTCCTCCTACCCAACGCGAGGCCTCGTCGACCCGCCCCGTGAACGGCTCGTCGACCTTGGCCAACGCGAGCTGCCCAACCAGCTCGGCTCGCACATGGACCCAGAGTCGATCGGCGAGAAAGCTCCACTGGCCGCCCAGTCCGACGCCGCCGCTTAGCCAGTGGACCTCGAGGCCCGCCTCGTCACCGCCGCGCAGCGCGTAGCGAAACGAAGCGATCGTCGCGAGCGGCAGCCCGGCGATGGCGTAGCCGACGCGCAAGCTTGGGCCTCCCTTCCAGGAGCCGTCGTCCAGCGCCGGGCTGGCGAGGGCACCCAAGTCCACCCACACCGGAGGCGGGGCCGGGAGAGGGATCGCGGGCGGCGGAGGCGGGGTGGGCCTCGGCGGCGGAGACGTCGGTGCCGGAGGGGCGCTGGGGCGCTCGAGCAGGCCCTGCGCCAGCGTCCCCACCACCAAGCCAACGCTGCGCCAGCGCTCCACGGCGGAGTCTTCCACGCGAAAGCGCAGCGCTCGACGCTCGGAGTTGGAACCGCGCTGGACGACGATTCGAACCGATCCATCCGCGTCGAACGTCACCGCCGCGCGCACGCTCGGCGCGTCCGCGGGGGGGCCAGAGCTCACGGCGCACCGCGCCTCGTGCATGCTGGCGCTGCACGCCTGCGCGGCGGCGGCGCCGAGGTCGGTCGCCTGCTCCGAGGCCTCGACGATGATCGCGACCACGTCCACGCGAGCAAGCTACCAGCAGCGCGGGGTCATCGCTCGACTCGGATCTCACCCATCATGCCGCGCTCCGCATGTTCCGGGATCTGGCAATGAAACATCCAGTGTCCTGCGCTCAACCGCACTGCGAGACGAACGCGGCTCATCCCGGGCACGTTCACAGTGTCTTTCCAGCCAAGGTCGGCTCTGACGCGTCCAGCGTCATCTAGGACCTGAAAGAACATCCCGTGCAGGTGGAAGGGGTGCGCGCCGGGGCTCTCGTTCGTGAGCTCCCACACCTCCACCGCATCACTCGCGCCGCGCAGCGCCGTGTTGAACGGCCAAACCTCCCCGTTGATGGAGAAGATGGGACCGAACTCGGAGTCGAGCGACGAGCGGAGCACCAGCGCGCGCGTGGTCGCAGCGCCCGGCTCGACCAGCGGCTGCAACCGCTGCTCCGGGATGTCGCCGGGGAGGGTGTGGGCTCCGGCATGGAGGTGCAGCGTGAACAGCTCGTCGTGTTCCTGCGAGCTCATGGCCTTGTGACCCGTGTCGACCGCGGCAGTGGACACCACCAGCTCGTCACCGGCCGCACCGTCCAGCGAAACGTCGACAGTGAACCGCTCGCCAGGCGCGACGCGCAGCGACTCGACCCGGCGCGGAGCGCTCAGCGCGCCTCCATCCGACTCTCTCACGAGCAGCGTCGCGCCGGGCAGCATCAGCTCAAAGTGGCGACCATTCGCGGCGTTCACCAGGCGCCAGCGCTCGGTGCTCCCTGCCGTCGCCGCAAAGCTTGGCGCATGGGCGCCGTTCACCAGCAGCGTGTCTCCGTGCCGGCCCATGGCCAAGTCATCGTCGTCAGGCTCGATGTCCAGCTCTCCCGTCGCCAGCAGATCGACGTCATCGAGCACCAACAGGCGCTCACGGTGCTGGGGCGAAGGATCCGCGGAGACCACGATCGGCCCGTACAGGCCTCGCTCCACCTGCTCGTCTGCGCTGACATGCGGGTGGTACCAGAACGTCCCGCTGTCTTTGGCCACGAAGCGATACTCGAAGGACTCGCCGGGAAACACCTCGTCCCCTGCGTGGTTGCCGGCGCCATCCATGTGGTTCTCCGGGCGGATGCCGTGAAAATGTACGGTCGTGGATGCGCTGCTGAGCTCGTTTCGAAAGCGCACGATCACGAGATCGCCTGTCTTCGCCTTCAGCGTGGGGCCAGGCCAGCGTGGAAGAGCCGCAGGGTCGGCGCCGTCCATGTACACCCATGCAGGCGTGGAGGCACCGTGCACCAGCTCCACCTCGGCCTCGCGCGCGACCAGGGACACGAGCACCACCGAAGGGTCCGGATCGAGGTCGACCAAGACAGGCAGATCGTCCGCGCCGCCTGGGACCAGCGGGTCGACACGCTCTTCTCCGCATGCCGTGAGGAGCAGCAAGCAGAAGGCTAGGCGGAGATAGACCACGGAATCGGTATGGTCACCGATGGGCCTTCGCAGCAGGCTGCCCGCTCCACATTTTCTTTCAGCGAATCGCGCGCGAAGGCGGCTTGTGCTCCGCGTCCCAAAGCGCTCCGATCCGGAGCATGGATCTCTGGCGGACGCTGCTGCTGGTCTCGTTGGTGGCGTGCGGGGATTCGGAGGTCGCGACCGGCGGCGCGGGTGGCAACGGCAGCGGGAGCACCAGCACCGGGGAGGGAGCCTCCGTGCAAGGCGGCGCAGTTGCAGGCGGTGCAGGGGGCGAGGCCAACGGTGGAGGCGGCGTCGGCGCGGGCGGCATGGGCGGCTCGGGCGGCGTCACGCTCACGCCTTGGTCCGATCCGGTGAGTCTAGTGGACGATCTCGGCCGACTCGCCATCGCCAATCGAGTGCACCTGGTCGGCCACAGCGGCGGTCAGCTCGTGCATCGCTCGTCCACCGATGATGGCGCGACGTGGGGCGCGCCCACCGTGATCAGCAACGGGTCAGGAAACTTTCCGGCCATGTATGGCGGGCTGTTCGCGCAGGGCGACGACGTCTACCTGCTCACTGCCGACGCCGACATGGACTCCTCTGCCTCGGTGGGTGGCCGCCAGCTCGACTTTCGACACTCCGCCGACAACGGCGCCACCTGGCAGCCACCGGTGAGGATCACCACGGCGGGCACGCCCATCTTTCGCGCGCGCATCGTCGCCTCGAATGGCTATGTGCACGTGGCGGGCACCAGCAACCCCACCACCAACGCGAGCAGCGTGTACTTTCGGTCCACGAACCAGGGCGCCACTTGGGTGCCGGGCGTGGCGCTCGCCGCGAACTTGGGCACCTACGGTGGTGGACAAACCGTCGCCGTGGACGGGGCCACGGTGCACGTCGCGTACACACTGGTCGAGTCCGGCGTCGGCTCCGGACCGACGATGTACCTCCGGTCCACCGACAACGGCGCGAGCTGGAGCCAGCCCGTCGAGATTGGCGAGAGCTCGGCGGAGAGCGATCGCCAAGCTCGCGTCCAGCTCAGCGCTGCAGACGGACGAGTGTTCGCGTGCTGGCAGCGCGAGGGCTCCCCGCTGCCCGCGGATCGCATCGGATACAACCGCTCGCTCGACGGCGGTCAGACGTGGGGAGTGGCGCAGGTCCTGCCCAACGACACCGGCGTCGATCGCAACCACCAGCATGTTTGGATGGCCTCCGGCGGGGGCGTGCACATCCTCTGGCGCCACGGCGACAGCGGAGACGCTACGCCAGACCCCGCGGGCTACATCCATTCCCCAGACTATGGCGCCACCTGGGGGCCGAGCGTCATGGCCGTCGACACCGCAGCCACGCTAGGCGCGAACCATCCGTGGAACATCGTGGCCGACGCTGACGCGGTCCATGTCCTGACGGGCCCCGACGGCGCGATGCAGTACGCGGTGCGCCTGCTCGGTCAGTGACCTTTGCCGCACTGGCCCGGCGCACACGCCATCTCCCTGCCGCTCTTCTTGTCTGCCGGCTTGGCGCTCGCGCTGGGCGCTGCCCTGACCGCTGTGACGGCCGCGCTCGCATTGGTGTCTGCAGCGTAACCGTCCGGCCTGGGACGTGGCCGAAGACGGTGGACCGCTGCGCGCG
>CAZXMG010000131.1:0-15782 GCA_964641275.1 uncultured Polyangiaceae bacterium
GTTCAGAGGGCACGGGAGAATTTTGCTCTCTGATTCAACTGGCGAGCCAGTTGAAAGCGAGGGCGCCAGCCGCTAACGTCGGGCCGCCCCTTCCGCGGGCGGAGACCACAAGATCATGGCCGAAGCCGCAGCTACCGGGCGCAAAGTGCGCCTGTTCATGGCCACCGAGCGCAAAGACGCGTGGTGGGTCCCGCAGCTCCTCACGTTGGCCGGCTTCTCGGCCTTCATCGTGTACGCCACCTGGGCTGCGTTCCAGGGCAACCACTACACGCACGGGCCCTACCTCTCGCCGTTTTACGCCCCCGAGCTGTTCGGCAACTCGCCACACGCAGTGTTCGGGCCGCCGCCCAGCTGGTGGCCTGCGTTCGTGCCGTTCTCGCCGGCGCTCTTGATCCTGTGGGCGCCCGGCGGCTTTCGCTTCACTTGCTATTACTACCGCGGCGCCTACTACAAGGCCTTCTGGGGCGACCCGCCTGGCTGCACGGTAGGCGAGCCGCGCAAGAGCTACCTGGGCGAGCGCTACTTTCCGCTCATCCTCCAGAACGTGCACCGCTACTTCCTGTACTTGGCGCTCACGTTCATCGTGCTGCTGGCCTGGGACGCGTACAAGGCGTTCTGGTTCAGCGACGGCTTTGGCGTCGGCGTGGGCTCGCTCGTGCTGGTCGTCAACGTGTGCCTGATCGCGAGCTACACCCTCGGTTGCCACTCGCTTCGGCACCTGGTCGGCGGCCGCAAGGACGAGCTGCCCAAGAGTGCCGCTGGCAAGACTTGTTACGACTGCGTCTCCGGGCTCAACAAGCGCCACATGTTGTTCGCCTGGTGCAGCCTATTCTCGGTCGGCTTGTCCGACGCGTACGTGCGCCTGTGCTCCATGGGCGTCATCACCGACATTCGCCTCGTCTGATCGGACACAACGAACCATGGCCACGTACCAGACTCATGAACACGATGTCGTCGTGATCGGCGCCGGCGGCGCCGGCCTGCGCGCGGCGATCGAAGCCTCCGCCGCGGGCGTCAACGTGGCGGTCATCACCAAGTCGCTGCTGGGCAAGGCCCACACCGTCATGGCCGAGGGCGGCATGGCGGCCGCCTTGGCCAACGTCGACGACCGCGACTCTTGGAAGGTGCACTTCGCCGACACCATGCGCGGCGGCCAATACCTGAACCAGTGGCGCATGGCCGAGCTCCACGCGAAGGAGGCACCCGACCGCGTGCGTGAGCTCGAGGCCTGGGGAGCGGTGTTCGATCGCACCAAGGATGGCCGCATCCTGCAGCGCAACTTCGGCGGGCATCGCTACCCGCGCTTGGCCCACGTGGGAGACCGCACCGGCCTGGAGATGATCCGCACGCTGCAGGATCACGGCGTGCACAAGGGCATCCACTTCTACATGGAGTACACGACCTTTCGCCTGCTCAAGGACGGCGATCGCATCGCGGGCGTGTTCGGCTACGACCGAGAGCGCGGGCGCTTCCACGTGTGGAAGGCCAAGGCCGTGGTGCTGGCCACGGGCGGCATCGGCCGCGCGTTCAAGATCACCAGCAACAGCTGGGAGTACACCGGCGACGGCCAGTCGCTGGCGTACCACGCGGGCGCCGAGCTGATGGACATGGAGTTCGTGCAGTTCCACCCCACCGGCATGGTCTGGCCTCCGAGCGTGCGTGGCATCCTCGTGACCGAGGGCGTGCGTGGCGAGGGCGGCGTGCTCAAGAACCGCGACGGCAAGCGCTTCATGTTCGACGACATCCCGGACAACTACAAATCGTCCACCGCGACCGATCCCGAGGAGGGCTGGCGCTACGTGTGTGGCGACAAGAACGCCAAGCGCCCCCCGGAGCTGCTCACGCGAGACCACGTCGCGCGCTGCATTCGGCGCGAGGTCAAGGCGGGGCGGGGCAGCCCGCACGGCGGCGTGTTCTTGGACGTGGCTTGGATCAAGGAGAAGATCCCGGGCAGCGAGGAGCACATCAAGAAGAAGCTGCCGAGCATGTACCACCAGTTCAAGGCGCTGGCGGACATCGACATCACCAAGGAGGCGATGGAGGTGGGCCCCACCACCCACTACATGATGGGTGGCGTGCGTGTGGAGCCAGACAGTCAGATGAGCCCCACCGTGCCCGGGCTGTTCGCTGCGGGCGAGGTCGCGGCCGGCCTCCACGGTGCCAATCGTCTGGGTGGCAACTCGCTCTCGGACCTGATTGTGTTCGGCAAGCGAGCGGGGGAGTACGCCGCCAAATACGCCAAGGAGCAGAAGGCCGCGTCGCTCGACGAAGGTGCGCTCGAGGCGATAGGCAAGGAGGCGCTCGCGCCCTTCGAGCGCGATCCCAAGGAGAGCCCGTACGCGGTGCAGCACGAGCTGCAAGACATGATGCAGGACCTGGTCGGCATCGTGCGCACGGAAGAAGAGATGAAGAGCGCGCTCGAGGGGCTCGAGCGCCTGCGTGCACGCGCGGTCAAGGTCGGTGTGTCGAGCCACCGAGAGTACAACCCGGGCTGGCACACCGCGCTCGACCTCGACAACTTGCTCACCGTGTCGCAGGCCATCACCATCTCGGCCATCGAGCGCAAGGAGAGCCGCGGTGGCCACTTCCGTGACGACTTCCCCGACAAGGATCCCGAGTTCGGCAAGTTCAACCTCGTGATCAAGAAGGGCAGCGACGGCAACATGGATCTGCGCCGCGTCCCCCCACCGCCGATGCGCGACGACCTCAAGCAGGTGATCGAGGAGAACAAGTGAGCAAGAAGGTCTCTCTTCGCATTTGGCGCGGCGACAAGTCCGGCGGCGAGTTCAAGGACTACACCACCGAGGCCGAAGACGGCATGGTCGTGCTCGACGTCGTGCACCAGCTGCAGGCGACGCAGGCCCCGGACCTGGCGGTGCGCTGGAACTGCAAGGCCGGCAAGTGTGGCTCCTGCTCCGCCGAGATCAACGGGCATCCGCGCCTCATGTGCATGACGCGGCTCTCGCAGCTACCAGAAGGCGAGACCATCACCATCGAGCCGATCCAGGCCTTCCCCCTGATCAAGGACCTGGTCACGGACGTGTCCTGGAACTTCCGCGTGAAGCAGAAGATCAAGCCGTTCAAGCCGCGCAAGCCCGACGCCGAGGACGGCACCTGGCGCATGGCACAAGAGGACGTCGACCGCGTGCAGGAGTTCCGCAAGTGTATCGAGTGCTTCTTGTGCCAAGACGTTTGCCACGTGCTGCGCGATCACGACAAACACGAGGAGTTCATCGGGCCGCGCTTCTTGGTCTACGCCGCCGCGCTCGAGATGCACCCGCTCGACACCGAGGATCGGCTGCCCGCCCTCAAGGATGACTACAACATCGGGTACTGCAACATCACCAAGTGCTGCACCAAGGTGTGTCCCGAGAGCATCACCATCACCGACAACGCCATCATCCCGCTCAAGGAGCGCGTGGTGGATCGCTTCTACGACCCGATCGCCAAGCTGTTCCGGGTCTTCTCCGGCAGCTGACGCGCGAGCAGCTTCACTCGTCGAAGGCGAGTGAGGTGATGGTGTCGAGCAGCGACGGGAAGTCGATGCTGCAGCGGTCCGGTGCGCATTGCAGCTCGGCCTTGAGCTGCAGCGGACCGTCGACGTGGCAGGCTGCGCTCCAGTGGAAGGAACCGACCGGGGTGTGCGCGACGGCGAACGCGTGCCCGCGCACGACCTGCCGCTGGATCTCGACGGGGCGTGAGCCGGCCATGGTGCGCACGTCCTCCTCGAACGCAGCGCAGCGTTTGTGTTCGTCTCGGTACACCAGGATCCGCTCGTCGCTGCGGCCCGAGAGCGACGCGAACGCCAGGCGAAAGGCGCGCGGTACGGCGATCACGTCGCCGCCCACCCGCAACGAAGAGAGCTCGCTTCCAGGCTTGAGCGCGCCACCGAAGCGCTCGACCACGAGTCGGAACAGGCTCTCGTCCTCCGCGCGCATCGAGGTCAGCCAGAGCAGGATCGAGGTGCCTGCGCTGTCGCCCACTTTGGCGATGGCCACGAACTGCCACAAGCCGTTGGCTTTCTGGAAGCGGACCATCCGGGCGCCATACTTGCCGAGCGCGCCGCTCGAGACTTTCATCGACCCAGGTGCGATGTCTTCTTCCGGCGGGGGGGGCTCGCCGGCGATCAACGCCCCAGCGATCCCCGTGTTGAGGTTGGTGGACCGCCGGACGATCAGCGCTCGATGTGGCTCCGGGCCGTCGAACCAGAGCTCGATCTCGTCGGTGTCTTGCGGGATGGGGAACGTGGGCAAGCCCTGCGCTGGATCCGTCGCGAGCGGGCGGCTGGCGTCGGAGGAGGTGGCTGCGGGTGGCAACGTCACGTCCGTGGGAGACGAAGCCGCGGAGCTGCACGCCAACGAGAGCGCGCAGAAAAGAACCAGGACCGACCTCATGGCGTCCTTCAATCGAGCACCGGCCCCGAGCCGCGTCCAGCGGGCGCGGCAAGAACCCGTTTCGGAGCCGCGGACTCTTGCTGTAGCCTCGCGATTGGGGGCCCAACCAAGATCGCTCGTGACCCATGACAGCGCTCAAACCCATCAGTCGTGAGTCCATCCCACGCGCGCTCGACAAGGCGGAGCGGTACCGCTTGCTCAACGAGCCGTTTTTGGCAGAGAGCATCTGCCTGGACGTGCTCGCTACCGACGCCCACCACCAGCAAGCGCTCAAGATCTACACGCTTGCGCTGGCGGATCAGTTCGCGGGCAGCGAGAGCGGCGTGAAGCGCGCGCTGGCGGCGGTGGCCAAGCTCGAGTCCGAGTACGACCGCGCGTACTACGCCGGCATCGTCGCCGAGCGTCGAGGCAGCGCGATCCTCGAGCGCTCGGGCTACGGGGCTGGCGCGTCTGCGTGGCACCTGATCACGCAGGCCATGGCGCTATACGAGAAGGCGGACGCGCTGCAGAAGGACGACAGCAACGACGACGCGGTGCTGCGGTACAACACCTGCGTGCGCCTGATCGAGGCGCACCGCCTGACCGAGCCGAGCTCGGAGCCCGAGGACTACCCGCTCGAGTGATCGCTGGTTCGCGGGGCCGAAAGCCTCAGCGCAAGACCTGCGGGTTCACCAGCACGTTGCTCACGTCTCCACACTGCACCACCGGCGCCGGGCTCAGCGTCGGGTTCTTCTCGCGATACTTGTTGGCGATGTCGTTGCAGGTTCCGCCGTGCCCACACTGCACCGTGTACGCCACGGTGGGGCCTCCCTTGAACGTGTGCTTCACGTCGAAGCGCACGACGGCGACCTCGCCGACGCGGTTCTGTGGGGGGTTGTCGACCACGGTCCAGCGTTTGTCGGCGGCGAGCGTCTCGCGGATCCGCGTGACGTGGGCGGCTTCGTTTTGTCCGTCGCCGGCGGAGAGGATCGCCGTGGCGGTGTAGCAGGTCGCGTCTGCCTCCTTCACGTCGCCGGCGCGCGCCGGCCCGCTGGCGAACGCGGCGGCGAGGATCGCGAGACCGAAGGCGGCGGGGGCGAGCTTGACCATGGTGGGCCGGTGTACGCGACGCCCCGACGGCTCCTTCCCTGGGCCTCAGTCCGGTCGACGCTGCTGCTGGGGGCGCGACGCGGGCGTCAGCGAAGCGGAGCCGCTCTCGATGCCGTACTCCCTGGGCGCGCCGGAGCATGCGTGGCCGAACGCGACGCGCAAGCTCTTCTGCTCGGTCGACAGTACGGCGCTCCAGAGGGTCTCGCTCAGCGGGTCGTCGTGGCGGCAAATGGTGTTGGCGCTGCCCTTGTCACCGCCGTGATCGCTCATCAGCTGGCGCAGCGCTTGGGCGGACATCCGCTCGGGCAGCGCGTCTTCCAGGGCCTTGAACCGCGCCGCACGAGCCAGGTTGGACTCGTGCAAAGGGATGCCGGCGATGAGCCCGCTCGAGACGGCGCCGAGCGGCACCTCGACGCGGCTCATGTCCGGGTGCTGGTACTTGTTGAAGCTCACCAGCAAAGGCCCCTCCGCGGATCGGGTGCGCGCAAGCGAGCAAGAACGCTCCAGCACCGCCCGCTGGCCGCCCGCGTCGGCGAAGGTCAGGATGGCGCCGTTCGTGACGGGGGCGGTTCGGAACAGCTCGAGCGCTTCACCCACGTCCGCGCAGCGATCCAGGCAGTCTTGTACCAGCGTGGTCAGGAGCAGCCCTGGTTTGCTGTCGAAGTCGGTGGCGAACGCATGGTTGAGCGTGAGCGCGAGCCCACGCTCGTTCACGCCGGCGAGCGAGCCCACCATGATCGGGTAGGACAGGCTCACCGAGCGATAGCCGTCACTCGGGTGGTTGCGCCGCACGAAGTTGTAGCGACCAAAACGCGGCGGAAAGTCGTGGTTGTAGGCGATCTGCGCGCCGCCATCCTCGCTCGCCTCGGCGGCGACGGCGATGGCCGTGCAGCCGAGCGTGTAGCCCATCTGCGCGCCGACGATCTCGGGCACGGCGCCCAACCCGAACATCAGCGGCAGGGTGAGCCCAGCACCCTCGGCGAGGCCCTCGAACGCACGCCAATACTTGCCGCGCTGGTGGTCGACCAGGGCTGGCCTGTGTCGGACGAGGTAAGCGGCGCCCGCTGCGAGCAGCCCCGCTTGGCTCAGCCGCTCGTGCACGCGCTGCCCGACGTGGCGCGGCTCCACCACCAGAGAGCCAATCGACGACGCGGCGCGCCGGTACTCGCCCGCGCACGCGAGTCCCTGCTGGCGAGCGCGCTCGCGCGCGTCTCCGTTCACTGTCAGCGACCGACTGGCTCCCAGGTAGTGCGTCATCTCCCCGGGCGGACGCTCGCCAATCCCCGGACCCTCGTCAAGCGTGGCTGGGCGGTCGGCTACAGGTCGTCGTCGCAAGGGTCCGGATCTTCGCTGCCGGTGCAGCCGCTCAGCTGAGCGAAGTCGCAGACCTGGTCTTGGCAGCGGTTCTCGAACACTCCGGTCGAGAAGAAGCGGTGGTTCTGCTCGCGAGCTTCGTCCAACAAGCGCAGGTTGCCGTGCGGATCGTCGCATACGAACAGCGGTTTGTTGCAGGCGGGCTCGGGCGGCAGGCCAAAGGCGTACTCGGTGTACACCGCCACGTCCTCGTCGATGGTCGCAGCGGTCACCGGCTCGAGCCCGAAGATGGGGCGCACGCCGCTGACCAGGTGTTTGGCTTTCATGGCGCGCGCCATCACGTGACCGGCAGCGGTGGCCACTTGGTGATCGCCCAGTGCAGTGCGCATCAACACGCGGCGGCCTGGGGGCGAGCCTGGGAACCGATCTTCGAATGCGTACTTGGTGTATCCGCTCGGCTCGACCCGATCCCAGTTCATCTGCACCAGCCCGAGCATGTGCTGCTGCGCGCGCGAGTCGGGGAACTGCAGCCCCGCCACCACGAAGAAGGGGGTGAAGTCCACGCTGCGATTGAGCAGCAGGTTGTAGGGCTGGCCCATGACCTCGAGCACGCCGCGCTCGATGTCTTGCGAGAGCGCCATGGTCACTCCACCCTGGATGCCGCCCTGACTGATACCCCAGTAGAAGCGCTTGCTGCCGTCCAAGAGCGCGCCGAACTGGGGGTCTTGCGTCAGGCGCCGGCTCATCGTGCGCATGATCAAGAGGTTGTTCAAGAAGCCCTGGTGCAGCCGGTCGAACATCTTGTTCAACGAGTCGATGCGGCCCGCGACCAGCTGCTCGATGATCCACTCCGAGTCCTCGCTGCCCATGCCGATCAGCTCGGTGGAGAAGATGGCGTAGCCGTAGGTGTTGGCGAAAGTGCGAAAGTGTTCCGCCTCGATCTGCGAGTCGCTGCCCAAGAGGCCGTGGCCGTGCTGCAGCAGGCCGACCGGCGTCGTCAGCGCGCTCTCGGGAATGATCAGCTCCCACGCGGCCTGGTAGGTGGGCTGGTCCGGGTTCGGCTCTGGCAGCCCGTCCTCGCCCAACAAGAGCGTCGCGCCAGGCTCCACCTGGTCCAGGTAAAGCGGAACCTCCATCGTGCCGAAGACTCGAAACGCGATGTTCGCGGGATCGAGATCCGAGTCGACGCTGACGATGGAGTATTCGGGGCCGTCGTCACCGACGAGCTCGAGCGCCTCGCTCTGCATGTGCAGCAGCGCGCCGGTGTTGTTCTCCCGGCTGGCGGTGGTGAAGTCCCATGCGAGCTGGAGATCGGAGCGGCCGATGCCCGCCTGTTCGAGCGCGCCGAACAGCTCGTCGTACAGGGCTCTGCGCGCCTCGATCGAGGAGTGTTGCGAAGGAGTGCCGTCGCGCAGCGCTTGGAACGCGGGCGAGGGAGCGATCGGCTGCCCGTCGGCGCCGACCACACCGCGGATCGCGACCACGTAACGTGTGCCGTCGCGCATGGGCACGGCAGGCCGCAGCAGCAGCGACGGCGTGGGGTCGAACGGCTTGCTGCGGTCGAGCTCGGCGAAGTGTGGCACGCGCTCGAGGGTGTCGAGCGCCAGAATGACGGTGCGCGCGTCGCTCGCGAGGGAGCCCTCGATGTCCAACATGCCGGCGAGCCCGCTGTCCGTGGCGCCCGGCAGCTCGGTGACCAACGCGGCGCTGGCAGAGAAGCCGTCGGCGCGCAGCCACGGAGCCGGATCCTGGACGTGCCCGTCCTTGGCCACCGGCAGGCCTTCGGGGAGGAAGGCCACGCGGCGTCCCGTTGGCGAGCTCGCGTCGGCCACCGTGTACACGTCGGAGGGGAAGGGGAAGCCGCAGTAGCTCGGCACGAGCGGGTCACATGCCAACGGGAACGAGGCTTCCCCTCCGCTGCCCGCCGCACCTGCACCGCTCGCGCCTTGCCCGCGATCGTAGATCTCGCCTCCGCAAGCCACGAACGCCAGAGCCAGCCCCAGGAGCCCGCGGGCGTTCAATGCTCGTCCGCGCCCAGGTCAGGGGTCGTGGGGTCGTGCGCCTCGCCATCGATGTCGAGCCCGGCCTGCGCGTGCGCGACGCCGGTGGCCAAGGCGTCGGTCGCCCCGTCGACCAAGTGCAGGTCGCCGCTGCCCGCGTCGGCAAAGTACCCGAGCGGGGTATCCTCGAGGTTGTTGCTCACGTCGCCCGTGGCGCCGTCGCGGGCCGTGATGACGTTGGTGAGGTTGTTCTTGATGACCACCTGGGTGATGGCGAAGCGGTAGTCGATCGAGCTGAAGAAGCCCGCGCCGCCGGGGGTGATGACCGTGTTGTGCAGGATGAGCGGCTCGCGCGTCTCTTGCGCCTCGATCCCGGTGTCGAAGTAGTCGATGTCCGCGTAGATGAAGTTGTTGCGGATGATGCCGTCGACGTGGGCGAGGTTGGCCCCGCCGTGGGGGTTGTCCGCCCACACGCGGTCTCCGGTGCCGCCACCCAGGCCGAAGCCCACGCCGCGAGCGCAGTTGACGATCACGTTGCCCTCCACCAGGCTGTCTCGGGCTCCCTTCCAGAAGTGGACGGCGTGCTCGGCCAGGCCGCCGTTGTCGCAGTAGATGCCCTCGAAGCGATTGCGCGCCACGACCCAGCCGAGCGTCGAGTGCGCGTCGATGCCTCCGGTGTAGCAGCCCCCACAACAAGGCTCGATCTGGGTGCGGCCCTGGTCGGTGAGCTCGAAGCTCGAGCACTCGACGCGCCCGTCGTCCACCCAGCCGCCGTCCCCGACCGGGTTGACCTTGACGAACTGCTCGCCGCCGTCGACGAAGCGCACCCCGTAGAGGCGCAACCCGGAGATGGAGGAGCCGTCGCCGGGAGGAAACGCGTGCACCAAGTGATCCACCGAGCGCGTGATGGTCACGTGCGCGATCGTGACGTCACTCGCGGTCACCTGGAAGATCTCGGGCACGGCGTAGGCGCCGTCGAGCACGACGGAGCTCGCGTCGTCGGTCTGCGAGCGGAGGGTGACACCGTCTGCGCGCAGCTGCAGGATGCCCGGCACCGCGTACGTGCCGGGAGCCAACGAGAGAGTGGCGCCTGCAGGGGCGTTGAACACGATGTCCGTGAGGTTGCTCGCCTGGGAGGGATCCACCTGGATCACCTGTCCCGTCGCCGCCGGCAGCGCAGGGCAGTCGACAGGGGTCGTGCCACCCGCGCCTCCGCTCCCGCCTGCGCCGGCGGCGCCTTCGCCTCCCGTGCCAGCGGCGCCCGAGCCCGTGTCCGCGCCCGTGCCAGAGCCCGCTCCCGAGCCGGGGCCAGCCCCACCTCCGCCCGTCGCCTCGCTGTCGCCGCATGCCAACGGGCACGCGAGGATCGCCACCAGCCACCAAGGTCGCATGGGTGGAGCGTACCAACCGTGGCGAAGTTTGTGGGGGCCGAGCTGGCTCGTGATATCCGGAAGGAGTGTCATGGCCTCAAGAGATCGAGCAGGCGACGCGCATCGCCAGCGTACCCCTGGCGCTCAGGTTGGTGGTGCGGCGGCTCGGGCCGATCGAGCTCTTGGTCACGCTGGGTCCAGACGCGGCGTTCTTTCGAACGTTGCCGCAGCTGTTGAAGCTGGGCACGCTCGAGCCGCAGAGCTTCGCGCTGCGCAGCGACACCGGCGCGCCGGCGACGACCGTGGTGCTGACGCGCGAAGGGGAGCGCGTGGAGCTGGCCTGGGAGACGCTCAACGATCCGTTCGAGAACCTGCTGCTCGGCGCGCTGCAGCGTCTGGTCGGGCAGGCCGACGCGGTGACCGCCGCCCACGAGCTGGCGCTCGAGCTCGCGCGGGTCGAGGCGCTGCACGCGGTGGTGAGCACCATGCTCGCGGCGCCCAAGCTGGATCAAGCCCTGAGCGCCTTCCTCGCCGGCGTGACCTCGGGCGCGGGCTTGGGCTTTCACCGCGCGGCGTTGTTCGTGCTCGACCCCGCGCGGCGGGTGTTCGTGGGCGCGCACGCGATCGGCCCGGCCGATGAGGCCGAAGCGCACCGCATTTGGGAGTCGGTCGAGGCCGAGTCGGTCAGCTTCGAGAAGCAGCTCGCGCGCGCGAAGTCGCAGAGCGCGTTCGCGGATCGCGTGCGACAGGTCGCGTTGGTGGCGAGCGAAGGCGATGAGCTGGCTCGCGCGCTGGCTGGCCACGCGCTGTTCTTCAGCCGTCCCGAGGGTCCTACCTGCGAGCGGCTGCGCGAGCTCGACCCAGCCAAGGAGTTCGTGCTCGCCAAGATCGCGGTGCGCGACCACACCTTGGGCCTGCTCTACGCCGACATGCGCTTCGGTGACGGCACCGTGCCGGCGGGCGTAGTGTCTCACCTCACGGCGTTCATCGCGCAGGCGGGGGTGGCCTGGGAGACGCTGCGGTTGCTCAAGGAGGTGCAGGAGCTCGCCCGCACCGATCCGCTCACGGGCTTGCCCAATCGTCGCGAGTTCGAGGCGCGCTTCACGCAAGAGCGGTCGCGCATCCAGCGTAGCGGCGAGAGTCTGTCGCTCCTGCTCGTCGACCTGGACCATTTTCGAGAGATCAACAACGAGAAGGGCCACGAGGCAGGCGACACGCACCTGCGCACGGTGGGCAAGATCCTGCGGGGGGCGCTGCGCACCAACGACGTGTGCGCGCGCTTCGGAGGCGACGAGTTCGTGGTGCTGCTGCCCGGCGCGGGCGCGCTCGAGGCCGCGCTGGTGTGCCGGCGCATCGGCGTCGCGGCGCATCGGCGCGGCATCTCCTTCAGCGTCGGTGCGGCGTCCTATCCCGAGGACTGCGACCACCCCGACGACCTCGTGGGCATCGCTGACAAGAACCTGTTTGCAGCCAAGGACGCGGGCCGCGGGCGCGCAAGCCTCGCTGGAGAGAGCGCGCCGCTCGTGTTCGCTGAAGAAGACGAGGTGTGGGTCGATTCAGTACCTCCGCCCTCCGGCTCGGTGCCTCCCGGTGCGGACCGGCGAAGCAAGGGCTGAGCGAACGCCTGTGGACACGCGATTGAGCGCGTTGATAGCCTGATCGGCAGCATGAAGAGCCGCGCCGTGAGCGTGGTGGCCGTTGGCTTTTGCTTGCTAGGAGCCGTTGGTTGCCGTGATTGGGATCGCTTCGATCCGCTCTCGAGCGGCGGAGGTCCCAGCGGCGGCGGCCCCAGCGGCGGTGGCGGCGACGGGGCGGGGCTGCAGGGCGGCAACGCCGCGGGCGGCGCGGGCGGGGGCGTGGGCGGTGGTGGCGGCTCCCTAGGTGGCGGCGGCGCCGGAGGGGGCGGCGGCGGCCCCAGCGAGTGCGGCACGATCGACATCGTCAGCGACGAGTTCGAGAACGCAGCGTTCGACTGGCGCTGGGAGAACTACGCGCCGCATTTCTCGCTGGGCGGCGGCGATCTCATCCTGACGATGCCGGGCGGCTTGGACGAGTACTTCCAGATCCAGACCACCGCAGCTTTCGACATGCGGGGCCGCAGCGTGGTGTTCGAGCTGTCCGAGCCTCCGACCCAGGGGCACGGCTACTGGTTCAACGTCGCCGGCGACCACGACAACTACGTCGAGTTCTACATCAACTTCAGCGGAACGCTGGGCTACGCGGTGGAAGAGGACGACAGCTACAACACCTTCGCGAGCGAGCCCTTCGACGCCATCGACCACCGCTTCTTTCGCTTCCGCGAGAGTGGCGGGACGATGTTCTACGAGACCTCACCTGACGGAGCGTCCTGGACCGCGCGAACCGACACCGACATCAGCACCGTCTTCGATCCTGAGTTCACGCACGTCTACCTGGGAGGCAACACCGACGCGCAGTCGCCTGGCTGCACCGTGCGCGTCGCGCGTGTGTACGCAGAGCCTGCCAGCGCCGGCCACACCTGCGCCACCGCTTCGCTCAGCGACGACTTCGAGGACGGCTCGCAAGCAAACGTGTGGGGCGATGGTTGGAGCTCGCCGGGATGCACGCTGGACGAAGGCAGCGGAGAGCTGCGCGTGAGCTGCTCGGCCGCGAGCTACACCGACTCGGCCTATGGCACGTCCACGGCCTACGACCTCACGGGGTCGAGCGCGTCCGTCGAGATCACCGACCCGCCCGCCCCTGGCGAGGATTCGTTCATGGCCTTTGCCCTCGGAAGGCCCGAGGCCGAGACGCTGTACTCGATCGAGACCAACGGGACCTCCTTGGAGGTCTACGAGGTCGTCGATGGCAACTGGGACCAGATCGTGAGCTTGCCCTTCGACGTCGCGACGATGAGGGTGCTGCGCTTCGCCGAAGCAGGGGGCCAGATTCTGTTCGAGCACTCCGCGGATGGCGTGAGCTTCACTACCTTCCATCAGAAGGTGCCCTTGTTCAGCCTCTCCGAGCTGGGCATCTACCTGGTGGCGGGCAACAACAGCGACACCGTCGCCTCGGTGATGGCGTTCGACAACCTCAACCTGAGCCCCTGAAGGAGTCGCGCATGGGCAAGGTGCTGGTCGGTCGCTACGAGATGTTGAAGCAGGTCGCGACTGGCGGCATGGCGACGGTACACCTGGGCCGTGCGCTGGGCGTGGGTGGCTTCGAGCGCCTGGTCGCCATCAAGCTCATGCACCCGCACATCTCGGCCGAGCCCGAGTTCGTGACGATGTTCCTGGACGAGGCGCGGCTGGCGGCGCGCATCCGCCACCCCAACGTGGTGCCGACGCTCGACGTGCAGGAGTCGCCCGATGGGCTGTTCCTGGTGATGGAATACATCGAGGGGCCGAGCCTGCATCAGCTGATCAGGAGCACCGGTGGCAAGCCGGGGGCGGTGCCGCTGCCCGTCGCGTTGCGGCTCATGATCGACACGCTGTCGGGTCTGCACGACGCGCACGAGCTGTGCGACGACGAGGGTGCGCCGCTCAGCCTGGTGCACCGCGACGTGTCTCCCGCCAACATCTTGATCGGTACGGACGGTGTCGCGCGCATCACGGACTTCGGCGTGGCTCGCGCAGAGGCGCGGCTGTCGTCGACGCGAGGTGGCCAGCTCAAGGGCAAAATCCCGTACATGCCACCCGAACAGCTGATGAGCGAGCAGATCGACCGCCGCTGCGACGTGTACGCCGCGGGCGCGGTGATGTGGGAGCTGTTGGTCGGCAAGCGGCTCTTCAGCGCCGAGAGCGACGGCGCGCTGCTCCAGAAGATCTTGGCTGGGCCCGAGGCCTCTCCGCGTCAGATCGATCGAACCACGCCGGAGTCGGTCGACCGAGTGTGCATGCGCGCGCTCTCCAAGGACCAGACCTCGCGATTCGCCAGCGCCGCCGAGTTCGCCGAAGCGCTCGAGCACGCGGCGCAAGAGGCGGGCGTCACGATCGCCACGGCGCGCGTGGTGGCGAGCTTCGTGGAGCAGTCAGGCGCGTTCAAGAAGATGTTGCCCAAGGAGCTCGCGGCGCTCAAGAAGGGGGGGATCGACGTGCCCGCCGGGCCACCCTCCACGCCGTCCGGGAGCTCGGCGCCGACCTCGTCCCCCTCGGGCGCGGGCGCTCCTCACGAACCACCCAAGTCCACGCCGACCGCGCCCTCGCAGATCACCGTGCACGGCTCGGCCATGAGCGCGCGGATCGAGCCGACGCGTCAGCACCGCACGGGGCTGTGGATCGGTCTGGCTGCTGCGGTCGCGGTCGCGCTCGGCGCGCTGGTCGCGCTTCGCGGTGGAGGCGACGCGGCTTCGTCGAGCGCCGCTTCCACCGTCAGCGCGGACGCAACGCCGACGAGCAAGCCCGCGGACGCGACGGTGGCCACCGCGGCCCCGAGCCCGAGCGCCACGGCGGCGCCGAGCGCCGCGCTGTCGCAGAGCGCCACGCCCTCGACGGCGGAGCCCAAACGCCCGGCCGGTAGGCCGTCTCCACCCGCGACCATCAAGCCGCCGCCGGGCGGCAAGCCCAAGCCCGCCGCGACTTCCTACGATCCCGATCGGCTATGAGACACGCCTGGCTCCTCGGTTTGTGTTTGTTGTCGACCGGCGCGGCGCTCTCGCGCCCCATGCAGGCCGAGGCCCAGTCCGGCACCGAGGACGCCGCCGCCAAGGCGTTCGGGGAGGGGCGCAAGCTCTGGGACAAGAAAGACTTCCAAGGCGCGTTGCCGCTGTTCCAGAAGGCGGTCGACGCCAGCTCGAGCCCCAACGCGCGGCTCTACCTCGCGCGCTGCCTGCGAGAGACGGGGCAGCTCGCCGCGGCGTACGACGAGATGGCGATCACCGTGCGCGACGCGCGGGCCAGCGCCGAGAAGGACGAGCGGTACGTGGCCACGCGCGATGCCGCAGCCGCGGAGCTCGCGTTGCTCGAGGCCAAGGTGGCCAAGCTCGTCATCACCGTCGACTCCACGCTCTCGGGTTACAGCGTCACGCTGAATGGCTCGATGCTCGATGCCTCCCGTTTGGGCAAACCTCTCACCGTGGCGCCTGGGGCGGTGCGCGTCGTCGCCAGCAAGGAGGGCAGCCCGCCCGTCGAGAGGGCGATCCAGGCCGCCGCCGGCGCGACCGAGAACGTCACGCTCGCGGCGTTGCCGAGCGCGGATCGCCCCGGCCCCGTGGTGCCGCCGGCCGGAGCGAGCGCGGCCTCGGAGCAGAGTGGTGGCGGCTTCGGCGTGGTGCGCGGCGTGGGCATCGGCGTCGCTGCGCTCGGCGTCGGCGGATTCGTCGCCTTCGCGGTGGGCACGGTGCAGGCAGACAGCAGCTTGGCCGCGCTCGAAGAGGCGTGTGGTGACGGGCCGTGCCCCGATGCGTCCTACCAAGAGGAGATCGACAGCGGCAAGACGTCCGAGCTCGTGTCCTTCGTCGGTTTGGGCGTGGGCGTGGCGGGCGTGGTGGCCGGCACGCTCATGATCGCGCTCGGCGGGCCCAGCGCCCCGGAGAAGAGCGCGTTCATGCCGACGGGGAACGGATTTCGCGTCCGCTTCTGACGCGGATCACCAACGGTGGAAGGCGGGGTGGCCCTCTTTCACCGCCACGAACGAGCCAACACAGGTCGCCGTGATCT
>CAZXMG010000132.1:0-15746 GCA_964641275.1 uncultured Polyangiaceae bacterium
GAAACAACTGATCGGGTCCGTCCGGAACGAGCGTTCGGGTCCTCCGGAATGCGCAGCAGGCGGCGCGGGGGGCGCAGTGTCCTCTGGTGGCGCGGCGCCGGAGGGCGGCAAGGGCAACGACAACGGTGCCGGCGCAAGCACCAACAGTGGGGGCGCAGGTGACGGTGCTGGGGCGGTGGCGGGCGGCTCGGGTGGGAGCCTTGCCAGCTCGGCGGCGGACGACTTCGAAAGGTCCCAATTGAGCGGCGATTGGGTCGTCATTTTTCCGCCGCCACCCAACGATCAGGTGAAGATCATCGACGGTAGCGATCTTGGAATGGGACCAGGCCCGCAGGGCTTCTTTCTCGTGAACTGGCGCGGCGATAGCTTCGCAGCGGACCAATTCTGCGAGGGGACCATCCCGGTCGACGTGAACCTCGACTGGATCCACCAAGTGTACGTGCGATGGCGAGCCTCGGACGGGGCTCGCTACGGCTTTCACTACAACGGCGACCCCGGGCAACCGGGGTTCGGGAACTGGGCCTTCAAGTACGACGGCGTGCCGTCAGCGCAGACGCGGGTGATCGCCGAGGTACCAGCGACCCTCGTCACGCCGCCCGGACCCGGCGATACGCTGCGCATCGAGGCCGAAGGGTTCGAGCTGCGCGGGTACAAGAACGGGACGTTGGTCCTAACCGCAACGGACACCGATGCGACCAAGATCAGCGAGGGAGAGCCCGGACTGGCGGCTCGATGGGCGGCGGGGAACCAAATGACCACCAACGATGCGAAAGTTTGGGAGGCGTGGGCGGGAGGCACCCTTTGAGGCAGGTCGACTCACTCGCGATGGCTGGAGCTGCGCCAGACACGCCCTCTCAGTTGCGCGCGGCGCCTGAGCAGACCCAATCGACAACGCGACGGACCTCGTCCTCCGGCATGCCGCCTGGGCCGGGCATTTGCTTGCCAGAGCAGAGGCGTGCTCCCGCCAGCTTGTCGAGCAAATAGCTCGCCCCGGCATCTGCCGGCAGGACGCGCATTCGTTCGCCCTGACACTGTGGGCTCGGAACTCCCACGAGGCTGTCGTAGGCCTTTCCTGCGCCCAATTCGAGCCCGAGAGCCCCACTTCCATTTGCGTGACACATGCCAGAGGTGCAGCGTGCTGCGAAGATCGGCGCGACGTCTTCGACGAACGAAACCGGCTGTGATGACCCGCAGATGCACGCGCCGGCCTCGCAGAGCAGGCCGGCAGCGCAGGCACTGCCGCAATGCCCGCAGTTCGCAGGGTCGCTCGAGATGTCGGCGAGGCAGGCGCGGCCCCCGCCACCGTCCGCGCCCGCGCTGAGCGCACCGCCCCCACCCTCCGCGCTGCCCCCCCCGGCGCCCCCATGGGTGGCTGCGCCCCCCGGCGTGCCCGGATCAGTGCACCCCAACCAGGTCGCGAGAATGCAAAGGCTGAAACGATGCACAAGCCAAACATTGCACCAGGGGTATCAAAACGTCGACCGCGAAAGATGGCCGGCGTGCGTGCCCTGGCTCGGAAACCCGCACCGACCACCATCCCAGACGGTGCTACTCCAGCGTCCAGCTCGAGCCGTCTTCCGGCACGACAACGTTCCACCCGAACGCGTCACGCAAGCGCCGTCGAAATGCGTTGGCGGCCGTCGGCTCGCCATGAGTCACGAAGACGCGGCGTGGTGACAGCTTCGCCGGTGCGAGCCATTCCACCAGCTCCGCGTAGTCGGCATGCGCGGAGAGGCCCTCGACCCGAACCACGCGGGCTTTCACCTGCACGTACTGCCCATGAATCTTGAGCTCGCGCGCGCCGTCAACCAGCTCACGGCCCCGCGTTCCGGCCCCTTGATAGCCGACGAAGAGAACCGTGCTCTTCTCGTCGGGTAGAAAATGGCGGAGGTGGTGGAGTATGCGTCCACCGGTGGCCATTCCGCTGGCGGAGATGATGACCATGGGGCCCCCTTGTCGGTCGATCGCCTTGGAGTCATCGGTAGTCCGGGAGTACGTCGCTGCGTGGCACATCGCCTTGCACTCTTCTTCGGAGATGTAGTGGTCGTCCTTGTGCTTGCAGAAGATTCCCGTGGCGTCGACCGACATGGGGCTGTCGAGGTAGATGGGCAGATCCGGGATGCGTTGCGCTGCGCGCAGCTGTCCCAGGAGATGAAGCAGGTGCTGGGCGCGCCCGACCGCGAACGACGGGACGAGGACGACGCCTTGCCTCTCCGCGGTCTCCCTCACGACGCGTGCCAGAGTCTCGAGCACTGCCTCTGCAGGATGGCGCCGGTCTCCATACGTGGACTCGATGACGAGGTAATCGGTTGGGCCAAGGGGCGCGGGTGGCTTCATGATCGGGTCGTGCGGACGGCCTACGTCCCCGGTAAAGGTCACGGTTCTGTCGCCGAAACGGAGCGCGAGGCAGGCAGAGCCGATGATGTGACCCGCGCGTGTGAAGCTTGCCGTGACGCCGGGGCAAGGCTCGAAGCGCTCACCGAACGAGTGGGCGCGCAGCTGTGGAAGGCAGCGTTCGGCGTCCTCGCGCGTGAAGAGCGGCTCGGCCGGCTCGTGCCGCGTGTAGCCGTACTTGGCGGCCCGTCTCGCGTCTGCCTCTTGCAGGTATCCAGCGTCGGGCAGGAGGATGCGCAGCAGATCGCTCGTCCCGCTTGTGCAGTGGACGCGCCCTTTGAAACCTTGTCGGCAGAGCACGGGCAGGTATCCGCTGTGATCGATGTGCGCGTGGGTCAGGACTACCGCGTCGAGGGACGATGGGTCGAAGGGCAAGGTCGCCCAGTTTCTCTCTCAGCCGCTTGTAGCCCTGGAACAACCCGCAGTCGACCAGCACACTGGCTCTGTCGGTTTCGACGAGATAGCGCGAGCCAGTGACGGTGTCCGCAGCGCCAAGGAATCGGATGCGTAGCGACATGGTCGGGGGGTCCTTCGTGTATCTGCGGAAGAGGTTCGTGACGAAGCTCTGCTGCGAGATTGCAGCCGCCTCGGTGGCTCGCTGCGCTGCAAGCAGCTTGCCGGAGAGCCGTAGTCGTTTCACCACGCCCAGATTCGCTTCTGCGCACGCGGAGCCGGAGTGTGCGAGCGCACGGGCTGCGCCTTCGCGCAACGATTGCGCCGGACACCGTGACCTCATCCGGTAGAGCAGTCGCAAGACGGCACGAAGCGAGAATGGCGCCTACTGTTCTCGCGACGTCGAGGGGCGGCGCGGAACGGCCTGCGGCTTGCTTGGAGGTTTCAGATGTCGAACAACCTGGATCGGCGCGTTCCACCGCTGCTCTGCATCGCGCTGAGCGCTTGTGGCGCCGCGGGAACCTCCCCGCACGAAATGGGAGCCGACGCGCACCTCAGCGCCGCGGCCGTACACGAGCGGGCGGCAGCGGAGGAGGAACGGCCCCGAAGGGCCGCTTCGCTCGACTGGAGGCGCTGCATCAGGCAGGGCCGCGGCTTGTTCTGCTCATCGATGCTCCGCGACTCCCGCGCCGAGCGCGAACGCGAGACCGAGCGGCACCGCGCATTCGCGGCACTGCACCGCGCAGCGTCTCAGGCCCTCCGCGACGCCGAGTCCAGCGCTTGCCAAGGCCTTTCAGGCGACGATCTCGACATCCCGCTCCTCGCGCGGAGCCACGACATCGAGTCCGTGGAGCCGATCTATCGCAGCCCGTCGTCGCAAAGGATGACCGCGGACGATTTGCTGGGCGCCAGCCTCACCCTCGGTGCCGCTGCGGGCTTGACCCTCGAGCGGCTCCAGCGCCTGCTGGACTGCGAGGTCGCCCGCAACGCGGCTCTCGGCCACGACAACCCGGGGGTGCAGTTCGACCCGCTGGCGGTGGAGGGCGCAACGGCGATCGCGAGCAGCTCGCGGGACCGGCTCTCGGTTGGCATAACAGCGCCCGACACCGATGCTGCGTGGGAGATTCTGGAGCGAGCAAGGGCGCTACGAGAGGGAGGTCGACGATGAAGGACTGCCCCTGCACTGCCGCGCACGAGCATCGACGTATCGTTCTCACCGGTGGCCCCGGCGCCGGCAAGACCGCAGTCCTCGCCCTGATCCGCCAATCCTTCTGTCATCACGTGAAGGTGCTGCCCGAAGCCGCTGGCATCGTGTTCGGCGGCGGTTTCCCGCGCGGGCTTGGCCTCCCCCTGCGCTGCGCTGCGCGGCGCAGCGCGCGATGTTCTACGTGCAGCGCGAGCTCGAGATCGCGGCCGACGCTGACGATGGAGCGATCGTGCTCTGTGATCGCGGCACCGTCGACGGGGTCGCCTACTGGCCGGGTCCGGGAGATTTCTGGGCGGAGGTCGGCACAACGCTCGAGCAACAGCTTCGCCGATACCGCGCGGTCATCCACCTGCGAACGCCTGCGGACGACCGCGGATACAACCACGAGAACCCCTTGCGCGTCGAGTCCGCGCTGGAGGCAGCTGCGATCGATGACCGGATCCTCCGCGCATGGGAGACCCATCCACGGCGCTTCATCGTCGATGCAGAGCCAGATTTCCTGCGCAAAGCGAGCGCAGCCCTCGAGGTGCTGCGGGGCGAGCTCCCGGAATGCTGCCGCCAGCATGTCGTTCCGCAGCTCGCGATGACCGCCCCTCCGCAGGGGGCGTGACCAGCACTGTGTTCGGCTCCAGGCGGCCGCGCTGCGCCGGGACTGCCGGTGCCCGCGCCCAGCGGGCATGCATCTGCCCGTGCCGACTACGCAACGACTGCGTGAGTTGCGCAGGATCTGCGCCTGCAGCTCGCCGTCAGGAGTGGTCCCGGCGGTCCGGCGCGACCGAGCTGGGGTGCGCCCCGGGGCATCCCGCTTGCTTGCGGGTGGGCGAGGCTGGATTGCAACGAACGGAGACGCGCATGGATGAGCTCGTAGCGGATGCAAGTCGGATCGCGAGGCTGCTCGAGGCTGCGGCGGGCCAGACGACTCGGCCGGAAGCGCGGTCTGCACTTCGTGTAGCGGAGGCGCTCGCGCTCGCGCTCTGCGACGAGATCGAGCGCGCCGCGTGCGCCGCTGCCCAGCCGTCGGGAGTGCCGCGATGTCGGACGTGAGGCTGCGGCTCGCGCTGCTCTGGCACCAGCACCAGCCGCTCTACCGCGATCTGGCCCAGGTGGAACCGCGAGGGAGTATTCGCAAGCCCTGGGTGCGCCTGCACGCCTTGCGCGACTACTACGGCATGGCGGCCCTGGTCGCCGAGCACCCGGGCATGCGGGCGACGATCAACCTGACGCCGGTCTTGCTCGCGCAGATCGATGACTACCTGGATCGCGGCGCGACGGATCGAGCCCTCGATCTCACGCTGAGGCGCGCCGAGGATCTCTCTGGCGACGAGCGCGAAGAGGTCCTGTCGTCCTTCTTCGAAGCAGACTGGCATCATCAGATCTTCGTTCACGCTCGCTACCGGGAGCTCCTGGAGATGAGGGCTGCCGGTGCGCACTTCGAAGCGCGCGATCTCCGCGATCTCCAGATGTGGTTCAACCTCGCCTGGTTCGCTTGCGAGTTCCGACGTGGCCGCGTCGAGCTTCAGACCGGCGAGGTTGTGGACGTCGTGCGCTTCGTCGAGCAGGGTCATGATTTCGGCGACGCCGACGTGCGGGCGATGGTGGACGAGCAGTGGAAGGTTCTCCGCGGCATCGTGCCGCTGCACCGGGCGCTGCAAGAGCGCGGGATCATCGAGGTCACGACAACACCGCTCTGCCACCCGATCTTGCCCCTGCTCCTCGATACCAACCGCGCGACCATCGACAGGCCGGGTACGAGCCACCCGCGACGATTCCAGCGGCCCGATGATGCCCGTGCGCAGGTCGAGCTTGCTGTGGTTGACTACGAGAGGCGCTTCGGGGTCGCTCCGCGTGGCGTCTGGCCAGCCGAGGCGGCGGTCTCCGAGGAAGTCATCCCGTTGCTCGCGAGCTGCGGCTTCGCGTGGATGTTGGCCGACGAGGGCGTGCTCGCGCGCTCCGGGGAGTATGGCTACCGTGTTGACGACCCCGCGGTCGTGTCCACGCCCTATCGAGCGCTCGCGGGGTCGTCGAGCATCGCGGTCTTCTTCCGCGCCGCCGGGCCGTCGAACGAAATCGGATTCGACCTCCATCGGGCGGTTGATCCGGAGGCTGCCGCGCGGGCGTTCGTAGACCGCTGCGTCGCGCGCTATGGTGGCACCCCCGGAAGCGAGCCGCCGCTGCTCACCATCGTGCTCGATGGCGAGAACGCATGGGGTTCGTACCACGACGACGGTCGGCCGTTCCTGCGGGCCCTTTACGCGGCCATCACTGGCCGTGCCGACCTCGAAGCGGTCACCTTCTCACATCACCTCGCCGAGCGCGCGCAGTCCATCCCCGCACTCGACCGCCTCTACCCAGGCTCGTGGATCGATGAGCCTGGCTCTGCAGCGGGCGCCGACCTCGGCACATGGATCGGCGAGCCCGAGGAGAACCGCGCGTGGGACCTGCTCGGCCTGGTCCGCGCGGAGCTTGATTGCGCTTCACCCACGCCGGAGGCGATGCGATCGATCTACGCGGCAGAGGGCAGCGACTGGTTCTGGTGGTTTGGCGATGATCAGGAATCAGGCACGGATCAGGAGTTCGACGATCTTTTCCGGATGCACCTGGCGAACGCCATGACCCTCTCGCGAAGAATACCGCCGACGGCCGTCCGGCAGCATATCGTCCCGCGATCAGCCGTGTGGAGCTTCACGCGCCCCATCGATGAGCTGTCACCCGGGGACCTGCTCGTGGTCCGCACGAACTGTCCGGGGACCCTCACCTGGTGGCTCGATGGCGCTGAGCAGAGCCGGCGACTGGTGGCCGCTGGCGGTGCTGCGGCGGGAGTGCGCAGATACGAGCTATCCGTCGGCTCGCTCGATCGAAGCTCCCACATCGACTTTCGCTTCTCCTGCGATCACGACGGGTGCCCCGCTAGCGGTCTCTGCTGCCGCGGCGGCGTGCACCGAGTGCGTGCGCTGCTGCCGTAACGCCGAACCGCCATTGACCTGGCCGCAAGGCATATGGTTTGCACACCGACAGAATGGTCCACGAGGCGCACATGATTGAATCGGCACATGCCCGAGCTGCAAGTGATGTTCTGCGCGAGCTCGGAGTCCAGGTCGAGCGCGGGCTCGATCGCGAGCAGGTCGCCGCTCGCCTCCAGCAATATGGACGGAACCGGCTGCCTGACGCCCCGCGCGAGAGTGCTTGGGCCAGGCTTCTTCGGCAGCTCAAGAACCCGCTCGTCCTCACGCTGCTCGTGTCTGCCATTGTCGCGGTCTGGGTCGGCTCCACTCAGACCAGCTCGTTTCTTGCTCGCTACGGCAACGCCCTCGCGATCATCGTGATCGTCATCCTGAACGCGCTGCTTGGATTCGTCCAAGAAGGGCGCGCAGAGGCCGCACTCGACGCTCTGCAGAAGATGGTGACAATCCGCGCTCGCGCGCGTCGGAGCGGTGAAATCGTGGAGGTCGATGCCGCCGAGCTGGTCCCCGGCGACATTCTCGAGCTCGAAGCCGGGGATGCGGTACCCGCGGACGCCCGCTTGGTTGCGTCCACGGATCTCGAGGTCGAGGAAGCTGCACTGACTGGCGAGAGCCAAGCCGTAAGCAAGCAAGCCCTCGCCGTGGTCGGCCGAGAAGCCGCGCTCGCTGACCGTCGTACCGTAGTTCACCTCGGCACCACGGTGACGCGCGGCAAGGCGCGAGCGGTGGTGGTCGGCACCGCGTCGTCCACGGAGCTCGGGCGAATAGGCGGGCTCTTGGCTCAGATCGAGCGTGTGCCGACCCCGCTCGAGCACCGGCTCGCGGCGTTCGACGAGCGGATCCTCTACGCATGTCTTGGGGTGAGCGTGGCGCTGGTTCTCCTGGGCATGGCGCGTGGAGACCAGCCCTGGCCGCAACTCCTGCTCCAGGGCGTGAGCCTCGCGGTCGCAATCATCCCCGAAGGCCTGCCCGCGATCACGACCATCACGTTGGGCTTGGGCATGCAACGAATGGCCGAGCGCGGAGCGGTGGTCCGGCGCCTCCCCGCCGTCGAGACGCTCGGGACGGCCAACGTGATCTGCACCGACAAGACAGGGACGCTCACCCAAAACCAGATGACGGTGCGACGTATCTGGTGCGCGGGCGTCGAGGCTGACGTAACCGGGGAGGGCTACGACCCACGCGGATCCATCCTGCGCGAGCGCGGCACGATCGAGGAGGCGCTTCAGGAGCTGTTGCTGAGCGCGACGCTGTGCAACGGCGCAACGCTTCGTGAGGACGAGGACACTCGAACGTGGAAAGTGATCGGCGATCCGACCGAGGGCGCGCTGCTAGTCCTCGCGCACAAGGGTGGCCTCTCGCCGGAGCAGGCACGCGCGCAACACTCGCCAGTCGTCGAGCTCCCCTTCGAGGCCGATCGCAAGCGCATGACCGTGGTGACGAGGGATGGCAGTGGAGTAGCGACGGCGCATGTCAAGGGCAGCGTCGAGGTCGTGCTTCGCCTCTGCGCAAGTCTCCGCGTCGGCGGCTCGGTCCGCCCGCTCGCGCCAGGCGACCGCGCGGCCATTCTCGAGGCCGCGGAACGCATGAGTAAGCGTGCGCTGCGCACGCTGGCCATTGCTCGACGCGAGCAGCCGGACGTCGGCGACCCCGAGCGGGACCTGGTGTTCCTGGGCTTGGTGGGCATGATGGACCCACCTCGTAGCGGCGTCGCCGAAGCCGTGGCCGCGTGTCGCGCGGCTGGTGTGCGAACCATCATGATCACAGGAGATCACCCGACCACTGCTGGCGCTGTTGCGCGTGAGCTCAACATTATCGGGGAGCGCGAGATGGTCATGACCGGAGCAGAGCTCGACGCGGTCGATCCCACGGAGCTGCAGTCGCGTCTCGCGCACGTTGCCGTCTTCGCGCGCACCACGCCGGAGCAGAAGCTCAAGATCGTCCGCGCCCTGAAAGCCGGCGGCGCCATCGTTGCGATGACCGGCGACGGGGTGAATGACGCGCCTGCGCTGCGGGAGGCGCACATTGGTGTCGCCATGGGAAAGTCCGGTACCGATGTGGCGCGCCAAGCGGCCGATATTGTGCTCACCGATGACAACTTTGCGACTCTCGTGTCGGCGATCGCGCAGGGGCGCTCGATCTACCGCAACATCCAGAAGTTCATCTTCTTTCTGCTGTCGTCCAACGCGGGCCTGGCGCTGACGGTGTTCGCCGTTTCCTCCAGCTCGCACTGGCTTACGCTGACGCCACTGATGATCCTCTGGATCAATTTGGTTACGAACGGTCTCCCCGCGCTCGCGCTGGGGCTGGACTCGCCCGACCCAAGACAAATGCTGGAGCCACCGAGGCGGGCCGACGAGCCGCTCCTCCGAAGGGCCGACTATATCGGTGTCGCCTTCGTTGGATGTGTGATGGCCGCGATGGCTTTGTGGATGTACGCACTGCCGCCTCCTGGCCACGGGCTCCACCCTGAGGGCCACCGGGCGCTGGCGTTCTCCGTGCTGGCGCTCGCGCCGCTCTTGCACGCGTGGAGCTGTCGTTCCCCCTCCGCATCGATCGTTAGCGGCCCGATCTCGCTTCGATTCCTCGCCCCGGCTTGCGCGATGTCCGCGATGATCCACTTCACGGCTGTAATGGTTCCTGCCCTCCAGCCCATTTTCGCCACCTTTCCGCTCTCGTGGTCGGATTGGCTCTACCTCGTGATCCTGAGCTCGGGAATCGTTCCTGCGGTGGAGGTCGCCAAGGCTGTGCAACGGCGCCGGAGCGAGGGGCGGGTGGCAAGCGCCCTCGGAACCCGATGACGCTGCCGGATGCAGGCATGAGAACCGCGGTGTGGAGGACGAGCCGCTGCGCGGTTGAGGCCGATAACCGGCGAGGTCGAGGCGACGAACGCGCACGACCGAGGCCGATCGCTACGGGATCAGATCGTGACACAGCGTTCGGCTTCGCGCGCAGCGACGAAGCGGAGAGGTAACAATCATGGTTGGATCAATATTAATCTGGTGCACACCCATTCTCGGCCTCGTCGCGGCGGCGTGCGCCTCGACCGCGCCAGGCGCTCGACCGCACGACATGAGCGCAGCGCAGCATGAGCGCGAGGGCCAGCTTCACGCGGTCACGGCAAGTGCCCACGGAGCGCAGTACGACGCGACAGCCATCGTCGAGCGGACGCGCTGTTCGCTGAGAGGAGGCCAGCGGGGGCCGGCAGTCGGTGCCGACACTTGCTGGACCTCCTTCTCGAACCCAACGGCCGAGCATCTCCGCATGGCGGAGGAGCACCGGCGCCATGCGGCCGATCATCGCGCGGCTTCTGCAGCGCTTCGGGACGCCGAGGCGCGCGCCTGCGTCGGCATGAGTCCCGACGATCGAGACGTGAGCCCGTTCGACCATGTCGAGGATATCGCGCGGGTCGAGCCTCTCACGGAGCCCACGGGCACGGGCAAGGCGGTCTCGCAGCGAACGGCTGGGGCAGTCGTCACCTTCCGTGCAGTCCCCGGAATGACTGCCGAGTGGCTTCAACGAGTCGTCGACTGCCACCTCGCCCGCAACGCCGCGCTTGGCCACCCCGCACGCGAGATGCCGAGCTGTCCGCTGGTGCCAAACGGGGCCCAGGCACGCGTGACGTCGACGGGGGATGGCTTCGCGGTCACGATCCGCTCGGACGACGCTGTAACTGCGCGCGAAATCCTCTCGCGCGCGGAGCGGCTGCATCCTGAGCCTGCAACCCGTCGCGTGCCGACCCAATGACGTTCGCAGCATGATCGAGCAGCCGGCAATTTTCATGTGGGCGGGCGGGCTGCTGTATGTCGGTCCGGGACAGGATACCGACGAACATGCCCATCACGCGCATCAGATAACCATCGCGATCCAGGGGGCCGCGCGCTTCCAATTCCCGGGTCATGCTCCCCTTGCCGATTCCGTGCTCATACCCGCCCTCTGCCGGCATCGACAGAGAGCGGGTAGCGCGTGCCTTGCGTCGCTCTATCTCGATCCGCGAGGGTCGGCTCTGGTCGCTTCCATCGGCCAAGGACCGCGCGCGCTGCCTCGCGGAGCGTCGCCGTCCTTCCAGGGCGCCACACGGTGGACAGTGGCGACTGCGCGGGCGACAGCGAGCCAGCTCGTGGCCTCGATCCGGGGCGGCGATCCCACGAGCCGCCGGCGGCACGATCGGCGTGTCGATCACGTCATCCGAGCAATCCGCCAGGACGTTGCACGCCCCGTCACCACCGCGGCGTTCGCTTCGATGCTTGGTGTGTCCGTCAGCCGCTTCACGCACGTGTTCTCTGAGTCCGTTGGCATGCCCTTCCGGAGCTACATCTTGTGGCTGCGGCTCCAGGCCGCGCTCGATTCTCTGGTCACGCGGCGCTCCCTGACACGGGCGGCCCATGACGCGGGGTTCGCCGACGCCGCCCATCTCAGCCGGATCTTCCGTCGCATGTTCGGGATTGCTCCCTCTGTGGCCCTGGCTGACGTCCGCTTCGTTCGCGACCACGACCGGTAGCCGCTTCGTTCAAGACGGCGAGCCGCCGCCGACGCATCCTTGCCGCAATGCGAGCGATCCTGCGCCATGCGCTCTATCCGGTGTTCTTTTTCGGCGGGGCTACAGCCATCGTATGGGGGTTGGTGAAAGGCGTCAGCTACGCCGAGCTAGGACCGGCCGTGCTGATCGCATCGGCCGCTATCGTTGCAGCGCTCGAGCGATGGTGGCCGCACACACGAGCATGGCAGCGCGATCACGGAGACCTCAGAACCGACTCGGCGCACCTCGCGGCAAACGTCGCGGTGAGCCAGCTCTCGATAGGCGCGTTCACGTTTGCTCGGGGCTGGATGGGGCCGGCGCTGGACCTTTGGCCGGGCAAGTGGCCCTTCGTCGCACAATTTTTCCTTGCCACGGCATCGATCGACTTCGGACTGTACGTCGTACACCGGGCGAGCCACGGAGTCGGCGCGCTCTGGCGGCTGCACGCGATTCACCACAGCTCGACCCGCCTCTATTGGCTGAATGGTCAGCGCCGGCACTTCTTGCATGAGCTTCTCGAAGGCGCGCCCGGTCTCCTGGTGCTGCTCGTGCTGGGCGCATCTCCGGTGCTGTACGCGGCTGCGATCGCGACCATCACGCTGCACCTCATTTGGCAGCACGCCAACATCGACTACCGCGGCGGGCCCCTGCGCTACGTGTTCGCCGTCGCGGAGCTCCACCGCTGGCACCACCAGCGAAAGTGGCAAGCCGTGCAGGGCAACTACGGCGCGCTGCTGTCACTCTGGGACTACGCCTTCAGGACCGCGCTGAGAAAATCGGAAGATGCGCCGGACGACGTCGGAATGGACGACGAGCAGGTCCCCCCCGGCTTCCTCGCGCAGCTTCGCTGGCCGTTTGCTCGCGCCTTGCAACAAGGCCCGGCTGGATGAGCGGCGATCCACGCCGACTCGGTGCCGATCCGTGACTGAGCGCGTTACACGGACAATTCCCGGCGAAAAGCGGCTCAAGCGGGAGTCTATCGCACATGGCACGACACGCGCATGGGGCGCCACGCATGCGCTCTTTGACCCTGTGTGCTGCCCTGGTGCTCGTCTCCGCTTGTGCGCCAGGCGGCGCCCCGGACGAGTCGAGTGACGAGTACGAGCAGAGCCTCGCGATCATCCTCCGCCCCTCGGAGCGCTACGAGGATCGCCTGAAGGTCATCGAGCTGCTTCAAGCGGCGCATCCATACCCGGCGGGCGTGGCTGACGCACGAGATGGCATCCGCCTCCAAACGGAGTGGCAGCTCAGCTCGGGCCGGGCAGCTCCCGATCCCTCGACCGGCCGGATCGACTCGTGGTGGGGTGACGTGAACTACACCCTGTCAGTGTGGCAGTTGCTGGCGTTGCAGCAGGTGCGAGGCGAATTCTCGAACGTCGTGGTCGAGGGCGCACCGGTGGTACCGAGCGAGGTCGCGTCGAAGATCGTCGACCTGTACGACGCCATCGACTTGGCTCGGGAGCAGCCCGGCGCGCAGGGCAGCGCGCACGAGACACGCGAGCACCTCCAGAAGCTGATGTGGACGTTCCACGTAGCCTCGGTTCACGCCGGGCTGCCGAAGGCCGAGAAGAACTTCGCAAAGCTCCCCAGCGGCGAGCGAGAGTTCGCAGAGAGCTGGGGCTACACGCTCGTCGATCTCATCGCGATCATCAACTTCCCGACGAACGAGGCAGCAGTCGGGACGATCAATGCGATGCTGCTTCCTCAGCGTGTCGTGCGGCCCGAGGACTTCGAGCTCACCGAGCCCACCGATTTGCCGTACGCGCAGCGTTTGGGGATCGCCGGCATCGACAAGGTCCATCAGTTCGAGAAATGGTCGGGTGGTCTGCTCAGCAAGGGCCTGATGAAGTTCGCGGACGCGCACGATCGCGTCGAGATGGCGCAGCATCTGCTGATCGAGGCGTTGCAAGTGGAAGACCCGGTCGAGTACCTCTGGTGGGCGCTCCGCGAGCACACGCCGGGCCACGAGCTAGGCGCTTCTTACGAGTCGAACGATAGCGAGAATGGTTGCGGGACGGTCACCTACGAGGGCGCGTGCGAAGGCAACACCGTGATCTGGTGCGAGAGCGGATTGCAGAGCACGGACTGCTCCGACGTGGGCGGCACATGCGGCTTCAGCGATGCCGACGGCTACTACGCGTGTCTCGGCACGCAGCAAGACGAAGCCGCCTGCGGCGACGTTACCTATCACGGCCTCTGTGAGGGTGAGGTTCTCTCCTGGTGTGAGGACGGAGAGATCTACGTCGTCGATTGCGCCGCGGCCGGCGCCCACTGCAAGCTCGACTCGGAGAGCGGTCTCCACGATTGCCTGTGAGCTTCATGGGATCGAAGCCCCGATGAGCTCGCGTGGGTGACTGTTGCGGAAAGCGCGAGCGGCGAGGAGTCGGCCTCCTGCTCGGCGCTCCAGGACGGCGGGGCCGCGCGCGGATCGCGTTCGGCTCCGCCGCATCGAGGCGCGAATCAGAGTCGCCGGCGCCAGCGACGCGCGAGAGGAGCTCGAATGCGCCTCTCGCACGCCGCGAGTGATTGTCGCTGAGCACTGGAGAACGATCGCTGCCGCCGGTCGAGGTCACTGGCAAATGTTCGCGGTGCATAACATGCCGCCGCAGCAGTCGAGATTCGAGAAGCACGCCGAGTATGCCTGACCGCACACGGCTTGGCAGACATGGTCAACGCAATAGTGATGGCTGCAGCAGGGGACGTCCGACATGCACTCGTCCCCCGGTGGGGAGCAGGACACGGGCGCAGCGCCCCCGCCGTCCGTCCCTCCGCCGTCAGCCGTGGTGGTTTCGAGGTCACACGCGCAGGCCAGCGCCAGCGGCGTGAAGCAGATCCAGAGTCGCAGGGCGAGGGGCATCTGCTGGTGGCCAGCAACCCTCGGGCCAGGTCCATCCTGGTCGCATCGCGCAGGCGCGGGACCCCGATCGGGTTCCACCCGCAACGGGTGCACCACTTGCGCATAATCTGCGCCCTGGGCAGCAGGGGACTCGGATCGTCGCGCGCGTTGCGCGTCAGCTGATCCTGAGACTGCGAGCATCCCGCGGCGCTACGATTGCACGGCGTCGATCCGTCCGAGGAGTGGTCCACCCCGCCGCTGGCGCCCGGCCACAGCAGACTCGTGCGACAGACGGGCGGGCGTCGGCGCTGTGGCGTTCTGCGCCGTGGCTCGGTGCGCCACATGCTGATTGTGTCTGGCGCGGCCACTCCCCTTGGCTGCCTGTCGGCTGCCATGTCGTACAAGCTCGCGCTGTGCGACGTTCCGGCGGGCGGCGCGAGGTGTGTCGTTATCGGCGACCCACGCACGGACAAGACCGACGGCCTATTGCAAGCGCTCGGACAGGTGGTCGAACGCATGGGCGGTCGCTACATCATCGGTGAAGACGTCGGCTTGACCGCGGCGGAGATACAGGTGGTCGCAACTCAAACGCGGTTCGTCGTTGGGAAACGAGCCGACGCCGCGCTCGCGACCGCTCATGGCGTGTATGTCGGTCTGCAGGCCGCCGTCATGCCCCGGCTCCGTCGCTCCCGCCTCGCCGGCGTCAGGGTCGCCGTGCAGGGGCTGGGGAGCGTCGGGCGCCGCCTCTGCCGTCTTCTCGCTGAAGCTGGTGCGAACCCCGTCGTTGCCGACTTGGACGAGCGCTCGGTAGCGCGCGTGGTCGCGGAGACCGGTGCGACCGAGATCTCAGTCGACGCGATCTACGATCAGGAGGTCGATGTGTTTGCACCTTGTGCGCCCGGCGCAGTGCTTGAGGGCACCACGGTACCCCGATTGAAATGCACAATTGTGGCCGGCTCGGCGAACAACCAGCTCGCCGACGCGCGGTACGCCGCTGAGCTTGCGTCGCGGGCCATCCTGCTGCTGCCCGACTTCGTCCTCAATGCCGGTGGAGTGATCGCAGCGTCCTACGAGGCTGACGATTCGATCGACGATCACCGAGTGTTGAAGGAGACCGAGCGTGTGGCTGAGCTGCTGCGCGCCACGCTCCAGCTCGCCGAACGAGACGTTGTCACGCCCTGCGCCGCTGCAGTTCGACTGGCGAAGCAAAAGCTCCGGGCGCGGCACGAGCCGTGATCCATGGAGCTCCGCCCTTCCGAGAGTGCGATGTGAACGCTCCACCGCGGACGCTGCCGCGACAGCGACCGCCGCTCCGCACGCATGACGGCATCGGGCCAGGACCGTTTCACGGCGACACACCGCGCGACGTAGACGTTCGTTCTACTGTTGTCTCTCGCGCTATCCCACCGCCGTTGTCTCAGGCTCTATCGTGAGCCG
>CAZXMG010000133.1:0-14437 GCA_964641275.1 uncultured Polyangiaceae bacterium
CGGATGGGCCATGGCTCGTGCGGCTTCCGTCGGAGCGTAGCTGCTCCGCCCTTGGACCCACGGCGCGCGTTTTCCACGCCACGTGGAGCCTGACTGGCAGCTGGGTGATCGGCAGCGAAAAGGGATCGGCTCGAGGCTATCCTCCGCGCATGATGAGAGGGAGCCGAGCGTTCAGGAGCATCACGGCGCTCGCGTTCTTCGGGACGTGGGTCGCGTGTCAGTCGAAGCCAGACGCGAGCGATCCGAGACCCTCGGAGACCGCCGCCGCGGCGCCCTCGACATCGGCCGCCCCCTCGGCGACCGCCAGCGGGGCGCTCGCCAAGCTCGAGGGGAGCCGTACCGAGGTGCACGATGGCGCGACCGAGATCGCGGAGGGAGGCGACGAGGCGACCAAGCGCGCTGCGGCTCCGATGCTCGTCAAGCGCCTGCGAGCCATGCGCGAGCCGGCCTACCGCGAGGAGCTCCGCCCGCTGGTCGAGAAAGCGAACGCGCTCTCCCAGCTGGCGCCGACGCCCGAGCAGCTGGCCCGGCAGGTCCAGCAGCTCCAGGAGGAGGAGGTAGTCAGGCTCTTGAAGTCCGCCGCCAAGATCGGCGGGCCCGAGATCAGCGCCTACCTCGTCGAGCTCGTGCAGGAAAAGGAGGCGTCGCGCGAGCTCCGGCGAGCCGCCCTCGACGCGCTCGAGCCGCTCCGGCCTTCTCTCGAACCGACCGCCGTCGCCGCGGTCGACTCTGCGCGAGAGGCCGTCCGCGCGCCTCCCGCGGGCAGGGTCGCCGTGGGCGAGGCCAGCGTCGCGGGCGGCACGGTGGCCAACGCGGGCGCTGTGGTCGCCGGTATGGCAGCGGGCTTCCGCCGTTGCTTCATGCGGGGCTTGCCAGACGATCCGACCATGAAGGGAACGGTCCGCATCACCGCGAAGATCGGCAAGAACGGAGAGGTCCTCGGCGTCACGCCGTCCGAAGGCAGCACGCTCTCCACGACCGTCGTCAACTGCGTCGCGGCACGCGTCGCGAGCGCGCAGTTCTCTCCACCCGAGGGCGGCTTGGCCACGATCGTGATTCCGGTCTCGATGACGCCGGAGTGACGGAAGCAGACGCGCTTGCGCGGCTTTGTGATTGCGGCGCCGAAGGTGGGAACCGTGTCGGCAAGGGTGAGGCTTGACGAAGGATCGGCGCCAAATATACTCGTCGATATAGTCATGGCAACGAGCGTCCATCTACCCAAGCCGCTGCTCGACGCGGTCGACCGCCGAGCGAGGGCCCTGAAGATCAGCCGGAACCGACTGATTGTGAAGGCGCTCGAGCGCGAGCTCTCGGATACAACGGAGTGGCCTCCGGGGTTCTTCGAGCAGTTCTTGGAGACCGACGATGCCACGCGCGAGGCAGCCGCCGAGATGCTCGAGCACATCAGGAAGAATCGCTCGTCCAAGGGGCCGCCGAAGCTGTGAGCTACGTCCTCGATACCAACACGGTGTCTGCGATCATGACCGGCGACGCGAGGGCCGTCGCACGCCTGCAGGCGGCGTCGAAGAGTGACGTCCTTGTGCCCCAGCCGGTCATCGCCGAGCTTGCGTATGGCATCGCCAGGCTGGCCCGATCCAAGAGGAAGGATGCGCTTCGCGTGCGTCTCGAGTCGATCAAGACCGTGCTCGCGCGGGTCGATTGGACCGATGCTGTGAGCGAAGCGTTCGGCGAGATCAAGTCGACGCTGGAACGGCGGGGCACGCGGATTGAAGACCTCGATGTGGCGATTGCCGCTCACGCAGTGGTGCACGGCGCGATTCTCGTGACCGCGAACGTCCGTCACATGGTTCGCGTGCCCGGGCTCGAGGTCGAGAGCTGGACCTGACCTGACTGATAGGCCCTTCACGTCTTCGGGGGCGCTTAGCGGCTGCTCGACACCAGTGGCCCGAACGCGCGGTCCTCAACAATCGAGGCCTTCACTGACCATATGGGTACCAGATCTGCCACAACCGTGAGTCCGCCAAACTACCATTGTCCCGCCACGCGAACAACCCAGGCGGCCGACGAACCCTTTTGGTGGCGCGGGCTGGGCCCAATGATTCCGTCGGTTTGGTCGGCTCGCATGCGCCCGGGAGGCCGCGTGTAGCGCGCAGCGCAAGCGCGGCGCGGTCGAGGGCGTAGCGCGCAGCGCTAGCCCGAGCCACCTCCACCGCTATCCCCTCCGCCACCCCCTTCCAGCCCCGCCACCCCGCTCAGGGCACGATGCGGTACGTGAGCTTGAGCGGCTTCTTGTCGCGGACGAGGGCGATCTCGAGGGTGTCGCCGACCTTGAGCTCGGCGAGCTTGTGGATCTGCTTGTCGAGGTCGCCATTGCGGCCGGCGTCGATGCCTTGGACGCTGGTGAGGCGATCGTTCTCGAGGATGCCGAGCATGGCGGGGAGGCTTTGGGGGTGGGTGTCGGTGATGACGAGGCCGCCGTCGATGGGGCGCTGGAACGAGAAGCGCAGGTTGGGGAACTGGGTGGCGATGAGCGCGAACGAGGCCTGGGTGATCTCGAAGCGCTGGGGCTCGACGAGCTTGATGCCGGGGGTGATCCAGCCGGCCCAGATGGCGGGGTCGATGCCGCAGCTGGCCCAGGCGGGTTTGCCTCGGCTCTTGAGCTGGTGGGTTCCCTGGCCCGGCTGGGCGCGCTCGAGGCGGAGGGGGGATCCGTCGAGGGCGGCGTCGAACGCGTCGAGGATCTCGCTGGCGCTGGCGGCCTTTAGGCGGAGGCTGACCTTCTTGCACATGGCGTTGGGCAGATCGAGCGGCCCGATCTGCACGGCCTGGCCGGTGCGCTTGGTGAACAGCTCGAGGGCGCCCTTGACGCTGACGTCTTGGACCTCGAAGTCGACCTGGGGCGTGCTGGCGCTGGCGCCAGCCGCGCCGGTGCCGGACGCGCTGGCGGCGGGCGGCGCGGGGGCGGCGGGCGTGGCGCTGGCCGAGGAGGTCTCGGGGTGGCTGGTGCTGCCGCAGGCGGCCGCGGCGAAGGCGAGGGCGAACGCAAGGAGCCAGGTCGGGGGTCGATTCAAGGGGTCACCTGTGCCGGTAGAGTACGCGGTGCCGGAATCGATCACGCAGAAACGCTGGGCGGGGGCAGCCAGAGCTTGCGGGTGCCAGCGCCGACCGATCTCGGTCACCTCTTCACCGGATCGCGGCCAGCGCAAGGAACGACCGGCGCATGTCTTGGCGCTCGGTGAGCCCCCCCGATAGCGAACAGCTACCCGATCGATCCGGTCGCGCCCGGGTAGCTGACCTCCGACAGGAGCGCCGTGTCCACGTCGTAGATGAAGCCGCGCACCGTCACCGCATCGGGCCCCGAGGTCGGGATCCACGGGTGCTCCAAGATGGCGGAGATGCCGCGCCGCACGTCCCATTCGAGCCGCTCGTGCGCGGCAGGGCGATGCTCGTGATCGAGCGCTTCGAGGGGGCCACGGAACGCGTGGAACGAAGCCGGCGAGCTCGACGAGGTGTTTGTCGGCACGAACTCACGACCCGTCGCCTTCGAGAGCAAAGACGCCGCTGCCGGATCTCCCTCGAGCCCCGCCTTCAGGAGGTCATCCGTGAACGCGAGCATGCCGCATCGGGTGTGGTGCACGAGCACGATCTCGCGGGTATCCAAGAGGTGGTGCGAGATGACGAGCGAGCGAATCGTGTCGTCTGCCACGACCCCGCCCGCGTTGCGGATGATGTGCGCCTCCCCCGTTTGGAGACCGAGCAGGTCTTCCACCGCGAGGCGCGCGTCCATGCAGGCGACCACGGCGACTCGTCGGGCTGGGCGAATGGGCTGCTTGCCGGGATGCTGCGGCTTGTGAGTGCCGCGGCCGGCGGCGTACTCGCGGTTGTTCTTCAGGAGCTCGTCTGTCACGGGTTGGCTCGACATGGTCCTCGCTTCTGCGAACCTCTCGCGTTCGCAATAGTGGACGATCGTCTATCATAACGGATGACCGCGGGCACCCGATTTCTCTCCGGTAGCTGCGCGACGAACGCGCTCGCGCGTCGGATCAGGAGGAACGATGCGATGGCGACGAGCACGGTGAGGAAATGGCGCGCCACGCGGTGCCGGAATCGATCACGCAGAAGCGCTGGGCGGGGGCAGCCAGAGCTTGCGTGTGCCGGCTCCGACCTGGGCCTCCATGAAGCTCGGGAACCAGCGACCCAGTCGCAGCAGCCAGCGGTAGACCGGGCTGGCGACGTACTTGCGCGGGGCGCGGTCGATGGCGCGGACGAGCTCGCGCGCGGTGTAGTCGACGGGCAGGCTGTACACGCCATCGAAGCGGACGGCGCGGCCCATGTCGGTGTCGGTGTGGGGCGAGACGAACACGCTGACGGCGATGTGGAAGCGCGCGAGCTCGGCGCGGAGCGCGAACGACCAGGCCTCGAGCGCCGCCTTGCTGGCGCAGTACGACGCGGTGGTGGGCGAGGCGATGCTGCCGAGCAGCGAGGAGACGTTGACGACGACGCCGGCGCGCCGCTCGACGAAGGAGGGCAAGAGCGCGCGGGTGACGCGCACGGCGCCGCCATAGTTGAGCTCCATCTCGGCGCGCGTGACGGCGGGGTCTTGGTGCAGGAACTCGCGCTGCGTGCAGCTGCCGGCGTTGTTGACCACGACGTCGCACGGGCCCTGGGCCAAGAGCTCTCGGATCCCGCGCGCGACGGAGCGGTCGTCGCTCACGTCCATCACCAGCGGCGTGGCGGCGTGGCCCTCCTGGACGAGGGCGTGGGCGGCGGCATTCAGGGCGTCGCCGTGGCGGGCGGCGAGGATCACGTGGTGACCTGCGCGCGCGAGCTTCTGGGCGGCGAGGAGGCCGATGCCGCGAGAGGCGCCGGTGATCAGGATGCGCTTGGGAGTCGAGAGGTGTCTCATGACCGCGACGTTATGGATCGCCGCGCGCGCGGGCTTCTCTTGGGCTGCCGAAGAGTTCTCCTATCCTGCTCGGCGCGGCCGCACGCGCAGCCACATCTCCATCTCGACCTGGCCGCCCTCGGGGAAGTCGGCGACGTAGTGATCGAGCGGTGTGTAGTCGGCGGGGGCCAGGCTGCTCTGCTGAAACCAACACGAATAGATGCTGCGGTACGCGTCGGCGACCTCGTCGACAGGGCCGCGATAGCGGAAGACCGCATAGCGACCGGCGCTGCGCTTGCCCGCGAACAGAGGTGGCGGCAGCGCGGTGCCGGGAGCGCAGGGGATGCACGCGTGGTAGCGACAGAGCTCGGGAGCGGTGACGCTGGGGCTGTCGTAGGCGATGCCCCAGGCGTCCACGTCGTCTTGGCACAGGCCCAACGACTGGGCCCGGGAGATGAGCTCGCCCCAGGTGTGGTGGAGCGCGCCAGGGTCATAGCCGGCGCTGCTGGCCAGGCAGGCGAACGGGAGCTCAGGCACCGTCTCGAAGCGCACGGCCTCGCCCCAGCGTGCCGCCTCCCGCTCGCGTTCGTGCGCGGGGACGCGTGGAGGCAGCGCGCACAGGTCCCACGCTGAGAAGCCCTTGCCGTAGCGGGTGGTGAGCGTCCCGAGCTTGCCGGGCGGGCCGGGCTCGCGCACCCGCGCGGGGCTCTCGCCGAAGTATGCGCTGAAGGCCTTGCTGAAGTTGGAGCTGGAGGAGTAGCCCGACGAGAGCGCGATGTCGGTGATGCTGCGGTCCGGCTCGTAGGCGAGGCGGAGAGCGCCGATCTCGAGCCGCCGCCTCGTGATGAAGCGTCCGATCGACTCGCCCACCGCCTGGTGAAAGAGGCGGTGCAGGTGGAACTCGCTCACCCCGGCGGCCTTGGCGACCTGCGCCACGGTCAGCGGCTCGTCGGCGTGGTCGACGATGAAGCCGATCGCGCGCTCGATCGCGCGCTGGCGATGCGAGGCCATGCGCGGCGGATGGTAGCGCCTCTGCCCAACGAAGGAAGGTCTCGCCCGGCTCGCCGTACAAGCAACACCCCTCTCTGCCGGAGACGCGTGCGATGATGAAATCCATGAGCGGCGCGCAGGTCTCCTTGGTGGCGATGGCTGCCCTTTGGCTGGGTTGTTCGTCCGAGTCGGCCCCGGCTCCGGCGCCTGCCCCGACGGCGGTGGAGAGCGCGGCGCAGGCGGAGGCGACGGCGGCGGAGACGGCGGCTCCGGCGCCCAGCGCGAGCTCGGCCGAGGGCCCCCCGGCGCTGAGCGGCTCGGCGCCCGCGGATCCGAAGCTGGCGCGCGAGGCGGCGCTGCTTCAGGCGCGAGAGGCAGGCATCCTCGGGCTGATCAACCAGGGTGGCTCGGATCCGAACGCGCCCACCGCGCCCTGGGGCCGGGACTCGGGGCTGAGCAACGACGCGCTGTCCAAGCGCGGCAACCTGTGGGGCGACGAGATCGGCGACGCGTACGGCGCGGGTGGCCTTGGCTTGAAGGGCATCGGCGGCGAAGGCCGCGGGGGTAGGGGCGAGGGCACCATCGGCCTGGGCAACATCGGCACGATCGGGCACGGCGCGGGCACGGGGACGGGGCAGGGCTTTGGCTCCGGCTATGGGCGCCTGGGCGGCTCGCACCGCAGCAAGCCTCCGAGCGTGCGCATGGGAGCGGTGAGCGTGGGCAAGGGCCTGCCACCCGAGGTGGTGCAGCGCATCGTGCGGCAGAGCTTCGGTCGCTTCCGCCTGTGTTACGAGAACGGCCTGCGCAACGACCCCAACCTCGCCGGCAAGGTGGTGGTGGACTTCACCATCGGCAAGGACGGCAGCGTGTCGGGGGTGTCTGGCGGCGGAGACCTGCCGGACAAGGGAGTGGTCTCGTGTGTGACCAAGGCCTTCCACGGCTTGTCGTTCCCGCAGCCCGAGGGCGTGAGCAGCGTGGCGGTGAAGTACCCGATCGCGTTTGCGCCCGGGGACTCGGGCGCGAGCAGCGGCGGCAACCAGGTGACGAAGTCGGCCGAGACAGTCGGCGGCAAGTCGCTCGACGAGGTGACGGGGCTCGAGGTGGAGAAGGCGTTGCGCGCGGCGGGAGCGACCGACGTGTCGAGCACCACCAAAGCAGGCATGAAGGGTGTGATGGTGTTCACCGCCAAGAAAGGCGGCAAGACCTTCACCATCACCTTTGCGCGCCTGCGCGGCTCGGAGCTCTCGAGCGACGAGAAGACGCGCCTGCGCGGCAGCGCGGCGGTGTTCGAGATGAGCCCGTTCCTGTTGGCGGTGGAGAGCGACGACAAGTCCGCGTCGCAGTCGCTCTTGAACAGCCTGATCAAGAAGCCGAGCTGAGCGCGCCTCAGGTCGCCGGTTGCGACGGAGTCGCCAGCGCCTGGCGCACCGCCTGCAGCAGCGCAGACGGCGTGTACGGCTTGGCGAGGAACTCGATGCCCTCGCTCTGGACGCCGCGACGCAGCAGCACGTCCTCGGTGTAGCCGCTCACGTACAACACGCGGATCGCAGGGTGGCTGACGGCGACCTTCTCCCGGAGCTCGCGGCCGCCCATGAGGGGCATCACCACGTCGGTGACCAGGAGCTGCACGGGCTCGGTTCGGCTCTCCAGCAATCGCAGCGCCTCGAGGCCGTCCCGCGCGCTCAGCACTTCGAAGCCCTTGGCGGTGAGGGAGCGCGTCGCGAGCCGTCGCACGGCGTCGTCGTCCTCCACGATCATCAAGGCGCCGCGCGGTCGGTCGTCTGCGCCCGCATGCCCCTCACGTTGCGCCGGGGCCATGGTGGGTGCCACGGGCAACCAGAGGTCGAACGACGCGCCTTTGCCCTCCTCGGAGTCCACCCGCACTGCGCCGCCGCTCTGCGTGACGATGCCGTGCACCACGGCGAGCCCGAGGCCCGTCCCTTTGCCCACTGCCTTGGTGGTGAAGAACGGTTGAAACACTCGCTCGCGAACCTCGGCCGACATGCCCTCGCCCGAGTCTCGCACGGACACTTTGGTGTACCCGCCGGGCGTCAGCTCCAGAGCGCTTGCCGCGACGTCGTCCAGCTCGACGTTGGCGGTCTCGATCTCCAGCGTGCCGCCGTGGGGCATCGCGTCGCGCGCGTTCACGGCCAGGTTCATCAGCACCTGGCCGAGCTGGCCCGGGTCGACGTTCACGTGGCGCAGGTTCGGCACGAGCTTGGTCGAGAGCTGGATGTCCTCCCCGATCAGCCTGCGCAACATCTTCTCCGTCTCGCGGACGACGCCGTTGACGTCGAGCACGCGTGGCTCGAGCACCGTCCGGCGGCTGAAGGCGAGCAGCTGCCGCGTCAGGCTCGCGGCCCTCTGCCCGGCCTCGTGCACGGCAGAGAACGAGCTCATGAGCGGGTCGTCCGGCTTCACCGCGGCAACCAAGAGCTCGGTCTCGCCCAAGATCACAGTGAGCAGGTTGTTGAAGTCGTGCGCTACGCCGCCCGCGAGCTGCCCGAACGCCTCCATCTTGTGGGCTTGTCGGAACTGGTCCTCGAGCTTCTTTTGCGCGGTGACGTCGTGCAGCACGACCAAGAAGCTCTTCGAGCCTCCGTCGTCGAAGGGCGTCGCCACCACGCTGACGCGCCGGTGCGTGCCGTCCAGCGCGACGATGGTCTCCTCGACCGCGGGCACCGGGCTGCCGGTGGCGGCCATCTGCGCGATGCGCGCGCGCACCTTCGCGTGGTCCTCGGGCTCGAACACGTCGAAGGGGGTCAGCCCGATCAGCTGGTCGGCAGACTGCGCCGCCATCAACCGCTGGAAGGCCGGGTTGCAGAAGCTGATCTTGCCGCCGCAGTTGACGAAGACCGCGTCGGGCAAGAGCTCGACCAGCTTGCGGTACCGCTCCTCGCTGGTGCGCAGCTGGTCTTGGGCCAGCTTCCGACTGGTGATGTCGGTCGAGGCCAGCGCGACGGCGACCACCTCGCCGCCATCGATCACGGGACCGACGCGGGTGTTGAACCACCGCATCTCGCCGCTGGGGTCCCCAGCGATCGCCTCGTACTCGCCGATCTCAGCGGTCTCGAACACGCGCTTGATCGTCGCCAGGCTTCGCTCGTGCATCGACGGCGCGATGAAGGTCAGCGCGTCCGCGCCGATCACGGCATCTCGCTCCAAGCCCGGGAGCACGTGGTTGATGAACTTGATCTTGAGGTCTCGGCCGATGAGCATCAGGAAGTCGGGCACCGTCTCCACGACCGCCCGCAGCGTGGCCTGGACCCAGATCGGATCGGCCCCGCCGGCCCCGCCGGCCCCGCCCGGCGTCTCGTCGCTCCGCCCAGCTGCCGGCTCTTCCACGTCGTCGCCCCTCCCTGGTCGAAGAGCAGGCTAGCAACGTCCGGGCCAGCACCGAGATCAAACCATTGCGCCGGTGGTGCGCGCAGCGCCTGCGGCGGCGTGCAAGACCTGCGCTGGCTCAGTCCTGCACGCTGGGCTCGACGCCCATCTCGCGCAGCAAGTGGTCGGCGGGTTTGACCGCGTCCATGACCCACAAGATGTAGCGCAGATCGACGTGGATCGAGCGCGTGATGGTGGGCATGAACAGCCAGTTTTGCGCCATCGACTCGTAGTTGCCATCGAACGCGAGGCCCACGAGCTCGCCCTTGGCGTTGAGCGTGGCCGATCCGGAGTTGCCGCCGGTGATGTCGAGATCGCTCAGGAAGTCGACCGGCACGTCGTTGAGCTTGGGGTCGACGTAGCTGCCGAGCTTCTTCTGGCTGACGGCGGAGAGCAGCGACGCAGGCGCCTCGAACGGATCCTTGCCGGTGTGTTTCTTGGGCACCTCGGAAAGCACCGTGAACGGCGCGTACGGCTCCACGTTGGGCGTCGGGGCGTACCCACGCACCGAGCCATAGGTGACGCGCAGCGTGCCATTGGCGTCCGGGGCCAGGAGGCCTCCCTTCTGCTCGCGCATGGCGGCGATGAAGGTGGGCCGCACCAAGCTGTACGCGCCGCTCGCGACCTTCTCGCGCTCCTCGAGCGCCTTGGTCTCTTTGCGCAGCGCCAGCGCCAGCGTGATGAAGGGGTCCTTGTTCTTCTCGAGCTCGGCGACGGTGGCCTTGGTGAGCAGGTTCAGCCGCACGCTCTCGGTGCCGAGCTTGCTGGTCGTGAACATGGTCTTGATCGCCTTGTCGAGCTCGGCGTCCGTTGGGGACGCGCCCTTCTTGCCCATCACGGCGTCGGTCAAGCCCACGCGCTTGTCGGCGGGCAACGCGAGCTCGCGCTGCAGCGCCAGCTTGAGCATGGCGCCGTCGAGCGCAGGGTGAAACTGCTTCTGCATTTGCACCGAGCTCTGCTCGAGGCGCTTCTGGTTGCGGGCCTGGTAGTCGGGGTCGCGCTTGTCGTCGGGCTTGGGGCGCTCCTCGGCGTTGCGCACGATGGTGTGGGCCACGCCGAACAGGCGCACGAGCCGCATCGCCTCGCGCAGCGTGCGATCCTGCTCGAGCGCCACGCGGCTGTCCGAGAACACCTTGAAGGTCTTGTCGGCGGCGCCTTGGTACTTGCCCGAGCGCTCGGGGGAGCCGGCGATCCAAGACTCGAGCGCCGCCTCTGCGTCGGCCTTGAGCTTGCGCGTGCCGCCCTTGGTCAAGCCCTCGAGCTGGCCCCTGTAGTTGGTGAGGTTGTTCGACAGCCAGCGGATGGTGGGCTCGGCTTTGTTGGCGATCTCCTTGTCGGTCTTGGCCAGGCGCTCGAGCTCGGCCACGTACTTCTCGCAGAAGTCGATGGTGTAGGGGATGTCGCTCTTGATCGCTTCGTCCACCTCCTTGGAGGTGGCCAAGCGGTTGGTGCGCGCGGGGTAGCCGGCGAGCATCACCGGATCGCCGGCGGAGAGCGGCGCCTTGGCCAGCTTGAGCACGTGTTGCGGGCGGAAGGGCACGTTCTTGTCGCTGAAGTCGGCGGGCTTGCCGCTCGCGTCGACGTAGGCGCGGTAGAACGCGAAGTCGCCGCCGTGGCGCGGCCAGCGCCAGTTGTCGATCTCGCCGCCGTAGTTGCCGACGCCCTCGGGCGGGGCGTACACCAGACGCACGTCGCGGATCTCGAGCTGCTGGATGAGGCGGTACTCACCCCCACCGAAGAACGATGCGACCGAGCAGCGGATGCCGGGCTGGTCCTTCTCGCACTCGGCGACCAGCGCCTTCTGGCGATCTTCGAGCGCTTGGTAGCGCGCCAGGTCGTCTTTGATCTGCGAGAGGCCCTCGCGCATCTTGCTGGTGACGTCGACCATGGAGCGCGTGACGAAGATGCGCGACGCGGGGCCGGCGGAGCGCTCGTCGGCGCGGGTCTTGGCGACGAAGCCGTCCTTCAAGTAGTTCTTCTTGGGGTCTTTGGGGTCGCTGACGAACTGCAGCGCGCCGGTGACGCAGTGGTGGTTGGTGATCACCAGCCCGTCCGGCGAGACGAAGCTGCCGGTGCAGCCACCGAGCGAGACGACCGCGCCCAGCGGGAACTCGGTGGGCTTGGTGAGCTCACTCGCCGAGATGGAGAAGCCGGCGTGCTTGAACGTGTCGGCCTGCAGCGCCAGCTGCTCGGGCAGCCACATGCCGCCGGGGTTCTCGAACGTCTTGGGGCCATGCGCCACACCTGTGGACGCAGACGCGGAGGCGCTGCCTTGGCCGCTGCCGTCGGGCGGCACCACGTCGGGCAAGCGGCCGTTCTGGCCTGCCGGGCTGCAGCCGACCAACGTGAGGAATGCGAGACCCCGCGCGCGCATCGTCATGCCTTGGGCCTACTTTCGTGGGCGCCAGGCGGCAATCGTTCCCGGGCGGCCGACCCGACAAGCCCGTGTCACACTCCCGAGTCTCGGCCGATGGAGACGTAGATGCCAGGGAGAGGTGCAAGAACCATGGTCGGTTGGGCCCTTGGCGTTTGGGTGCTGGTCCTCTCGCTGCTTCTTGGGCCGAGCTTCGCGCGCGCCGACGAGGCTCGAGCCTGGGCCGCGGCGAGCTCCAAGACCGCGCGCGACGTGAAGGAGAGCGGGCGCTTGGTGGTGCACGTGTTCGTGCCGCTGTGCAGCAACGATCAGGTGGTGTGCGGCAGCGACAAGGCGGGCCAGCCGGCGAACCTGGGCCACAACCTGTACTGGGGCGCGATCTTCGGGCAGAAGCGCTTCTTCTCGCGCAAGGCGTCGAGCTTCACGCAGGTGGTCGTGGAGCCAGGCAGCGGCGCGCTGCTCGAGCGCGCGGTGTTCGAGAAGATGGTGCCGGGCAAGGCTTGGGGGCGCGAGGGCGAGGTGCGGCTGGTCGTGGTCTTCGACGCCTTTCACGGCGACAAGATCGACGCCGCGCTCGACCTCTTCTACCGCGAGGCCGAGCGCGGCGGCAGCGTGAGCTTCGGCAAGGAGGGCGCGCTCCGCGTCGACGTGGTGGGCTACGCCGGCCACAACCGCATGATGGACGGCAAGAAGCCGCCCTCCAAAGCCGACAAGGCCGCCGATCGCGCACCGCTCCCCAGCTTCGTGATGGCGTGTTACTCGCAGAGCTACTTCGAGAAGGAGCTCGAGGCGCGCGGCTCCAAGCCGCTCTTGCTCACGCGCGCGCTGATGGCGCCCGAGGGCTACGTGCTCGAGGCGCTCACCAGCGCGATCGCAGAGAACCGCGGCCTCGGCGAGCTTCGGCAGCGCACCGTAGCCGCCTACGCCAAGTTCCAGCGCATCAGCGAGGCCGTGGCGGGCAGGATTTTCTAGCCTGGCTGAGCGACAATGCGAGCGAGAGGGGGGCTCATGAGCTTCAATCCGTACGCTGCGCCGCAAGCCGAGGAGGTACCGCCGCCGCCGCCGAGCGTTCCGCGCGAGGTGCTGCAGCGCATCCGCAACGCCTGGATCGCGGGCGTGATCTCCGGCTCGATCACGCTGATCGTGTCGCTGATGGCGCTCGCCGGGGCGCGTCTGTTGGGCTTCACCGGCTGGGAGCTGATCGACGCGGCGCTGATCTTCGGGCTCGCGTTCGGCATCTACAAGAACAGCCGCGCGTGCGCGGTGCTGCTGTTCCTGTACTTCGTCGGATCCAAGATCCTGATCTTCAGCTCGACCGGCTCGCTGTCGGGGCTGCCGCTCTCGTTCGTGCTCGCGTACTTCTACGCGCTCGGCATTGCGGGCACGTTCGAGTACCAGCGTTTGGTCAAGACGCGCGCGCTTTCGTCCTGACGCTCAGTGGCCGGGCGTGATGCAGCGGCCGTCCTTGCACACGGGGTCGCGCACGATGCAGGTCGGTTGAGGGCGCGCGCAGCCGTCCTTCTTGAAGTCCTTGCACGGGCCCCGGTTGGCCTCGGCGATCGCCTCGTCGTGAGCGACCTTGCCCGACTTGGACAGCGCCAGCGCGCACCCAGCGCCGCAGTCGGTGTTCCCCCACGCCGCCACGCAGTCGCCGTCCTGGCTGCACTTGTCATCGAAGGGCCCGCCCGTGATCTGGTACTCGCGCTTGATGCGCTCGTCACAGGTCGCACGGCCGCTGGCTGTGGCCGTGGCCGTGGCCGTCGCGCTCGCGCCGCTCACGGAGATGGCCGGCGGCTCGGCACAGCCCGCAACGTGGGGCAGCAGCAGCGCCAGTGCGACGCTACTTTCCAGGCGTCTTCTTGAGCTCACACATCCCTCCCACGTCCAGCGTTTCCTCGCCTTGGGCCTTGCGCGTCGCGGTCAGGCGGCTCGTGGGCGAACAGGGTTCCACCTTGTTTCCCACTGGGCTGCGCGTCTGGCACAGGTCGATCGTGAGGAGGATGCCCTCTTGCCGCCGGCGTCTTCATCGTCCTGCGCGTTCACGCGGCGAGTGGAGCGCACTCGAGCGCGCAGGGCAAGGCAGCGAGCGGGCAGCCCTTGCCGCGGCGAAGCACCGGTCGCTCGATTTCGTAGCGCGCAGCGCTAGGGGGCGTCCCTAGTTTCTTGTCGCGCTGCTCGCGACGCGCTCAGAGCGGGGTGTACAGGTTGGGCGCGACGTCGCTCGTGAGGTCGAAGTGGAAGTGTTGGGTGAAGTCGCGATCGGCGCCGTCCACGAACGAGGTGCTGGGCACGCCGGCGTACGTCCACGTGCCAGGCTCGTTGATCATGTCGAGGTGCAGATCGATCTCGTCGGGGTCGCCGATGTCGTTGCGCGGGATCCGCAGCTCCACGTAGTTGCCGCTCTGCACGATGTCGCCTGTGAAGACCCAGTTGGCCTCGACCCACGCCGCGCCAAGGTAGATTTGCGCGTTGGTGTACGTGTTGTCGGCTTTCCAACGGAGGTGGTATTTGGCCTGGAAGGGGAGCGTGGGGGTCTGGCTGCCATAGGTCTGGCCGGTGGTCGTGCCGGCAGTGCCATTGCCGATGTAGGCCAGCACCCAGAAGCTGGAGCTGCCGCTGCCGACGTCGGTGCCCGACATGCCGAGGTACACGTAGTCGGCGTCCCAGCTCACGTAGCCGGTGTACGTGGGCGACGACGTGGTCTGGAAGCTCTCGCTCGAGTTGAAGTCGTTGACGCCGTCGATGGCGATCGTGTGGCTGTAGGCCAACGGGCCGCCGCCGCCCCCTCCGCTGCCGCCCGCGCCGCCCGCGCCACCACCGCCGCCCGCGCCGCCGGCTCCGCC
>CAZXMG010000134.1:0-14376 GCA_964641275.1 uncultured Polyangiaceae bacterium
CTGTTGCGGTGGCCAGCTTGTTGACCGCGTGTGGCCCAGATCCCGGGGCAGGGCAAGGCTCCATTCCCACGGCGCAAGCGGCCTCTGCGACCGGTCCGCAAGCTAGCGCCGACGGTATCAATGTCCCCTCAATGGTCTCCGGTTTGAGCCAACCTCCCGGTCTTGAAGGCATCCGGTCGGTGCTTCGGCCGTATTGGCGGAGCGCGGACCGGAGGAAAACGTCAAGCTACGATGATCGCTTCGCCGCTCGACAAGGGAAGGTAGAAACTGCCACTACGATATTCATGGATTGGGCGGAGAAGAATTGGGCAGTGAGCGATGTCGTGCGGGCACCGCCATGTCAACTGCCGGCGACGGAGGCGGAGTTGGGTCAAGTCTGCTGTCTGCGCGGCCGAGTTGAGCAGGTTGGCACTTACGGCTGGTTCAGAATGATGCTTGGCGACGAAACGGTCTCTGCCATTCAGTTGAGGTCTCGCGAGAGCCCCATCCTAGGTACTATGGTCACGATGTGCGGAATGGTAACTGCTCTGGAGCGGGGCCGACTTGACGGGGTTCCGGTGGTTGTTGGGTTCCTCGTTCCTGAACAACCGCGGTCAGCGCCTTCCCAGCGATGAGCCAAGTCTTGTGGCAGCTCCCTAGTGCGCGGCGTGAGTTCCACGGGTTGCGGCCCGAATCAGCTAGCCGGCCTCGGGACCTGCCCCACTTTGGTTGCCGAACGCCGACGTTGAGCTGCGCGCAGTCCTGCGCGTCAGGTCCAACGTGCTGTTCGGCTCTTCCTCTCCCGCCCACGGCCGCCCCACGGGCTGCCCATTGCCGGGCACCTGCTCAGCCAGCGCCATGCGGCCGAGGTCGCCGCCGGAATGGCACCCCAACGGCGCGCGTCGCAAGGCCGGCCGCGGTTCAATGGGGCCAGCCCCTCGCAGGGCCACGGGGCCAGGGAGGCGAGCGAAACGACCTGCCGGGTGACCCTCCGGTGTGTCGGGTGGTGACCTTGCGCGCGCGGGTCAGTCTCGCCGCGGGGCGCCCCTCACAGCCCTGACGGGTTGTAAATCTTGGGGTTGGTCGGCTTGGTGGTCGCGGTGGGCTTGGTGGGCCGCGGACCCTTGGGCGGGGTGGAGGGCGCGGCCGTGGCCACGCTGGCGCTGGCCTGTGCGCTGGCGCTCGCGGACGCCGAGGCGGACGCGGACGCCGAGGCGGACGCGCTGCTGCTCGCGCTGGGCTCCTCGGTGGCGTTCGGCACGGGCGCTGCGGTCTCGGTGGCGGCGGCCAACGCCGTCTCCACCGGCGCAGGCTCCGACGGCGCCGGGGCTTCGCCCGCGGTCGCCTCCGCGCTGGCGACCGCGTCGGAAGGTGCGGCCGAGGGAGACTCCTGCGGGCCCACCACGCGCCACAGCACGATCACCGCCAGCCCACCGACGACGATGCCGGCCAGCAGAGGTGCGCGTGACCGCTTGGGGGTCTCGACCGGATCGACGACCTCGCCCTCTGGCTTCTCCGACGGAGTGAGGCCCGAGCCAAAGGCGGCCTGGGTGCCCTTCAGGCTGTCGGTCTTGGGGCCGTCCTTGGCGCTCGCGTCCACGGTGCTTTCGCGACCGAACGGAGGAGGTGGTAGCGCGCTCTCGCGCGCGAGCTGCTCGGTGAGGCGCGCGAGCGCGTCGAGGCGCGGCTCGTCCTCGGTGGCGGCCTCTTCGAGCGGCGGCGGCTTCACGGAGCCAGTCTTCTCGGCGACCACCGTCTTCATCTCGTTGACGCTGGTGGACGCCTCGAGCGGATCCTGCACGATGCGTGTGGGCGCGTCGGGGATCGAGTCCAAAACCGCACGCGGGGCCACGTCCATGACGCCGGTGGTGGTGTCGAGCGGGGGCTCGGCGATCATCAGCGTCGGAGGATCGGGCAGGCTGTCGCGGGTCTCGCCCATCCGCAGCGTGTTGGGCGGCGGCTGCACGCGCTTGAGCTGCGTCGGATCGTCGGTCGAGTCGTCGTTGATCAACGCGAGCACGTCCCTCACGTCGCGCAGCTGCGTGATGACCGAGACTTGATCCGAGTCGTCCGAGAGCGACTGGCGACCGCGGTGCTGCGCGATCACGTTCTTCATGTTGGCCCACGCTGTGCGCTGGTTGTCGCTCTCGTCGGGGCCCCCCACCGCGGAGAAGACCATGGTGTTGTTGCGCCCCTGGGGCAGGAACACCTCGATCGCAGCGAGCAGCTCGGACACCGTTTGGTAGCGCTTGGCGGGGTCCTTCTTGAGCGCGCGGGCGATCACCACGTCCACGGCGCGGGGCAGCTCCGGCCGCCGAGCGGTCGCGGGCACCTCGGGGTCGTGCATCACCGCGAGCCCGACCCCGAGCGCGTTCTGCGCCACGAACGGAGTCTTGCACGTGAGCATCTCGTAGAAGATCACCCCCAGCGCCCACACGTCGCTGCGCTCGTCCGCGTCCTTGGTGGACTTGAACGTCTCCGGCGACATGTACAGCGGCGAGCCGAAGCTGGCCTGCGCGTGGGTCTGGTGCCCGTCTCCGGGGCCTTTGACCAGCTTCGAGATGCCGAAGTCCAGCACCTTCACCACGCGCTCCTGCCCCTTCGAGGTCAAGAACAGGTTGGCGGGCTTGAGATCGCGGTGCACCACGCCGGCGGCGTGCGCTTCCATCATGGCGTTGCACGCCTGAGCCAAGTACCCGGCCGCCTCCTCGAGCGGCAGCGGTCCACGCCGCTCGAGCTCCTCCCCGAGGTCGTGGCCGATGAGCAGCTCCATCACCAAGTACGGCCGGCCGTCGCGCGCCTGCGCGAACGAGAGCACCTCGACCGCGTGGGGACCCTTCAGCGTCTGGCCCACGTTGGCTTCTCGCTGGAAGCGAGCGAGCACGTCCGGATCTTTGGCCACCGACTCGCGGAGCAGCTTCACGGCGACGTGTTTGCCGCTCTGCTTGTCGCGCGCCTCGAACACCTCTGCCGTGGCGCCGTTGCCCAGCGTGCGGAGGATCTCGAACCGGTCCGAGAGGACCGTGGTTTGTCCCACGAGGGCCGATGCTACCAGTCGGCTGAGCCCGGGTCAGCCGCGCAAAGTGGCGCCGAATCGCTTGCCAACCTCGGCGATCACGGCCTTGTGCCGCTCATCCACCTCGGCGTCGGTCAGCGTGCGGGCCTTGTCGGGTGCGCTGCTCGCGAGCGGGTCGCGGTACACCACGCGAAACGCCAGCGACCGGCAGTCGGCGGGGACCGAGCCGCCGCGGAACAGATCGAACAGCTCCACCGACTCGACGAGCTCGCCGCCGGCGCCGGCGATCGCGCGCTCGACCTCTCCGCTCGGCACGTCATCGCTCACCACCAGGGCGAGATCGCGCGTGGCCGCGGGCAAGGTGGGGATCGGCTTGTAGCGCGGCGTCACCGCGCCGAGCTCGCTGAGCGCGTCCAGATCCAGCTCCACGATGGCGGCGCCACCCGAAAGCTCGGCCTCGAGCTCGAGCTCGGGGTGCACCAGGCCGAAGCTGCCGACCGGCCGATCGCCGACCCAGAGCTCCCCCGCGGCGCGAGGGTGCAGCGTGCGCGGGCGGCTCGCGGCAGGGCAGGGCCTCACCTCGGCGCGGCGACCGGTGGCGCGCTCGATCAGCGCCAGCGCAACGCCCTTGGCGTCGTACACGTCGATCGGCTCGGGCTTCTGCAGCACGGCGTCGCGTTTGCCCGCGATCACAGCGGCGAAGCTCTTGGCCTCGCGCGGGAGCTTGCCCGAGGACGGCAAGAAGCGCGGGCCGGTCGCGAACAGGCGCACGTTCTCCACGCCGTGGCGGCGCGCGCGGCGCAACGCATCGAACAGGCCTGGCAACAGCGAGGTGCGCATCACCGAGCGGTCCTCGGTGAGCGGGTTCAAGAGCTTGAGCGGCGACGGGGGAGCGCCGACCTGGGCCAACGCGGCGGGGTGCGTGAAGCCGAAGGTCAGCGTCTGGGAGAGGCCGACCTCGATCGCCGCGCGCACGACCCGCGGCGTCAGATCTCGCTCGGGTCGAGGCGTCTGCGGCCGGATCGACGGCACCACGCTGGGCACGCGGTCGATGCCAAGCACGCGTACGACCTCCTCCATCAAATCTACTTCGATCGTCAGATCGGGGCGGTGCGAGGGCGGAGCCCAGCTGCTGTCGCTCACGCGCACGCAGCCCAGCCGCTCGAGCACCGCGTCGGCCTCGGCCTTGGGGGGCTCGAAGCCGAGCAAGTCGACCAGGCGCGACCAGCGCAACGTGATCGGTGCGGGCGCTGGAACACCACGGCCCACCAGCAGGTGCGGCTCCGCAGCAGTGGCGCCGGCTAGATCACACAAAAGGCTCGCGGTCTCGCTCAGCACGAGCGCCACGTCCCCAGGATCCACGCCGCGCTCGAAGCGGTGGCTCGACTCGGTGTGCATGCCGTGGCGCCGCGCGGCGCGACGGATGCCGCGCGGCGTGAAGTAGGCGCACTCGATCAGCACCTGGCTGGTCGAGCTCTGGATGCCGCTGTGCTCGCCGCCCATCACCCCGGCCAGCGCGGTGGGCCCGGCACCGTCGGCGATCACCAGGTCGTCTGCCGTGAGCTTGCGCGCGACGCCGTCGAGCGTCACCAGCTCCTCGCCCGGCTTGGCGGTGCGCACGACGATCTCGCCGCCACGCACCAGCGTGAGGTCGAACGCGTGGATCGGGTGCCCGTACTTCAGCATCACCAGGTTCGTGATGTCCACCACGTTGGAGATGGCGCGCACGCCCAGCGCCTCCAAGCGGTACTGCACACCGAGCGGCGAGGGGCCGACCTGTGCGTCAAGGGCCAAGGCGGCGCCGTAGGTGGGGCAGCGCTCTTCGTCTTCGATGCGGATCGAGACCTTGCTGGCGATGTCCAGCTTGGTGCTGCGAGCGGGACGCTTGGCGGCGTGCTCGAAGCGCTTGCCCAGGAGCGCGGCGAGCTCGCGCGCGAGGCCCAGGTGACCGAGCCCATCGGGGCGGTTGGGCGTGAGCCCGATCTCGAAGATGGTGTCGCAGCTCTCGGGGATGGCGCGGTCGAGCGAGTCTCCGGGCGCGGCTGCGCCGCTCGGGAGCACCAAGATGCCCCCCTCGCCTCCGGAGATGCGCAGGCCCAGCTCCGACTCGGAGCACAACATGCCTTCGCTCGTCACCCCGGCGATCTCGCGCGGCTCGAGCGTCAGGCCTTTGGCTGGCAGGTGCGTGCCGAGCGGCGCGAGCACGACGAGGCCCCCCGGCTCCGGCACGTTGGGCGCCCCACACACCACACGTTGGGTGGTGCCGCCCAGATCGACCGTGACGAGCGTGAGCTTGGCGCGCGAGGGGTGCGGCTCCTTGCCGACCACCTTGGCGACGCGCACCTGACGGCACGCGGCGCCAAACTCGTGCGAGCCCTCCACCTCCAGGCCGGCGCCCGTGAACAGGCGCGCCACCTCTGCAGGCGGGGGTAGCTCCCCGCCCGAGAGCTCACGGAGCCACTGGTACGAAGCCTTCACGGTCGCGTCACTCGTCCATGGGGAGCTCGAAGTCGGGCTCCTCCATCGGAGGCATCGCGTGCGCGTCGCCCTTCTTGTCGTCCTTCTTCTCGTCCTTCTTCTCGAACTTCTTCGGCTCGGCGGTGGCCCAGTCGGCGGCCCACGACGAGATGACGAACACCGTCTCGTCGCCGTCCTTCTTCACGAAGCGGTTCGAGCCCTTCTGCTTCTTGCCCACCACCAGCTTGTGCTTCTTGCCGTCCTTCATGGTGAGGGTGATGACGCCACCCTCCTTGACCGCGGCGTCGAAGCCGGTGTCGTCCTCTGCGCCGCCGAAGTCGACGGCGTTCAGGGTCTTGAAGGCGCGCAACATGTTCTCGACGTTCTTGCCGTCGAACTTCTCCCAGCCGGGGTTCTTGGGCTTCTCGTCCTTCTTGGCGTCGGCCTTCTCGTCCTTCTTGGCGTCGGCCTTCTCGTCCTTCTTGGCGTCGTCCTTCTTGGCGTCGCCGTCCTTCTTGGCGTCGGCCTTCTCGTCCTTCTTGGCGTCGTCCTTCTTGGCGTCGCCGTCCTTCTTGGCTTCGTCCTTCTTCTCCTCGGGCTTGGCTTCGTCCTTCTTGTTCGGGTTCTTGTCGAACTTGCCGGACCAGTTGTCGCCGTCCTTGGTGAAGAGATACTTGCCGTGGTCGTTCTCGATCTCGACCGACGCCACGTTCGCGTCCTCGAGCTTGAGCACGGTCTTGTCGCGCCAGCCCTTCATGTCCTTGGTGAAGTAGCTGCCCTGGTAGCCCTCGGCGACCCAGACGCCGTCCTTGCCGAGCACGCGCAGCGTCTGGCCGCGGCTGCCGCTCTGGCCGAACACCACCTCGAGCGACTTCTCGTTGCCCGACCACATCACGAAGTGGACGCCTTTGCCGTCCGACACCTCGTACTTCTCGTACGCGGTGGTGCCGCGGTCGATGGCGTCGGTGACCTTCAGGTTCTTCATGCCCTCGAGCAGCGACTTCACGTCGGCGGCATTGGCCTTGGCGGCCTTGGGCGCCGTGATCTGCCAGCCCTCTGCGCTCTTCTCGAGCACCACCGGCTCCTTGCCGGCGGGCTTGAACTCCAGCTTGGTCACCTTCTCGAGGTTCTCGGGCAAGAGGGCCACCTGGGGCAGCTCGCTCTTGGCGCTCTGGGGCGCGCGGGCCTCTTTCTCTGCCTTGTCACTCGAGCGCAGCAAGAAGAACGCACCGACGAGCCCCAGCAGCACGATCAGGGCAGCGTAGATTTTGTATTCGGTCTTCATGGGGATAGGTCCTGTTACAGGGCCATCTTGTCGCGGCCCGCTTCACGCATGCGCCAGCGGACGATGCCGAAGATCGCAAACATGAGCGCAGGCACCAGGATCAAGGTCCACTGCACCTTGCTCTGCAGCTCTGCGCGCTCTTGGCGGTACGCCTCGAGCTTCTTCTTGAGCGTCTCCTCGGTGTCGTTCGCCTCGGCCTTGGGCTTCTTGATCGAGTAGTTCAGCGTCGGCTCGCCCAGAAGCTTGGCGTTGACGGCCAAGAGGTCCGGGTCGTTCGCCATCCAGTCGAGCGTGCCCTTGAACCCGAAGATCAACGGGCGGAACGCGGTCTTGGAGTACTCGTTGGCGATGAACTGCAGCTCGCGGTCGCCACCCATCTGACCCATCATCTGAAGCTGCGGGGGCATGGGCGGGGGGTTGCCAGAGCGCGCGAAGGGGTTGGCCAGGAACTGCGACGAGCTGAGCACGAGCACGCGGCTCGGCTTGCCGGCCGGCGTCTCGGCCGGCGCAGCGATGCCCATGTTGTCCCCCGGCTTGCCGGCGAACGCGCTGGTGAGGCTGCCGTTCGAGCAGTCCTGCTTCTTGTCCTTGTCTTCTGGGCACTCGACCGCCAAGCCGATGACCTTGCGCTCTTGCGGCGCGGTCTCGCGCCACTCGGTGGAGTGTTTGAGCGCGATGCTCTCGCCGGCATCCACGCTGGTGCGCTCCGAGGTGCGCGCCACGACGCGGAAGTTGGCGCGCGGCTGCTTCTCGGGGTGCGCCACCAGCGGAGAGGGGAAGGGCAACGCGATCTGGGTCATGCGGAAGAAGGTCGGGAACGAGGTGTCGATCTGCTTCTCGTTCTCTTCGGCAGAGCCGTCGTCCACCAGCATGGGCACGCCAGGGTTGAGCACCCAGACCTGCTGACCCATGGGCGTGACGCCCGCTTGCCGGAAGGCTTGCCCGAAGTCGAGGGCGGCCTCGCGCTTCATCTCGATGCCGTAACCTTCGAGCAGCTTCTCCAGGCCGTGCGTGTTCAGCGTGGCCTTCATGTCCTTGTCGTTCGGCTTCAGGTTCACGGCGCTGACCATGAACACCGCCGCCTTGTTGCCGCGCATCAGGAACTCGTCGATGCGGCGCAGCTCCTTCTCGGTGTAGGGCTTCTGCGGCTGCGTGATGATCACGCCCACGAGCTCCTGGTTGATCTCGGCGTCGCCGTTCTGCAGATCGACGTCCTCGAATTTGTAGAACGGGAAGTACTCGTCGAAGATCTGCTTCAGGTTGAACGGCTGGTTGCCGGGGGCGAGCACGTTGTCGCTGATCTTGATCTCGTCGTGGCCGGTGATGAGCCCGAACTTGGTCTCGATCTTGTCTGCGCGATCGCGCAGCTCGCGGATCTTGTTCGACAAGAAGAACTCCACGCCCTGCGTGCTGTCCGGCGGCCAGAACGGGATGATCTCCTTCTCGTTGCCGTACTTGAGCACGAAGCCCATGAAGCCGGTCGCGAGCGTGGCTTGATCGCTCGTCTCGCTGCCCTCGCCGAGCAGCTGCTCGGTGAGGCCCTCCTTCTTGGCGGCCTCTTTCTCCTCCTCGGTCTTGGGCTCGATGATCGTGAACTTGAACTTGCTCGGCGGCGACGCGGAGCCGTCGGCGCGCTTGTAGCTGGCGGCCTCGTACTCCTTGAGCAGGTCGGTCAGGTCCTGGATGAACAGGTCCGTCTTGGCCAGGCCTCGGGTCACGTACACGTCGACCTGCAGGTCTGACTGCAGTCCCTCGCACACCATGCGCTTCGACCCCAACGACAGCGTGAAGCGCTCCTGCGCCGTGGTGTCGATGCGGTAGAAGTTGCCGTACGAGAGCACGTTCGCGAACACGAGGATCGCGGCGACGATCAACAAGTAGATGCCGGTCTCAGCGGCTGATTTTGCTCGGCGTTCCATCTTGGTTTCCTCTCAGGCCCACTTGCGGCGCTCGAGCACCCGGAACGTGGCCATCAGGCACAGCACGGTGATCGACACGAAGTAGAGGATGTCGCGGGTGGTGATGAGCCCGCGGGCGAGCGAGCTCAGCCGCGCGTCGAAGCTGATGAAGGCCACGACCAAGCGCAGCTGCTCGTGATCGATGCCGTCCACGAACATGCCGGACGCAAACAGCAGCGCCAGCACGGCGAACGTCACGAAGAAGGCGATGACCTGGCTCTCCGTGAGCGACGAGATCAAGAGACCGAGCGACACCGCGGCGGCGCTCGCGAGCACGATGCCGAGGTAGCCAGCAGCCACCGGGCCCCAGTCCAGGGCGCCCAAGTTCCACGGGTACTTGAACATCATGATGGGGAAGAGCAGCGTGAACGCCAGCGCGGCCAAGATCACCAGCCAGGTGCCCAGGAACTTGCCGAGCACCACCTGGTAGTCCTTCACCGGCAAGGTAATGAGCATCTCCAGCGTGCCGCTGCGACGCTCCTCGGCCATGACGCGCATCGTGAGCACGCTCGCGAGCACGGCGATGCCGCGGGAGACGTACAGAATGAGCTCGGTCATGCTGGCGCGGTTGCCCTGCCAGAAGCCGCCGCCCGACTTGAAGAAGAACAAGGCCAGGACCGGGAGACCCAGGCACAGCACGACGTAGGGAACCGGCGTGTCGAAGCTCGCCTTCAGCTCCCGGCGCGCGATGGTGAGGGTGGCGCTCATGCTCGCTCCTTCTTCTTGTCGGCGGGCTTTTCCTCAGCCTCGTCTTCGTCTTCGTCCTCGTCCTCGTCCTCGTCTGCCTTCTTTTTGGCGTCGCTCTTGGTGGCGTCCTTCGCCGCTGGCTCGTCGTCGTCCTCGTCGTCCTCGTCCTCGTCGTCCTCGTCGTCTTCATCGACGGGCTTGGACTTGGCGGCCGGCTTCGCCTCGTCCTTCTCTTCGTCCTCGTCCTCGCCGTCGTCTTCCTCTTCGTCGTCGGCTTGGTCTTTCTCGTCGTCTTTCTCTTCTTCTTCTTCTTCCTCGTCGTCCTCACCGGCGTCGGCGGGCGACCACCCGAGCGGCATCTTGCCGCCGCGGTCGGCGATCTCGTCGCCGCGGGTGAGGGCCTTGAACACATCCTCGAGCGTCTGGGTCTCGCGGCGCATCTCGAGCAGGAGCCAGCCCTTCTCCACGATCAGCTGGAAGATGTCGGCGCGCAGGTCTCCGCCGAGCGAGCCCTTCAGCTCGAAGGCGTGTGCCTTGTCATCGGTGGGCAGCTCCTTGATGCCGAGGCAGCCGGGCAGCGAGCTCAAGGCTTGCTGCACCTCTTGCGCGGTGGGTGGCTTCTGACCGTTGCCCGACTTGGCCAGCTGCTTCTCGTGGACCGTCACCACGTAGCGGACCTTGCCGCTCTTGGCTCGGATGTCGTCGAGCGGGCCGTCCGCCACGACGCGCCCCTTGGACACGATGATCGCGCGCGCACAGGCGGCTTCGACCTCGGCCAGGTTGTGGGTGGACAGGAGGACCGTGCGGTTTTTGCCGATCTCCTGGATGTAGCGGACGACCTCGGCCTTCTCGTTGGGGTCGAGATCGCTGGTGGGCTCATCCAGGATCAGGATCGGCGGGTCGTGCACCAGCGCCTGGCCCAGGCCGACGCGCTGGCGGTAGCCGTGGGAGAGGGTGCGGATGTCTTTGCCCAGCACCTTGGCCAAGCCGCACACCTCGACGATGCGCTTCATGCGCGAGCGGAAGGTGGACTCCTCGAGGCCCCGCATCTCCGAGCAGAAGCGCAGGTAGTCCCACACCGTCATCTCGCCGTACAGCGGGGCGCGCTGGGGCAAGTACCCCAGCTTTTGCCGCACGATCAGCGGGTCGTCGAACACGTCGACGCCGTGCACCTTGGCCACCCCTTGGGTCGCCGAGATGAAACACGTCAGAATGCGCATCGTCGTGGACTTGCCGGCGCCGTTCGGGCCCAAGAACCCTACGACCTCACCGCGGCGGACCGAGAAGCTCACCCGGTCCAGCGCACGGAATGCGCCGTAGTGTTTGCTGAGGCCCTTCGCCTCGATCATCACGTCGTTCGCCAAGTCATCCTCCGTCGTGGTCGGCAAGCAAAGCCAGCCGAAGACCTGGGCCTAGGGGGGCCCGGGAGCGGGCGGCATCCTAGTTCCGGGTGGATCGGTGTCAACCGCTGGCACCGAACCTTTCAATCTGCCGGCTATTCCCGTGCTCGCGCCTTGGGGGGGGCGACCCGGCTGCTAGGATCGGCGCCCGATGGTGATCAAGCACGAGCCTGGGGCGCGGCCGCCCGCGGGGGAGCCGGCGGACACGCTGTTGGCCGGGCCGGACAGCGCGGGGGTGGCCGCCACGATCCCGCTGGTTCGGCACGACAAGTCGGAGCCCCAGGCGATCGACTCGGCCCCGGCGCCGATGACCGGCGCCCGCTACCAGATCAAGCGCCAGCTCGGGGTGGGTGGCATGGGCGAGGTGCACCTCTGCCGCGACGCCTGGCTCGGTCGCGACGTGGCCATGAAGGTGCTGCGCCCCACCACGGACGGCAGTGAAGGTCGCGCGCGCTTCGTGCGCGAGGCGCGCGTGCAGGGCCAGCTCGAGCACCCGGCCGTGGTGCCGGTCTACGACATGGCGCTGGGGGACGGCGGTGCGCCGTACTTCACGATGAAGCGCATCCAAGGCGAGACGTTGCGCAGCGTGCTCGACCGCGTGCTCGCGGGCGACTCCGAGGCGATCGCTGCGTTCGGTCGCCGCAAGCAGCTGGCCGTGTTGCTCACCGCCTGCCAGGCGGTGGCCTTCGCGCACCAGCGCGGCGTGTTGCATCGAGATCTCAAGCCCGAGAACATCATGATCGGGGAGCTTGGAGAGGTGTACGTGCTCGACTGGGGCATCGCCCGGGCGGCGGGCACCGAGGAGATCACCGGCGGCGACACCATCAGCGGCGAGGTCCCGGCCACGCAGGTGGGCTCGCTGGTCGGCACGCCTGGCTACATGTCGCCCGAGCAAGCGCGTGGCGAGACCGACGCGCTCTCGCCCCGGAGCGACGTGTATGCGCTCGGCTGCATGCTGTTCGAGATCCTGGCGCTCCGGCCGTACCACACGTCCCGCGAGGTCACAGGCCTCTTGGCCTCGACCATGACCAAGCAGGCGCAGGCGCCCGGCAGCGTCGCGCCCGACCTGGACATTCCCCCCGAGCTCGACGCGCTGGTGCTGCGGGCGCTCGCGCTCGATCCGGAGCAGCGCTTCGAGTCCGCGCTCGAGCTCGCGCACGGCCTGGAGCGCTTCTTGGACGGTCAGCGCGACGCCGAGCTGCGCAAGCAGCTGGCTCGTGATCACATGAACGCCGCTCGGGCGGCGCTGGAGGCCGCGGTCCAAGGTGGGCCCAACGCCGAGGCGGAGCGCGCGCGTGGCATGCGCGAGCTCGGTCGCACGCTCGCGCTCGACCCGCAGGATCGCAGCGCGCTCGAGCTCGTGGCGCGCGTGGTCATGTCGAGCTCTGACGAGCTACCGCCGCAGGCAGAGGCGGAGCTGCGCCAGGTCGAGCTCAAGGACCGCCGCGCCGGTGCCCGTCGCAGCGCCTGGTCGTACGCCCTGTGGATCCCGTTCTTGCCGTTGATGTTCTTTCTCGGCGTGAAGAGCTGGTGGCTGGCGTTCGCGCTCGACGCCGGTGTGGTCGCGGCGGTGCTGTACGCGATCTGGATGAGCTCCACGGGGCGGGTCGAGCCGCGTTACATGCGGCCGGCGATCTTGCTGAACTTCATGGTCGTCGCGATGTTGAGCGCCATTGCGGGGCCGCTGTTCTTCGTGCCCGGAGCCGCGGCCACCACTGCGGCGGCGTTCATGGTCTCGTTGCGCGCCACGCACAACACCCGCGCGCTCGTGATCGGCTGCGCGGCCGCCGCCATTGCGCTGCCGCTCGGCCTCGAGTGGCTCGATCTGGTGCCCGCGTCGTACACCTTCCAAGACGGCGGCATCCTGATTTTGCCGCGCATGCTGCACTTCCCCCCGATGGCGACGCAGGTGCTGCTCATTGGCATGGCCGCTGCGCAGTTCGCCACCACGGCGCTGCTGATTGGCCGCGCGGTCGAGTCGCTCAAGGTCGCCGAGCGCCGCAACTTTGCGCAGGCCTACCGCTTGGCGCAGCTCTTGCCCCACGCGGGTCGCTCCGGGAGCTGAATCTGCTGGAGCCGCACGGACCGTGTGCGGCGGGACGCGCCCGCGATGACTTGACGGGCACCCGCCTCCCGCTAGAATCCTGGCTCAACAGGGGAGGAGCAGGCAATGGACAGGTTGAGTTGGGAAAATCGCGTGGGACGAGTGGCGGCCACGTTCGGTTCAGCTGGCCGAGGAAATGGCTACGTCACCCAGGTATCAGCCAAGAGTGAGTTCGTCTTCGATCCTCGGACCACCACGCCCCAGGACATTCCGCTTGCCGTCGGCATCGACTCGAGCGCGTGGGTCTCAGGCGTGTTGGTGGTGCGGATCATGGCGAAGAACTCGTGGAGCGGGACGACCCCTGCGCTTGTGGTCCGCGTGGACAACATCATGCTCGCCCCCGAAGAGCCGGACGTGATCTATGCCGCGAGCGCGGCTGTCGCCAGCGTGACCATCGACGGAGGCACAGCGGCTCCCTCCCTGCTGATCGCGAACCTCGCTGCTCCCATCGGCCCGATGCTGCGCGTTCGCATGAACTACTCTGTGGCTGCGGTTCAGTCCGGCCAGAATACGATCTCGCTCGGCATCGACCTGGTCGGCCGACCAGCCTGAGCGCCCACGTGGGCGCCGTCGTTCACGTCGACCTCACCCAGGGGGAGCTCGCGGGCCGTATCGTCTCGATGCAGGCGGACTGGCAGCTGGTCTCGCTGGCGATGTACGGATCGCCCGCGGCGCCGCGCTACGCTGCGATCTGGCATCCGGGGCGGAAGCGCCCCTGGACGGTGGCGTTTGACCTCAAAAGTGCGAGTCAGATCGGCGCTGCTCAGGCAGCAGCCGAGGATGAAGGCTATTTTCCCACCATCGCGACTGGAACTGGCGCTCTCACCGTGACGTCGGCTGAGCCGGTGCGGATGGCGATAGTGTTGGAGAAGTTCGAGCAACCACCGCGCGCTCCGGTCAAGGTCCTGTACTTGCCAGACGCCACCCGCAAGGCGCTCGGCAAGCAGCTGACAAGCACCTGGGAGGATGCACCCTCTGGCATGCCTGCCGACGCCAATCCGCGGGCTCTCAAGTGGTTGCCCAGTTCCATCGATTGGTTCTCGGTAAAGCTTCTCTCCGATCCGTTCTCACCTCCTCGCTACGACCACCATTACCTTGCCGTCGTCCAGCCACAGCCAGACCCCGCAGTTGGCTTTTCCGTAACGTACTTCGACGGAACGTCAATCGCTTCCGTGTCCGAAAGCGCTTTCGAGGAGACTGAGGAGCACAGAGCCATGACGGCGGGCTGGGCGCGCCCGCAGCAGCTTGTGCCCTCCGGCGTAAGCCAGCAGGGTAAGGTCGCGATGCTTGGCGACTATCGCACCGACAGCTTTGCGCCATGGCCGGCCTCGCTCAAGCAGCGTTTTGCAGGGGGCATGGCGATCGCGGGCCCGCTGCGGCGCAATCAGGTTGACGCCGTCGTCCTGAATCGCGTGGCGGAAGGTTGGCTGCCGTTTGGGTGCAGATCTGATGCTGACGCTGGGGCGGCGGGAATTTCTGCGGGAGGAGCG
>CAZXMG010000135.1:0-14374 GCA_964641275.1 uncultured Polyangiaceae bacterium
AGCAAAAGAGTGGCGGCCTGACCCACGAGGTGGTCGCTGTCGCACTGGACGCGGCTTGGTCCGGTGCAGCGGGTGACGGCTCGGTGAACGTGCGCGTCGAACGGCCGCGCGTAGGCGCGGGAGCGCCAAGCGCGGCGCCCACCTTGGGGCGTAGCGCCTAGCGCTAGCCCGAGCAAGCCACCGGCCGCCGCATACCGTCTCTCGAGGGGCGGGACCATGTTCCGAACGAGGCAACCATGGCGCATGGTGCCGCCGCTCAGCGCATGGTCCCGAGTCTCGGTCGAGCCTCCGGCGGCACGCGTCTTCAAGTGCCGCCACATTTCGCGGGTGGAATGGTGCACGACCTCGAGGCCCACGTCGTGAGTGACCGCACCATGCGCCGAAGCTGCACACCATGCGCCATGGTCCCGCGCTTCGGAGCATGGGCCCGCGCTTCGGAGCATGGTCCCGCGGTTCGGAGCATGGGCCCGCGGTTCGGAGCATGGGCCCGCGCTTAGGGGTACCCGCTGGCGCAAAGAGCGTCGCGCTTGGGCAGGCTCTCCACACGCCGCGGCGCCGAGGAGCCAAGCGAGGCGAGGTGGTGTGGAGATCTGTGGCTGAAGCGAAGGGACCCCTGGGCACGCAGGCGCAGAAAACGTTTGGACTTGGCTCTCCAAAGGCTGCGGGTTGCCCAGCCTTTGGAGGTCTGTGCGCCTGCGGGACCAGTGGAAGCCCGAGAGCGAAAGCCACAGACCTCCACACCACCTCGCCGAGCCCCCCGAGGGCGTTGCGCGCAGCGCTAGCCCGAGCGCATCGGGCCTACGCCAAGCTGCCCCCTTGCCGGCAGGGTGCCCACGTTTGCGAGGCCGCGGCTTGAAGGCGACGGGGCCCTCCTGCTAAGCGTGGATCATGCTTGTTCAACGACCTTCGAGCTTGGCTTGGATCGCGGCGCTGGCGCTGTTGGCGTGCGGAGACGACGGCGTGGGCGCCGCAGGCGGCGGCGGTGCCGACGCGGGAGGCGCGGGGGCAGGCCCGAGCGGCGGCGCCCCACAGGGAGGCGCGGGGGCAGGTCCGAGCGGCGGCGCACCGCAGGGAGGCGCGGGTGGCGTGGGTGGCGCGGGGGGAAGCGTGCAAGGTGGGGGCGGGAGCGGGGGCGGGATCATCGTCGCGCCGGAGTGCACCGAGAACGCCGACTGCGTGATCAACAGCGACTGCTGCGAGTGCGCGGGGCGTCCGGTCGGGCAGACGCCGCCGAGCTGCCCGATGAACTGCCTGATCGACACCTGCACCAGCCTCGGCTTGGCGAACGCCGAGCCGATCTGCGCAGCGGGGCGCTGCGTGGTCGGCGCGAGCTGCGACGACTCCACCGTCACCTGCGACGCGCCCGTGCCGCTGTGCGCGCCGGGGTCGAGCCCGATCGTGAACGGCGACTGCTACACGGGCCAGTGCTTGGCCACGCTGGAGTGCGACGAGGTCACGAGCTGCGCCAACTGCACTGGCGCCGACGTGACCTGTGTGGTGTACAGCGCGTTCGCCCAGAACCATCACTGCGTGGACACCCAAGGCTGCAACCCAGCCGACTGCGCCTGCCTGGACACGAGCGTGTGCACGGGCGGCTTCGACGTGTGCAACGACGTGATGGGTCACATCGAGTGCCAATGCCCCGCCTGCCTCGCGCCGTGAAGCCGTCGTGAAGGGCCCGAAGGCGCTGCTCAGGGCGGGCTTTCGCTCCCTCCTCAACGTCTACTTCCGCAGCATCGAGGTGGTCGGCGATCGTCCCGACGTGCGCACGGGCGGGCGCGTGTTCGTGTCGAACCATTCGAACGCGCTGATCGACCCGATCTTGGTGTTGACCCACGCGCCGTGCGACGTCTCGCCGCTGGGCAAGAGCACGCTGTGGGACATCCCCGGCCTGAAGTGGCTCCTCGACTTGGCCGACGCCGTGCCCATCAAGCGTCGCCAAGACGACCCCCACAAGAGCCAGGCGGCCAACGACGAGATGTTCGCCAAGATCGCCGAGCACCTCCGAGGCGGCGGCAACATCTTGGTGTTCCCGGAGGGCACCAGCCACAACGAGCCCGCGATGATCCGGCTCAAGACCGGCGCGGCCCGCATGCTCGAGCGCGCCCGCGCGGACGGCGCGGAGCGCCTCACCTTCCAAGCGGTCGGCCTCGAGTTCGACTCGCGTCACTCGTTCCGCTCGCGCGCGGTGGTGGCCTACGGCCCGGTGCGCGAGCTCGAGGCGTTCGCGCCCGGAGCGCTGGACGAGGTCACCGAGCAGATGCGCGCCGACCTGGCAGCGCTGGTGACCGAGGGCAAGAGCTGGGACGAGCGGCGCCTGATCCTGCGCGTGGCGGAGCTGCTCAACCAGGCGAGAGGCAGCAGCTCGTTCGCCGATGCGGCGCGCATCGCGCAGCGGGTCGAGGACGCTCGCGACCGCCTCTCGCGCGAGGCACCCGAGCTCTACGCCGAGATCGAGCGCACCGTGTCCGACTACTTCGCCGCGCTCGAGCGTCACGGCACGCAGAAGGGACGGAACCCACCGCCGCTCTCGATGTGGCTCTTGTTGCCGCTCTTCCCGCTCGGCGTGGCGCTGTACTTCGTGCCCTACCAGCTGCCGCGCCTGGTCGCTGGCCGCACGGACGAGATCGATCAGCACTCCACGCTCAAGCTCGCGACCGGGCTCGTGGCCTACCCGGTGTGGGCGGCGGCGCTGTTCGGCCTCGGACGTGCGCTGTGGAGGCGGCGCGTGTCGCGCACCACGCTCCTGGCCCTCCTGCTCGGCTCGCCCGCGGTGGCGCTCTACTGGCTCGAGCACCTCGAAGATCTGCGCCGCGCGCTGCGCGGGGGCGCCGCCGTCTCCGCGGAGCTCTCGGACAAGCGCGCCGCCGCGCTGTCCGCGATCGAGCGCGCGCGTTCCTTGCTCGATCCTACGCCCGCTTGACGCCTTCGACTCGGCGCGTGCGACAATGACGTGATGCGAGACCTCCTGGCACTCAGTGTGATCCTCGGTGTGGGCGCCTTCGCCTGGAGCGCGTGTGGGGGGCACCCGGGCGGCACCGTGGGCGACCCCTGCTCGGACATCGGCTCTTCCAGCGAGTGTTTCGACGACGAGATCTGCGACGACACCTACGCGGGCCCCTATTGCTTGCGCGAGTGCAGCGACCACGGCGACTGCGACCCGGACGAGCGCTGCAACGGCACCAGCGGGCAGAGCCAGAAGACCTGCCACCCCCAGGACCCAGACGACGACTTCGACGACTGCGACCCCGACTTCGACCCTGGCTGCGACGACGACGGCAAGGGCAAGGGCAAGTGAGCGGCCGCGCGTGAGCTTGCTGCCGCTGCCGGTGGGCTTGGTGCTGCTGGTGGCGGCCAACGTGGCGAGCGCGATGGTCTTCCAGCGGCGCGGGCCACGCGCGATCGCGGCCCTGTGTGTGGCGCTGCTGTCGTTCTTGACTCCGCTGTTCACTGCCGCGCCCCCGCTCGTGCTCACGCTGATGGCGATGTTCGGCTTCCTCGCGCCCATCCGCTGGCTGGATCTGTGGCGCGACCGTCGGGATCACCCCGCCTGGCTGCGGGTGTGGTTGTTCGCGTCGCCGTTCGACGTGCGGCGGGTCGTGCCCATGCCTCGCGCGCTCGAGCGGCGCCGCTTGGCGCTGGCGCTCGTGTTCGTGCTGCTGTTCGCGGCGTCGTTCGCGGCGCTGGAGCAGCTCGGCCCCACGCCGGGCTCAGGCCCTTACCTTCGCTGGTTGATCGGCGCGGTGCTGGTCTACGTCATGGTCGACGGCGTCGCGTCGCTTTTGGTGGTGGTCTACCACGCGCTCGGCCTCAGGCTGCCCGAGCTTCACCGCGCGCCGATCCTGTCGCGCTCGGTCTCGGAGTTCTGGAGCGAGCGCTGGAACCGATCGGTGCACGGCATCCTGGATCAGCACTGCTTCCGACCGCTGGCGCGGAAGAGGCGCGCGTTGCTCGGCATCGGCGCAGCGTTCGTCGCGAGCGGGCTGCTCCACGCGTGGCTCGTGCTCGTCCCGCTCCGCGACCTCTGGCTCACGCTGTCCATGTCCGGGTTCTTCTTGGCGCAGGGGCTGCTGGTGCTCTTCGAGCGCAAGCTGGGTGTGCAGCGCTGGCGACCGCTGCCGGGCCACACTTGGACCGTGGGCTGGATGGTGGTCACCACCCCGCTGTTCGTGGAGCCGATGCTCCGCATTCTCGAGCTGTGAGCGGCGCAGTCCGTTACTGGCACACGCCGAGCGGGTAGCCGTCCACCACCACCGGCATCCCGTTCTGGTCGTTGAGCGCCAGGCACGTCTGGATGCCGGTGCAGTTCTGCGTGGTCACGTTGCAGTTCTTGTAGCAGGCGTCGTTGGTGCCGTTGTTGTAGCAACCGAACCCAGGCGCGCAGTCCGCCGTGCCGGTGCAGGCTTGCCCGTTGCCGAGGTTGCCCGCGCCGAAGCACATGAAGAAGTAGCGCATCGGTCCGGTGGACTCTTGCCCCAGCGCGCAACCCAACCCGGCAGGGCAGCCCGCCGCAGTCGCCGGATCACACGTGGAGCTGCACAGCTGCACGCCGGGGATGGTGCCGCCCGCGCCGTCCCCGAGCTGGACGACGCAGATGCCTTGGTCGCACTCCAGATCTTGATCACAAAACTGGGCGCAGTACCCGGAGGTGAGGTTGCCCAGGCACAGACCGCCGGCGGCGCAGTCGTTGCTCGCGTTGCAGGCGGCCCCGAGCGCGGCGGTGCCGTCATCGTCGCAGCCGATGTCGCCGCCGCCGACGATCGTGCATTGCTCTCCCTCGGCGCAGCCGCACTGGGGGGCCACCAGCTTGCACGGATCCGAGGCGCACGTCTCTCCTCCCCCCGCGCCGCCGCCACCGGGAGCTTGTGCGCCCTCACCCCCCTGCCCCCCTGCACCACCTTCGCCCGCGCCCGCCTGCGCCCCGCCGCCGGGCGAGCTCTCTCCCCCCGCTCCGCCGATCGGCGCCGAGAAGCCCTCGGCGCAGGCCAAGAGCAGACACGAGTGAGCCCAGCAGACGAGCGCGCGTTTCACGGTCGTACCCCTCCCGATCCAAGCTACAGCCTGCGCCGCGGAGCGGGAAGGCGCAGCGTGACGCAGCACTTTCTGGCCGCGCGCAGCGCTTGCGCCCACGAGGCGCGCATCGTCCGCTGCGTTCGCGCGCGCCAGGGTGGCACATCGGTTGCGAACGTCGTCGACGTGCAACCTCTCGCTGTCACCACCGGGCTCTTCGCGCTCCTCCTTTCCTCGGCGTGCGTCGAGTCTGCCCACGTCGAGCCCGCCGAGCCCGTCGCCACGCACGATCCCCACGCGGACAGCTGGACGCCCCAGTCCCCTCAGGAGAAGTGGTGGGAGCACGCGCAGCCGTGCCCGGAGGGCAGCAAGCTGGTCGGCGCACCTCCACCCAAGGGTCAGGCGCTCGAGTGCGTGAACGCAGAGGGCAAGCGGCATGGGCTCAGCAGCATCTGGTTCGGGAGCGGTTACGCCGGCACCACCGCCGAGTACCAGAACGGGGTGCCACACGGCCGCTGGCTGTACTGGCTGCACGCGCACAAGCTGATCGAAGGCCAACACGAGCAGGGTCGCCGACAAGGCAAGTGGACCTACTGGTTCACTACGTGCCAACACTCCGTGTTGCGCACTTCGTAGACCTGCGTGGAATCCGTCCACTCCGTGGACTCCTTCCACTCCGGTTCAACGACGCAGGCGTGGACACGCAAGCCCGCATGTCGACGCACGACTGGTCGAAGAGCTACTTCGTCGAGGAGTACAACCTCGGCCTGTTGGTCTCGACCACCGAGTACCGCGACGGCAAAAAGGTGGAGTGAGCCGGTAGCTTCGGCGTGTCTGGGTCACGCCGCACCCGGCCGTTTCTCCCACATCAGCGCTGCGCTGACCAAGGGTCGAATGGGTGGAACAGCGATCCAGGCCCACGCGCGGGCGCCGCTCGATCCGTCACGGTTTCGCGCACGGATTGCGAGGTTCTGCGCATCCGAGGGCCGAGGCGCAACCTTTGCTTCGAGGCGTCGCGTGATGAACGCGTTGTCGATGCGAGCTCCCCGCTTGATCGCGCCCAACGTGCGGCGCAGCGCGCTGCGCCTCAAGCCCCACACCGCCGGCGCCGACGCGCGGCGGTCGAGCTACCCCCTCGACGCCCCCGCGACCCACGACAAGCTCACCCCCGTCCAATCGGCACCGGTCGACTGGGACGCCGCCTCGTCCTCGGTCGAGCTCGCCGACTGCGACATCGAGGTCGTCGAGGTCGACGTGTCCGAGCTGGACGTCGACCTCGAGGATCTGCGCGCGACGAGCGAGCTCGCGGTGGTGCGACTCGACGCGATCGAGCGCGCAGCGCTGGCAGAGCAGCCCCCACCCATCTCCGTCCGCGCGCCGATCCAACCGGTGAGGCCACCGATCATCCCGCGCACCGAGCCAACGCCGCTGCCGCCGCTCGAGCGCAGCGACAAGGTCGACCCCGCGTCGGCGCGCTACGTGGTGACCCCGGGCGCGCGCCCGGGGGAGCTGGTGTTGCGCGCGCTCGAGCCTGGCGAGCCGCCGCCGTTCGGCGTCCCCGTCGCCAAGCTGTCGCCCAGCTGCGATCTGGATCGACGCTGCATCGCGACGATGCTGAACCGCTAGGGGCGCGCCCCGACCGAAACTCCCATCACCGCGGCGTTTCTGTGCTACCCACCCGGCACGAATGGCCGAACTGGGCGGCATGATCAAGACGACCAACGTGGTCACCTCGGGCCCGCCGCACCGAGCGATCCTGAAGCTGGCGCTTCCCACGGTCGGCGCGATGCTCAGCCAGAGCGTCGTGAACGAGATCGACATCGTGTTCTTCGCGATGTTGCCTTGCCCGGAGTCGTCCAACGCGCAGGCCGCGCTGTTGCCGTCGCTGATCGTGCTGTGGCTGTTCGGCGGCTCGCTCTCTGGCATCGGCGTGGGCACGCAGACCTTCACCTCGCGCCGCTTCGCGGAGGGTCGGGAGAAGGACGCGGGCGCGGTGCTGTTCAACGCCTTCGCCTTCGCGCTGGTGGCGGGTGTGGTGTTCTCGGGGCTCGGCTACCTGCTGATGCACCAAATCTTGGGCGTCCTGATCAAGGTGGAGGGCGCTCGCCAGGCCGCAGACGACTACCTGGGCTACCGCCTGCTCGGCGTCACCAGCATGGCCATGACCTTCGCGTTCAAGGCCTTCTTCGACGGCATCGGCAAGACGCACGTCCACCTGGTCTCCGCCCTGGTGATGAACGCGATCAACATCGGCCTGTGCGTGATCCTGATCTTCGGCAACGAGACGCTCGGCATCGACAAGATGGGCATCGCCGGCGCTGGTTTGGCCGGCGTGGCCTCCACCTACGTGGGGCTCGCGATCATGATCGGCTACGCGCTCAAGCCCGAGTACCGCCAGCGCTTCGCGCCGTTCAAGGTCAAGAACTTCGACGGCGGGCTGCTCTGGTCCATCCTCAAGCTGAGCATCCCGGGCGCGATCGCCACCATCGCCGTGATGACTGGCTTCGGCCTGTTCGCCTGGGTGGCCAGCAAGCTCGACGAGCTCCACCCGCTCGGCAGCGCCGAGGGCATGTGCGGCGGCGCCGAGCCGGTGAACATGGCCTCCACCACGGTGATCGTAGGCGTGCTCAAGCTCACCTTCACCGCTTGCTTGGCGTTCGGCACCGCCACGGCCACGCTGGTCTCGCAGTCGCTCGGCGAAAAGGACGGGGACAAGGCCGCCCGCTTCGGCTGGACCAGCGTCAAGCTCGGGTTGGTCATCTTCGGCGTGGTCGGCCTGCTCGAGGCCGTGTTCGCCGGGCCCATCCTGCGCGTGGTCGCCTCCAGCGATCTCGTGATCGAGCACTCGCTCATGCCGCTCCGGCTGATGGGCGCGGTCACGCCGATCATCGCCGTCGGCATGATCCTGACCCAGGCGCTGTTTGGCGCGGGTGACACCAAGTTCGTGATGGTGGCCGAGCTGATCTTGCACTTCCTGTGTCTCGTGCCGCTCGCGTACGTGATGGGCGTCGTGCTCGATCAGGGCAGCATGGGCCTGTGGGGCTCGGCGGTGACCTACATCGTGCTCTTGGCGGCCAGCATGGTGTGGCGCTTCAAGGGCGGCGCGTGGAAGAAGATCAAGATCTGAGCCCGCTCGAGGCGCGCCTGCCGGAGGCCTTCGGCGCGGCGGAGCCCGAGCACTTCGCGTGGCAGACGCGCCACCCGGTGGTGTCCCGCAGCGAGGCCGAGCTGATCGCCGCGGCGTTCCTCCCGCTCGGGCGGCGCGTGCTCGATCTGGGCTGCGCCGAGGGCGCCACGCTCTACCACCTGGGCGATCCCGAGGGCGCGGTGGGCGTCGACCTGTTCGAGCCCAAGCTCGCGTTCGCACGCACCCAGCTCTCCCGCGCCCGCTTCGTGCGTGCGTCCGCGTACGAGCTGCCGTTCGAGGATGGCTCGTTCGACCACGTGCTGGTGCGCGACGTGCTCCACCACATGGACCACCCCGCGCGCGCCGTCTCCGAGATCGCGCGCGTGCTCGGGGCCGGAGGTCGGCTCGACTTGCTCGAGCCCTGCCGCAACAACCCGCTCATCTTCGCGCACGGCCTGCTGCTGCGCGCCGAGCGCGGCGAGCTGCGCTCGACGCCACGCTTCTTGGAACAGCTCGTAGCGCGCGAGCTCTGCGTCGTCGGTCTGGGCCAGCACCAAGCGCTGCCGCTCTCGCGCGTGGTGTTCCACCCTCGCCTCGACCGGGTGCTCGGCGCGGCTCCACGAGGCCTGCTCGAGCGCGTCACCCGCTCCGCCGAGCGACTCTCGGAGCGGCTGCTGCCGAGATCCGCGTGGGCCTACCTGCACCTGCGCGCGCTCAAACGATGAGCTCGCTCACCCCACGTCGGCGCTTGCTGGCAGGCGCTCGCGCGAGCGCGATCTCCGCCGCGCGCGCCTCGGCCTCGGGGCTGCCGAAGTGCTCCACGAAGTCGTCCTTGTGCAGCATGAACTGGTGGTCGCCCAAGTAGCCCTGGACGTTGCCGCGGCCGAACAGGCGCTCGCGCCGGAAGATCATGTCCATGTCCTCCAGGTCCTTCTCCTTCTTGAGCGCGGTCATGTCGCGCTCGATCTTGGGCAGGAGCGGCGCCATCACGCGCGGCAGCGTGAGATCGATCACCAAGTGGCTGATGGTCTTCTTCCCGGTCTCGTCCGGGTAGTAGAAGAGCTCCGTCTCCGTCGTCATCACCTGGTGCACGCTCGGCAGCCACAGCGGCAGGCCCTTGATGCCGTAGTTCTTGAACTGCGCCGGCGGCACGTACTCGGTGGTGCACAGCTGCCCGACGCGCAGGTGGCCGTAGTGCCACATCTGGCGGATCTTGATGGTGCGGCCCTCCTTCTCCAGCACCTCGTAGCGGGGCGAGTACTTGTTGTGCAGGAACACGTAGTGCTCGGCGTCGAGGTACGCGGCCACCGCGCACGCGAGCGTGCAGTCGAGCTCGTAGAAGATCTCGAAGCGGTGCTTCACGCCTCTGCTCCCCTGCGCTCGCGGCTGGCGAAGAAGTAGATGCGATCGTCCACGATCTCGTGCCTCACCACTGGCAATCGGTAGCGTGGGCGAAGCGTGGGATCGAAGTGCGCGGACTTGGTGCGCAGCTTGGCCATGAACAGCTCGTTCGGGTTCTCGCGGAAGCTGCCGTCGTCGGCCGAGAACAGGTAGCCGTGCCAGCGACAGCGCAGCGTGTGCTCCTTCGCGCAGTAGGTCGCCTCGGACAAGTCTGCGCCCAGGTGCGGGCACACCTCGCCGAACACGAATACGCGCCCCTCTCGTCGCAGCACGATCGCCTTCGTCCCGTCGGGCAGGATCTTCACGTTGACGCGGCCCTCGAGGGCCTCGGACACGTGCATCCAGGCGATCGCTTCCGCGGGCGGCGACATCGGAACGCGGCGGACGCTACACCGGATCGGCGTCGGCCAAAAGGCGGCTCTCCGCGCGCCTGCGACGTACCGCAACGAGACGACGGCCCAGCCCCCACGACGCGAGCAACGCGAACACCCAAATCAGCCCGTCGATCTCCAACCGATAGCGAGGAAAGTCGCCCCAGCTGACGAGCACGCTCACGGCCAAGGTGTAGCCCATGGTCAAGAACGCGAAGCTCCCGAGCGCGCGCAACGAGGGCGGCAGCGAGCGCCGCAGAGCACACGCAGCCGCGTGACCCAGCGCCAGCACCATCCCCACGACGATGATCGGCGAGCGCCCGCTCTCCATCGTCCAGAGCGCCTGCTCCCACAGCTTCGTCGCCGCGCGCAGCTTGGTGAAGTTGGGGCTGCGGATCAGCGTCGTGTCGAACGTCGCCGGCTGCGGCGTGGCCCACAGCGCCTCGGCGGCGGCACGCGCGTACACCTTGGGGTAGCGCGAGAGCAGCAGCTTGGCGTCGGGCCGGTAGTACTTGTCGGCGATCAGCGCGTGCTCGAGCGCGTTGGGGTTGCCACGCCCCGAGGGCGTGCGCTCGTCGTCCAGCGCGGGGATGCCGGTCGGCTCGTGCGGCACACGCACCGGCTGCATGGCGGACAGATCGCTGAAGCCCTCGAGCTTCATCGCCGGCGACACGGCGCCCGAGCTCACCAGCCTCTTTCGCTCGCGCCGAGGTAGCTCCATGAAGATTTTTTTGGCGAGGTTGGGCCACAACATCGCTTCGCCGTACCCGCGCCCCACGTAGAGCGGTGTCTTCACGGCGAGCAGCATCATCACCAGCAGCGGCCCCGCGCAGGCCACCAGCAGCTCCTTGCGCGGCCGCGGCGCCAGCCAGAGCAGCGCGCCGGTGACCACCGCCAGCCACAAGGGGCCGTACGTCGATCGCGTGAGCCCCACCAGCGCGAGCGAGGCGAAAAACGCGAAGCCCAGCGCGCGCGTCCCGTGCTCGACGTAGCGCACCAGGAGCGCCGCCGCGACGAGCAGCAGCGAGGCCACGACGTGCGGGTAGAACAGCCAGGCCTCGTACAGCACCACCACGGGCGATATCGCCCACACCACGGCGGCGCACGCGGCGAGCCACCTGCCCACGCCCAGCTGGCGGAGCACGTCGGCGAGCGCCACCGTCGCCCCGAGGCCCAGCGCGAGGAAGCCCACGTCCAGCGCGACGAACGCGCCGCGGCCGAACAGCTTGAGCGCGACGCCCACCAGCAGGTTGAGCAACGGCGCCTGATGGTGCAGCGACATCACGCTGCGAAAGAGGTCGCGCTCCAGGTAGACCGGATCCAAGAACTGCAAGAAGTAGTGGAGCGGGCTCATGTCGAGGCCCACGTCGAGCACCGAGCGGTAGAACAGGCGCGAGAGCAAGAAGGCCAGCGCGGCCAGGCCTTGCGCGCTGCACAGGCGGCGCCGCCACACGCTCATCGCACCGCGATCTCCGTCAGATGCAGCATGGAGACCGCGTGCACGCGCAAGCGCACGAACGCGGCCGAGAGCCCGCCCGGATTGTCCACCGTCCAGGTCTCGAACACCTCTTCCGTGCGAGCGATCTCGCGGAACACGCGATCCGGCCCTGCGATCTCACACACCAGCGGCAGCGCGCGCTCGCGGCAGCAGTCCAGCCGATTGCGCACCCACACCGATTCGAACACGCGCTCCCCGCCGAGGTCGAGCTCGACCCAGGGATCCTTCTGGCGGTGGGTGTGGAACAAGAGCCCGTACGGGCCCTGGTCGCTGAGCCACCCGCTCTCGGCGTAACCCGGCATGGTGCTGCTCACTCGAAAGCGATAGCGGCGTTGAGAGAGCGGCCGCCAGGCCGGGATGGCCGCGAGGAGCAGCAGCGCCAGCGCGCTGCCCGCGGCAGCTTGACCGATCTCACGCCGCGTCCACGCCGACGCCGGCGCGGCGCTCAGAGCAGCTCGGGGCGGTTCTGCTTCAGCCACTCGATCACCAATCGCACGTCTTGCGAGCGCGAGCGCGGCGCGACCAAGAGCGCGTCGTCGGTCTCGATGACACACAGGTCCGAGACGCCGAGCAGCGCGATCAGCTTCTTGTTCTGGCCCGCGCTGCGCGCGTCCATCACGTGGTTGCCGCGCGCGTCCACGTACACGGCCTCGGGCGCGCGGGCGTTGCCGGAGGCGTCTTTGGCGGCCAGCTCCCAGGCGGCCTCCCAGCTGCCCACATCGCTCCACCCGAACTCGGCCGGCACCACCGCGAGCTTGTCCATCTTCTCCATCACGCCCACGTCGATGCTGACGGAAGGCATCGCGCTGAAGCGGCGATCCAAGCAGCCGGCCTCGTCGCCCGCGCGGGCGGCCTCGTCCAGCTCGGCCAGCAGCGCGCTGATGCCGGGCGCGTGCGCCGCGATGGCCGCCAACATGTCGCACGCGCGGAAGATGAACATCCCGGCGTTCCACACGTGTTTGCCGCCGGCCAAGAACGCCTCGGCGCGGTTCTGCGGCGGCTTCTCCACGAAGCGCACCACGCGCTCGACCGCGCCCCCCTTGCCCTCGAGCTCGATGTAGCCGAAGCCGGTCTCAGGTCGCGTGGGGCGCACGCCGATGGTGGTGATGGTGCCGCCGCGCGCGCTCTCGATCGCGAGCTCGAGCGCCCGCCGGAAGCCCGGCACGTCCGCCACGTGATGGTCGCTCGGCAACACCACCACCACGGCCTCGGGATTCTGGCGCGCCACCACTGCGGCCGCCCAGCCGATGCACGGTGCGGTGTTGCGCGCCGCAGGCTCGACCAGCAAGTTCGCCGCGGGCAGATCGGGCATCAGCGCACGGGTGGCGGCCTCGGTCGCGCGCCCGCCTGCCACCAGCACGTCGCTCCAGCCAGAGAGCAGCGGCAGCACGCGGTCCGCGGTCTCGAGGATCATCGGCTTGCCGCCGGTGAGCGGTAAGAGCTGCTTGGGCTGCGCGGCGCGCGACGCCGGCCAGAACCGGGTGCCCGCCCCCCCTGCCAGAATCACGGCCCGCACCGCTCCCTGTGAGGTCATGGCGGCTTCGTAGCATTGTCGTGCGCGCGCCTGTCACAGTTCGCGCACCCCGCGCGACGCCCGGGTGAAGCGGCGCTGTTCACCCTGCGGGTCGCGGGTGATGCGTCGAGCGGCTCCTGCTCGCTCGCGGGCAAGGGGCGAGATCCGCGCGGCGGTCCGGGGACCAGGCCGCGCGCGCTCGACCACCGCGCCGCGCCCAGGAGGACCACCATGTCTGCTGCTCGCGGGCGCTCTTTGCGCCTTGGGCCGAGGCTCGCGCTCGTGCTCGCACCGTGCCTGCTCTGGACGACGATCGCCCTCTTCGCGCGGGCGAGGCCGAGTGTGACAGACGATCTGCCCGTCGAGGTCGTGGCCCGAGAGGAGCCCAGCCGCGCCGCGCCGGAGGCCCCGATCGCCGAGGCCGCGCCGGCGGCTCGCACGCCGCGCTACCGCACGCTCGACGCCGCGTCGGTCGAGCCCACGCCGCGAGGAGACGTGCACGTCGTGCCCGCGCACCACCTGCGCGAGGGCCACGTGCCCGCCACCTTCACCATGCTCCACGGCGCCTGCTCCGACGTGGCCTGGACGTGCGAACGGCTCGCGGGCGCCACGCCCGACGGCTTCGTCACGCTGTGCCCGACCGGCAACGCCAGCTGCGACGGCGCAGCCGATTGGCACGGCGAAGGCGAGGAGAAGGCCGCCCACCTCGACCAGGCCAGCGCCGCGGTCCGCGCCGCGCTCGAGCTGCCCGAGAGCCGTGGCCGCGACGTGCTGGTCGGCTTCTCGCGCGGCGCGTTCGTCGCGCGCGACGTCGCGTACGCCCGGCCCGGTCGCTACCGCGGGCTGGTGCTCCTCGGCGCCGCGCTGAGCCCCGACCCGGACAAGCTCCGCGCGAGCGGCATCCAGCGCGTCGTCATGGCGTCCGGCGAGCTCGACGGCGCCAAGCCCACCATGCTCGGCGCCGTGCAGAAGCTCCGCGCCGCCGGCATCGAGGTGCGCTGGGTCAGCCTCGGCCGCGTCTACCACACGCTGCCGCCGGACAGCGCCAAGCGCCTGCGCGACGCGATGCGCTGGGTCAGCGGCGACGAGCCTGGGGCGTCGTGAACGGAGTCACGTCGCCGTGCTTGCAGGGGCCGTCGCGACGCTGCTCTCGCTCGCCGCTTCGCCTTCGACGCAGAGCTTCCACACCTTGGCCGCGAGCGCCCGCACGAGAGGCGAGATGTCGTCGCGGACATGCAGCTCGAGACCGACGGCGAGCTCGAGCCGCGACCAGCGCTTCTCGGCTCCGGCCGCCACAGGCGCAGCCACTGCGCTCGAAGCAAGCGGGGCCGGTGGCGCGGCCGGCGCGATGCCGAGCGCCGTCGAAAGGCGAGGGCTCAGGTTGCGCGCGACGATCACCTGTAGGGCCTCGCTTCCCGTCGTGATCCGCCGGCCGATCTGCCCCGGTCTGCCAA
>CAZXMG010000136.1:0-14245 GCA_964641275.1 uncultured Polyangiaceae bacterium
AGCGCGAGTCTCTGCGTGGTCGCCAGCTTGGCGGCAGGCGAACACTCGTTCTCGGTGAGCTCGGCGAACGCCGCGCCGTCCACGGGCGGCAGAGACAGCCGCTCGAAACGCACGCGCTCCGCGCGTGGTCCAGCCAGGAATTTGATCAGCTCGCTGGCAGCCTCGCGCTCCTGACTCGAGGCGCTCAAGAACACTGCCTCGACGGTGACGAACGAGCCAGCCTCACGCCCGTCGATCGCGAACAGCGGGGCGACATCCCACACGCCCGCCTCTGCGATCTTGCCTCGTGGCGTGTACCACGGGCCGTTGACGATCGCCCCCACCCTGCCCTCTTCGAACAATCGAACCATCTCGTTGTAGCTCGGCTCCGGCGGCAGGATGCCGTCCGCCACCAGCCTGCCGACCAGCTCGAACGAGGCCGCGCCAGGGCCGTCGAACAGGGTGAAGCGCTCCTCTGGACCCGAGAGCACCGCGCCGCCCATGGCGAGAAAGAACGGCGCGTGGTGAAAGAGGCTGGTCGCGTCGTAGGCCAGCGGGAAGCTGCCCTCGGGCAGCGTCTGCCGCAGCGTCTCGAGCTCGGGCAAGTAGCGGGGCGGCCCGCCGCGCACGAGCTCCTTGTTGTAGAACACGAGCAGGCCCTTGAACGTGAGCGGCGCTCCGTAGCGCTGCCCGCCCCGCGTCACGCCCGCGAGCAGGTTCGGCAGATACTCGCCCTCCTCGAACGGCAGCGCGGCAGCCGGCAAGGGCTCGACCACGCGGTCACGGATCAGCTCGCCGAGCTCGTTGTGGGGCCGAACGAACACGTCGGGCCCAGCGCCACGCGGGACCGTGCGCAGGAGCTTGTCTTTCATGGAGGCGTCCGGCACCGCGAGCGGCTCCACGTACACTCGCCCGAGGTGCTCACGGTTGAACTCGCGGAGCAGCTCCTCGAGCACGGCCTGCTCCTGGCCGCGTTGCGAGTGCCACAAGACCACCCTTCTGCCCTCGGGCGCCGGCGCGGTCAGCCCCACGAGCGGCCGGAAGCCCGCCAACACCAAGACCACCAACACCAACGCCGCCAGCAGCCATCGCTTGCGAGGCGGCGTCGGCGCGGGCGCGCTCACGCCACTGCCTCGGGCACGCGCGCACCGCTCTTGCGATCGAACAGGCAGAGACGCTCCTCGTCGAGGTCGAACCGCACGTTGTCGCCGGCGCGGTGGAGGAACGCGTGCCGTCCCGGCACGCTGGCCACGATCAGGCCCGCGCGCGGCGACTCGTCCTGGCCTCCGTCGAGCACGAGCCCCGGAACCTCGAGGTGCACGTAGCCTTGCTCGCCAACGGGCTCCACCGCGCGCACCAAGCCGGAGAAGGCTCCTTCGGCGCGCACCAACACGTGCTCGGCGCGCACGCCCAGCGTGACCGGGCCCGAGGCCGCGTCGATCGACAGCTCGACGGCACCGCACGTGAACCTGCCCTCGTGCACCTCACCCGCCAGGAGGTTCATGGCTGGGCTGCCGATGAAGCGCGCGACGAAGCGGTTCTGCGGAGAGACGTACAACGCCTCGGGGGGGCCCACCTGCTCGACCACGCCGCGGTTCAGCACCACGATGCGGTCGGCCATGGTCATGGCCTCGACTTGGTCGTGCGTGACGTAGATGGTGGTCTTGCCCAGCTCGCGCTGCAGCTTCTTCAGCTCGACGCGAATCTGCGATCGGAGCGCAGCATCGAGGTTGGAGAGCGGCTCGTCGAAGCAATAGATCTCTGGCTTGCGCACCAGGCAGCGTCCGATCGCCACGCGCTGCCGCTGGCCGCCCGAGAGCTGCTTGGGCAACCGCTCCAGCAGCGCGCCGAGCGACAGCATCTCGGCCACCCGCTTCACCTCTGCTGCCCGCTCCTGGTCAGGCACGCCACGCACGAACAGCGGGAACGCGAGGTTCTCTGCCACGGTCATGTGCGGGTAGAGCGCGTAGCTCTGGAACACCATGCCCACGCCCCGCTCGTGCGGAGGCACGTCGTTGAGCACGCGATCACCTGCCAAGATGCGCCCCTCGGACACGGTCTCCAGGCCAGCGACCAGACGCATGAGCGTGGACTTGCCACAGCCGCTGGGTCCCACCAGCACCACGAGCTCCCCCGGCTCGGTGTCGAAGTGCACGTCCGCCAGCACGACCGTGCTGGCGAAGCGCTTCCCGACGTGGTCGAACGACAGTCGGACGGTCAAGGACGCTCCAGCTCCAGCGTGAAGAAGCTCGGCGTGCGCAGCGACCTGCCCCAAAGGTCCAGGTAGGTCGCGCCCAACAAGAGCTCGGTGTTGCCCTCGGCCAGCGCAACGAGCGGGTCGCGCACGCGCGAGAGCGGGTGGTACGCCGGGTGGGCCTTGCCGTAGTCGAGCAACAGCCCACGCTGGCAACCGAACGGATCCCGCCCAGGGCTCAGCGGCAGCACCTCGTAGGGGCCGAACACCTGCTCGCGACCAGCAGACAGCACCGGCACGGAGGGCCCCGTAAAGCCCGTTTGAGTCAGGCGCACGTTGTGCCCCACCACGCGGCCCCCGTCCGCACGGAACACTTTGCGGAAGCTGCGCCACGTCAGCTCGATCAGGAACGACGGAAGCCCCAGCGACGTGCCTCGATAGTCGCGCCCCACCAGCGCCCCGGGATCGATCGCGTGGCCGCTGGCCAGCACGCGTGCGAGCTCGGACACGGGCATGCCCCACAGGTCTTCGCGCGTGGGGATCACGGCCCGGGCCTCGCAAACGCGGCAGCCGCACGGGAGAGCTCGCTCGAGAGCAGCCGGAGCCGCGCCTCCACTCGCGCGTCGAGCACTTGCCCCTCGGGGCCGAACACCTCCCGGGAACGATCGATCGGCACGACCAACGGCACCACCCACCCGCGCAGAGCGCGAACAATCGGCTCCATCGCGTGGATCGCTGCGAGCGCCATTCCTCCTGCCGAGACCGCGATCAGCCCTACCGGCTTGTTCGACAGATAGGGCGGCTGCCTGTCGGCAAGCACCTCGACCCAGTCGATCGCGTTCTTGAACAGCCCGCTCACGCTGCCGTGATACAGCGGACTCGCCCAGACCAGCGCGTCCGCGGCCGAGAACGCGTCGACCATCCGCTGCGCATCCGCGCTGGGCAAGGCGCCCCAGCGGTACATCGGCAGATCCAGCGAGCCTACGTCGATCAGCTCGGTCTCCGCTCCCTCCGCCGCGGCCGCCGAGAGCACGACGCGCAGCGCGGCGAGCGTGGAGGAGTGGGGACCGGTCGAGCCTCCGAAGCCGAGCACCCGCATCAGGACGAGCCCACAGGCGTGCTTCCGACGATGTTGGGCTGATCTCGGAACCACGCGTACGTGGAGGCGATGCCCTCGGCCAACGAGACCCTCGGCGCCCAGCCCAGCGCGAACAGCTTGGACACATCGAGCAGCTTCCGGGGCGTGCCATCTGGCTTGTTGCTGTCGAACTCGAGCGCTCCCTCGAAGCCCACCACGCCGCGCACGACCTCGGCCAGCTCGCGGATGGTGATGTCTCGGCCGACGCCGACGTTGATGGGATCGGGCGACTCGTAACGCTCCAGCAGGAACACGCACGCGTCGGCCAAGTCGTCCACGTGCAAGAACTCGCGCCGCGGCGTGCCCGTACCCCACACCACTACGCTCTTCGCGCCGGCGCTCTTCGCCTCGTGGAACTTGCGGATCAGCGCCGGAAGCACGTGCGAGCTCGTCAGATCGAAGTTGTCGCCCGGGCCGTACAGGTTGGTCGGCATCAGCGAGATGGCGCGCATGCCGTGCTGCTTGTGGTACGCGCGGCACATCTGAATGCCGGCGATCTTGGCCACCGCGTAGGCGTCGTTGGTGGGCTCGAGCGGCCCGGTCAGCAGGTACTCCTCGCGGATCGGCTGCGGGCACAGCTTCGGGTAGATGCAGGAGCTGCCCAGAAACAGGAGCTTCTTGACGCCGGCGCGGTGCGCCGCGTCGATCACGTGCGTCTGGATCAGCAGGTTGTCGCGGATGAAGTCCGCGGGCTGGGTGTCGTTCGCGAGGATGCCACCCACCTTGGCGGCGGCGAGCACCACGTAGTCAGGCTTCTCACGCGCGAAGAAGGCGTCCACAGCAGCGCCGTCGGACAAGTCGAGCTCGGCCCGCGTGCGGGTGATCAGCGACAAGCCGGCCTCTCGGCTGAGCCGCCTCATCACTGCAGCACCAACCAAGCCGCGATGGCCCGCCACGAAAACCCGAGAGCCTTGCTCCACCGGGCCACAGTATGGAACTGGGCCGCCTCGTGGATCAAAGAAAACCTTCATCTCTCCACGCTGGTAGGTCCGAACGTCAGACGTTTGACGCGCTGGGCCTTCAGTTGGGCCCGCCCGGTACCGTTCCTCGGGGCTGGAGGCTCGACATGACCCGACTGGCCATCTTTGCGGCGATTCCCCTGCTCACCTCTTGCGCCGGCCCGCTGGGCACTCCCCCAGAGGAGGACCAGGACGACGACGTGGAGCAGCCGGAGCAGATCGACGAGCAGGGCTTCAGCCCGCCCGCGCTCGGCCCTTCACGCACGCCGAGCTGCGTCGAGGCGGCCGACTGCGAGGACGGCAATCGCTGCACGATCAAGAGCTGCGCCGACGGGTTCTGCGCCTACTCGGCGGTCGATCCGAGCGACGAGAACCCGTGCACGGCGGACAGCTGCGTCCCGGACAAGGGGCCGGTGCACGAGCACCTCGTGTTCGACGACGGAGACGCGTGCACCGTGGACGTGTGCAACCCCGAGACGGGCGACATCTTCTTCGAGCCCGTCCGCACCGACGATCAGAACCCGTGCACCGTCGACAGCTGCGACCTGGAGCTGGGTGTGATCCATGCGCCGAACTGGTGCGACGACCAGACGGCTTGCACCGACGACGCCTGCGACCTCGCGCTCGGCTGCGTGCACGAGCCGGTGGTCTACTTCTCGGACAGCTTCGACTACCACGACAACTGGGAGCTCGACTCGCTGTGGCAGATCGATCAGGCGCGACACAGCCAGGTGATCGTCGCGGGCTTCGGCGGCGACCCTGGCTCCGATCACAGCGGCGGCCCGATCGCGGGCGTGCTCGGCGCGGGCGTCGGCCGCAACCTGCCGGCGACGGAGGGCACCTTCTCCGCCACCAGCCAGGTGATCGGCGGCGTGCCCATCGGGGCGCCGGTGTTCCTGGAGTTCTGGCACGTGCTGGACGGCGACGCCGACGGCGACACCATGCGCACCAGCGTCGAGGTGTTCGACGGCAAGGACTGGAAGGTCGTGTGGGCGCCCACCGACGACTCACAGTTCTCGCGCGCGTCGTGGACACGCACCTCGGTGGACATCTCGGACCTGGTCAGCCCTGACCTTCGTGTTCGCATCAGCCACCAGCTGACGGAAAAGACGCCCCCCGTGGGAGGCCTCACGGTCGACGATCTCCGCCTCATCCCCGAGGAACGTTGCCCCTGAGCGCTGCGCGAGAAAGGTGATGTAAGGAGCGAGAAAGGTCGTGACCGTGTGGCGCCTGGTACCCCCAAGCCATGCGTCACACACGGTTCGCCTGGGCTCTTTCGTACTTGGCCGTTTCGGGGTGCGCCACCGGCGAGACCCCAACCTTGGGCGATGGGGGCGGCCCGACCCAAGGATTTTCGCCCGACGACTGCAGCGAAGGCGCGCTGTACCGCTGCGAAGGCGACGTGGCGCAGAGCTGCAGCGATCACCTGGCGCTGCGCGACTGCGCGGACGAAGGTTTGGTGTGCGCGCCCGGCCTGGGCTGCGTCAGCTGCTTCCCCGGCAGCGGCAGCTGCCAAGACGGCGTGGCCACTGTCTGCAAGTTCGACGGCTCGGGTTTCGTGGAGCACGGCTGCGACCCCACGCAAGGCATGGTGTGCGAGCCTGATGGCTGCAAAGGCGCGTGCTCGTGGGGCCAGTTGGGAGCGAACTACGTCGGGTGCGACTACCACCCCACGGTCACCACCAACAACGGCGTGTGGAACGGCTTCGACTTCGCGGTGGTGCTATCCAACGTAGGCGCCGCCGATGCCAACGTCCTGATCACGAAGGGCGCGGAGGAGCTCGAACGCCTGGTGGTGCCGGCGGGCGAGCTCGCCACCGTGCGCCTGCCGTGGGTGATGGATCTCAAAGGCCCCGACCCCAACTTCCAGGGCCAACCGGCGCCGCCCGGGCAGACCAAGATCGTGGAGCAAGGAGCCTTCCGCGTGCGCAGCGATCAGCCGCTGGCCGCGTACCAGTTCAACCCCCTCGACTACGCGCTCGACCCGGCCCCTGCGGACTGCCCGGACTTCGCCGGGCTCGGTTGCTACTCGTACTCCAACGACGCCTCCCTGCTGCTGCCCGCACACGTATTGGGCAAGAGCTACTACGCGATGTCCTGGAGCAACGTCGGCTGCCGACCTGGCTTCATCACCATCACGGCGCTCGAAGACGGGACCAGCGTCCAGCTCGAGAATGGAGCGTCGCTGGCCGATGGTGCCGGCTTCACCAAGGACGGGAACGGCAAGGCCAAGCTCGACGCTGGCGACGTGCTCCAGGTGTTGGGCGATCAGCAAGGTGGTGGGTTCTGCTTCATGAGCCCCGCAGGCGACCTCTCCGGCACGCTGGTGCACGCGGACAAGCCCGTGCAAGTCATCGCGGGCCACGCGTGCGCCAACCTGCCCTCGCCCGAGATCGACGCGTGCGATCACATGGAGGAGACCATGTTGCCCAACGAGACGCTGGGCAAACACTACGTCGTGGCTTACCCGCAGGCTCCCACCGAGGCGTCTCCCCAAACGCTTCGCATCGGCGCGATCGAAGACTTCACTACCATCCGCTTCGACCCACCGGTTCTGGAAGAGATCCGCATCTCGCCCAAGGATGGTCCGCTCGAGATCACCTTCGTCGAAGACGACGTGGAGATCGTGGCCGACAAGCCGATCGTCGTAGCCCACTATCTCCACGGCACGGACGCCAACTACGACGAGAGCGTGGCTGGCGATCCCGCGCAGTCCATGGCCGTGCCCATCGAGCAGTTTCGTTCGGACTACACGTTCCTGGCCCCCACCAACTACCCCACCAACTTCGTCAACGTGGTCGCCAAAGCCGGCAGCGTCGTGACCGTCGACGGCGGCGCGATCCCCGCGGAGAGCTTCGTCAGCGTGGGCTCGGGCGAGTGGGTCGCCGCGCGTGTGCCGCTGAGCTCCACCTCCGGCGTCCACACCGCCCATGCGGCGTCCCCCTTTGGCATCACCGTGTATGGCTACGGAGACTGGACCAGCTACATGTACCCGGGCGGCCTCAAGCTCTCGCCCATCGCCGTTCCCCCGAGGTGAGGAGCCCTGCCATGCGAAGAGAGCTGACAGCCACCATGCTGCTGATTCACCTGACGGCATGCTCGAGCCCACCGCCCGCGAGCGAGCGCGACCACGACGACTTCGAGGCCCCGGACGCTGGGTCCGGCGCCGCCCCCTCCGAAGTCGCAGCCGGGGGAGCGGGAGCCGGTGCGTCGCAGGTCGGCGGCGGAGGGAGCACGGCCGCTGCGCCGCAGCCCGACCCACCGGCGCCAGGCGCGTGGGTGGCGCTGGAGCCGGGCAGCTTCGTGATGGGCGCCGCCCCGGGTGAGAGCTGCTTCACCAGTGACAACCAGGACCTGCACCACGTCACGCTCACGCGCGCCTTCGAGATCTCCGCGACCGAGCTGACGCAAGCCGAGCACCTCGCGGTCACCGGGCGAAACATCTCGTCGTTCCAGAGCTGTGGCCCCGACTGCCCGACCGAGATGGCCACCTGGCACCTCGCTGCCGCCGGCTGCAATGCGTTGAGCGCGCACTCCAACCTGCCGAGCTGTTATGCGTGCGAGGGCGAAGGCGCCGCCACCAGCTGCACGCCACTGAGCAACCCCTACGAATGCGCTGGGTATCGTCTGCCCACCGAGGCCGAGTGGGAGTACGCCTATCGCGCGGGGACCGGCAGCCCGGTCCACAATGGCGAGCTCACGAGCTGCGGAAGCCTCGATGGGGGTTTGGATGCGATTGCATGGTTTCTCTACAACGCAGCCGGCACCACCCACCCCGTGGCACAGAAGCAACCCAACGCGTGGGGCCTGTACGACATGTCCGGCAACGTCTGGGAGTGGGTCCACGACGGCTACCAGCAACATCTGCCCGAGGCGGTGGACCCGGTCGTCGATCACGACGAGCTCAAGGTCATGCGTGGCGGCTCCTACAACTGCGTCCCCGGCGAGCTGAGAGCTGCCCACCGCTCCGGACTGCCTGCCAACATCGCGGGCCAGAACGTGGGCTTTCGTTGCGCGCGGACGCTGTAGTCGACACGGTCGCTGGGCGCTCTCAGGGGCCAACGAACATGCCGATGCCGTCGAAGCAACCGGTGCGCCCCCGGCAGATCTCGACCTGAGAAGGAGCCTCGCCACGCGCCGGAGCATGACCCCGCGCCGAAGCATGGCGACTCGGCGGGCGCCGGGATCGTCGAGCTCAGCTGACCTTGAGTCGCAGCCCGTGCGCGCGGGTGGCGTCCGCGGCGAGCGGACGGGTCCCAGATGCCGGACGGCGCGTGAGCGCGGACGGCGTGGAGGGGTGCGTGACCTCTTCGCGCTCGTCCTCGTCCTCTTCATCGCGCCAGTGTGCGGCGGGCTTGTGCGTTTCTCGCTCGAGCACCTCGGCCGAGTGCAGCAAGCGCTGCGCGCGACCGAGCAGGCTCTGGGCGTAGTCGCTCGACACCGAGCCCTGCATGCCAATCAGCTCCTGGAGCGAGTGCGCGATCTGCCGGGCCACGATGCCAAGCTCGGGGTTGGCCCGAGCGAGGGCTCGCAGCTCGAGCGCTGCCGAGTAGATGACGTCGTCCCACTCGGCCGCGGAAGGGACCTCGACCTGGATGTGCAGCGGGGCGGGGGTCAGAACTCGCTTCATGCCTGCCACCTATCAACATCGGTGCCAGGCGTTGTTGCGTCCGGTTCACCTCGCTGGCCAGGGGAACACGGGAGAGCTCCGGCGAGCGCGCAGTCCCACCGGTCCCGATCCGAGACCGCCGTCTCAGACTGAGATCGGGACGGATCGCTGCGATACGACCAGCGGCACGCCCCCGCGAGCTCTTGAGCCCCAAAAAAGCAGGGGGCGCCGTCGGGTCACTTGCCGCGGGCTCTGCGACCCTCGTCCCGATCCCGCTCGCGGTCACGCTTCGCTTTGCGGTGAGCGCGCGAGCGCTCGCGGCTCTGGCCCTCTTCAGTGCCCTTGATCGAGCCGAGCGGCCAAAGCGTGTGCTCGATGCGTGCGAGCCCCGCCTGCTCCACCACGGCGACGACGTCGGCGCAGCACTTGTAGCAGGCGTTGGACTCGTCGAGCGGCACCTCGCCGTCGAGGTTCACCAGGATGCGATCACGCGCGTACTGCTCGTTGACCTTCTCTTGGTCGAGCGAGCGCGCGGCCTGGCTGCGCGACATGCGACGACCCGCGCCGTGATTGACGCTGAAGCCGCTCTTGGCCGCGCCCTCGAGCGGCGTGAGGATGAAGCTGTGGTCCCGGTTCGAGCCGGGGATGAGCACCGGGTGTCCTCGATCGAACCAAGGTGTGCCCTCGAGCGCCGGGTGCCCGGCGGGCAGGGCTCGCGTGGCACCCTTGCGGTGGACCCAGACCTCACCGAGCTCCGGGTGCACCTCTTCTTGCACGAGGTTGTGGCTGATCTCGTAGATCAGCTCGAGCGGCTCTTTGAACACCTTCTCGAACGCCTCGGCCACCGCTTCGAAGATCACGAGGCGGTTCACGATCGCAAAGTTGCCGCCTGCAGCAACGGCGTTCTCGTACTCGCGAAAGTGTGGGCTGTCCGGGGTGAAGAAGCCCAGGTCGAGGTCCGCTCCCCGCTCCGGATGCTCGGCGCGAGCCATGGTGAAGTAGTTGGTGGCCAAGCCGTGCCCGAAGCCGCGGCTACCGGTGTGCAACTGCACGAACAGCGTCTTCGTCTCTTCGCAACGCTGCAGCTCGATGAAGTGGTTGCCGCCGCCCAAGCTGCCGAGCTGCGAGAGCCCGCGCTCCGGTCGCCCTGGCCCTCCCCACGGGATGTCCCAGCTGTCACTCACGGGAATGCGTTGTCGCTCCGCCTGGTGGCGATCGACCGCCGAGCCGTGCTTCGCGGTGAACAGCTCGGCGCCGCCCCGCACGATGTCGGAGAACGCGCGCTGGCTCAGCTCGCCAAACCGTCGGCTCACGCCGCCGGGGCCGAGCGCGACACGCTTCATCACCTCGCGGTGGAAGGCGAGCTTGCGGTCGTGCGTCGCGAGCTCGGCCGGCACTGCGCTCTTGGCGGAGACCATGCCGCAGCCGATGTCGAAGCCCACCGGTCCCATCGCGAGCGCGCCGCGATCGCGATCCGTCAGAATCACGCAGCCCACCGGCACGCCGTAGCCGACGTGCACGTCGGGCGTGATCACCACCAGCTTGGCACCAGGGAAGCGAGTAGCGTTGACGATCTGCCGGTACAACCCTGGCTCGGCTTCGACCAACAGACCGCGATCGAGGAACAGCCGAACCGGCACGTCGCCGGTGTCGCGTGTCTCGAGCGCAAAGAAGCCGCCCTCGGCATCCCAGCGCGTGAGGTTCTTCCAGCCCTTCTCATCGAGCAGCTCGGTCTTCATGACAGTGGCGCCGAGAGACGATGAGGCCCCCTGGAGCTGACGCCGTCAATCCGTTGACGAACCGTCTCCCTCCGCGCGGACTGTCTCCCCGAGCGAGACGGCGAACCCACCGAAATATCAGCCAGAATCTGGGAAAATGTCGAAAACTGGCCCTGTGGCACGCACGGTGCTTACGTCGAGTCAGCCATGAAACTCTGCGTCGCCTGCCTCGCCCGAACCGACATGACCCCGCGGCCTCCGAGCGCCGTGGACCCGGTCGAGGCTGCGTCCCGCCCCGCGCCTCGCGCCGAGCTGGACTCGCTGTTCGACGCCGAAGAGGAGATCCCGACCTCGCTGTACCGGCCTCGCACGCGCGCGCCTTCCCCGCCGAAGTCACGCGTCCAGCGGGCCGCCTTGCGCGCCTGAGGCGGCGCAGGCTCGACGGCGTCAGGATTCTCCTGTGCCTATCGGCCCGTGGCGGGGCCTTCGGCGCTGCTTGTCAGCGGGCACCGGAGCTTCTGCCGTTTGATTCAACCGGCACCCCGGTTGAAATCCTGCCTACTTGGCGCGCGGCTCAAGAATTCGAGGGGTAGTCTCCCACAGGACGTGCGAGCCATGCGAAGCCACCTCGATCTCCTTTGGGCCTGCTTGATCCCCCTCGTCGCCGCCTGCGGGGAGGACATCGATTTCGGACCGGTCGGAGGTGGCGGTGAAGACGCCGGAGGCGGCGGCGCCGGGGGCGCTGAGGTCGGAGGGGGGGGCGGCTCGGTGAACGACGCCATCGTCGAGATCCACATGCGCTCGACCACCGCCACGTTCGATCACCAGGACGGCCTGTCGGGGCAGACCCCCGCCGCGCACACGAGCGGCGTGCGATCGCTGAAGTTGTTCCGCGACGCGAACGATCCGAACCCGGCTACGATCTTCGACTTCGGGCAAGACTCGGTCGAGGTGAGCTACGCCGACGGCGCTGACGTGCTGGTGTTCACCGCCCAGGCGAGCGACCTCCCCGAGGCCAACTTCACCCTGGCGCGTGTGGTGCACAGCTACGTGAAGTACCGCGTCGACGCGACGATGCACGCGAGCGGGCTGGTGATCCCAGGCCAGTTCGACAACGTGCAGACGCTCTCGGACAACTCGCTGGTGGACGGCCAGCTCACGCAGTCGGGCGACTACACGTATGTGTTCGAGGGCGCTGGCATGCGTTTCCCGCAGAGCGGGAGCGACGCGCCCGTGCCCGAGTACGAGGCGGTGGGCGGCTTCTCGGTCCGCTTCGAGGACGGCGAGTGGGCCTACTACTTTCCGGTCAACCTCCCGGTGAACCCCGACCTGCCAGAGGACTTCGCCATCATCCTCGAGGTGAACATGCACGAGAGCTACCGCTGGATGGACCAGACCAGCCCGGGGTTCGCCGCCGGGGTGTTCGACGTGACTCCCACCACCTTCGAGCCCGTCCTGCAGTTTGGCGCGAACAGCTTCGACGTGTCGGTCGAAGGCCTGTAGCCAGCCCGCTCGCTAGAACTGGTAGACGTCCTCGAGGTTGGGCACGTCGAGCGAGAGCCCCTCGAGTCGAGCACACTCGGTCTCGACCTCGCGCTGATAGATGGGCTTGATGTGGTAGAGCAGCGTGGGGACGCTGGCCGCCCGTGAGAACTTCTTGAGGTCCGCTGCGAGGGAGGCGGGCGTGTAATGGCCGCTCACCCTTGCGAGCCCAGCCTCGCGATCGGGGAAGCTCACCTCGATCAGCATCGCCTTGAGGTTCGGCACCGTCTCGAGCACCTGCCAGAAATGGTCCGTGGGCCCCGTATCGCCGCTGTAGGCCAGCGCACCGCTCGCGTCCTCGATCACGAAGCCGGAGCAGTCGATGGTGTGGGAGACCTCGACCGCGCGCACCGTGCGGCCCGCGACGATCGTGGGCTGGTCGGGCTCGAGCTCCAAGAACTCGATGGTGTTGCCCCCGTTGCCGCAAGGGATGACCGAGAAATCCGGCCACAGCACGCCGTTGAAGAAGTGCTGCTTGAGGCTTGCGATAGTGGAGCGCATGCCCGCCACGATCAGCGGCTTGGACCGCATCTGACAGCGGTTGTCGGCCAGCGTGGCGAGATCGCGCACGTGGTCGAGGTGCGCGTGGCTGACCAGACAGGCCTCCAACCGGTGTTGCCCATCCAAGTCCAAGCCGCGCGTGGCAGCGCCCGCGTCGACGGCGAGAGTGCGATCCAAAACGAACGTGCTGGCTCGATGACGAGGCGTCTCTCCGCCATGACAGCCGACGATGTAGAGCTCCATTCAGCCGGCCCCTTGGCCGCTGGACGGTTCGCCGAGCCCGCTCGGAGGTGCGGAAGGCGCGCCCGGCCTGACCGTCTCCAAGAACTCCAAGAAGTCACGCAATCGCACCAAATCGGTGACGACGATCGAGTCGAGATCTTCGTGGGCGATACCGAGCCGCCGCACGCGGCTCATCATCTCCTCGGCCAAGCGTTCATCGACCGCGACCTCGCGCGCGATCTCGCGCGTGGTCGTGCGCACGCGCAAGCCTCCGTCCGCCATCTCTTCGCCGAAGCCTTCTGCGTGACGCGACAGCGAAAGCAACACACGCGCCTTGGGGTCCTTGTGCAACAGCACCTCGATCAGCGAGTCCGCCGAGTCCAGCCGCTTGGCCAGCTTCTTGATCAGACGCAGCGCGATCTCCGCGTTCTTCGCGACCATCTCCTCGAGCGTGCGGGAGTCGATCACCAAGCAACGGGTGGGATCGATCACCTCCGCCGTCGCGCTGCGCGGCTTGCCGTTGAGCAACGCCATCTCGCCGAAGAACTCGCCGGGCCCGAGCACCGCGAGCAGCTTGTCCTGGCCACTGACGTTCTTGTGGATGCGCACCGCGCCCGACTGGATGACGTACATCACGTCGCCCGAATCGCCTTCGCGAAACAGGATGTCGCCCGGCGAGAACTCTCGCCCGAGCCTGGGCATCGGCGTGTCGGTCATGACGGGAGGCGGGAGTCTAGCAGAGCCGCCCCGCTCAGCGCTCCGCCGACTTCATGCCGAACGGAACACGTGCCTCCGTCGAGGCCCGACGACAAAAGAGGAAAGGCCGAGCTCGTTGGGCCCGGCCTCTCGTTGGGTGAGCTGCGCAGCGCAGCCCGGCTCACATGTCGAAGTCGCCCATGCCGCCCATGCCGCCCATGCCGCCCATGCCGCCCATGCCGCCGCCGCCACCACCAGCTGCCGGCTTCTCCTTCTCCGGCTTCTGGGCGACGAGCGCCTCGGTGGTGAGCATCAGGCCGGCTACGCTCGAGGCGTTGGCGAGCGCGTGGTGCACGACCTTGGCCGGGTCGATCACACCGCCAGCGACCAGGTCTTCGTACTTGTGCGAGCGCGCGTTGAAGCCGAAGTTGCCCTTTCCGTCGAGCACCTTCTCCACCACGATCGAGCCGTCGAAGCCGGCGTTCTCGGCGATCTGGCGGATCGGGGCTTCGCAGGCCTTCTGCACGATGCGAACACCGAAGTCGCGCTCGTCCCCGAACTTGAGATCGACGAGGGCGCGCGAGCCGCGAAGCAACGCGACGCCGCCGCCGGGGACGATGCCCTCTTCGACGGCTGCGCGGGTCGCGTGCAGCGCGTCTTCGACGCGAGCCTTCTTCTCCTTCATCT
>CAZXMG010000137.1:0-14168 GCA_964641275.1 uncultured Polyangiaceae bacterium
GCAGGACGTGATCGCCTCGGAGCCCCCGCCCTCGCGCGCTGACACCCTAGGCGCGGCCCTCGACCGCGCGCTCGACTCGTTGTGGGTTGCTTTCCAGCCGATCGTCGACCCCCGCCAAAAGAGCGTGTTCGGCTTCGAGGCACTGCTCCGCTCACGCGAGCCCGAGCTGCCTCATCCTCCCGCGGTGATCGAGGCCGCAGAGCTGCTCGGCCGCACGCACGAGGTGGGCGCCAAGGTGCGCGCGCGGGCGGCCGAGGTGTTCGGCGACGCGCCAGCCGACGCGTTGCTGTTCCTGAACATCCTGCCGCAAGACCTGCTCGCGGCTGAAATCTACGACCCTGGCTCGGCCATCGGTCGCTTCGCGCACCGCATCGTGCTCGAGGTGACGGAGCGCGCCGATCTTGCCAAGGTCAAGGACGCACTGCCGCGCATTCAACGCTTGCGCTCGCTCGGCTACCGCATCGCCGTCGACGACCTCGGCGCGGGTTATGCCGGGCTGTCCAGCTTTGCCGCGCTCGAGCCCGAATTCACCAAGCTCGACATGAGCCTGGTGCGAGGCGCGCACCAGTCGAGCGTCAAGCAGCGGGTCGTGGGTTCCATGGTCGCGCTCTGCCGAGACCTGGGCAGCCGCGTGGTCGCCGAAGGGATCGAGACCGTCGAGGACAAGGTTGCGCTTGGGGATCTGGGCTGTGAGCTGATGCAGGGCTATTTCTTTGCCCGCCCAGCGGCCCCGTTCCCGCCCGTAACCTGGGGCTGAGGCGCCGCCGCGCGGGAGGAAGGGTGGGAGCGCTCCCACCGTAGGAGCACCTGGTCACCCCAAGAGCCAGGGTGTCAGGGGCTTCGGCCAGTGTAAGCCCCCACGACATCCCCCGTTCTGGGCGTGCTCCGCAGCAGACGACGACGCGCCGGCTCGTGCCGCGTGCCCGCCTTCGCGTTGCGCCCAACCTCACCTCCACGCCGTGGGACGTTGCCATGCGAATTCTTCGATCAGGATCGGTTTGTCTTTTTGCGCTCGCGCTCTTCGCCTGTGGCGACAGCGGGTCGGGCGGTTCGGGTGCTGGCGGAGGCTCGAGTGACGGCGGAGAGTCGTCGTCGGGCGGCGCGGGCGGCGGCGGCACGGGCTCGTGCGGAGATGGCGTGGTCGACTCGGGCGAGGACTGCGATGAAGGCGACGCCAACTCCGATACGGGGCTGTGCACGACGACCTGCGCCAACGCCACCTGCGGCGACGGCTTGGTGTTGGCTGGCGGTGAGGAGTGCGACGACGGCGCCGGCAACTCGAACACCGGTGCGTGCACCACCACTTGCACCGCGGCAGCATGCGGCGACGGCTTCGTGCAGGACGGCGTCGAGGAGTGCGACGACGGCCCCAGCAACGCAGACGATGCAGCCTGCCTCTCGACGTGCGCGGCCGCCAGCTGCGGCGACAGCTTCGTGCAGGACGGCGTCGAAGAGTGCGACCAGGGCAACGACAACGCCGACGACGCGGCATGCACGTCGGCGTGCGAGAGCGCAGAGTGCGGCGACGGGCTGGTGCAGGACGGCGTCGAAGCCTGCGACGACGGGAACACCATCGACGACGATGAGTGCACCAACGACTGCGCGTTGGCCAGCTGCGGTGATGGCATCATCCAGTCCCCCGAGGTCTGCGACCTCGGCGCCGCCAACTCCAACACCGGCGCCTGCACGCTGGCCTGCCTGCTCCCCGTGTGCGGCGACGCCTTCGTGCAGCCGAGCGCCAACGAAGAGTGCGACCTCGGTGGGCAGAACAACAACTCGGGTGCCTGCACGCTCGCATGCTTGAACGCAGAGTGTGGCGACGGCTTCGTCCGCACGGGCGTCGAGTCGTGCGACGACGGCAACGCGACGCAGGGAGATGGCTGCAACAACGACTGCACCGCGTCCGGGACGCCGGTGTGGACTCGCGTCTTCACCAACGCCACCGGTGGGGCGATCTGGAGCGCGGTGGCCACCGACGCGGCCAACAACGTGTACGTGGCGGGCACCGAGGCCACCACGGCGCAAGGCTTCAACGTGTTGGTGCGCCGCTACAACCCTGCTGGCACCGTGGTCTGGACGCAGACCCTGAACGGGGCTGCCAGCCTGGACGATCAGGCGCTGGCAGTGACGGTCGACCCCACGGGCAACCCAGTGATCCTGGGCTACGAGACACTCGCCGACGGCACCAACAACATCTTGGTCGCGAAGCTCAACGCCGCCAACGGCTCGCAGGTCTGGTCGTACTCGTACGACGGCGGCCTCGACGGCAACGACTTCGGCACCGGCATCGTGGCCAACGCCGCGGGCGACCTGTACATGACTGGCCAGGTCGAGAACGCCGCTGGCCAAGGCTTCAACACGATGGTCGCCAAGCTGGCGGGCATCAACGGCACGGTGGTGTGGGCAGACTTCCCGAACGGCACGGCCAACGCGGACGACGGCGGCAACGCCATCACCATCGACTCCGCGGGTGCGGTGATCGCAGCAGGCTTCGTGCGCAACTCGGCGACCGACGACGTCTGGGTGCGCAAGTACGCCGACACGGGCGTGAGCTTCACCACCACCTGGACCCGCACTTACAACGGCCCCGGCAACGCGGGGGACAGCGCCTTCGGTGTCACCACGGACGCCACCAACGCCGTGATCATCGCCGGCTTCGAGACCACCGCGTCCCAGGGCGCAAACGCCTTGGTGCGCAAGTACGACAGCGCGGGAACCGTCCTGTGGACGCAGACCAACGCTGGTGCAGCCGGCTTGAACGACATCGCTTACGCGATCGACGTGGACTCGAACGGCAGCGTGGTGGTCGGTGGCTTCATCTCGGTGGCCAACGACACCGCCGACGTGTGGGTTCGCCGCTACAGCTCGGGCGGCACCGCGCAGTGGACGCAGACCTTCAACGGCACCTCCGACGAGGACGACGTGATCTACGGCATCGCCGTCGACAGCGCCTCCAACGTGCTGGCCGCCGGACGGGAAGTGGCCAGTGGCCCGGTGGTGAACGGGTGGCTGCGCAAGTACACGCCCTGAGCCCGTCTCGCTGCTGAGCTCGAGCCCCGCCGCCACCTGGCTGCGGGGCTCGCTTCGTCCATCACTTGCTGCGAACCGCAGGGTTCAGCTGCGAGAACTGCCACTTCTGGAGGAGTATGCGCTTCTCGGCTTCGTCGAGCGCATCCTTGAGCCCCCCGGTGACGAAGGTGGGCAAGATGATGCTGAAGGCGCTGACGGACGACAGGAAGACAAACGTCAGCGTGGCGGGGAACTCCACGAACCTCGGCAGCAACGTGATCCCCTCGGACGTGAAGAGAAACGAGGCTGGCACGACGCCGCCGAGCTCGAGGAGCGTGGGCACCACGAAGGGCACCAAGCCGACCGCGACGATGCCAGGTCGCTCCGACCGCGGGGACAACATGGCGTAGAGCAGCGCGTTCATGGCGCACAGCGCCGGCACGAGGATGAAAGGTCCGAACAACCCGCTGACCAGCGTGAAGAAGGCGGTGGTGAGGCCGAGCAGGCTCCAGCGGACGGAGCGCTCGAAGCGCGACCTCCGCCACGCCCACACGGCCGAGAGCGCGAGCACGACCATGAGCGTCACCATGGCCAGCACCCAGGCGGGTCGTGCCACGCCCATCGCCAACCCCACCGGCACGAGCAGGAACCAAGAGCAGATCCTGAGCGCGTTGTCGCGCATGCCTCGCTTCCTGCGGGCGGCCGAGAGCTCCTCGATCTCGACCTCGACCTCCTTGGGCATCGAGCTCGGGGGCCGGGCCAAGAGCTCGAGCACGACGCTCGCTGCCTCGCCGTTGCCCGGACTGAGCGCGAGCGCCCGGCCAGCGGCGTTCATGGCACGAGACCGCGCCAGCGCGCGCTCACTCGGCTCGGCGGCCGTGCGCGTCTTCTCGAGCTCTTCGAGCGCCGCCTTGGCCCGCTCCTTGGCCAGCTTCTCGCGTTGCTCCTGATCGCGGTCGCCGTCCAGGTAGCGTTCGATCCGCTCGGCCAGCGCGCGCGCGGAGCCGATCCGCTGGTCCTTGTGGAAGCGGGTCGCCTCGACCACGAGCGCGAACAGCTCGGGTGCCACGTCGGGTGGAGCGGGCCCAACGCTGCGCGTGGGGTTCATGGTCTGCTCGACCAAGGCGATCAGATCGTGGCCCTCGATCAAGGGCCTGAGCGTGAGGATCTCGAACAACACGGCGCCGAGCGCGTACACGTCCGCGCGGCCATCCACCTCCTCGTGTTGTCCGAGCACCTGCTCCGGCGGCATGAAGCCAGGGGTTCCCACCATCTCGCCAGGGCGCGTCCCCGAGTCTCCGAAGCGGTCGAGCGCCGACGAGGGAGCTGTGTTCGGCATCAGCTTCGCGAGGCCCCAGTCCAAGATGTACACCTCGCCGTGCGCGCCGAGCATGATGTTCTCGGGCTTGAGATCGCGGTGGACGACGCCGCGCTGGTGGGCGTAGTCCACGGCCCAGCACACAGTGAGAAAGGCAGACAGCAGGCGGTGGCGACCGGTGCGGCGGACCGTGGCGCGTTTGCCGTCGGCGAGCTCGTTGATCACGTCGTGCAACGTCTGGCCGCGCACACGCTTCATGGTGAAATACGGGAGCCCGTCGGGGCTCAAGCCCATGTCGTACACGGGCACCACGGCCGGGTGCTCGAGCAGGGCTTGCACGCGCGCCTCGCGCAAGAAGCGGGCTTGCGCCACGGGCATTTGCTGCGGGTCCTGGCGCAACATGGTCTTGAGCGCGATCTCGCGACCGATCTTCGCGTCGAGCGTGCCCGACACCTCCCCCATGCCACCCATGCCGATGCGCTCGATCACGTGATAGCGATCGGCCGCGGCATCGAGCGCTCTCAGCGGCGCGGCGAGCGCGTCGAGCTCGATCGGAGGCACCGGCTTGGGCGGCTCGACCACCGAAGCCGTGTCACGCGTGACAAAGGAGGCGCGTTGCCGAACGGTCGGGCGCTGGTCTTCCGAGTCGCTCATGCCGCGCAGCGTAACCAAAACGGCGGTCAAGCGGCGCCGTCGAAGACCCGGCCCGCCTCACTGGGGCACGAGCACCAGCGCCGACTGAGGCGGGAGCGGATCGATCGTAATCTCACCGCCACTGCCGACCGTGAAGCTGGCCTCACCGCCGAGCACATCGACCAGCGTCGTCCCCTCCGCGGCCGAGACCGTCATGGGCGTCCCCTCGAACAGCGGGGCGCTCTCGTGCTCGAGGTTGGCGTTGAAGACCACCAAGGCGTACGCGTCCCCGGCGTCGCCGCCGCTGCGCTCGAACGCGAAGATGCCCGCGTCGCCCTCGTTGCCTTGCCGCTCGGAGGCCCAGGTGACGGTGATGGCACCCTTGCGCAGTGCCGCGCTCTCGCGGCGTATCTTGGAGAGCTTCTTGATCCACTGGAACGTGCTGCCATCCGTGGGGAAGCCGGTCGGCCACAAGTCCTCGCGGTTGGCGGGGTCGTTGCCGCCCGAGAAGTCCTGCTCGGTGCCGTAGTAGATGCAGGGGATGCCCTGCGTCGTGAAGATGAACGTGAGCGCGTTGTGCAAGCCCGCTCGTGATCCGCCGTACAAGAAGCGCGGCACGTCGTGGTTGTCGATGAAGTTGATCGGCACGTCCACCGGGGCGATGCCGATGCCGAGCTCGTGCTGCTCCGTCCCCCAGTTGATGGCGCGCTGATCCCACAACTGCTGGATGCGCTGCGTGGACTGCCCGAGCTGGAAGACGTCGCGAATGGCAGTGAAGTACTGCGGAAAGTAGAACACGCTGTCGAGCTGATCGCCGGTGAGCGGGCGACCATCGGTCACGCACTCGTTCTCGTAGGCGAGCTGGTCGTCCGGCGGGACGTCGTTCTTGGTGAAGGCGCCGACCAGATTGTCCCGTCCGTCGAAGGCCTCACCGAACATGATGAAGTTGTTCTTGCCCTTGTCCGCCAGCCGCTGCCGCACCTTTTGCGCGAAGTAGCGCCAGAACTCCCGCTCCACGTGCTTGACCGTGTCGATGCGGAAGCCATCGATGTCCGTGAGCTCGACCCAGCGCGCGTACGACTCGACCATCGCCTCTTTCACCGCCACGCCGTCGCGCGGGCCGCACAGCTTGGTGTTGAGGTCCTTCAGTCCTCCGGGGAAATCACCGGTGATGAGCTGCTCTGGGTCCTCGAAGTTCACGGTGCGCCCGCGTCGGTTGTACGCGCGCGGATCCTGGAACACCTCTGGCCACGGCGGCACGTGGTTGGTCGCTGGGTCGTACACGAAGATCACCGGCGCTGGGCCCGCTTCGCCGAGCGATGTGCGCGACTGGATCCCGCGCGGATCGAAGTCGGGATCGTACTCGTTGATGTGCGTCACACCCGAGCTGATGCCGTCACCAGCGACCCGATCGTCGGGCTCGCCGTTCATGTTGATGTCGTAATAGAAGAGCTGCCCCAGGTGGTTCGTGACGATGTCGACGATCACCTTCATCTTCTTCTCGTGGGCCTTGAAGACCAGGCTGCGCAGCGCCACCAAGTCTCCATAATGGGGGTTGAGCTTGGTGAGATCCTGCGCCCAGTAGCCGTGGTAGCCGTCGAAGCCGGCGTCGGTGTCCACGTTCTTGATGATGGGCGAGATCCACAACGTGGTGACGCCCAGCTCGGACAGGTAGTCGAGCTGGTCCTCCAGGCCCTTCCAGTCGCCGCCGTGGTACTTGCCCATGGCGCTCAAGTCGACGCGATGGTCGTTGCCAGAGTCACCGTTGGCGAAACGATCCACCAGCACTTGGTAGATGACCTCGTCACGCCAATCCTCTACGTGCGTGCTGAGGGTGATCTCTCCCTCGAGCCCCTCGTCGTAGCTCATGCACGACTGCTCCACGGCCGGGAAGCCCAGCAAGCCGAACAGCGCGAACCCGATCCTGGCTTTGTTTCGCTTGTGCATGTCAGAACCCGTAGCTCGAAGAGTTGAACCACCACTCCGCGCCGAGCCCCACGAAGTGCTCGATCTCGCGGTCGCGCAAGGGGTGATCTTCAGGGTAGAGCAGGCGCGCGGTGTCGTCCCGCACCGACAGGTTGTAGGCCAGGCGGATGTGCGGGCGACTGTAGTTGCCGCGTCCTGCTGGCGAGATGAACGGGATGATCCCGACCCGGAACATGCTTGCCAGCGCGGGGCCCTCGGGCGGCGCAGCGGCGTCGCTCGGATCTTGATAGATGACACCTCGCTGTGCCATCTCGAACGTTCCCTCGAGCGACACGCCTGCGATCTCGCCGAAGAAGAACGTCGGTCGGAGCACGACCGCCCCTTCGTCCACGTCCTCGTAGTTCAGCGCAGGGCTCGCGTCGCGGAAGCTGCGAAAGTAGGCGCCCATCATCACGCCGAAGAAGTCGATCTCTGCGTTGCCGCCGGCCGCGACCACGATCTCGCGCGCACCCTCGGTGGTCTCCTCCAGGTTGAGCTGACCCGGACTGGAGAACTGGCCATAGGCGGCCAGGTTGCCGGCGTAGCGCACGAACAAGTGCACGAACGTGTCCCGCACGCCGGTGTACGCGGTGAACTGGCCACCGACGACGAAGCCTCCGTCGCTGGGCAGCTGCTCGGTCGGCGCGCCGGGCTCAGGCTCGCGCTCGCCCTCGGGCAGCGCGTGGCCTTCGCCATACACCACGGCCTTGATGCCGGGCGAGGGCTTGTCTTTCGGGCCGAAGCGCTGATCGTGGCTGACCTTGAGCGCGCCGATCAGCTTCTGGCGGTTGAGCAGCGGGGTGGCCACCGCACCGAACTGATCGAGCGGCGCCGGGCGCTCGACCGTCTGCTTGAAGAACGGTGTGTCGGGCTGGGTCGAGCCCACCACGATCTGCGCGCTGGTGCCGGCCTCGTGCCGATAGCCCACCCCCGCGCCGAGCAGGTTGAGATTGTCGAGCGGCCACCAATCCAAGAGGTAGATGTCGTCCCCGCGGACCATGCGCGAGCCCGCCCAGGCCGAGAGCCCCGGCAGGCCGATCTCCTTGGCCTCGAGGTACAGGTTGCGAATGGCTGCGTTGAGCTCGAAATTGCCGCTGTAGTGGAAGACGGGGCTGGCGACGGCGAGCGTAACCACCACGTTGGTGTGGATGCCGGTGATGCCCCACTCGTCCTGCCGGCGCAGCTCGATCTCCGCGTAGTTGTCCTCGTCCATGCGAGAGCCGCGGAACACGATGTCGGCGTCACGGCCCGGACCACCCTCGCCGTCTGCAGCAGCGACCACGCGACCGTAGGACCCGAACTCGAAGGAGCCCTTGTGCTCCGGCACCTTCTTGGGCTCCTCCGGGGCAGGCCCGGGATCCTTCTCCTTGGGCGGGTTCTTGGCCGGTGCATCCTTGGGCGGATCCTTCGGCGGCGGATCCTTCGGCGGCGGCGCCTCGGCCGTCGCCCCTCCGTCTGCGCCGCCCGCTGCGGCCGCTCCCTCGGAGCTCGAGCCTCCTTCCGCGGGGGGAGCGGGCGGTTCAGCTCCCGCACCACCGCCGCCAGCCGCAGGCTGGGACCACACCGGAGAGATCAGCGCGAGCGGCGCTGCGGCTGCCAGCGCGAACGACCAACGTTTCATGAAACCTTCGTGGGTGGAGCCGCCGGGGCCTGGCAGCGGGGGACGGTGGTGACTCTATCATGAGTTACGCTTCGACACGTGCCCCTCATGGCTGCCTCTTCTGGGTCGCGTTCAGGCGATCTCGGCGGCGCTTGCGGGCAGGGCTGTCTTCCGTCCAACCCAGCACGATCTTCAGGGCCAGCTCCGGCTTGTCGTTCGCGATCGCGCTGTCGACGACCAGCATGTCGGCCCACGGCTCGCCGGCCACGGCCGCGCTCTCGAGCCCCGCGAGCGGCGGTGGCTGCCCCTCGCCCAAGAGGCCCTTGGCGGCCAGCCCGAGGGACCACGCCGCCGCGCCGGCGTCGTCGAGCGCACGCTTGAGCGCGTCGAGCTTGCCCTCTTCGTAGGCGCTGATGGCTGCGACCAGCGTGATGAGCTCGCTGTCCCCGCTCTGCTGGGCGGCCTCGCCGGCGCGGGCGAGCGCGCCTCGCGAGAGCCGCACCTGCACCAAGCGCTCGAACGCGATGAGCAGCTCTCCGCGCTGCTCCGAGGCGACCTCGGCGGCTCGCTCGGCGCTGGCGAGATCACCCGCCCCTTTGGCGATGTCGAAACACGCGAGAGCGACGAGCGGAGAGTCGATGTCGCTCAGCGCCGCGTCGATGCCTGCCTGCGCGTTGTCGCCCGAGACCGTGAGGGCCTGGGCGAGAGGGCGCAACGATCGCGGCAAGTCGGTGATCGCGAACGGGTCGATATGCGGGTGCTTGGCCGAAGGCGTCGCCAGCACGTCCAACACCTGGCGCATCAGCAGCGTGGGCGGGTGGACCGCGTCGAGCCCCTCGAGCGAGTCGCGTGCGTCCATCAGACGCCCCGCAAACGCCAGCGAACGCGCCCGCCGGAGCCGCGGCAACGGTGCGTCGGCCCAGGCGTGAGCACTGCGCCGAAAGCGATCCTCCGCGGCGGCGTCGCAGTCGAGATCGAGCGCCGCGCCCGCCGCGTACTCGTAGAAGGCATCGGTCGAGAAGCCCTGCGCATCGTGTTGATCCAACTGCCGGCGCGCCAAGCGATCGTTCTTGATCACGACCGCAGCGACCAACGTCGCGAACGCGATGTCGACTCCCTTGGCCCCGAGCCGGCGAGCCTCGTCGATGAACCCGATCGCGCGCGAGGCCCCGCCGTCGCCTTCGAGCAAGTCGAGCCCCGTGGCGTGGAGCCAGGCCAGCGCCGGCTCGCGGGCGCCAGGGTCGCGCTGCCGCGCGTCGGTGGCGAGCTTGCAGGCGAGCCTGGTCGCACCTGTGCGCAGGGCTCCATACGCCTGGCCAGCCAGAGAGAGCGCCTCGGCATGCTCTCGCGCGCGCTCGTCGGGGCGCAGCCAGCCCCAATAGGCGCCCGCGATCCCGAGCGAGACCAACGACATGCCACCCAGCACGAGCGCGCGACGCCCGCGCTTCGGCCGCTCGTGAACGGAGTCGATGAGGTCGCGATCCAAGATCGCCCGTCGGGGTACCACACGGCGCCCGGCGCGAGGAGAAGCTTGTCAGTTTGGCCCAAACTGGGCGAGATTGGAGAGATGCGAACGACGGCACTTGCTTCGGCCATTCTTGGCGCTTTGGTGATGGGTCCCTTGGCGGTCGGCTGCGGCGACGACTCCGCTACTGGCGGCAACGGCGCGGGTGGCGGCGGACTGGGTGGCAGCGGCGCAGGCAGCGGCGTTTGCATCTTGCACAACTGTACCGAGAACGCGCATTGCGACGGCTGCTCGGAGGGTCGCACCCAGTGCCGCATCGAGTCTGGAGAGTCCTCGGGGCGCTGCGTCGCCTGCGGCGAGGACGGCACAGGCTGCCCCGAGGGTCAGGTGTGCTCGAGCTTCGGCAACTGCGTGCCCGAGGGCCTGGAGTGCCCCACCGACGGCATGGGCGTCCCGCAGATCAGCTGCACCACCAGCGCGGACTGCGCGGCCTGTGATCCCGCCCACCTGGTCTGCGACACCAGCACGAACAGCTGCGTGGCCTGCACCGAGAACGACACGGCCGAGTGCCAGTCGACGGACATTTGCAAGGACGGCCAATGCACTGCCGCCTGCGCCGCCGACTGCACGGTGGACAACGACTGCGCACAGTGTGGCGGCGCCAAGGCATGCAACAAGCACAAGTGCTCGGAGTGCAGCGCCACCTACGCGTGCCCGACCGGTGAGCACTGCGATCTGAACACCGGCACCTGCGAGAAGAACTGCGGCGAGGTCGACGCGCCGGGCGTGTGCGACAACGACGCTGACTGCGCGGGCTGCTTGGCCAACCAGACCAAGTGCCACCTGCCGATCAACGGCGGCCCGGGCACGTGCGGCCCCGACGCGGCAGGCTGCACCGACCTGGGCAGCGTCGGAGCGCTGACGTTGCCTCCGCCGTACAACCAGATCACCGACACTTGCTCGACCGACGCCAACTGCGCGGGCGTCGGCATCACGTACAACGTCGGCCAGGCGCTGCGCGACCTGTTGGGCGACGACGAGATCGTGGGCCAGCCGATCGGCGACGCCAACGTCTTCTACCCGATGGCCTCGTGCGCGGCGATCACCATCGCCGACAACTCTTGCGGCGTGTGCGTGCCTTGCCGCGAGGACAGCGACTGCAACGACATCAACCTCGACGAGCTGACCGACGACCTGTTCCCCGGCGTCGGGTCGGTGCTGATCGCGGTCGCCATGGACGCGATCTTCGGTGACAACGACCACAAGCTCTACATGTACTGCCAGGGCGTCGCCGCCGGTTATGGCGTGTGTGTGCCGTGCCCCGGCATCATCAACGACTGCGCCCCCGACGGCGGCGGCGGCGGCAGCGGCAGCTGCGACCACCCTGCGGACGAAGAAGGCACCGCGCTCGACCCTGCCTGCGACGACTGCGCGGCGACCGTGTGCGCGTTCGACCCGTATTGCTGCGAGACCGAGTGGGACGGCGTGTGCGTCGACGAGGCCGCCAGCGAGTGCGGCGGGGGCGCGAGCTGCCACGACGAGTGCGAGATTGGCGCAGCCATGGGCGCCGAGTGCGGAACCTGCGCCGGCGACGTGTGCGCGGCAGACCCGTTCTGCTGCAACACCTCGTGGGACTCGGCCTGCGTCTCCGGAGCCGAGGCCGAGTGCGGCCTGACGTGCAACTGAGCGTGCTTTGACCGGGGCGCGGGTGCCGTTGGGCTCACCCGCGCCTTGTGCTAAGCCTGCCCGACATGAAGACCCTCTCGCTCGGTTGCCTCTCGCTGGCAGCGCTGCTCTCGATCGCCTGCGGAGGCGAGCAGCCGCCCGTCGATAGCCCCACCACCACCGCGGAGCCCAGCGCGGCGCCGGACGTCCCGAGCGCCGAGCCGTCTGCGTCAGCGGCCGCGTCGAACGCGCCAGCGCTGCCGCCCGCGCCCGCCGTCGAGTTGGTCGCTGGCACACCGGCCGAGGCTCCCGCGAAGGCGCCATCGATCGCGATCAAGGCCCCGGCCAAGGACCAGGTCATCCCGCTCGACAAGGCGGGCGACTTCGAAGTGAAGCTGGATCTCAAGGGCTGGGACGTGCCCGCCGGTGGCAACCACGTCCACGTCATCCTCGACGGGCGCCCCTACAAGCGCATCGACGATCCCAAGGCACCCATCAAGCTCAAGGATCTGGATCCCAACTACGTGCTCACGGAAGGCCAACACGTGCTGGCCGCGTTCCCGAGCCGGCCGACGCACGAGTCGGTGAAGCCAGTCGGCAAAGCCGCGCCGCTCGCGCTCGTCACCTTCTGGGTTGGCAAGAAGGGAGAGGCCAAATGGAAGAGCGCCGATCCCACGCTGATCTTCAGCCGACCCAAAGGCGCCAACGACGGGGCGCCCCCGGCCGAAGGCATCCTGATCGACTGGTACCTGGCAAACGTGGAGCTGGGAGAGAACTACTCGATCGACCTCACGGTGACGGGCCCGGGCCTCGAGGGCGGCAAGAAGTCGAACGTGAAGGCGTGGGTGCCGTGGCGCTTGAAGAACCCGCGTGACGGCGCCTACAAGATCTCGATGGTGTTGCTCGACAAGGCGGGCAAGCCGGTGCCTGGCGCGATGAACGACGTCACGCGCGAGTTCACGGTCAACACCAAGGCCGCCAACCTCGATCACCATCACCACTGAGCCGGAGGCGGCGCTCCGCGTGGTAGAAGGAAGCATGGGGACACGGCTCGCGGTGGTGGCGCGCTGGATCAACCTGCTGTCCGGCTCTGCGCTCTTGTTCGGAGAGGGTGCGGAGGAGGCAGCTGCGGCGGCCGCACTGCTGGTAGGCGAAGACGAGCTTGCGCGCTTGCGCGAGCACCTGGCCACGCTCTCCCACGATCAGGTCGAGGAGCTGCGCACTTCGGCCGTCGAGATCGCCATCTGGATGGCCGTCGCCGACCGCGTGGTGGATCCTCGCGAGCGGCGCGCGTTGGTCGATTTGATCGACCAAGCGGAGCTCCCGCAAGAAGCTGCACAACGTCTGCAAGAGCTCTCACGGCAAGCCCTGGGCGACGTCCGCCGCCTCAGCCATCTCGAGACGTTGGCCGAGCGAGCCGAGCACCCACCTCTGCGCGAGCTGTTCTTGGGCATCGCATGGCACGTGGCGATCGCGGACGGCTTCGTGGACGACCTGGAGCGTCAGTCTTTCGAGCGCCTGTCCGCCATTTTCGGGGTGGATCCTCCGCGGGCCGACGCGATCAGGGCGGCCGTGGCCGCGCTCTCGCGGGGAGGATCAGCCAGCGCGTCCTGAGGTCGGCGGGTCGGTGCTGCCCTCGTCGACCTTCATGCCGGCGTCGACCAGTCGGCGGTAGAGCGTGGCTCTTCCCAGGCCCAAGAGCTTCGCCGCCGCAGCGATGTGACCCTTCGTTTGCTCGAGCGCCTCGCTGATGGCCAGGCGCTCGAGATCGCGCAACATCAGCGTGGGCAGCTTGGTCGAGCTCGGCGCCGAGTCGGGGCTCGCGGGGACGCGCGGGGTCGGCACCGCGGGCAGCACGGGGGCGCGCAGAGCCGCGGGCAGATCGGAAAGGCCGATCTGGTCGGTCTGGCAAGTCAGCATGGCGCGGTGGATCACGTTCATCAGCTCGCGGACGTTGCCCGGCCAACGGTGGGAGACCAGCGCGTCGAGGGCCTCGGCCGACACGCGGTGCACGTCACGGCCCACGTCGTCGCGGAACAACCGCATGAAGTGCGCGCACAAGAGCGGGATGTCGTCCACACGATCGCGCAGCGGCGGCATCTCGATCGGGTACACCATCAGGCGAAAGTAGAGATCCTCTCTGAAGCCACCGCTCTGCACCAACGCCTCCAGGTTGCGGTGGGTCGCGCATACCAGGCGAACATTGGTCGGAATGTCGACCACACCTCCCACGCGACGAATCGCCTTCTCCTGGATCGCGCGCAAGAGCTTGACCTGAGTGGCCAGGCTCATGTCACCGAGCTCGTCGAGGAACAGCGTGCCCCCCTCTGCCTGCTCGAATCGACCGCGGTGGAGCTGCGTCGCCCCAGTGAACGCGCCGCGCTCGTGGCCGAACAGCTCGGACTCCTGCAGATGCTCGGGGATCGACGCACAGTTGATGGCTACGAAAGGGCCCTTCTGGCGACGCCCTTGCGAGTGGATCGAGCGGGCGACGAGCTCCTTGCCTGTGCCGC
>CAZXMG010000138.1:0-13836 GCA_964641275.1 uncultured Polyangiaceae bacterium
TCTCGTTCCGGCCCAGGCTGCGCGCCAAGCTCCGCTCGTGAACCTGTGTGGCTAGCGCCGCGCAGTCTCGAGACGACCTGCCAAGTGCCTGGAGGCGGGGCCGAGGGTGGTGTGATGCGGGCGTTCGCCGCGCGCAGGCGTAGCGGAAGCTACGTCGAGCACGCGAACGCTCGCAGCGCGCCGCCCCCGGCACGCCCCCCAGGCACTTGGCGTCCCCAGCGGGATTCGAACCCGCGTAGCAGCCTTGAAAGGGCTGAGTCCTGGGCCGGGCTAGACGATGGGGACCGGTAGGAGGCCGTACGAATTACTGCCCCGGAGCCTGACAAGCAAGCGGCTTCGAAGGGGGCGGGCGAGCGAAGTTGGCCGCGCCAAAATCGCGTCGATACGCTCTTTCCTGGGAGACAACATGAGCCTTTCCTTCAATCCGCGCATGAACCGCCGCACCTTCCGTCGCGAGGTGCTGCTTGGCTGCCAGGTGGTACGCGAGCGGGACTTTCGGCTCGTCTCGAGCTTGGCGTTCGACCTCTCCACGGGCGGCATGCAGGTGCTCACGGGCACCCAGGTGCTGACTGGCGAGCCGCTGCTCGTGAGCTTCCGCGCGCCGCAGACTGGCGCTTGGTTCGACCTGCCGGCGACGGTGGCGCGCGTGCTGCACGGCCGCAGGCCCGGCGATCGCGGGCGCTGCCTCGGTCTCGAGTTCGATCCGATGGCCGAGAGCGACGCGTTCAGCTTGTTCGAGGGCCTGCGCGGTCTGCCTCCTGCGGCGCCGCTGCGCGCCTCCTGAGGCGCCGCAGCACCCGTGGCTTACGGGGCCTCGAAGGGCTCTTGGGCCAGGGATTGCGCGCCGTAGGGCTGCTCCGACAGTCGCACGTGGATGTGGTTGTCGTGGTTGGGCCAGTGCTGCAAGTGCACGCCGTCCGAGTACAGGGGGACGAGCGTGGGATCGAGCGCGTCGCTGGCCGCGGCCTCGGCCGCGCCGTCTTCGACGTGCGGGATGAGCTCTTGATCGAGGAAGCTCATGGTCACGCGGCCGCTCTGGAGGAACGCGCCGAACATCTCGGCGTTCGCCCGGCCGTCGAAGCCGTCCTCACTGCCGCGCACACACTCGCGGCCGTTGCCGCTGTTGACCGCCTCGCAGTAGCTGCGCCACTCGCATAGACCGTCGGTGCCGTAGAGCGAGATGTCGACGTCCTTGCCGTTCTGGTGAGAGGCATGCCTGGGGGCGCCGACGTCGGTGCCTGGGGTCAGTCCGTCCCATTGCGACAGATCCTCGGGGATGAGCGGTGCTCGGCCCGCTTGCGCCATCTGCTGCCCGGCATGGCGCAGCAACATGACGAGGTCGCGACGACCGAACTGGTAGCGAAAGACGGTGGTCGCCCGCCAGTCGTAGCCGTCGACGGCGGGGTCGTTGGCGACGGGCAGCTGCAGCAGCCGGTCGCAGTCGTCGTCGCAGCTGGGGCCGTCGGCGAAGGGCGTGCGCACGACCTCGAGGCTGCCCTCGAAGTCGCTGTCGGCGGCGACCCTCAGCCAGAAGGTCCGCGGACCGCTCGGATCGAAGGCCGCGAGCGTGCGAAGGCCGCTGCCGCGTCGGTGATCGCGAGGACTTGCTCCGCTCGCCCGTCCCAACGCGACAGCTCGAGCGTCACGCCAGGAAGGCCCGCAGCGAACCGGAGGAAGAAGCCGGCGTGCTCGTTCGGCGACAGGTCCAACCGAAACACGGCGTCCTCGCTCGCGCTGGCCGAGACCGCGTTCTCACCTTCGAGCAACGGCTGCTCTCCGGGGACGGCGCCGGCCGGGGCCACCCCACTCTCGCTGCCGCCGCCACTGCCGCCGTTCGAGGTGCTCGGGCCCCCGCCGCCCGCTGCGAGCCCGCCCTGCCCACCAGCAGCTTCGGCCGCGTCGCCCGCTGCGCCACCTGCTGCGAGCGGGTCGTCGGGGTCGCTGCAGGCCAGCACGCTCAGGCTGGCGAGGAGACCCACCGAAACGACGCTCGAGAGACGCATGCCGCCCTCCGTACACCGAAGGCCGGGGGAGGGAAACCGCCACCCAAGCTCACTGCTCGAAGCAGAACAGGTGCACGTTGGTGCGGCTGCATTCCTGCAAGAACACGTTGGACCAGCCCGTCCCGAACCCAGTGGCAACGTTCGTGCTGAGACCGGCCATGCCGATGTCGCTCATCAGGTTGCTCGACCAGTTCAGGCAGCTGATTCCGCTGGCAAAGCCCTGTTCGTCGGTGCCGGTCCAAGTCTCGAAGCCGATGGGGTTGCCCATCCCGTCGAACCCGATGAAGCCGTTCTCGTCCATGAGAATCGGGCTCTGGAGTGGCGGGGTGATCAACGCGTTGAAATCCGCAGCCACGATCGTGCCGTCGAGCAGGATGTACGGGGCCGGCGGGGCGACCGTGAAGCGGTCTCCTGGAGCGATGAAGTCGTCGCTGATCCAAGCCATGAAGAAGCCTCCCAGCTCGGCGGCCACGGCGGTCTGCTGGCACAACATGTCTGCCTGCATGATGCCGCCCATGTTGGCCGGGACTGGCATGGACGTGACGAACGCGCGGCGCCCAGGGGTCTCGCAGCCATCGTCGGGGCTCGGCGCCATGGGCTTGTCGATGTTGGCGAACGCGCTGACGCAGGTGGAGTCGCAGAGACCCTGCTTGCAGATCGGCATGTCGACGTTCGCCAGCGAGCAGGCCCGACCGCAGAGCCCGCAGTTCAGCGGGTCCATGTCGAGATTGACGAACTCGCACGGGTCCCCGCCGCCGGCGCCCCCTGCGCCAGAGCCCCCCGCGTCCGCGCCGCCCGCGCCTGCTCCGCCGCCGCCCTGACCAGCGCCCCCGCCGCCCGACGCTCCGTCGCCCGCGCCGCCCCCACCGTCGTCGGGGCCCGCCTGGGGATCGGGTCCCGGGCAGCGGAACGCCAGGAGCGCGCACAGCACCGCCAGCAACGTGGCCGTGGTCTCGATTCCTCGGCGGAGGGAGCTGTGTCTCACGCAGCCACCATCATGCCGTCGGTACGCGATGCGGCAAAGCCCTTGTTGCTGCACCGAAGCGCGATGGAGCCTGGTCAGCGCGCGAGGATCGCGTGCGAGCGGGGCAGATGCACGAGCGCCGAGCGCCGGAGCGTGCGCAGCGGGGCGCGCAGTGGCGACGGTCGTTCGCGGGCTGCGCAGCGCGTTTTGCTGGCGGATTCCTGCTGCGTGCGAGGTTCTTCGGTGCGGACGTGTCAGCGGCTCGCGGCACGCGCCCTGCTACGGCGCGTTGCATGAACCATCTCTTGGCCTGCTCGCTGCTCGTCGGGCTCGGTGTGCTTGGTTGCTCCGAGTCCGAGCCCGAGTCCGAGTCCGAGCCCGTCGCAGTGGGCACGCCGGCAGTCCCTTCCCCCGAGCACCCAGCCTCCCCGCCCGAGGCCGAGCCCGAGACGAAGGATTTCTGCGGTGCTCTGGGCGAGGTGGTGCACGAGGAGCCGGAGTGTGCGGGCTTGCTCGCGGTTGCTTGCGGAGATCTGAGCGGGCTGCTGTCGCAGGACTACCTGGACGCGGTGAGCGAGTGCTTCGCCCGAGGGGAGCACCCTGCGGAGTGCTTGCTCGGGGTGGTGGACGAGCTCGAGCCCAGCGCCGCGCACCGCCGCCTCGCGACGAGCTTCTGCGAGGAGTGTGCGCTCGACCTGCCTGGCTGCGAAGACCTGTTCTTCTTCGGCGACACCGGAGACGGTGCAGGGCTCGCGCTGTTGCCGCTCGGCGATGGGCTGGTGTCGCTGATCGAAGACGAGTGCACGAGCGGCTTGTCGTGCGCGCTCGACTTCCCGAGCTGCGTGCTTGGTGTGCTCGAGGCGCAGCTGTCGCCTGCGGACGCGGCAGCGTGCTGGCTCGACGCGCTGTAGTCTGGACCGCTTGCCTGAAGGCCGCAGCTCAGTCGGTCCAGCCCAGCCCGAGCACGAACACCCTCCGACCGTCCACCACGAAGGCCAGCGTGTCGTCGCTGATGTAGCCATAGACGCGGCTTCCACCCAGCGCATAGGTCTCGACCGCTCGGTCGGCGAACAGCTCCGCGAGGTGGGCGACGATCGCGTCCAAGATCCATTCGATCTGGCGGGCGAGAGGCTGGAGCTCTTCGCACTCGGCGAGCGCGACCCGGCCGAGCGCCTCGCGCGAGAGGGCCAGGTAGGACCCCTGGCACGGCACGACCTCGACAGGTCCGCGGTGTGCGTAGCGCTCACGCAGCGCGTCCAGCGGCGCTGCGCCGCCCACCTCGAGCTCCAGAAACCCGATGCTGGGGGCGTGGTTGGTGTGGTTGTTGAGCGCGCCCAACGCGTCGAGCAGACCGATCAGCCGGCCCACGACGAAGAGCTCCGAGTCGTAGGAGTCCGGCAAGGATGCCTCGAGGCCCGGCAGGTAGAGTGAGGTCCTGGGCGCGGTGGCCACGGCCAGAGCATAGCCGGGCGCACGCGCGCGGGACGCCCATCAGGTGGGTGAGCCCCTGCCGAGCCGCCTCGTCGACGCGCTCACTCCGAGCGCGCACGGGCCGACCTTGGTTATGCTCGCGAGGTGCGAGCTTCTGGGTGGTGGCTGGCGGCGCTCGCGAGCGTCGCGTGCGGGGAGGGCGAGCCCGCGCCTGTGCTCAGCACCTCAGCAGCAGCGATGAGCGCGCCGGCGCCCCCACGGGTGAGCGCCGCGAGCTCGTTGCGCGCGCCCAGCGCGTCGGCGCCGCAGCGGGTCGCGGCCCCGCAGCCCCTCAAGCTCGATCTCTTGGAGGTGAAGAAGCTCTCGCAGCTGATCGGCGACTACGACAAGCACCTGAAGCAGCCGGTCACCGGCAAGACCCACGAGAAGGCGGGGGTGCTCGGCGCAGATCGCGGGTCTCCCTTCGACGACGGCGAGCGCGTGCTGTTCCTGTTCGGAGACACCATCGGCACCGAGGCAGAGGAAGGCGCGGATGCCATTGGCTTCACCCAGGACACGAACCCGGACGACGGCGTCGCGCTCGACTTCTACGCCCGACCCGACGGCAAATTCTTGCCGTTCCGTCCGCTCGGCAAGGACGGCAAGGAGACGCCGCTGCCCAGCTTCGAGGGGCCGGTCGCTGGCGTGCGCATCGGCGATCTGACCTACGTCGCCTTCACGGACAACCACGCCGGCGATGGGGACGGTGCCAAGGACGAGGAGCAGCGGGCCGCAGACCAGACCGACGTTACCCACCTCGCGCGCTTCGATCGCGCCAGCGGACAAGCCACCACGCTGTGCGAGATCTCACGCCAGCCCGCCGGCAAGTTCCACAAGCTGTCGTTCCGGGCACCCGTCGACACGGCGGGGCTCCCCGACGGCGGTCCGTGGGTGCTGATGGTTGGGACGGGCAAACACCGCGCCTCGGACGTCTACCTCGGGATCATCCCGGTCCTCTCGCTCGCGAGCTGTGCAGGCATTCGTTACTGGGTGAGGAGCGAGAACGGCAAGCCCGTGTGGTCGGATCGTGAGGCTGACGCGGAGGCGCTGTTCACCAGCGGTGCGGAGCGCGGCACGGTGGGCGACCTGTCGTTGTCGTATGCCGAAGCGATCCGACGCTTCTTGCTCGTGTACGACGCCGCCGATCAGGGCAGGAAGGTCTACCTGCGGCACGCCGAGACGCCGTGGGGGCCCTTCAGCGAGCCGATGATGGTGTTCAACCCGGCGGCCTCCGGGTTCGGCGTGTTCATCCACGATCCGCGGGTGAAGCCGGGGGACGGGCAAGCCGGCCCGATGCCCGGCCAACACAAGGCCCACCCCGAGAAGGTGAGGGGCGGCCTGTATGCTCCGTTCGTGGTGGAGCGCTGGACCCAGCGCCGCCAGGACACGCTCTCGATCTACTTCCTGATCTCGGTGTGGAACCCGTACACCGTCGAGCTGATGCGCGCAGACTTCGGCCTCTGAGGACGCGCGATCAGGGCTCGCAGAAGCCGTAGCTGCAGGCGGGGCGCTCCTCGGGGCACTCGGCCGACGAGGTGCACTCCTGGCAGTCCGTGCCGCCGGTCAACGACTCGAAGTAGCAACCACACGGCCTCGGCGGCGGGAAGGACGAGAGCGGCCCGCCGTCCTCGCTGCGCACGACGGTCATGGCGCACTGGGGGATCAGATTGCTGGTGGCCTCGAGCGCGATGGGATCGAGGCCCTCGAGCTCAGCGGTGCCGAGCGTGAGGTTGATGAAGCGATTGGCGCCCTGATTGACCGGCAGGCCATCGCCGTCGACGCGCGTGTAGATGTGGACCACGCCCCAGATCGGATAGTGGCCATCGCGGATGTTGCGCTTGTCGAACGCGTCGGCGGTCGAGTCGGGGAAGTAGCCGCAGGTCTGATCGTAATGCTGGTAGGCGAGCGTGCGCAGCTCGTCGCGCCGCGCGTCGATGATGCCCACGTTGGCGCCGCCGATGGTGGTCTCGATGTCGGCGCCGGTCGCCATCACCACTTGATTCACCAGCGTGCCGGTGGAGTTGAGGCTGGTGCCGGCGAACTTGGTCACGTCGAGCCCGATGGTCTTGGCGAACACGTTCTCCGCACCCGAGTTTGGATCGCGATGCAGGATGGTGGCCGGGTCTGTCCAAGGTGCGACCACGTTCGTGGCGCCGCCGAAGCCGTACACGAGGTAGGCCGCTTCGGCGCTGATCGACACCGCGGGCGAGTCGGGGTGGACGATGAAGCCGAAGCCCAACACGGGACCCTGGAAGTCCTGCACGTTGCCGAGCCCGTTCGGGTAGGTGGCGCACGTGGTGGCGAACACGTCCGAGAGCACGATGTCCGGCAAGATTTCAGGCTGGTCCGGGTCGACCATGTCGTAGGGCAGGTCGCAGAACATCTCCATGTCCGGATCGCCAGGCCAATACGAGGCCAAGTGTGCGTCGGGGGTGCCGATCTCGGCGGGGTCGGGGGTGGTGGGCTCGTTGTTGACCAGGTTGTCGATGCCCAGACAGGACGGGTAGCCCTTGTAGAAGATGTGGATGTCCTCGGCCCACAGCGCCGCCGCGACGTTGCGCAGCACGTTGATCATCGAGTCCGGGCCGGCGATGTAGAGCACCTGCCCGGAAGACATGTCGCACTCTTGCGCGGACGCGGTCTGTGCAGGGGCGAGCGCCCAAGCCAGCAGTGCGGCGCCGAGGTGGGGGACGTGCTTCATGGCACCGGCGGCACGCTGCCGTCTTCGAGCAGGAGCCCTTGCAGCTGGGTGTTGTCGTAGGGGAGGCACTCGGCGTCGGTGCACGCGTTGAGGTACTCCTCCTGTTGCTCGGGCACACACGCGTAGCAGCCGTCCTCGCCGACGCACGAGGCCGAGCCGGTGCTGCCTCGCGGCACGCACACCCCTGCAGAGACGTCGCAGGTCGCGTTGTCGAAGCTCGCGCAGTCGTCGTCGCCTTCGCACTGCCGGTCGCGCGACTCGATCACCAGCGAGCAGCCCGAGGACCACGGCATCGCGGCCAGAGCGACCACCAACCGCGCTGCGGCGTGTGTCTGGGACCTCAACGACACGAGGAGCTCACCTCCAAGAGGCTACCACCGGCGGCCGACGCGGTGCCCCGAATCTGCCCAAACGCGCCCAGAAGTTGCCGAAGAGCAAGCTGCCAGCCACCCTTATCCCTTCCGCAGATCGATGGCTGGGCCCTACACTCGAGCACAGTCTTCTTGGCTCGGGTCCCCCTCAGGGGGGCCGGGTAGCCGCACGAACATGATCGCGCCCAGCGAAGCCAGCCCTCAGCGCCGATACCGCCTGATCGCAGAGATCGGGCGCGGTGGCATGGCCGAGGTCTACCTGGCGGTGGCCCAGGGACCGGGCGGGTTCAACAAGCTCGTCGTGATCAAGAAGGCGCTCCAGGACTTGGCGCTTCAGCCCGAGTTCCTGGCCATGTTCCTCGACGAGGCCCGCTTGGCCGCACGCATGAACCACCCCAACGTGGTGCAGACCTACGAGTTCGGGGAGGAGGACGGCCGCCAGTTCATCGCCATGGAGTACCTGGATGGGCAGCCTTACAGCCGCATCTTGGCCCGCCTTCGGGGGCGGATGGGGGGGCTCGAGTCGATGCCGCTCGCCCACCACATCCGGATCCTGATCGACACGCTCGCGGGGCTCCACCACGCGCACGAGCTCAAGGACTTCGATGGCTCGCCGCTCCACGTGGTGCACCGCGACGTCACGCCCCAGAACGTGTTCGTGACCTACGATGGCTCGACCAAGGTGGTCGACTTCGGCATCGCGAAGGCGCAAGACTCCTCGTCGCGCACGGTCACGGGCGAGATCAAAGGCAAGGTCACGTACATGTCGCCCGAGCAGGTGCGCGGCGAGCCGCTGGATCGGCGGTCGGATCTGTTCGCGATCGGAATCATGCTGTGGGAGGCCGTGGCCGGGCGGCGCATGTGGCGCGAGATCCCGGACATCGCGGTGGTGAGCGAGCTGCTCCAGGGGCGCTTGCCCTCCATCCGCGAGGTCGCTCCGCATGCACCCCCGGAGCTGGTGCGCATCATCGAGCGGGCGCTCTCGCCGGATCGCGAGCAGCGCTATCCATCGGCGCTGGCCATGCAGCGCGACCTCGACGAGTTCGCCATCGTGAGCGGCGCTCGCGTCGACGGCGCCGAGGTGGGGCGCGTGGTGAGCGAATGGTTCGAGGAGGAGCGCCGCCGTGTGCGCGCGGTGGTCGAGGCCCAGCTCGGCTCGCTGCGCTGGACGGGCGAAAACCCCACGGCCGCCGGATTGCCGATGATTCCCGCGCCGCCTCAGTCGTTCACGGGGCGCGGCGAGTGGGCTCAGGATCAGCGTCCCGGGACGCCCTCGATCTTGCCGACCAACAGCGGTGCGGCGCTGCCCATGCCAGCCTCCGCGGCGGCGCGCCGGTCGCCGCTCTTGTTGGTCGCTGGGGTGCTGGTGGCGGCCGTGCTCGGTGCGGGGGTGGTGATGATGGTCGCGCGGCCGACTTCACGGACGGCGAGCTCGGCGCCCGCGTCGCCTGCGCCAGAGCAGCCAAGCGCGAGCGCGACCGCCAGCTCGGTCTCGCTCAAGGTCCGCGCCACACCCGCCGACGCGAAGATCCTGCTCGATGGCGTGTTGCTCGGCGAGGGCTCGTTCGACGGCAAGGTCCCCAAGAGCGACACGCCGAAGCTCTTGCGCGTCGAGGCCGATGGCTACCAGCCGAAAGAGGAGAAGCTCACGGTCAGCTCGGACGTGATCACGAGCTTCGCGCTCGAGAAGCTCGAGGTCGAGGCGTCGGCCAGCGCCGCGCCCACGCAGAGACCGGTCGGTCCCCGCCCGCGACCCACGGGGCGCGGCATCGACTCGGAGAGCCCGTACCGATGAGCGCGGCGTGGCGCCCGGTCGCATGGCTGCTGCTGCTCGTCGTCGCGCTGGCCCCCATCTCCGCGGCGGCCGCGCCCAAGTGGGTCGAGGCCGACCAACACTTCAAGCATGGCGTGCAGCTGTTCAAAGAGAACAACTACGCGGCCGCGCTGGTCGAGTTCAAGCGTGCGTACGAGATCGACCCCAAGTACCAGGTGCTCTACAACATCGGCGAGAGCTACTACCAGCTGCAGGACTACGCCAACGCGCTGCGCACGTTCCAGCGCTACCTGACGGACGGTGGCAACAAGATCTCGGGGCCGCGACGCAAGTCGGTCGAGGGGGAGATCAAGACCTTGTCGACGCGCGTCGCGACGCTGACCATCACCACCAACGACCCCGGCGCTGTGATCACCGTCGACGACGTGGCGGTCGGCAGCACCCCGCTGGCCCCGTTGACGGTGAGCGCCGGGCGGCGCAAGGTCACCGCCACGATCTCCGGTCGTGTGCCCGTCACGCAAGTGATCGACATCGCAGGTGGCGACAAGAAGACGCTCAAGCTCGAGATCGCTCCCCTCGCCACCCGCGTCGAGCCGCCCAAGCCGCCGCCGCCGCCCCCGCCGTCGATCGTCCCTCAGGTCGTCGCCTGGTCAGCCACGGGGGCGATCGCCACGGGGGCCGTCATCACCGGCGTGCTTGCGCTCGGCGCCTCGAGCAACCTGGAGGAGGAGCTGGTGCGTTACCCAGGCGATCCCGAGGCGCTGGCCAGCGCGAAAGACTCGGCGTTCGCGCTCGGGCTCGCCACGGACATCCTGATCGGCACGTCGATAGCGGCCGCGGGCGTGGCGGTGTACTTCACCGTCGATTGGGCGATCGAGTCCGACGCTGCGAGCGCGCCCCCGCCGTCGCCGGCGGCGCCGCCCAAGCCGACGGCGGCTCTCGTCGTGAGGCCCGGCGGGGTGGCGTTGGAAGGCACCTTCTAGCCATCGGGGCGATACGCGGTGAACGGCGCGCGCTCCATCTCTCGAGCTCCATGCCCGCCACTCAGGCCGTTTGTCAGGACGGTGTGGGCGTTCGACTCCGGCGATCCGCCAGCGCCGCCGCACAGCGGGCGCGAGCGTGTGCTGCCCACCGGGCTCATGCACCTGGTGGTCCGCGTCTCGGACGATCCGCTCCGACTCTTCGCGGACGCGCGTTCGCCGGAACACCAGGACGTAGCTCACGCTGTCGTTGGCGGGCCACGCTCTCGCCACTACGTGCGCGACGTGTCGACGCGCTCCCGATCCGTGGGCGCGTTGCTGCTGCCCGGGACCAGCTCGCTGCTGTTCCCGGGGCACGCGTACGAGCTCGCGGAGCGGCACACCGCGCTCGACGATCTGTGGGGGCGGGAGGCGGACCGGCTCCGGGACCGCTTGGGCGCCCAGCGCACGCTCGAGCGTGCGGTCGAGCTGCTCGAGCTCGCGTTGCTCTCGCGGTTGCCCCGTGTGCGCAAGCTGCACCCAGCAGTGGCAGCGGGGCTCGAGCGCCTGGCGCGCGGTGGCGTGTCGGTCTCGGAGGTGGTGCGTGCGAGCGGCAAGAGCCACCGACACTTCGTGGAGCTGTATCGCCGGGAAGTGGGGCTCACGCCCAAGGTCCACGGCCGCATCGAGCGTTTGCAGCGCACGCTCTTGGCGCTCGGCCGTCCAGGCTCGCTCGCCGACGTGGCGCTCTCGCTCGGGTTTGCCGACCAAGCGCACATGAACCGCGAGTTCGCCGAGATTGCAGGTGCGTCCCCGGGCGAGGTCCGGCGTGCGGGCGCGAGCTCGCACGTGCCGATCGGCAGGTAAAAATTCTCCAAGACCTGAGCGGCTCGAGCCGGCAAGCTGGCGCCATGCAGATCAAGGAGACCTTCCCGTACCTCCGCGTACGCGACGCCAGCGCCGCCATCGACTTCTACGTGCGCGCCTTCGGCGTCCGCGAGAGGTTTCGACTGACCGAGCCGAGCGGCCGCGTAGGGCACGCCGAGCTCGACTTCGGTGGCGTGACGCTGATGTTGTCCGACGAGTACCCCGAGCTCGGCATCACGGGGCCCCACGCGCTTGGAGGCACCAGCGTCTCGATCCATTTGCACGTAGACGACGCGGACGCGGCGATCGCGCGCGCGGTCGAGGCCGGGGCGACGGTGCTGCGCCCCGCGCAAGACCAGTTCTATGGCGAGCGCGGCGGCACCGTGCGCGATCCCTTTGGGCACGAGTGGATGCTCGGCCACGAGATCGAGGCCATGTCCCCCGAGGAGATGCAGCGGCGCTACACCGCGCTGATGACGGAGGGCTGAGCCGTGCCTCCGCGAAGCTCCGTTCGGTCGCAGCCGCTGATTGCGGTGCGTGACGTGGCCAAAGCCAAGGCCTGGTACTGCGAGCTCCTGGGCCTCTCCGCGCTCTCCAGCGAGATGCCCAGCGATCACGATCACGTCTACGACCGGCTGCTATGCCGAGGCGAGCTCGTGCTGCAGCTGCATGTGTGGGACGAAGAGGGCCACCCCAACCTCGTGGGCGAGAACGACGCGAAGCGGGGGCACGGCGTGCTCGTGTGGTTCGAGGTCGACGATTTCGACAGCGCGGTCGAGCGGGCCCGCAAGCTCGGAGCGGAGGTGGTCGAAGAGCCGCACGTCAACCCCGGGCCGAGGCACCGCGAGATCTGGCTGCGCGATTTGGATGGGTACCTCGTGGTCGTGGTCAGTCCTGACGGTGAGGCGGCGCGCGCTTGACGGGGCCGCTTTGCGGCGGTCGACTGCTTGCATGCGTAAAGTGCAGCGAACGGTGACGATGGCCCACGCGGCCGGCTGCTTTGCGGTGGGCTTCGGGCTGCTGGTCTCGTGCGGCGGCGGCACCACGATCGCGGACGTGGAGCAGTACGATCAGAGCTGCGAGCTTTCGACCGACTGCGTGCTGGTGATCGATGGCGACATCTGTTGCGGCTGCCCCAACGCCGCGATCAACGAGTCCGAGCTCGAGCGCTACCAGAGCGATCTGGGCGAATGCTCCGCCCAATGCGACATTGGCTGTGTCGACAATGGCGCCGCCGTGTGTGTGGACGGCGCGTGCATGCTGCAGAGCCAGGTCCCCGTGTGTGAGCCGGGCAGCGAGGTGTTCTGTAGCTGCGGAGGCGGCCAAGACGGCGTCCAGACGTGCCTCGAGGACGGCAGCGACTTCGGTGATTGCGTGTGCGGTTGATCGTCGATCACTCGACCGAGACGAGCTCGAGCTCGAACACGATGGTCGAGCCCGCGGGGATGGCGGGTGGCTTGCCCTGCGGGCCGTAGTGCGTCTCGGGCGGCAGCGTCACCGTGCGCTTGCCGCCCTCTTTCATGCCCACCAGACCTTCCTCGAACCCCGTGACGAAACGTCCGCGGCCGATCTCCACGTCGAGCGGGCGGCCTCGCTTGAAGGAGGAGTCGAACTCGGTGCCGTCTTGCAGCGTCCCGCGGTAGTGCACGAGGAGCTTCTTCTTGGGCGCTGCGGCCTTGCCCGTGCCGCGTTCGGTGTCGCGCAGCTTGGCGCCCGCGTGCTTGTTGGCGTACGTCAGCGCGTGGCTGGGGTAGTCGGCGCGCGCGCCACCCTTCTCGACGAAACGCTCGAGCTTCGACAGCTCCCAGTCGACCAACGCCCGGAAGTTCTCGAGCGGCTGGGCGCCCGAGATGGCGCGTCCGTTGACGAACATGGCAGGGATCCCGCTCACGCCCGCCGCGGTTCCTTCGCGGTCCATGTCCTTGATCAGGGCCTCGTGGCAGTTGCTCTTGGTGCACGCGAGCGCGGGCGCCCCGAGCCCTAGTTGGCCTGCGACGCGCGCGAGGTCGTCGTCGCTGAGCGCGTCGCTCTCCTTGGCGACGAGCAGGTCGTAGGCCTGGAAGAAGCCGGCATCACCGCCCTTCTTGCGCGCTTCGAAGGCCAGATTGGCTGCAGGTTGGCTGCGCTCGTGCCGGGAGAAGATGCGGTGCTTGAACACCAGCCGCACGTCGTTGGGGTAGGCCTGGGTCAGCTCCTTGAGCGTGGGCGCGACCTTGCGACAGTAGGGGCACTGAAAGTCGGAGAACTCGATCACCGTCACCGGGGCGTCGGCCTTGCCGAGGGCGGGGCTCGAGCCGGCCTGCACGCCGGGCGTGAACATGGCCACATCTTTGGGGGAGCTGACGGGTGTCGAGCGCGCGCTTGGGCTGCTTGCGGCGTCGCCGCTCGGCGCCGCACGCGCAGATCCGCCCGGGGCTCCGTCCGCCTCTGGCGCATGGCTGGCGCTGGCCGCCGCCGCGGCCGAGGCCGAGCTGCGCGGGCGGCGCGGCTCGTCGTCGTCGTCGTCGTCGCGCACCGCCCGCCTGGGCTTGGGTTTGTCGTCGGAGAGCAGGAAGAACGCGCCGCCAGCGATGGCTGCGAGCGCGAGCGCTCCCGCGACGAGCAGCGCGGTGGTGTTGCTCTTCGGCCTGACGGGCGAGGGGGCTAGCACGCCGAGGTCGGGCCTGGTCATCGCCACCGCCGGCGCTTGCTGGAAGGCAGAGCTCTGCGGCGCGAGCGCGAGCGTGT
>CAZXMG010000139.1:0-13833 GCA_964641275.1 uncultured Polyangiaceae bacterium
GAGCGCACGTGCGCCGACCAGACGGCGGATCCGCGCTGCGGCGTCTCGCGCTCCGACTTGCTTCGTTGCTGGTTGAACCAGACCTCGACCGCTGCCTGCGTCGCAGGTGAGATCGATCCCACTGCTCCCGGGTGCGAACAGGAGCGCGAAGCCTACGACGAGTGTATGGGGACCTGAGCGTCAACCAAGCAAGCAAGCGGGCGCGGCGTGCAGGGGCACGTTGCAGCGTTCGACGGCGCAGGGTCTCGCGGAGCCGCCCGCTATTTGGAGACCCCGAACGTGACGCGTGAGAACAGCGTCTTGGTCGGACCCTGCAGCGCCAATGCGACGTCCATCACCTCGGAGAATGGCGTCGCTGGGTTGGCAGAGATGATCACGTCCTCTTCGTTCGCAAACGCCGGATCGCTGGCCTCGAGCTTCTGGGCGCACGCGACGAGCGCCGGGAGGTCGTGCGCGCCGTCTCGTTTGGGGATGGCGAGGCCCTTGCCGACGTCGTTGCACCCGGGGGCGATGTTGCCCTTCGAGGTCTTGAGCGCGACGCCGTCGCCGACGATCAGCGCGGTGAGGTTGAGCGTCTTGGGCGGAACGAGGACGTCGCGCCCTTCGCTGGTACGCGGTGGGCGGAACCCGAGCGAGCGCGGGCCGCAGACCTCCTCGCACAGCTCGAACTCCCCGATCTGGTTTTGCGCCGCCGTGAACAGCGCCTCGATCAGCACGCGGTAGCCGACCTCTTTGCCGACGAGGACGCGCAGCCGCGAGCCGATGCGGTTGGCCGCTTGCTCGCGTGCCAGCGCGCTCGCGAGCGGTACCAGATACAGATCGTTCGGGCCCCGTCGCTTGAAGGCCTCGTCCGCACCCCGACTGGGATCCGCGGAAGCGGGGACCAGCACCGCTGCGTCGTTCGAAAGCCGCGTGCCCGTGCGGTCGACGATCATCTCCGTCGGCTGCTGCGGGGACGCGGGCGGCGCAGTCGGCGTCGTCAGCTGCGTCATCGGGGGCGAGCTGGAGGCCGCCACCGTGGTGGGCTCGCGCGCGCACGAGGTGGCCCCAAGCAGAACGAGCGCAAACGCACGACGCATGCCGGTGACGGTACAGCATCGGCCCGTGGTCGCGGGGGTCGATGCTGGGCGCTGGCTGGGGCGCCGCGCCGCGTCCGTCACGACCTTGGGCTGCCGGGCCTATTGCAGCTGGAGCTTGAGCGCGTACGGGCCGATGCCGTACTCGTCGTCGTTCCAGCCGTCGACGAACACGAAGTAGTCCTCGCCTGCGACGACGGACGTGCTCGCGGTCTCGGGCATCCACCAATAGAAGCTGTCCGCGCAGGCGACCTGGCCCGCGATGTCTTCGCAGGTGGCGTGGCGGATGTGGACGACATGGTCGTAGCAGCCAGCCGGGGCGGGGTAGGGGGGCTCGACGCTGGTGTCGGCGCCGCATAGCGGCACGCCGTCGAAGCCCAGGCCGACCGTGGCGAGCAGCTGCCCGTCGGCCGCCGGCTTGATACGAAAGACGTGGTCCGGCGCGGGGAAGAAGTAGTCGTAGTCGGGCTGCACCGCGCAGGTGGCGGTGCCGCTGTCGGTCGCGCCGGTGGTGGATAGGTAGGGCGCTGACGCGGGGATCCACAGCGTCTCACCTGCGCCGATCTCGATGGGCGTCGTCGCGATCGCGCCGGCGCAGGTGTCGAGCGACGGATCCGGCGCCTCGAACGCGCAGCTGGGATCGCACCCGTCACCAGCGAGGGTGTTGCCGTCGTCGCACTCCTCGAACGGGTTGGTGTTCAAGAGCCCATCACCGCAGGTGGGGACGGCGCACTCGACGCTGAGCGTGAAGGTCGAGTCAGCCGCGCCGACGTTGCCGACGACCAGCCAATAGATGCCCACCTCGAGCACCGCGCCGAACACCTCTTGGGTCCCGGCCGTGTTCTGGCACAGCTCGTCGACCGCGCAGTCGGCCGCGCGGAACGCGAGCGTGCCGTCGAAGCCAGCCGGACCATCGAGCCCGATGGTGGCCGAGCACTCGGAGGCGACCGCGAGCTGGAACACCACGTCCTCGGCGCCGTCGGCGCAGAACGAGGTGTGGTCGGCCGACGCGCCAGCGAAGGAGCCGTGCCGAAACTCGGTGGTGCCCGACGCGAGGTCGATGAAGTCGGGCGAAGCGCAGGTGTCGTTGGCGGGAGGTACGGGGGGCGCGCCGCCTTCGCCGCCTGCGGCGGCTCCGCCGCTGCTGTCGCCACCGGCGCTCGCGCCACCGCTCGCGGCTCCACCGGTGCTCAACACCTCGCAGCTGACGACGCTGCCTCCCCACGTGCACTCCGCCGAATCTTGACCGGGGATCGAGACCTCACAGCCAACCAACAGACCAGGGACGAGGAGGAGCAGTGGCGTGCGATTCGCGGTCATCAAGGCCTCTGGGGGCAAGGGGAGTCGATCTGGCTCAGTGACAGAGCGGATCGCCGAGGCCGAGGCTAAAGCGCCCGAACAATCCTGACATACCCCTGACAACACGGCTCGCTAGGGTGCTCCGCGTCAACGCAGTCCCACCCCGAAATCCAAGGAGATTCCCATGAGCCTCACGTTCTTCTACGCCCCCCAATCGAGCGCCTCGCCCACCCACTGGATCCTGGAGGAGCTCGGCGTGCCTTACGAGAAAGTGCTGGTCGACATCGCGAAGGGTGACCAAAAGAAGCCTTCGTTCTTGGAGCTGAACCCGAACGGCAAGGTGCCGGTGCTCAGCCACGACGGCACCACCGTCTTCGAGTCGGTGGCGATCGCGCTGTACTTGGGTGAGACCTTCGGCGTGGAGCGTGGCCTGTTCCCGGCGGCGGGCCCGGATCGCGCGAAGGCCTTCCAGTGGCTGGTGTGGTGCAACGTGTCGCTGGGCGAGGCGCTGTCGCGCTTCGCGCACAACACCTCCGAGCGCTTCCCGTCCGATCAAAAGAACGAGAAAGCTGGCGCAGCCGCCAAGGAGGAGGTGCAGCGCTTGCTGTCCATCTTGGATTCGGCGCTGAACGGCAAGACCGCGCTGATCGGCGGCAAGTTCTCGATCGTCGACGCGCACCTCGCGTCGTGGGCTGGTTACGTCGGCATGCTCGGCGTGGATATCTCGAAGTACGCCGCCATCGGCGCGTGGCTGAAGGCCGTGAGCGCACGCCCCGCGTTCGCGCGCAGCCACGGCCCCGGATGATCGCTCGCTAGCGACCGGAGAGGAATCGGCCGTACGCCTCGAGGGTGGGCGCGCGGCCGAGGAATTTCTCGACCAGCGCGCGCTCGTCGCTGCCGGCGCCACGCTCGAGCACGCTCGCGCGCCAATCGGCGGCGACCTTGGGGTTCAGGTAACCCTCCTTGGCGAAGCGCGTGAGCACGTCGCGCGCGAGCGAGAGCGCCCACTGGTAGCCGTAGTAGCCGGCGTCGTAGCCCATCAAGTGGCCGAACGTGGCCTGGAAGTGGGTGCCGTCTTGGTACTGGAAGCTCTGCGTCTTCTTCATCACCTCGGCCATGACCAGATCGGTGTCGAAGGCGGCGTCCCGAGCGTGGTACTCGAAGTCGAGCGTCGCCAGCGAGATCTGCCGCTCGGTGTGCAGCGCGCGGCCGAACGAGCGGGCCTTCTGCATGGCCTTGAACAGCGGCTCGGGGATCTTGGCTCCAGTCTCGTGGTGTTTGGCGAACAGATCCAAGGTCTCGCGCTGGAACGTCCACTCCTCGAGCATCTGGCTGGGCGCCTCGACGAAGTCGGTGGCGGTGTTCGTGCCGGCGTAGCTGACCAGCTCCTCTTTGGTGAGCACGTGGTGCAGCGCGTGGCCGAACTCGTGGAACATGGTGGTCACCTCGGTGTGGCTCATCAGCCCGGGAGAGGCGCCCGACTTGGGGAAGTTGCACACCAGCGCGGAGATCGGCGTCACGTAGCCGTTCGGGCCCTTCGTGCCGGGGCGGATCTCGAACATGGCTGCGTGCTTGAACTTGCCGGTGCGGGGGTGGAGATCCAGGTAGATGCGGCCGACCTTCTTGCCGCCCTCGGTCACGTCGAGCACCCGCACGTCCTCGTGCCACTTCTTGGCCGTCTTGTTCTCCTCGAATTTCACGCTGAACATGCGCTCGAAGATGCCCAACATGCCGGTGGTGACGTTGGTGACCTCGAAGTACTTGGAGAGCTCTTGGGTGTCGAACGCGTACTTCTTCTTGCGCAGGCGCGACTCCAAGAACACGCGGTCGCAGGTGGGCAGTGCTGCGCCCTTCTTGTTGCCGGGCATCGACTCCCACTCTGCGCGGAACTCGGCGAGCTCCTTCTGGGCGGGGGCCTTCACCTCTTTGGCGGCGGTCTCCAAGAACTTCTGCACCGCCTCGGGGGTCTTGGCCATGCGCGGCTCGATCGCGAACGCTGCCCACGACTTGTAGCCGAGCAGCTTGGCCTTCTCTCGCCGGAGCTCGAGCACCTTGGAGAGCGTCTTCATGTTCTTGTCCGCGGCGCGGCTGTCGAACAGCTTGTTCAGCGCCTTGGCCACGGAGCGGTCCTCGCAGAACTCGATCACCGGGAAGTAGTCGGGGTAGTCGGTGGTGAGCTTCACCAGCCCGTTGGGGCCGGGCGGGTGGTTCTTGATGAACGTCTCGGGCAGGCCCTTGAGCTGCTCCGGCTTGACCTCGATCGAGAGCACCGAGTCGCTCAGGTTGGTCTCGAACTCCTGTGACAGCTTGGCCAGCTCGTCGTTGAGCGCGCGCAGTCGCTTCTGGCCTTCCGGCGGCAGCAGCAGGCCATTGCGCTTGAGATCGCGCAGCGTCTCGTCGAGCAGGCGCTTCTTGGTCCCGGTCAACGCCTCCTTCTTGTCGGCGTAGCTCTTGACCACCGCGGCGAAGTCAGCGTCGAGCATCATGTCGGTGCGCAGCTCGGTGGCCTTGGGGCGGCAGATCTTGCCCGCTTCGCGCACCTTCTCGTCCGGGTGGCTCATGCTCATGAGCTCGGGGAAGCCGGCCGCGATCGAGACCTCCAGCACGATCTTGTCGACCTTGCCGAGCACGTTGTCGAAGGTGAGCTCCGCAGCGGGCTTGCCCTTCAGCGCCTTGATCTCGGCGATCAGCGCGCGCGCGCGGGTCAGGTGCACGTCGCACAAGCCGGTGAGTCCCTCGGCGCTCATGGCCAGCTCCACTGGATCGACCTCGTGGGTTGGCTGGTTGTGCGACCACGCGGCCTTGGGCACTGGCGGGGCGTTAGCCGTAGCGGTGACGGTGACGGTGGAAGTGGCGGTGCCCACGGCAGGCTCGGGGCTCGTGGGGCCACAGCCGATCGCGAGCAGCACCAGACAGACCAGCGACGTACGCTTCATGGCGCCTCCTTATCGCACTCGGCGCGAGGCAGAAACCGGGAGTGGCAGGCGGTCGGAGATCGACGGCGACGCGGCCTCGCGCTACGAAGTGGGGGTGAGCGGCCTCCTCTCGCCCCGAACGCTCCTCGCAGCTGGTTGGCTTGCGATCACGCTCGCAGGCTGTGGTGGGGGCGAGACGCCACCCCCGAACGGCAGCCCCACGTTCTACCCGGTTCCCACTGTGACCAAACCCGCGCTGCCGGTGGCGGAGCTGATGGTCGTGTCCGAGGAGTGCGCGCGCCTGATCGGCAGCATCAACGCCGGTGTCGAGCTGGTGAACCAAATGGGGACCGGCGACAAAGATCCGTTCGAGAGCAGCGCCACCGCGCTCGAGGCCGTGGCAACCACGCTGTCCTCGTCGTCGTTCCGCACCCCCGACCTGCAGCGGATGGGTGGCTTCTACGTGGGTGTGATCAAGACGCAGGCGGGCCTGATCCGCGAGATCGGGGCGGCGCTCGAGAGCGGCGACGAGGCCAAGGCCAAGGCCGCGCAGGCCAAGCTCGAGCAGGTCGGCAAGATGGAAGACACCGTGGTGGAAGAGGTGAACGTCAGGTGCCGCGGGACCAGCGCCGACGGCCCGCCGGGTGCTGCATCTGCTCCCGTGCCCACCAGCGCTCCTCAGCCATGAGCCGCCGAGAGGACGCGGGTCCTCGCTCGGTGCTAAAAGTGCCCTGGTGAAGGCTCATCGGCGAGGGACGTTGGGAGGAGCGCTCGCGCTCGTGCTGGGGCTGTTGACGCTGCCTGCCTGCTCATCGCGTGGCGCCACGTCGCCCGACCAAGAGGCCGACGCGCTCGCCAAGGCCAAAGCCATGATCCCCGAGGGGAGCGCCGACTACTCGTCCGCGTTGGCCGACGCGATCCTGTACAAGAGCGGGACGATCACGTTCGAAGAGCTCCAGGCTCGCGTGCTCGAGCGCAACTTGCCGCCTCATTCGCTCGGCGACGAGTACCTGGAGATGGTGCCGCCGCCACCGCCGCCGGGCATGGAGTTCACACCGCTCAGCATGTCCGACGATTGGAAGGGCAACTGGGGTGAGATCATGAAGACCAGCATCGCCGGTCAGATCACCGAAGAAGAGTACGACCGCTTGCACGCGGCTGCGCACCCCGACTGCGTCAAGAAGAAGGAGTGACGGGCGCCGACAGGTGCTCGAGCAACACCTCCGCCGGATGGCGTGGCGACAGCTGGCCGAAGCGGTGCGCCTGGCTCCGGCACGAATACCCCGTCGCCAGCATGCGCGCCGTGTTCTCTTGCGTGTGACGCGCCCACGACAGCTCCCAGATCCCGCGCGACTCCGCCTGGTGGGCTCGCTCGTGACCGAACGATCCGCTCATGCCGCAGCAGCCGGTGGAGACCAGCTCGAGCCGGAGCCCCAGTCGCTGGAACACGTCGGCCCATTGGCGTTGGGACGCGGGGGCGAGCGTCTTCTCGGTGCAATGGCCGAACAGTCGGTACGGCTCGCCGGTGGGCTCGGCCGCGCGCGGCGGAACGATCTTCGCGAGCAGCTCCTGCAGCAGGAGGACCTCGAAGCCGAGCTCGCGTCCGAGCACCTGCCGGTACTCGTCCCGATAGGTCAGACCCACCGCAGGCTCGATGGACACCAACGTCGCTCCGGACGCGCCGAGCTCGCGCAGCACGCCCGCGGTGCGCTTCGCCTGCCTCGAGAAGCGACGCAGAAAGCCCTTCACGTGCATACCTTTGCCGTTGGCGACGAACGGCGCGATCTCCACGTCGCAGCCCAGGCGCTGCAGCAGGTCCCGAGCAGCCAGCAACACGTGCGGCTCATAGAAGCTGGTGAAGGCGTCTTGCACGATGACGACGCGCTGCTTGGCAGGCGACTCCGCTCGGTCCGATGCGCCGACCGGGGAGGAGTCGCGCTCGCGAAGCAGCTCTGGCAGGGAGCGAACCGGCAGGAGCGGCGTGTCGACCAGGCCCGTGATCCGAGCGAAGCCCCACTGGAACAACCGCGATCGCAGGAAGAAGTTGAACAGCCGAGGGGCGCGCGCCATCACCGCGACCGCGCCCTCGAGCCCGGCCACGAGGTGGTCGCGCAACGGGCGCAGGTAGCGCGAGTGGTAGGCCTGCAGGAACTCGCTGCGAAAGGCGGGCACGTCCACCTTGACGGGGCACTGCGTCGCGCACGCCTTGCACGCGAGACAGCCAGACATCGCGCGGTAGACCTCGTGCGAGTAGTCGAACACGCCCGCCGCTCTGCCGAGCGAGTTCAGCGCGCGGCGCGGTAGCCCCAGCGCGGTGGGCGGCTGGAGGTCGGACCCGGCGTTCGACAGCTGCCTCAGCCACTCGCGCATGACGCCCGCGCGCCCTTTGGGCGTGTGGATGCGATCGCGCGTCACCTTGGAGGAGGGGCACATCACGTGATCGGGATCCCAATGAAAGCACTGGCCGTTGCCGTTGCAGTCGAGCGCGAGCGCGAAGGTCTCTTGCGCCTGGGGCGCGATCTGCCGGTCGCGTTGGCCGCGCGTGGGTTGATCGATGGTGGCGAGGTGGCGCCGCTTGCCGGTCGGGGTCGCGATCTTTCCTGGGTTCAGCCGCTGGTCGGGATCGAACAGGGTCTTGACCGCTTCCACGTGCACGAACAGCTCGCCGAAGTGGAGCGGGCTGAACTCGGACCGAAAGCCCTTGCCGTGCTCGCCCCAGATGACCCCGCCGTACTTGGTGCACAGCGCCACGACCTGATCCGAGATGCGCCGCACGCGTCGCTCGTCCTCCGGGTCGCGCAGATCGAGCGCCGGCCGGACGTGGAGGCAGCCCACGTCGACGTGCCCGAACATGCCGTACACGAGCCCCTCCGCGTCGAGGATCGCGCGCAGCTCGGCCACGTAGGAGGAGAGCTTCTCGGGAGGGACGACGCTATCCTCGATGAACGGAACCGGCTTCCGCTTGCCCTTGGTGTTGCCCAGCAGGCCCACGCCCTTGGCGCGAAGCTGCCACAGCGCGTTGCGGTCGGCCTCGCTCGCGGCGACCGTGATCGCGAGCGGCCAGCCGGGCTCGCCTCGGTGCTGCTCACAGGCCGCGATCAAGCCCGCCATGGCCGCCTCGACCGCGTCCGGCGAGTTGCCCTCGAACTCGACCAGGTTGATCGCCGCGGTCTTCGGGGCCGGTGCGGGACGCGTCGGCAGGTAGCGGGCGACGCTCGGGAAGATGATGTCCTCGCGCGCGAGATCGAGCACGCGCTCGTCCACCGTCTCGATCGAGGAGGGTGCGTGCGCGATGACGATCTCGGCCGACGCCAGCGCCGCCTCGAAGCTCGGAAACTCGAGCACGGCGAGGCGGCGAGCGCTCGGGATCGGCAGCACCCCGAGCCAGGCCCGTGTGACGATGCCCAGCGTGCCCTCGGCGCCGGTGACGAGCCACTTGAGATCGAGGGTCTCGCTCGCGGGATCCCACACCTTCTCCAGGTTGTAGCCGGTGAGGAAGCGATGCAGGCGCGGCAGCTTGGCCACGAAGTCGGGGCGAACGCGCTCGGCGAGCTCGAGCACCGCGCGTGGCAGGCGCTCCGCGAGCGGCGCGTCGGCGTCCCACGCTGGCAGCGACAAGACCTCTTCGCGCGCCATCGGGCGAGTCTTCAGCACCGAGCCATCGACGAGCACCACCTCCAGCGCCTCGACGTGTTGCGAGGTCTTGCCATACACACGCGAGCCTTGGCCGCTCGCATCGGTGGCGATCATGCCGCCCAACGTCGCGCGCGAGCTGGGAGACAAGTTGGGCGCGAAGAACAAGCCCTGCGGCGCGAGGTGTGCGTTGAGCTGGTCGAGCACCACGCCCGGCTCGACCTCCACCCGGTCCCCGGTGAGGCCACCGATACGGGTCATGTGGCGCCCGACGTCGACCACCACGCCAGTCGTGAGAGATTGCCCGTTGGTGCCTGTGCCGCCGCCGCGCGCGGTGAGCGTGAGGCTCTTGAAGGGGGCCTCCTGTGCGCAGCGCATCAGGAGCACGACGTCACTCTGCGTGCGTGGGTACACGATCGCCTGCGGCAGGATTTGGTAGATGGAGTTGTCCGTCGCGCCGACGACGCGTGTGGCCAGGTCGTCGGCCAGGTCGCCCGTGAAACCGCGCCGCGCCACCTCGGCGAGGAAGGCGCGTGTGGTGGCCGTCGCAGGCTCGAGCTCGGTCAGGCGCGGGATCAAGGCGCCTGTTCTTAGTGCCGCGTGAATGAAAGCGCTAGTCGAGCGCGCGCAGCTCGTCGTCCAGGCGGGCGTCCCACGCGTCGGGCTTGCTCGCCGCGCTCGCCGTCGGGAGCGTGCGCTGGGATGCGCGCAACCAGCGCCGCACCGCCAAGACCACACCCACGCCGGCGAGCAGCCCCAAACCGATCACCAGGAGGCCCGCCGAGCCCAGCAAGGTCGAGCTCGACTGCGCCTTCACGCGCTCGCCGTAGCGCGCGACGAAGTCCGCCTCGATCGCGGCCGGCGCCTCGCCCGCGTGCAAGCGCCGGCGGATCTCCGCGCGCAGCTGATCGGGCACGGCCCCGCCGTGGATGTCCAGCGTCTGGTTCCAGCAGCAAGGCGCCACCAAGCGGCCGAACAGCTCCTGCTCGCCCGGCGCGGCCTGCGTGGCGTCGAGGGCGGCCGCACCGTCGTGCCCGACGTCTGCGAGCAAATGGCGCCCGCTCGTCACGGACAACGCTGCGACGAGCACGAGGGGCCAAAGCCGGGGAGACATGGCCTCAACTTGGCGCCGCGATGCCGGGTTGGCAACTCGGTGCGACCGAACGCCGCAGTCAACGTCCGCGGAGATAGTGCTCGACCAAGGCGTCGAAGCTCTCGAAGCGCACGCTCGCGTGGTCGCAGCGGCCGAACCCGTAGCTCACGAAGGCGAACGGGACGTCGCACTGGGCTGCGGCGTCCGCGTCCCCTTGGGTGTCTCCAATCATGTGGGCGACTCGAACCGCGTTTCGCTCGAGGATCGCCGCCAGGTTGTCACCCTTGCTCCGGCCGGTGTTGCCCCAGCACTCGACGTCGCGAAACAGCGATGCGAGCCCGCTCTGCCGCAGGAACAGCTCGATGTAGCCCGCCTGGCAGTTGCTCACGATGAACAGCTCGAAGCCCCGCTCGACGAGCGCGTGCAGCCCGCGTGCGACGCCCGGGTAGAGCTCGCCGCCTTGACGCTCGATGGCCAGGTTGTCCTCGAGTTTCGTGTCCTCGATCAGCAAGCTGAGCTCTGGCTCCGACAGCCCGTGAAACACCGTGCGGATGCACTCCTCGTGCGAGCGCCCCGCGACACCGCGCACGTCGTCCACCGTGATGGTCCGAAAGGAGATGGCGTGCCGCGCCAGCACCACGTTCCAGGCGCCGGCGCAGGTGGCGCACGTGTCCCACAGGGTGCCGTCGAGATCGAAGACCAGCGCCGTGGGGGTCTGCATGGCGCAAGCTTAGACCAGCACCTCGATTCGTCTTCGTGCCTCCGCAGTGATCGATTCGTCGCGAGCGGGCTCAACCCTGGTGGAGGTCCTGAAGAACCATGAAATCGAGCCGCACGAACCAGATCTTGTCCACCCTCGTCAGCGCTTTCGCCCTCGCCTGCCCCGCCAGCGCGTGGGCCACGGATCTCACCATGGAGATCGACGCTCCGCTGACCGCCGCGCCCGGTGACAACACCAGCTTCACCGCCGCGGTCACTGCCAATCAGGTCCAGGGCGAGTACGTGTACGTCGACTGCATCCTCACTGGCCCGGCGACGATCACGCAGCACCCCACCGCGTGCACCGGCGACGAGATCAGCTTCTTCTGTGATCTCGGCAGCGTCCCGGCCGACACGTCGGTGTCGCTCGACACCGCGATCGCGGTCGACCCCGCCGCCGCGCTCGACAGCGAGATCGAGATCTCGTGCAGCAGCGAGGCCAGCAACGAGATCAACCCAGGGAACAACGGAGCATCGCTGGCGATCGTGGTGGGAGAGTCCTCGGGCGGCTGTGACCCGGCCTGCGGTGAGTACGAGGTGTGCACGGATGGCGAGTGTCTCTCCGTCGAGGATTACTGCGAGCCCGAGTGCGCCGAGGACGAGGTCTGCATCGACAGCCAGTGCATCGCGGCCGACACGCCCTGCGACCCCGTCTGCGGCGAGGGAGAGGTGTGTGAGGCCGGCTACTGCACCGCGGAGCCCGAGGTGAGCTCGGGCGGCTGCTCGCTCGGCGCGTCGGGCTCGAGCCGCGCCGGGCTGCTCTTGCCGCTGGCCATGGCGCTCCTCGCTCTGCGTCGTCGTCAGCCCAGGGCTGGAGGCTCGTGACCAGGCGCCGTCCAGAGCGACTGGGCGCGCGCATGAACATTGAGCAGCACCCGCTCGAACCTCGGCTCGTCTCGCACTACGTCCAGCGCAGGGCAGTGCGCCAACCACTCGATGTCGATCAGACCTGCCTGGTCGGCTTGCTCGAGCAACGTGAGCGCACGGAGCGGGTCTCCGACTGCTCCTTCTACCTCTGCGAAGGTCTGCATGCGGGAGATGGACAACCGCGGGCTCAGCGCCCCGCGCCCGAGCAGCTGGCGGAGCTCCCACAGCTCACCGTGGTCGAGGGTGACTCGCGCGATCGACTCGGCGATGCGATAGGGAATCAGCGTGCGAGCCTCCATGGTGGCGAGCTGGTTCACCAACCTCTCCGCGCGCGGCTTGGCTCCCCACCAGCAGGCAACCCGCGCCTGAATGACGGCTTCCTCGAAGGTCGGCGGCCCCATCGTGGCAGCGAAGGCGAGCGCTTCGTCGAACAGCTCCACGCGCCCACGTAGCGCATGCGCGCGGCCCACCAAAGACAGCACCCCCCGCAGCGAGGGGTCGAGCGCGACGGCGCTCAGAACGCGGTGCACGCCGCGATCCGCGAGGCCCGCTTCGCACTCGATGCGACCGAGGTGCTCGTGGGCGCGCGCGTGCCTCGGGTCGATCCGAAGGGCTTCGTTCAGGTGCCGAATGCCCTCCGCAAACCGCGCCTCGCGCATGTGGCTCAACCCCAGCGCCAGCTGCGTGTCGGCCCAATCGGGCGCGCGTGTGCGAGCCAGCGCGACCGCGTCCGCGAGCTCTGTGGCGCTGCGCTCGGTTTGGTTCGAGTACACCTGCACGTAGACGGCAGCGAGCGCGCAAGCCGCCACGCCCTGGAGGAAGCTCGGCTCGAGCTCGATGCAGCGTCGAAACGCGCCGTACGCAGCCAGCCATTCACGCGCGGGTGATCGCATCAGCGTGACGCCGCTGAGAAAGGCCATCATCGCGGGCTGCGACAGGCTGCCCATCGCCATCGGGCCGGGTGGGTCCACCCGCGTGGGAGGCTCTGACGCGTCTCGGCTGACCACCGGCGTTGGCGCGGGCGGGCGAGCGACCTCGGCGCGCTGCGTTTGCAGCAAGCTCAGCAGCTCCGCCGTCGATGGGCGCGACGCCGGAACCAATGCGAGGCAGCGGCGCACGATGGGCGGCAGCGCCCCGTCCTTCGGCAACAGCGAGAACGAGGGCTCCCGGTCGAGCCTGGCGCGCGCGCGCTCCGTCGCCGTCGTGCCCTGGAAGGGGCGTTGGCCTGCGAGCAGCTCGAACATGACCAGGCCCATCGAGTAGATGTCTTGCGCAGGGGCAGGCGCTGCGCCGCGAAGCTGCTCGGGCGCCATGTAGTCGGGCGTACCTGCGACGCCCTGCCCATCGGCGTCGCGGATGGTGGCGACCCCCCAGTCGATCACCAGCACCCTCCCATCGCGGGAGACGAGCAGATTGGTCGGCTTCAGATCGCGATGCACCACGTCCGCGCCGTGCGCGGCGACGAGCCCAGCGACAGCCTCTGCCGCGACCCAGGCGACGGCCGTCTCGGGGGATGGTCCACGCTGGATCAAGTCGAGCACGGTGTGGCCTTCGATCAGCTCCATCGTGATGAACAGCACTCCCTGGTCGGTGCCGATGTCGTAGGTGCGGCCCACGTTGCGATGCGTGATGCGGCGCGCGAGGCGCACCTCTGCGCGGAAACGCTCGGCGGCCGCGTGGTTCGCGTCCGCGAGAACCTTGAGCGCCACGTCTTCGCCCACGAGCTCGTCGAACACGCGGTACACCGCGCCCATGCCGCCAGCTCCGAGGCGCGACAGCACGCGATAGCGTGAGGCGACCAACGCTCCGGGCGGGAGCACTGCGGAGCGATCGAGCATGCGGGCTGCAGGGTATCATCGCGGGGTCGACCCGCGCGGCCGCGTGTAGCGCGAAGCGCAAACGCGGCGCCTTCGAGCGCGTAGCGCGCAGCGCAAGCGCGAGCCAGCTTTCGCGTCAGCCCGCGGGCTCGAGCTTGTCCTGCGTCTTGGTCTCGAAGTCGGTCGCGTCGTGGCGCTCGCGCAGCTGTCCCTTGGGATCGCCGAAGCTCTTGTTGACCATGCGGCCTCGCTTCGCGGCGGGGCGCTCGGCGATCTGTTCGGCCCAACGCGTGACGTGCTCGTAGCTGGCCGCGTCGAGGAACTCGGCTGAGCTGCCGTAAATCTGGCCCTTCACCAGCGCGCCGTACCAGGGC
>CAZXMG010000140.1:0-13721 GCA_964641275.1 uncultured Polyangiaceae bacterium
GGCCGCCCGCGTTGAGCACGCCGCTCGAGGCGGTCGCTGTGGGTGGCTTCGCCGGCGGGCAAGGCTTCGTGACCTCCGCGGCCTTCGGCGGCGATGGCTACGATTTGCTGTTCACGACCGGCAATGACGTCCCCTCACCGCCGCTCGACACCATTCGTTGGGTGCGCGCTCTCGATCCCACGGTCGTCACTGGTCCGCTGCCCGAGTCCACCGCCATCACCGCGGCGGGCCGCTTCCAAGGGCCTCGCTTCGCGGCGACCTCGGCGATCGGGGGCTCCGCGCTGGTCGCCAAGGCGAAGCCGATGGGGCCCGTGGAGCAGCTGCTCGTGAACCGCGTCGACGCAGGCTTCAACAACCAGGTCTTCGCCGACTCGGGCTGCGGCGTGGGGCCGCTGGTCGGCGACGCGATCGCGGTCCCGAGCGGCGACCTGCTCTACGCGCTCTCGAGCTCGGCAGGCTTTCAGCAGTGCTGGGACGGCGCGCCCACGGGCCTTCCGAGCCGCGTCCAGGTTGCGCTGATGCCCGTCGACTTCGGCCTCGAGTACCGCTTCGAGCTCGTCCGCAGCGGCCGCATCCAGCAGATCGAGCTCGCGGCTCGACCGGGTGGCGCGTGGCTCCTGTTCCGCGAAGACACGGCCGGTGGTCCTCAGATCGTGGCGCAAGCGCTCGACGAGCTGGGCGACGTGGTCGCCGCCGAGCTCACGGTCGTCGGCAACGGGGGCGCCACCGGACCCTTCGCCGTGAGCCCCTGGGCCGATGGCTTCGTGATCGGCTGGTTCGACACGAGCGACCCCTCGGCCTCGACGCTCCACGCGCGGGTGGTCGACGCCGCTGGATCCGTCGTTGCCGAGACGGCTTTCACGCCCGACCCTTGGGCGAGCAGTGAGCGCTTGGCCGTGCTCGGCTCTGAGGCGCACGGCATGTTCGCGCTCGCCTGGAGCGAGGTGGGCCCTGCCAGCCGCGTTCGTCTTCAGCGCTTCGACTGCGTCGCGGTTCCCTAACTGGCATCCCAGGTTGCTCGAGCGCTGTGTAGAAACTTACCATGGCCGCTTGAGCTTGTGGTCTGACGATCACGGACTTCGGGATCGCTGCTTCGCTGGAGACCGCCGCAGCCGAGGGCCCCGGCAACTTCGCGGGAACGCCGGCCTACATGGCTCCGGAGCAGGTCGATCGGCTGAGCCCCATCGACGCGCGCGCCGACTTGTACGCGCTCGGCGTGCTGTTGTTCGAGTGCGTCACTGGGAAGCTGCCGTGGCAGGGTGAGACAGCGTTGGCGATGGCCGTCGCGCGGTTGCTGAAGTCGGCGCCGGACCCGCGTGAGCAGGTGCGCCTATCGGATGGGCTCGCGCACGTGATCTTGCGGCTGATGGAGCGCCGGCCGGAGGACCGCTACAGCACCGCGGCGGAGCTCTCGATCGATCTCGGCGCGCTGCGCTTCAGTGGCGCAGCGCCGCCAGCTGCTGCGGCGAGCCCTGCGGCGGGGCCGCGCCGCCGTCGTGTGGCCGTCAGCCTGCTCGCCGCTCGCCCAGAAGACTCCGAGATCGCCTCCGGACTCACGCAGGACCTGATCGACTCACTGTCGAGCTTGTCGGGCCTGGTGGTGTCCGCCCAGCCGCTCGCTGCCGAAGCGAGCGAGTCGGTGTTGCGCGCGCGCGCACGGGAGGCACGCGTGGACTTCCTGGTGAGTGGCGCGTTCCGACAACTGGCGGATGGACCATGTCGCCTGACGCTGCGCGCGCTGAGCGTGAGCGACGGCGTTCAAGTCTGGGCCAAGCGCTTCGAGCGCGCGAGCGGAGAGCTCTTGTCGATGAACGACGAAGCCACGCGCGCGTTGTCCGAGGCGTTGACGCTGGGAGGCGCCGTCGCCGCCCGTCGGCTCACGGACGCGGTCGCGATCGATCTGTACCTGAAGGCACGCGCCCGCTTCCGCGGGCTGTGGTCCGGCTCGATCGCCGAATCGGTCACGCTCTTGGAGGCGGCGCTCCAGCGCGCTCCGGATAGCCCGCTCCTATTGGCCGCGTATGCGATGACGCTGTCTCGCTCCTACTTCTTCACCGGAGAGCGCGAGATCGAGGCGCGTCGTCACGCGCTTGCGGCCCTCGAGCTGGACGCGGACCTCGCCGAGGCGCACCTCGCGCTCTCCTACCTCGAGCTCCAGACGGGGAGCTATGAGCGCAGCGCTTTTGCAGTGATGGAGGCCATTGCGCGGACGCCGACGATGGCGGAGGCCCACCTCCTGCGCGGGCGCCTGCTCGCTGAGGTCGGCGCGTTCGACGCCGCCGAACAGTCCCTCCAGGTCAGCTTGGAGCTCGATCGAGGTCAATGGATGGCGCTGATGGAGCGCGCTCGGATGCGCGCGCTGAGCCTGGACGCGGACGGCGTCGACAATGCCCTGCGCGACATCAAGCTCGCCATTACGGCAGGGGAGGCGGAGCTCAGCCGCCTCGTCAATCGGCTGCGGTTCACGATGTGGACCCGCGACGCGAGTCAGATCGATCTCGTGCTAGCCGAAGTGCAGGCAACCGCGGCAGCTCACTCTGCAACCGGCCCGCTCGCCATCTCGGCGGAGCTCGTGCGCTGCGTGACACAGCGGGCTCCGTTCGACGTTGCCGAGACCAAGCGTGCAGTCGTTGGGCTGCACGGCAGCCCGCGCCGCCACCTGTTCTTCGAGCAGCTCGGGTGCGAGGTAGCTTGCTTCATCGGCGACTGGGAGCGCGCGCTGACTCACCTCGCCGGCGCCGTGGACCACAAGCTGCTCGACCTTGCGTGGCTCGACCGCTGCCCGCTGCTCGGTCCTCTGCGCAGTGACCCCCGCTTCGCTCCTTTGCGCGCGCCCGTGTCGGAGCGCGCGCTCGCCGTGCACGAGATCCTGCTGTCCTGAGCCGAATAGAGGCCTGCCATCCATGCTGCTACGCGACATCCCCTTTGCCACCACCGACTGGTCTTCCATGGCGCCTACGGAGCACAAGGGCGAGACGGGGGTAGCCTACTGGCGCACGCTCGCGCTCGGCGACCTTCGCGTGCGGATCGTCGAATACTCCGCCGGGTACCTGGCCGACCATTGGTGCGGCAAGGGGCACATCGTGTTCTGCATCGAAGGGGAGCTCGAGACGGAGCTCGCGGATGGGCGCCGGTTCAAGCTCGCACCGGGGCAGAGCTACCAAGTCGCGGACGGCGCCGAGCCACACCGTTCGCTCAGCCAGTCGGGCTGCAAGCTCTTCATCGTGGACTGACGAGGCGAAGGCCCACCCACCCGAACGAGGCGCAGATGGCGACCGGAACGTTCAAGCCCTGCGGGCCTCGGGCTCGTAGTGTGCCTGCATGGAAGCCATGAACAACCAAGAGTACCTCGCTGAAACCACGCTCCTCGACTTTCGGCACCCGGCCATCCAGCAGCTGGTGGAAGCGCGAGGCCTTCGTGATCTCCCGGTCGGAAGCCGGATCGGCGCTGTTTACGAGCTTGTTCGGGACGAGATCCGCTTCGGCTACAACGCGAGCGACCAAATCTCCGCCTCCGACGTGCTGCGGGACGGGTATGGGCAGTGCAACACCAAGACCACCCTCGTGATGGCCCTCTTGCGTGCCGTTGGTGTGCCCTGTCGCTTCCACGGCGCGACCATCCACAAGCGTCTTCAAAAGGGAGTGGTGACCGGGCTGCTTTACTGGCTTGCGCCGCGCGACATCGTCCACAGCTGGGCCGAGGTCTTGGTCGACGGACGGTGGGTGGCGCTGGAGGGTGTGATTCTGGACAAGCCCTACCTCGGTGGCTTGCGTCGCTTCGTCGGCCAACAGAGCGGCGCGTTCCTCGGCTTCGGGGTGGGGACGGAGGATCTCGGCGTGCCCAGGATCGAGTGGAAGGGTGAAGACACTGCGGTGCAGATGACGGGCGTCAATCAGGACTTCGGTACGTTCTCGGACCCGGACACGTTCTACGCGCGCCACGGCGGGAACCTCACTGGCCTGAAGGCCTGGCTGTTCAAGGTCTGGTGGCGCCACGGCATGAATCGCCGCGTCGCATCGATTCGAGCCTGCGAGGTGGCGGGTGCTGCCGCACCGGGGTTGTGCGGTAAGCCGACAGTGGCCTGAGGTCAACGTGCGCGCGGAAGCCCCACCGCCAACGCGGCCCCAACCACTTCGAGCTGCGGCAGCACCTTCGACGGCGGCATCCCGAACATGGCTCGAAAGGTCCGCGCGAGGTGCGCGCTGTCCGCGAACCCGGCCACGCTGGCAGCGTGCGTCGCGGTGGATCCGTGGCGTACGGCTTCGACTGCGCGCTTGATGCGAGCCCACAGCACATAGCGCCGAAACGGCAGGCCTACCTCACGTGTAAACACGTGGGTCAGCCTCGTCTCCGAGGTGCCGATCTGAAGCGCTACGTCGCGCAGCCTCGGAGTGCCCTCCAACGTGCTCTCGATGTACTCCAGTGCGCGGCGGGTGTGGGGCGAGAGCGGGCTCCTCTCGCGGTCAGCACCCAAGGCGTCCACCACGCGTTCGGCGAACGAAGACATTTCGTCCGCTGGGCTGGAGAGGCTGGGGAAAGTGACGGCGTCCAGCTGCTGTCCCAAGTCCTCTCCAGCACGCGCGAGCGCGAGTCGGTGCAACGCCGAGCCGCGTGGGCCATGCCGCTCGAACAACATCAGCGCGAGGGTTTGCCCCTCTGCCTCGAAGGAGTGCTCGACGTTGCCCGGAACCAGGAACGCTCGCCCCCGCGCCGAGCGAGCACCGAGCCCGACGCGGAGCGAGCCGTCCCGCACCCAGACGAGCTGTACCGCGTGGTGAGCATGACGGTCTGCGCAGCCGCCGACGCCGACGTACAAGACCGCTGCAGGGGCAAGGAGCAATCGCCCTACCCAGCGAAGGGTGGACGCGTGCGCTTCAGCCATCGCAGCAAGGCAACGCTGTCGGCTGCCCGCAGGTGGCTGGGTCAGGGTCGCACTTGTTCACCCAGGTCTCCGTCTCGCCCAGCACGATGTCGCGGCTCCCCTCGTGGAGGGGCGTCCCGTCGAGCGCCGTCAGCGAGACGTGCGCGGTCAGCGCGGCGCCTTCGGCGGGCACCGCCCCGGGATCCCCGGTGCTGTCGCCCATCATGCCGAACAACCCGGCCGCCTGCTGCGAGCGCAGCTCGAGCACGACCTGGCCGGGCTCGTACACCCAGTCGCCGCCAGGGTGCTTCACGCCGACGTTGGCGATCACGTCGCTCGGGCAGTCGGCGCACAACACCGCCAGCCACACGTGGAAGCCTCCTTGGAACCCGTAGATGCGGGGCACCACGCCGTCGTCAGGGAGGGGCTGAAAGCAGACCTCGCCCATGCCGATCTCGAAGGCTGGCGCGTCGGGCGTCTCGCCGCAGGGCGACGGCTCTGGGGGCGCCCCATCTCCGCCGTTCCCGCCACTGCCGCCGGTCCCCGCGCCGCCGCCGGCCCCACCGTGAGCGTCGAACGGAAGGGGCTCGCAGCCGGTCGCCGCAAGGAGCAAGCAAGCGACAGCCAACGACGAGCGCGCTGCCTTGATGCGGAGGCCCGGCTCTGCCACGACTCCCAGGCTAGCTCCGCCCCCCCCCGGTCGCCACGCGAAACGAGTCATTCGCCGGCCGCAGGCAAGCTCGCCGACGCTGACGCCGACGAGGAGGACAAGCAGATGGCGCAGTCTGCCTCCGCCACGCCGTGCTCATCGCACCACTCGGTGCACGACTTCGGCTGCGCCGGCTCGCACATCTCTTCTTCGGCCACCGTGGCCGTGCCAACCGGCGTCACGTTTGAGCCCTCGGGGGTGCAGCCTCCACAGCAGAGTGCTGCAGCGAGCAGCATGCCCTGCCGCGTCGCGGGCCTGGGACGAGCCGGTCGACCTGGAGCGGTCTTGCCGAGCCATGGAGCGGCCGAAGAGCTCGGCCGGGAGCGGCCGCGTAGGAGGAGGCCAGGGAGCAGTCGCCGGGAGCTGGGCTGATTCATCTGACCTCCTCGTTCGCCGGTCGTCTCAATCGTCGTGGACTTCCTGGCAAGTGCCCGCACCGTCGTGGAGGTCACACTCGAGGCCGTCTTCGCAGTCGTCGTCGATCTCGCACGGGGCATCCACTTCACCGCCGCCACCTCCGCAGCTGGCGGTCAGAATCAGCACGAAGACGCTGCCGACCATGATGCGGCCGCTCACTTCTTCTTCTCCTTCTCCTCTTTCTCATGGTCGTGCCCGTCGCCGGGCTTGTGCTCCTCCTTCTTGGGTGGGCACCCCGCGAGGCTGGCGGAGAAGGTAGCAGCGAGCGTCAACGCGAGCAGTTTCTTAGTCATGGTGAGCATGTGCATGTTCCTGGGTCCTTTCCGACACGTGACCTGTTCCCTCCGGCTGACGGACGGGACTCTGAAGCAAACGCAAGCCATTGGCGACGACGATCAGGCTCGCGCCCATGTCGGCGAAGATGGCCATCCACAGCGTGGCGACGCCCGCCAATGAGAGCGCCAAGAAGACCGCCTTCACGCCGATCGCGAAGCTGATGTTCTGCACCAGCACTGCGCGCACCCGGCGGCTCAGCTCGATGAGCTCTGGCAGCTTGCGCAGGTCGTCGTCCATGAAGGCCACGTCGGCGGTCTCGATGGCTGTGTCCGTCCCCGCGGCGCCCATGGCAAAGCCAACGTTGGCACGGGCGAGGGCGGGGGCGTCGTTGACGCCGTCGCCGACCATGCCCACGGCGCCGTACTCGCGCAAGAGCTGTTCCAACGCGCGGACCTTGTCCTCTGGCATCAGATCGCCGCGCACATCGTCGATGCCCACAATCCGTGCGATGGCGCGGGCCGTTTTGCTGTTGTCGCCGGTCAACATGACGCTCGCGACGCCAAGCTGATGGAGCGTGGCGATGGCATGAATGCTGGTGCTCCTCGCGGTGTCTGCGACGGCGAGAACCCCGAAGGTCTCGTTCTCGTCCGTCAGGACCATGGTGGTCTTCGCTTGGTCCTCCAAGGCACCGAGAGCCGCCTCGACCTTGACGCTGCAGGCACCCAAGGAGTGCGCCAGCGCGTGGCTTCCCAGCAAGAGTCGCTTGCCGGCCACTCGACCCTCGATCCCGCGACCGACGATAGCCAAGACGTCCGTCGCCGGGGTGAGCGGCTGCCCCTCCGTCCGAGACCACTCTTCCACGACCGCGCGGGCGATGGGGTGGTCGCTGCCGGCCTCGAGGCATGCGGCGAGGCGCAAGACCTCGGATCGATCGAGCAAGCCAAGTGGTACGACGTCCGTTAATCGCGGGCGACCCTCGGTGAGGGTCCCAGTCTTGTCGAGCGCGACTGCGCCAAGCTTGCGCGCCTCCTCCAAGTACACCCCCCCTTTGACCAAGATGCCACGCCGCGCCGCGGCAGCGAGCCCACTCACCACAGTGATGGGAGTGGAGATCACCAGGGCGCACGGGCAGGCGATGACCAGGAGCACCAGCGCCCGATAGACCCAGGCACTCCAGAGCTCCTGAAAGAGCAGTGGAGGGACCACACCCACAGCGATGGCGACGAGGACCACGGTCGGCGTGTAGATGCGAGCAAACGCGTCGACGAAGCGCTGCGTGGGGGCACGTTGGGCCTGGGCCTCCTGGATCGACCTTGCGATGCGCGCGAGCGTGGTGTCGCCGGCTCGCTGCGTCGCCCGTACTTCGAGCAGGCCCTCTTGGTTGAGCGTGCCCGCGAAGACGGCGTCGCCGACGCTCTTCTCGACCGGGATGGACTCGCCAGTGATCGGCGCCTGATCGACCGACCCGGCACCGACGACCACCTCGCCGTCGACGACGATGCGCTCGCCGGGACGCACGCGCACGATGTCGCCGATCGCCACCTCTGCGGCCGCAACTTCGGTCCAGCTCTCCCCCCTGCGCACGTGCGCTGTGGCTGGGGCCATCGCCAACAGCCCACGTACAGCGTCGCGGGCTCGCTCGAGCGAGGCGCCCTCGATGGCTTCTGCGACGGCAAACAGGAACGTGACCATGGCAGCCTCTGGCCACTGTCCGATGACCACGGCACCCGCTATCGCCACCGTCATCAGGAAGTTGATGTTCAGCGTGAGCGTCTTCACCGCCACGACGCCCTTGCGGAGCGTCGGGAGCCCTCCCGTGAGCAGCGAGAGAACCGCCAGTGCCACGACCGGGAGCGCGGTCTCGCGACCGAGCGCGTAGGCACTCACCTCTGAGGCGACCGCCGCAAGCCCGGACAGAATCAGCGACCAATGGCTGCGCCACCAAGGTGTCGCGTCCGCCGGGGTGGTCGACGCTCCCGGGGACTCTGGTGTTCGCACCTGGGGGCCCATGTCGAGCCGGGTCAGCGCTGCCACAATCGGTGCGTCGTCCTCCAGAGAGTGGGTCACGGTCAGCTCCCTCTCCAGCAGGTTGAACGCGAGCGAGTCGATCCCGCTCATGGGCTCGAGCTCCTTGCGGATGAGCTGCTCCTCCGTGGGGCAATCCATCTTGGCGATGAACACCCGCATGCGACGCGAGGTCGGCGTCATGGGGTCTCCTCGGTCGACCCCGGCCGTTGGCCGCGGTGGTGGAACAAGCCGTACAGCACGGGGAGGACCAACAATGTCAGAAGAGTGGCCGACACGATGCCTCCGATCACTACGGTGGCGAGTGGGCGCTGCACCTCGGAGCCCGTGCCGGTCGCCAACGCCATGGGGATGAACCCGAGCGCCGCGACGAGCGCGGTCATCAGCACTGGTCGCAGTCGCGCCAGGCTACCCTTCTGCACGGCCTCGTTCACCGAGGCGCCCTGCTCACGCATGCTCTCGATGAAAGAGACCATGACCAATCCGTTCAGCACCGCCACGCCCGACAACGCGATGAAGCCGACTGCGGCGGAGATCGAGACAGGAAGCCCGCGAATGGCCAGCGCCGCGACCCCGCCTGTCAACGCGAGCGGCACTCCAGTGAAGATCAGGAAGGCGTTCTTGACGCTGCGGAAAGACGCATAGAGGAGCCCGAAGATGAGCAAGAGAGCGACTGGTACGACCACCATCAGCCGCTCTCGCGCTGCGATGAGGTTCTCGAACTGCCCTCCCCAAGCCAGCCAGATGCCGGGAGTGGGTGGGACCTGCGCCTCGATCTTGGCCTGCGCCTCGGCCACGAAGCCGCCCAGATCTCGGCCACGCACGTTGCATTGGACCACCACGCGCCGCTTGCCGTTCTCGCGGCTGACCTGGTTTGGCCCTTCTTCGATGGTGATGGTGGACACCGCCTTGAGCGGCACGAAGCTCGCGCGCTCGCCGGGCTTCTGCACGTCGGCACGCAACGGGATGGGCAGCGCCTCTAGCGCTTCGATGTCTTTGCGCACGGCATCCGGCAGCCTGACCACTAGGTCGAAGCGTTTGTCACCCTCGAACACCTGACCCGCTTCGGCCCCCCCAACGGCCGCTTCGATGATCTGCTGAACATCCTCGATGGAGAGGCCGTAGCGACCGATCGCGCCGCGATCGATCGCGATGTTCAGCACGGGAAGGCCGGTGACCTGCTCGACCTTCACGTCCGCCGCCCCGTCGACGGTTCTCAGCACCTCCGCGATCTCGGTCGCCTTCGCGCGCATAGCCTCCAGGTCGTCGCCAAAGACTTTCACCGCCACATCGCTTCGGACGCCGCTGATGAGCTCGTTGAACCTGAGCTCGATGGGCTGGCTGAACTCGAAGTTCTGGCCAGGCAAGTGGGCGAGCTCCTTTTCGATCTCCTCTGCCAGCTCCTCCTGAGTGCGGGCGCGCGTCCACCCGGAACGCGGCTTGAGCATGATGTACGTGTCCGACACGTTCGGTCCCATGGGGTCGGTGGCCACCTCGGCCGTGCCGGTGCGGGCGAAGACCTCGTCGACCTCGTCCGGGAACTTCTGCTTGAGCATCCTCTCGATCGCCATCTGCATCTCGAGGCTTGCCGTGATGCCAATGGAGGGAATGCGAGCGGGCTGCAGCGCCAGCGCCCCCTCGCTGAGCTTGGGCGCGAACTCGCTGCCTAACGTCATCGACACGGCGCCCGCGCTGAACAGCAGGAACAGCGCGCCCGCGAGCACCAGCGTCCGCGAGTTGAGCGCGCGCACGAGCAGCCACTCGTACACCCGCTTGGCTTGCCGGAAGACGAAGTTCTCCTTCTCCTCCACCTTGCCGGAGAGCAGGATGGCAACCAGCGCCGGAATCAGCGTCATGGAGAGCACAGTGGCTCCAGCGAGCGCGAGCACGACGGTGATCGCCATCGGCCGAAACATCTTCCCCTCGATGCCCGTGAGCGTCAGGATCGGCAGGTACACGATGGCGATGATCACCTCGCCGAACAGGGTCGCTTTGCGCACCTCTTGCGATGCTTCGTAGGCCAGGTCGATGCGCTCCCTGCGCGTCAATAGGCGGCCGAGTCTGTGCTGCTGCTCACCGAAGCGGCGGATGCAGTTCTCCACGATGATTACGGAGCCGTCGACGACGAGGCCGAAGTCGATGGCGCCCAGGCTCATCAGGTTGCCGCTGGTCTTGGTCTCCACCATGCCGGTCAAGGCGATCAGCATCGAGAACGGAATGGCGAGCGCAGCGATGATCGCGGCGCGGAAGTTTCCCAGCAGGACGAACAGCACCACGATGACGAGCAACGCACCCTCAGCGAGGCTCTTGACCACGGTGTTGAGCGTGGCGTCGACGAGGTAGGTGCGATCGTAGACCGTCTTGAGCTTGACCCCCTCCGGTAGGCTCTTCTGCGCTGTCTCGAGCTGCTTGCGGACGCGCGTCGACACGGCGCGGCTGTTCTCTCCCATGAGCATGATGGTGGTGCCAATGACGACCTCTTGTCCGTCTTCGGTCGCAGCCCCCGTCCGCAGGTCCCGTCCCACAGTCACGTCCGCGACGTCTCTCATGCGGATCGCAACCCCGTCGCGATGCGCGAGCACGATCGAGCGGATGTCGTCGTCGCTCTCAATCAGTCCGGTGGACCGAATCAGCAGCTGCTCGCCCTTGCGCTCGATGTAGCCACCGCCGGCTGTGCCGTTATTGCGCCGAAGCGCTTCGAACACATCGCGAAACGAGAGGTCGTAGGCCAGCAGCCGCGCCGGGTCTGGGGCGACCTGATAGAGCCGCTCGTAGCCACCTATCGAGTTGACCTCGGTGACACCTTTGACGTTGCGCAGCTGCGGGCGCACCACCCAGTCCTGGAGGGTTCGGAGGTCGATCAGGTCGTAGGGTGTGCCGTCCGGCTTCACGGCGGAAGGCTCGGCCTCCACCGTCCACATGTAGATTTCGCCGAGCCCCGTGGCGATCGGGCCGAGCTGCGGCTCGGCGCCAGGCGGCATGCCCTCTTTGGCGGAGGCGAGTCGTTCTGCCACGAGCTGGCGCGCCCAGTAGATGTCCGTGCCGTCCTCGAACACGACCGTGACCTGAGACAGGCCGTAGCGAGAGAGCGAGCGCACCTGTTCGACCTTGGGGAGGCCACCCATCGCGCTCTCGATGGGGTAGGTGATGCGGCGCTCTATCTCGACGGGCGCGAGCGCCGACACCGGCGTGTTGATCTGGACCTGGACGTTGGTGATGTCAGGTACCGCATCGATCGGAAGCCTGTGGAAGTTGTACACACCAAGCCCGCCGACCGCGAGCGTGAGCAGCAGTACGAGCCAGCGGTTCTCCACCGAGAAGCGCAGCAGTCTTGCGAGCAGGGCCATCATGGGGTGCTCCGGTCAATGTTCATGACCGGCTGAGCCTTTGCCCAACTCGGCCTTCAGCGTGAACGTGCCCTTGGTCGCGAGCTTCGCTCCGGCGTCCAGGCCGCTCACAATCTCCACCGCCTTCGTGCGGCCATCCGGGTGGAGCCCCACGTGGCCGAGCTTCACCGGGCGAGCCTCGAAGGCGTCCTCCTCCTCCACGAACACGACCGTGCGGCCTTCCAGCGTCTGAATCGCGTCTTCTGGCACCACGACCCGTGCGTCGACTTCTTCGATGGCGACGTCTCCAGTGACGAACAGCCCAGGCTTCCAAGCAGCGGCTGGCTTGTCGAGCAACACTCGCGCGCTGGTCGTGCGAGCCTCTCCGCTCGCAGTTGCGCTCAAGAACGTAATGGTGCCGGCAGCGGCCTGCTTGATGCCTTCCGCGCGGACTCGTACGGGCTGGCCCACCGAGACCCACGCCAGGTCCTTGCTGTAGACGGTGAGATCGACCCACAGCTGCGAGAGGTCCGCGATGACGAAGGCCGGCGTGTCATCCTTGAGCGTTTCGCCGACCGCGAGGTGCTTCTCGATGATGGTGCCGTTCAGCGGTGCGACGAGCTTGTACGTGCCACCGCCTCCCGTGCCCGTCGACGCCAGCGCCTCTGCGGTGGAGTCTCGCTCGATCCTGGCCTCTGCGAGCTCACTCTTTGCCGCCAGGTAGTCCTTCTCGGACGAGATCCCCTCCTTGAAGAGCTTTTCGATCCGCGACAAATTGGCCTCGGCGAGCTTGACCCGCTCGTTCGCGGCGCGCGCGTCGCGGGAGATGCCGGTCAGCTCTCGGCTGTCGAGGACAGCCAGCACGTCGCCGCGCTTGACCTGGTCTCCGAGGCGAGCCTTGACCTCGCGCGCGACGCCGCCGACGCGTGGCGAAACGTGCGCGAGCGTCTCGCCATTGACGCGAACCTCGCCGGGCAACGACAGCGTCACGTGGACCTTGCCCGCTGTGGCGGTGCCGACCTCGATGCCGGCGTTGGTCCGGCCTTCGGGTGTCAGCGTCACCCGCCCGAGGCCATGCTCACCGTGCTCGTCGCCGTGCTCGTCTCCGTGCTTCTCGCCCTCGTGGCCAGCCTCGTCGCCATGGGCGCCGTGCCCGTCGTGCTCATCGTGACCCTGCGATGCTCCGCTCGACAGGTACGCGACCCACCGGTCGACGTACAGCGTGAGCCCGGCGGTCGCGATCACCAGCGCGCCCGTGCGTAGCCACCGGCGCGAACCGCTCGCCTGCGTCGTCTCGGCGGCGCTCATGGCCACACTCCTGCTGCAGCTCGCAGCTCGATCTCGGCCTCGCGTGCCGCGAGCAGGCGATCCGTGTGCGAGCGCTTTGCTTCGATCAGCTCGCGACGCAGCAGCAAGAGCTCGGCCAGGTCAGTCTCTCCGGCCTTGTAGCCCTTCGACGCGAGCTCCAGGTTCTCGCCAAAGCCGGCGGCACCATCGAACATCATGGCGGCCTCCCGACGGCGTTGGAACACTTCGAATGCGCGACGGATTTCGATAGGTACCTCGGCCGCGCGTTGCTGGAGATCGTTCTGCGCGCGGCGCTTCTTGGCCTCCGCCCGAGCGCCCAGGCCTTGGCCATGGTCGAAGAAGGGGAGGGAGAGCGAGAGCACGCCCATCGCCGTGTTCGTGTCGTTGTCCTCGTGCTGGAAGCGAAGGCCAATGCCGAGGTCGGGGTAGCTCAGCGCGTCCGCGTAGCTCGCGTCTGCCTCCGCCTCCTTCAGCTCGGAGGCGATGGCCAAGAGCTCGGGGCGCTCCTTCGCGCGGGCCAACATGGCTCCCAGCTCCGCCTTTCCGATCTCGCCGAGCGATCCTTGCAGCGAGAGCGGCGTCGTGTAGCCGAGACCAAGCAGCAGCCGAAGCTCGCCAAGGTAGCTGTCTCGAAGCGCCTCCGTGTCCTTGAGCTCGGCGGCGGCGCGCCCAATGCCGAGCTTTGCAACGTTCACCTCGAGGCGGGTCGAGTCCCCAGCCACGAGCCGCTGGTCGGTCGTCGTCGCAGTCTCCTTGGCGAGGAGAGCCTGGTCCTCCGCGAGCTTCAGCCGCTCGTTC
>CAZXMG010000141.1:0-13614 GCA_964641275.1 uncultured Polyangiaceae bacterium
GAGTCTCCAGCGCCGGCTTCACGATCGCAGGACAACCGGCGGCCACGGCGGGGCCCACCTGGTGCACGATCAGGTTGAGCGGGTGGTTGAACGCGCTGATCGCGATCAACAGTCCGAGCGGCTCGAGCACGGTGAGCGCCACCCGCCCGTCGGTCGCGGGCGTCGCACCCATGGGCACCGCTTCGCCAGAGAGGCGCGCGACCTCGCCCGCGAGGTAGTCCAAACCGCTGGCGGCACGGGTCACCTCGACGCGCGCGTCGACCAGGGGTTTTCCGCCCTCCCGCGCGATCAAGAGCGCCAGTCCTTCCGCGCGCGCGCGCACCTCTTGCGCGCTCCGCTGCAAGATCTCGATGCGCTTCGCTGCAGGCAGCGGGGCTTCGCGCGTCCGATCCAGCTGAACACGGAGCAAGGCGTCGGCTTCGGCCTCGCTGGCCAGAGGCTCTTCGGCCAACAGGGAGCCATCGAACGGGGCGCGAATCTCGATCGAGCGCATGCGTGTCGCTTGCCACGGCGGCACGCGGGCGGCGATGCTCCGCTCGTGCAAACCAAGAAGCGCATCGCCATCAGCACCGGAGGGGGAGACGCTCCGGGACTCAACGCGGTCATTCGTGCGGCCACGCTCGCCGCGATCGAGCGCGGCTGGGAGGTGTTCGGCATCAAGCACGGCTATCGCAGCCTGTTCCACGAGGGCGGCTTGGTGCCGCTCGATCGCGAGGCGGTGCGAGGCATCGCCCACCTGGGCGGCACCATCCTGGGCACCGCCAACCGCGGCGATCCGTTCCACTACCCCACCAAGGTCGACGGGCAAGACAAGCCCGTGCCCAGCGACCGGTCGGACGAGCTGGTGGCGCGCTTCCGCGCGGAGCGGCTCGATGCGTTGATCGCGATCGGCGGCGATGGCTCGCTCACGATCGCGAAAAAGCTGCTGGATAAAGGCTTGCCCCGCGTGATCGGCGTACCCAAGACGATCGACAACGATGTGGCTGGTACCGACGTGACCTTCGGCTTCGACACCGCCGTCTCGATCGCGACGGAGGCCATCGATCGGCTCCACACGACGACCGAAGCTCACGAGCGCGTGATGGTGGTCGAGGTGATGGGGCGGCACGCGGGCTGGATCGCCGTCACCGCCGGGCTCGCGGGAGGCGCGGACGCCATCCTCATCCCGGAGATCCCGTTCCAGGTCGAGCGCGTCGCGGAGAAGATCATGCAGCGCCAGCGGCGCGGCCGTTGCTTTTCGATCATCGTCGTGGCGGAGGGCGCCAAGCCGAGCGGTGGTGAGCTCACCGTGCGCTCTCAAGGAGACGAGTTCCGCCGCGTCGAGGTGCTCGGCGGCGTGGCCGAGGCGCTGGCCAAGAGCCTGGCGGATCTCACGGGCAAGGAGACGCGCAGCATCGTGCTCGGGCACTTGCAGCGCGGTGGTCACCCGTCGAGCAACGATCGCGTGCTCGCCCTGCGCTTCGGTGCAGCAGCGATCGGGGAGATCGCGGACACCGAGGTTTCGGGTATGGTGGCGATGCGGGCGGGCGAGGTGAAGCTCGTCCCGATCGAGGAAGCTGCGGGCAAGACACGCACCGTTCCCATCGACCGGGGCATGGTTCGCAGCGCGCGGGAGCTGGGCATCTCTTTCGGAGACGAGCCCGAAGGCCGTTTTGCAGTTTGACCATCGGCGATGGCTGCCGATATCGTGAGGCCCCCGTCACGACCCGCCGAACAACATGACCAAGGTCCTCGTCTTCGAGAGTGATGCCGCATTCGCCGGAGAGCTGCGTTCCGAGCTTTCCAATCTGGGATGCACGGTGCAGGTGGTCGACGACGGCAACGTCGGGCTGTCGACTGCGCAAGCCGACCCGCCCAACCTGATCTTGTTGTCGATCGAGCTGCCGCGCATGAACGGCTTCTCCGTCTGCAACAAGCTCAAGAAGGACGCGCAGCTCAAGGACGTGCCGCTCATCATCATGTCGAGCGAGTCCAGCGACGACACCTTCGAGCAACACAAGAAGTTGCGCACACGCGCCGAAGACTACGTGCACAAGCCCATCGCGCTGGGCGAGCTGCTCGTGCACATCCGCCGGCTGATCCCGCTGGGCGAGTCGGCGGACGCCGACGACGCGATCATGCTCGACGACGCGATCGAGCTGCTCGATGACGACGTGGACGTAGGCGAAGACGCGCCTGCCGCAGCGCCGGCGCCGCCTCCCAGGCAGGCCACGGCAGCGCCACCGCGAGCTTCGTCGGTCAAGCCGCCACCCGCCCCCGCGGACTCCATGCCGATCAAGGCAGACGAGGAGATCGACGAGTTCATCGGCGACGCCTTCGACCGCCTGATGGGCGACGAGGAGGAGCCGGCGCTCGCAGCGGGCGCGGCGCCCTCGCCAGCGCCTACGGAGAAGAGCGTCCCACCGCCGCCTGCCTCGGTGCGCCCCCCGCCCGCGTCGGTGCGGCCGCCGCCTTCGGCGCACCCCCCGCCCGCTTTGGAGCCTCCCGTCCCGAGCGAGCCTCCCCCTCGCAAGCCCACGAGCTTGCCGCCGCCGCCTGCGCGTGCTCGTTCCGAGGCGCCCCCGCCCCCGAACGAGGAGGCGGAGCGGCTGCGCGGGGAGCTGAACCGCGCCAAAGACGAGATCGTGCGCTTGTCCAAGGAGGTCGCTGCGTCACAGGCCCACGCGCAGCGGCTCGAGACCGACGCCAAGTCTGCGGTCAGCGCAGATGAAGCCGACCTGCTCCGCCGTGAGATCGACGAGCTGAAGCACCGCGTGGCGCAAGCGGGGAGCGGCAAGGGCGGTGTCTCCAGCAAAGAGTTCTTGGACCTGCGCGAGGCGCTGAACAAGAAAGACAAGGAGCTGATCGGGCTGCGGCACGACATCTCCCGGAAGGACAAGGAGCTGATCGATCTGCGCGATCAGAACTTGTCGCTCGAGCGAGAGAAGGCCGATCAGGTCGACAAACTGCTGGCGCTCGAGCGTGAGCGCAACGACCTCGAGAGCGAGGTCGACACGCTGCGCGCGGACAAGGAGCTCGCCAGCAAACGAGCGGACGACTTCAAGAACAAGCTCGACAAGACCAGCACGGCGCTGAGCGGCAAGGAGGCGGAGCTTGCGCAGGAAAAGTCCGCGCGCGCGAGCGAGGTCGCTGCCCTGGTGGCGGCCCACGAACAGGCCTTGAGCGAGAGCCAGAGCGACGCGCGCGCCGTGCTCGAGAAGGCGCTCGCGGACGCCAAGCGCGAACGCGATGGTGCCATCGCGGCGCTCGAGGACAAGGGTGCGGGCGAGCTGGCTCGCACGCGCGAGGAGCATCAGCGCGAGCTTTCGGACAAGGTCGCGGAGCTCGAGAACAAGCGCGAGCAGGAGCTGTCGGAGCAGCGCGAGCAAGCAGCGACCAAGCTCGGCGACCGCGAGCGGCAGCTCAAGCAGGAGCTGGACGCCGCGGTCGCTGCGGCGGACCAGCAACACGCGCAGGAGAAGTCCGAGCTCGAAGCGCAGTTCGCGGCGCGAAAAGGCGAGCTCGACAGCGCCATCTCCAAGCTCACCGTCGACCTTTCGAACACCAAGGACAAGCTCGAGTCCACGGAGGGCGCGCGGGCACAGCTAGCGGAAACCAAGTCCAGGCTCGAGGCCGAGCTGGCGGACACGAAGGCGAAGCTCGAGGCCGAGCTGGCGGAGACACAAGCCAAGCTCGCTGACACCAAGAAGCAGCTCGATGCTGCCGAGGCTCAAGGGCGAGAGCTGGACAACTCGCTCGCCATCCGAAGCGCCGAGCGCGACGAGTTGGCGCAAGAGCGCGACGCGCTCAAGAGCGACCTGGAGAAGCGGTCGGCGGATCTCGTCACCACGCGCGAGAAGCTCGAGGACCACGAAGAGCAAGTGCGCGATCTTTCTGCCAAGCTCAAGGCGCGCGAGGCCGACCTGGAGAAGGCGTCGGGCGAGATCGGCTCGCTCAGCCAGAACCTCGCGGTCGAGCGTGCTCGGCTGGCCAAGGCCCGCAGCAAATGGGGCGAAGACCGTGCGTCGCTCGAGCGCGCCCGGGAGTCACTCACGTCCGCGCTGGAGAAGATCGCAGAGGCGGAGGCCAGGCCGCTCGACGACTGACGCTCAGGGCAGCGAATCCGAGCGGAACGCGTCGGGCAGCAGCTCCGCAAGCGTCGTGTCACGAGTCGCGTCGGGGTGCCCCTCTGCGACGAGCCGCACCGGCAGGTCGACGGCGAACTCCGCTAGGACCTGCCGGCACATGCCGCACGGCGAGCCGGGTCGTGGGCCTTGGGTGACCACCACCAGCGCGCGTGGGGCGCTCGCCCCGGCGCTGACCATGGCCGCGATCGCTGCCCGCTCGGCGCACAGACACAGTCCGTAAGAGGCGTTCTCCACATTGCAGCCCACGAACACGCGACCATCCGCAGTGCGCAGCGCGGCGCCCACTTGGTAGCGGGAGTACGGGGCGTGCGCGTTGCGGCGCACAGCGACGGCGTGGCGCTCGAGCTCTGCCCAATCCATCGCGCTCACGAGAAGCTCGAGGCGGTGGCTGCGGTCCAACGCGTGAGCAACCCGATGAAACGCGCGCGCGTCGCCTTGGCGGTGGCTTCCACCTCGCTGTGGTCGAGCAGCGCCGCCGTCATGCCCGCGGCCATGTTGGTGATGCACGAGATGGCGGCCGTGGGCACGCCCATGTGACGAAGCGCGATCACCTCGGGCACCGTGCTCATGCCCACGGCATCCGCACCGAGGCGCCGCAACATTTCGATTTCGGCAGGCGTCTCGTAGCTGGGGCCCGACAGCGCCGCGTACACGCCCTCCTTCAGCTCGACGTTCGCCTCCCGGGCTGCCGCGGCGGCAAGCGCGCGCAGCTCCTTCGAATAGGCGACGCTCATGTCCGGGAAGCGGGGACCGAGATCGTCCAGGTTCTCTCCCACCAGCGGGTTCCTTCCCATCAGGTTGAGGTGGTCGCTGATCGACATCAGGTCGCCGGCCGCGAACGAGCGGCGCAGCCCGCCGGCGGCGTTGGTGAGGAGCACCGCTTTGGCGCCCAGCCGCGCCAGCAGACGCACCCCGAACACCACCTTGGACAGGTCGTGACCCTCGTACGCGTGGACGCGGCCCTGCAAACACACGACGGGCGCTCCGCCGGCGCCGCCGATCACCAGATTGCCCGCGTGCCCCACCACGCGTGAGCGAGGCATGTGTGGGATGTCTCCGAAGGGCACGACGGTTCGGTCAGTCAGTGACTCGGCGAAGCTGCCCAACCCGGAGCCCAAGACCACACCGACGAACCCGGCCGCGGGCAGCTTGGCTCGCACGAACCCGGCAGCTTCATCCAGCTCACGCATCGACTCTTTGGCGCTCACGCGGCCAGGCTACTTCGGAAGATCGCCGCCGTCTCGGGCCACCTTGGTTCGAGGTGACGTCAGTCATTGAGCAGCCCCAAGCCGTGTGATAGGGTCCGCGCCCTTTCAGCCTCGGGGCTGAAAACAGCCTGGTTCGAGGACCCCATGAGCACGAAGTTTGGCGATTTCCTGCAAGCGAAGAAGATCGATGGCCGGCGTCTGCTCGCCGCCTCTGCGAAGTTGGAGCGCCTCCGCCCTGAGGACCGTGCGATCAAGCTGGCCAAGCGGACCGCCAAGGCCAAGGTGGCCGCCGGAGGCGAGGCCTCCAAGGCAGAGCAGCCCAAGCCCCGCACCGGTCGCCCGGTGACGCAGCGCGCGCTCGATGCAGCCCTGGCCGGCAAGAGCCTGACCGGTCCGCAGAAGACGCGCATCCTCCGAGCGGTGAACGCCCTCCTGACGCAGAAGAAGGACAGCGAGGTCGAGCTGTCCGCTCTGTTCTGATCCAAGCGGCACTTTCTCGAGCAGACCGCGCCGTCGTCCCGCCCAGCGGGCCGGCGGCGCACGCCCCCCGAGCTGGCCACGAAGTCAGCTAAGTCGGCGAGCTCGTTGTGCTTTCGGCAGATCCATCAGGTCGGCCGCGACGAGCGCAACGGTGAGAAAAATCACGATCCCAAGCAGCATGGCAGTGTGTGTTCGCTCCACAGCCAGCAACGGGCCAATAAAGCTGCACTTTTAGGGGAGATAAGTGCGCTCAATGGGCGAGTAGGCCCGAGTTGTAGCCGTGTGTGGGTGGCGCTGTGGGCGCTTGCTGAATGCTGGGGCGCACCCGGCACCGAATGGTCATGCCCGCAGGCGATGCCGTCGCTTCCGTCACTCCCCTTCGACCCGGTACCATCGACCACGTGCGCTCCGCCGAAGCAGACGAGCTGGTCGAGCGCGCCAAGCGTGGTGACCGCGGAGCTTTTCAAGAGCTCTTCCGTCGGCATCGCGGCGACGTCGCGCGTTTGGCCTACCGCATGCTCGGAGGCGCGTCGGTCAGCTCGGCCGACCTCGAAGACGTGGTGCAGGAGGTGTTCCTGCAGGTGCACAAGAGCTTGGCGGACTTTCGCGGGCAGTCGAAGTTCAGCACCTGGCTGCATCGAGTCACCGTCAACGTCGTGCTCATGAATCGTCGCGCGGCGCGCTCTCGACCGGTGTTCGCCCCCGAAGGCCTGGGCGATCACGAGCCCGAGGCGGGGGCGCGGCCCGACGAGGAGGCCTCGAGGCGCGAGCGGCTCGCAGCGTTCCGCCGGGTGTTGGACAAGCTCCCCGAGAAGAAGCGCACAGTCTTCGTGCTGCACGAAATCGAAGGGCTCGCGCCCGCCGAGATCGCGACGATGGTGGATGCGCCCGTGCTCACGGTTCGCACGCGTCTCTTCTACGCGCGACGTGAGATTTGCGAGCTGATGCGCGCGGAGCCGAGCTTGTCGGCGCTCGCGACCGAGATCGCGAGCCAGCAGGGAGAAGCCTCGTGAGCGACGAGCGCAGCACGGACCCCCGCGTCTTGCGGGAGATGGTGCGCCAAGCTCAAGAAGAGCGCCTCCCCGATCTGGATTGGGATCGGGTCGAGCAGCGGCTCTTTGCGGAGGTCGACGGATCGACCACCCCGAACGCCGAGGTGGAGCGTGCCTCTCGCGCGCCTTTGCTCGTCGCCCAGGCGCTGGGCAGTGACGACGGCCGTCCGTCGCTGGCGCCTCGTGCTGAAGCGACGCTCCAGGGCGCCGAGGCGACGACGGGGCACAGAGCATTTCGTTGGGTCGCGGCGCTGGCCCTGGCGGCGGCCTTCGCGCTGGTCTGGCTGGGAGGCCCCGCACCGAGCAGCGATGTCGTCGCTGCCAAGGATCCGATCGACCCCGCCACGCTGCCGCTCGCTGCCGGTTTGGGTGGGTCGCGAGATGTGGCTGCGTTGGAGAGCGGAGACGTGGTCGAAGCGGCCATCGGTCCGCTCGCGTTCGGCAAGCTGGGAGTGTTGGAGTGGACGCTGGCGGCCGGCGGCAGGTTGGTCGTTCAACAGGCGCTGTCAGCCTCTGACGGTCACATCCAGGTGGTCGAGCTCGAGGCGGGCTCGATCCACGGCGCGGTGGGCTCGGGCGCGCTGGTGGTGACCGCGGGTGAGACCGAGATCGCCACGTTGGGCCAAGCCGTCATGCGCGTGACCCGCTCCTCCTCGAAGGTGGTCGTGGATCTGCAACAGGGTGCGGTCTCCGTGGGGCCTCGCGGCCAGCGGGCAAGAGGGCGTGTGGTCACCGCGCCGTTGTTGGCGTCGTTCTCGCTCGACGGCGGCAAGGATTTCCGTGTGTTGCCGGATCCCGTCAGCGCCGCGGTCGCGCCGCAGCCGGCGCAGGTGGACGCTCCCGCGGAGGCGCCGGCTCCGGTGGTCGACGCGCCCGCTGCCAAGGCACCACCCGCAGCTGTGCATGAGCCGCGAGCTCCCGTCGCCGCTCCGCCTGTGGCGGAGGTGGCCGTGGTCGAGCAGCCGGCCGAGCCGCCCGCGCTTTCGGACGCTGCGGTTTCGGCCACGCTGCACGGCTGTCTGACCAAAGTGCGTGCACAGCCTGCGAGTGGGTCCCCGGAGGTGAGCGTGTCGCTCGCATCGACCTTGCGTGTGGAGACGCGCGACGACGGCAGCGTCAAGTCTGCGTCGTTCAACCCGCCTCTTCGGCCAGAGCTGCAGGCGTGCGCGGTGTTCCTGTTCAAGAGCCGGCTCTCCGGCGGAGCGCGTGTGCTTTCCGTGCCTGTCTCGATCAAGTGAGCGTCAGAGCCCCTCGGTTCGCTCCACCGCGCTCTTGAGGTAGTTCACCGCGCGCAATCGGTAGGGCCCGCTGCTCACCTGCTGCAGGTAGGTGTCGAAGGCGATCGCGGAGGCCTCGAAGTGCCCCATTTGGTACAAGACGATCCCCTTGGCGTACGGCACGGGGTAGGTGGGCTCGAGCTTGGCCAGGTCGTCGATGCGACGGAGCAAATAGGTGCCCTTTCCGTCGCCGCCCAGGTTCGCCTCTTGCTCGATGCTGATGCGCGGAGGGTTCGCGAGCAGGAAGCTGATCACCGCGCGCTCCTCGCGAGGATCTCCCGCGAGCTGCGGATGTGTCGAGCCAATCAAGCGCGTGAAGCGCCGCTTGAAGAAGGCCTCCAGCATCACGTCGGTGTACGGCGGGAGGTCGGCTTCGGTCTGAAACCAACCGTTTTGGGCAAACTGGGCCAGCGTGCTGCCGCCCAGCTCGATCAGGTCGTCGGTGCGCTCCCCCGTATGCAAGAAGTGCAGGTAGGCCTGTCGGAAGAGCCTGGCTTGGTAGGCTTGAAGCTGCGCCACCGAGTCCACGTCTTGGAACAGTGCCACCTTGCCAGCGTCCAGCACCGACTCGTACGCCAGGTTGACCTGGCTGTCGTCGGCGTCCCATTCGCTGCGCCCTACGAGCCGCATGCGGGCGCCGAGGAGCGCGGCCGTCGAGTGCAGCGGTCCGGCGGCCGCTCGATCGGCCAGGCGCGCGTTCTCTGCGCGCACGACCTCGATCTCTGCGGGCGTGACCGAGGAAGGAGGCAGGCCCTCTGGCACGGCCGAACGCGGCACGACCACCGCGGTGATCGAGCTCGCGATCACGACGACCAGCAAGCCCAACTGCCAACCCTCGAAGCGCTTCTCCCAGCTGGATTTGACGCGCAAGTTGCGCCCGAGCATAGGTGACGCCGAAGCGGCGCGCACCTGTGCTCAAAGCGTCGTAAGCTCGGCTCGTGCAAGAGAAGCGGAAGCACGCCAGAACGCCGGTCGACCTCGCCGTGAGCTTCGATGTCTCGGGAGGCCCGGCTGCGAGCGGGCGCTGCGTCGACCTTTCGTTGGGCGGTGCCTTCATCACCACGAGCGCCCCGGCTGCGTTCGGCGCGACGGTACGACTCTCGCTCGCCGTTTCGACCGACGAAACGATCGTGATCGACGCCACCGTGCGCTGGCAAAAGAGCGATGGGATGGGTGTGCAGTTCGGTTTGATGGGGGCGCGCGAGACGCACGCCCTCGTCAACTTGTTGGGCGCTTGACCGGCTCTGCCGCTGCCAGCTCGGAGTGCTGGCCATCGTCCGGGCCGAGCCGTCCCAGGCGGTGGATGCCGCCGCCGAGGCCGAGGCCGCCGGCCATGGCCAAAGCCGTGCCGATCTCGGACGCTCGGGCGCCGATCACCGCGAGCCCAGTGGCGACGAGCGCGCCCATCAGCAGCACCACGCGCTGGGGCGAGATGCCAGGAGACGCCGCGAACAAGAAGCTCGTCACCCCGCAGCCGATCAGCGCGTACGAGCGCGTCTCGGCGCCCGGGTGGGCGTAGACGTAGAAGCCCGCGCACGCGAGCGAGGCCAAGCCGAACAGGGTGGCGCGCACGGGCGACTCGGCGCCGGCGGGAGCCGGGGTGGGCAGGGGCCGCGCGTCGCTGCCCGGACGTCGCTTCTTGGCGCGACGCTTCTTGGGCCGCGGGTCCTCGAGCGCGTCGTCGCCAGTCTCCTCGGTTTGATTCGTCACTTTCGAGAGGGTAGCGGCGGAGCGCGAGAGCGGCTAGGAGTCGTCTCGCCATGGCGCGCCTAGGGGCGATCGACATTGGATCCAACGCGATTCGTCTGCGCATCGTCGATGTCGAGGCACCGGATGCTGGGCCGCGCGGCGCGCGCTTCCGCCCGTTCCGCGAGGTGACGGCCGAACGGGTCCCCGTGCGGCTCGGCCACGACGTGTTCACGCGTGGGCGCATCGAGTCATCCATGATCGCCCAGGCGTGTGACGCGCTGCGCTCGTTCCGAACCACCATGGATCAGGTCAAGGTGGACCGCTACCGCGCGGTCGCCACCAGCGCCTGTCGTGAAGCCAAGAACGCCGACGTGTTCGTGGAGCGCGCCGAACGCGAGGCGGGCGTTCACGTCGACGTGATCGAGGGCGTCGAAGAAGCTCGGCTCGTGCAGATGGCGGTGCGTGAGCGGCTCAACCTCGAGGGCAAGACCGCCGTGCTCATCGACATTGGGGGTGGCAGCACCGAGCTGACCGTGATGAGAGACCTCGATGCGGTGTACTCGCAGTCGTTGCCGGTGGGGACGGTTCGCCTGCTCGAAGCGTTCTTGGAGGGCGGAAGCAAGCTCGACGCGGTGAAGCGGCAGCTCCTGTCGGAGTACATCGAACGGGTGGCCGGCGACGCAGTCACCGAGCTGATCGAGGCGGCGGAGGGGCAGATCGACGTGGTCGTCGCCACTGGCGGCAACATCGAGACGCTGGCGGATCTAGCGCCGCTGCCGCAGGCCTTCCCCGAGAGTCGGGGCATCGAGGTGCGGGCCATGAATCGGCTGCTCGCCGACCTGGCAGGGCTCAGCGTCGAGGAGCGCATCGCCAGGTTCTCGCTCCGACCCGATCGCGCAGACACCATCGTGCCTGCAGCCAACATCCTGGGCTTCGTCGCGGCGGGGCTGAAGTCCGAGATCGTCCTGGCGCCGGGGGTGGGCCTGAAGGAAGGCGTGTTGGTCGACCTGGGAGTCGAGCACTTCTTGCCTCGCGACTTCAGCTCGGAGGCGGCGAGCGTGCGTGACGCGAGTGTGCGGCTGGGGCGCCGCTACCACTTCGACGAAGCGCACGGGCGCACCGTGGCGGGCTTCGCGGTCCAGCTGTTCGACGATCTGGGCCCACTGCACGGCCTCACTCCGCGCGACCGCGTGTTGCTCCTGGCCGCCTCGCTGCTGCACGACATCGGCGACTTCGTGCGTTACGAAGGGCACCACAAACACAGCCACTACATCATCGCGCACAGCGACATCATGGGCCTGGCACCAGAAGAGCGTGAGGTCGTGGCCAACGTGGCCCGCTACCATCGCAAGAGCCCTCCCTCGATCGAGCACGAGAACTTCCGCGCGCTGTCGCGCGAAGCGCGGGTGAAGGTGAAGATGATGGCTTCCATCCTGCGCTTGGCGGACGCGCTCGACCGCGAGCATCGGCAGGTGGTGAACCGGGTCTCTGCGCGGGTCGAAGGCGGGATCCTGTGGCTCGACGTCGAGGGGCAAGAGGGGCGCGCGCTCGAGGAGTGGACGGTTCGAGCCAAGAGCGGCATGTTGAAAGAGGCGCTCGGCTTGGAGGTGCGTTTCAGCGAGCCGAGCTCCGGCTTGCGGAGCGCGCCGCCGCCCTCCGCGCGCTGAGCGGCGGCCTTTTCGTCGGCTCGTCTCGTTGCGCTCGACGGTCCGCAAACGTAGGCTTCACCTGCCTTCCGGCAGCTGGACTCTCCACGCATCGGGTTCCATGTTCTCGCTTCGATCCCTCCTCGCCGCGTCCTCGCTCCACCCGTTTCGTTCGAGTGGCCGCGCCGTCCGTCGCCGCGGAGCTTGGCCGTCGTGGCTGGTGCCGTTCGTGGTGTGGCTCTCCGGCTGTGGCTTGGGCGGCGTGCCCGACCCACAGAGCGCGGTCGCGGCCTACGCCGATGCAGCCGCTCGGGGAGACGCCGACGCGCTCCACGCCATGCTGAGCGAGCAAGCCAAGAAGCAATACTCCCGAGAAGAGGTCCGCGCACTGGTGGCCGATGGTAAAAGCGAGCTCTCTCAGCGCGCCAAGGAGCTGCGCGCGGACGGGGTGCGCGTGAAGACCGAGGCCACCCTGCGTTATGGCGACGGGGAGCACGCCGCGTTGATGGTCGAAGAAGGGGAGTTCCGCTTGGGTGCCGCCGATGCCTTGCCCGCGGCTGCGCGCACGCCCGTGCAGGCGCTCGAGCAGCTGCGCCGCGTGATCGCGCGCCGCAGCTACGCCGGCCTGATCCGTGTGCTGAGTCCGGCCACCCGCGCCGCGATGGAGGAGGACCTGCGCTCGCTGGTCGAGGGGCTGGAGGAACCCGCGGGCCTCGACGTGGACGTGTCCGGCGACGCCGCGGTCGTGTTCGTGCCGGGTGGCCACGTCGTGCGACTCAAGCGCGAGGCCGGCGTCTGGCACGTCGAGGACTTCGAGTGAGCCGGGTTTCTCGCCGCGGCCTGCTCGGGTTCGGCGCGTCGCTGCCTCTGCTCGGGTTGCCGCTCCGGGCGCACGCGTTCGGTGAAGAGGGCGCCTTCAACCCGCGCGTGCTCCTGACCGGCGACGCCAAGTGGGAGGGAGCGCGCGTCACGGCGCCCGCTCGCTGGGCGGACGAGCTCGGTCGCCGCACCAGCGCGCCCGGACGGCTGCGCCCAGGCGTGGTCCACGCGGACGAGAAGGAGCTCTTGGAGGAGCCGTTCGCGGTGTGGGGTGGCAGCAAGGCCACGCCTGCGCTCACCACGCGAGAGCTCGCGCGGTTGAAGAAGTACTTCGCGCTGGGCGGGATCCTGTTCGTGGACGATTTCGATCCCGAGAACGGTGCGTTCGGGCGATCGGCACGCACCGAGATCTCCCGAGCGCTGCCCGACAGCAAGCCGATCTCGGTGGGGCCCGAGAACGTGTTGTTTCGCTCGTTCTATCTGCTCAAGCGCGCCGTCGGTCGAGTGCAGGGGCCGGCCAAGCTGGACGTGATCCTCCGTGCGAACGCGGTGCAGGTCGTGTTCAGCGCCCACGATCTGCTGGGCGCGCTGGCGCGAGATGCGAGCGGGGGCGACAGCCTGGAGGTGGTGCCAGGTGGCGACGTCCAACGCGAGCAAGCCGTGCGACTTTCGGTCAACGTGGCGATGTACGTGCTGTGCTCGAGCTACAAGGACGACCAGGTCCACGCCGAGCACATCATGCGCCGCAGGGGAGGGAAGTGACGACGGTCTTTGCGCCGTCAGCCGATCTCGGCGCGACGTTGGTGATCGTGGCGCTCATCGCCGCCGGTTCGACGTTGGCGCTGCTCTCGTTCGAGCTGTGGCGCACGGGTGCTCGGGGCAAGAACGCCGTGGCCGTCGGTGTGAGCGGCGCGCTCGCCGTGCTCGGCTTGCTCGGCGCCGTGTTGCGGCCGGTGCGTGTCACCTCTCAGGGGCTGTCCGTTGGCCCTCGCGTCGTCGTCCTGGTCGATTCGTCTCGCTCCATGCTGCTCCCGCGGGGGAAGGGGAGCGACCGGCTCGAAGCTCGGAATCGGGCCGTCTCGACCGTCCATCGATCCATGGAGGACGCGCGCAGTGAGCTCCTGCTGTTCGGCGACGGCCCGCCGGAGCGCGCGAATGGAGACGTGTCGGATCAGCGACCGCACGCCCTGCGCTCCGATCTGGTCGCTGCGTTGAGCAGCTTGCAGAGCAGCGCGGATGAACCGCCGTCGGCGATCGTGATCGTGTCCGACGGGCGTTTCGATCGGCCTGGGCCGGACCACGTGTTGGACCGCAGC
>CAZXMG010000142.1:0-13557 GCA_964641275.1 uncultured Polyangiaceae bacterium
GCGCGTCGCCGCGAGCAGCTGAAGACCCTGTCGACCGAAGCGAAGGAGCTCGAGAAGGCCGTCAGCGAGGTCGAGGCCGAGCTCGAGCAGCGGCTGGTGCTCATCCCCAACATGCCCGACGCTTCCGTGCCGGACGGCAAGAGCTCGGACGACAACCAGGTGGTGCGAAGCTGGGGTGAGCCCAAGGCCTACGCGTTCACGCCCAAGCCGCACTGGGAGATCGGCGAGGCGCTGGGCGTGCTCGACTTCGAGCGCGCAGCCAAGCTGTCGGGCCCGCGCTTCACGGTGCTGTACGGCGCAGCGGCCAAGCTCGAGCGCGCGCTGATCCATTTCATGTTGGAGCTGCACACCAAGGAGCATGGCTACGAAGAGGTGCTGCCGCCCTTCATGGTGAAGGACAGCGCGCTGTTCGGGACTGGGCAGCTACCCAAGTTCGCCGATGATCTGTTCAAGACCCACAAAGCCGACCCAGAGCGTTCGTATGATCTGTTCTTGATCCCCACCGCCGAGGTGCCGGTGACCAACCTGCACGCAGCAGAGATCTTGGAGGGCAGTCAGCTTCCGCTGTCCTACACGGCGTACACGCCCTGCTTCCGCGCCGAGGCCGGCAGCCACGGTAGGGACGTGCGCGGGCTGATTCGCCAGCACCAGTTCGACAAGGTGGAGCTGGTGAAGTTCACCTCGCCAGAGACCAGCGCCGAGCAGCACGAGGCGCTCACGCGACACGCCGAACAAGTGCTGATCAAGCTGGGGCTCCACTTCCGTACGGTGCTGTTGTGCACCGGTGACATGAGCGGCGCGTCGCAGAAGACGTACGACCTCGAGGTCTACCTGCCCAGCGAGAAGGCCTATCGGGAGATCTCCAGCTGCTCCAACTTCGGCGACTACCAGGCTCGCCGCGCGCAGATCCGCTACCGCGCGGAGCCCAAGGGCAAGCCGCGCCTGTGCCACACGCTCAACGGCTCTGGGCTGGCCGTGGGCCGCACCTTGATCGCGATCTTCGACCAATACCAGCAGGCGGACGGAAGCGTGATCGTGCCCGAGGCGTTGCGCCCGTACATGGGCATGGACGTGATTCAGAAGCGCCGCTGATGCGCGGCTCGAGTTGGGCTCTCGCGCTCCTCGCACTTGCGCTCGGCTGCGCCGACGCTGGCACCGCCGCGCCGAGCGCGGACTCGGCCGGCTCGGCGCGAGCATCGGCCGCGGCTTCGGGGGCGCTGGCGCCAGCGCCGACCGCCAGCGCTAGCGCGGCGGTGAACGCTCGGGCGGTGAGCAAGGCGCTCGCGCGCGGGCGGGAGCTCGCGGCCGCGGGCAAGTGGGCAGAGGCCGCCGCGGCGTTCGAGCAAGTGGTGGCGGGAGACCCTGCGCACGCGGTGGGGCAATCGGAGCTGGGGTGGGCGCGGCTGCAGACCGGCGAGCTGGACGCCGCCGAGACCGCGACGAAGCGCGGTCTCGAGCTCACATCGGATCCCAAATTGCGTGCGTCCCTGCTCTACAACCAAGGCCGCATCAGCGAGGCGCGGGGAGATTTGGCCGCCGCCAAGCTGAGCTACCAGGGCTCCCTGGCCCTGCGTCCGAACGAGTCGGTGAGCAAGCGGCTCGAGTCGCTAGGTGGCGAGAAGCCCGGCCCGGCTCCGGCGCCGCCTCCTGCTCTGCCGTGCAAGCGGGCGTTCGCCACCGTGAAGGCAGCTTGCGACTGCCTGGTGGGTGAGCTCGGCGCGCTCGGGCTCGAAGGCACCGCGGCTCGGTGCGAGGCCGCTGCCATCGATTCTCCAGGGCAAAGCCGCCCACTCGAGCTCGTGCGGATCAGCGCAGAGGGCGCCTCCGTGCACTACGTGCTGGTCGACGTCGCCGGCCGGCTCTGGCCGAGCGCCGCCATCAAGGGCGGCGTCAAGATCAAGAAGGTGCTCAGCCCGCGCAGCGGGGACGCTACCGTGGCCAGCGTCATGTTCGATCGCAGCGATGAAAAGGGGCTGCGCCGCACCACCAGCGAGGTTCTGTGCGTGTTGGCCGGCCGCGAGGGGGCGCCCGCGTGCCCGCTCGAGATCGTGTTGGCCGTGAGCGAGCTCTCCGACGGCAAGGCCAACTCGGACCGCAGCGTCACGCTGTCGCGCGGCTTCAAGTCGGACACGGAGGTCGTGGTCAAGCGCCAAGCCGGTCCCGAAGACCTGGTCCCCAGAGGTGCGATCGGGACGTTCACCTTGCCGGCCCTGCGCGTACACTGACGTTTGGATGAAGCTTGGCCACAACTTCGCCGAGCGCGCGCTGGCGGCTTGTTCGCTGCGCCCCCCGGTGAAGCTCGAGAGACCCTGGTGGGAGTCGCTTCCCAAGGACTTCTCGCGCGAGCCCGATCCGTTCGAGCTCCGGACCAGCGAGCGTTTGCAGGTAGGGGCCTCTGCAGCAACCGACGTGCTCTTGCGCACGCTGGGCGCCTGTCTCGTCGGCTCGCTCGCGCTGCCGGTCGGGTACAACCCGCTGGGGCTGTACCGCAGCCTGCGTGATCGCAGCTTCTACTCGGACCTCGTGCGCGATGGGCAGGCAGCGCGCTTCTTCAAGAAGCCACCCGGAGGCGTGCGCATCTCTCGCCGTCGCGCTCGGATGCCGCTGTTCTCGCCGAACGACGGTGTGTGCGAGGACCTCCGCTTCGAGAGCCCGTTCGAACCGGTGAACCCCAAGGAGCGAGATCGCTACCTGTCGATCTCGCGCAATCGCTTCGCGCACGCGCGGCACTTCCGCCACCATGACGGTCCTCGCGCGACAGTGATCGCGATCCACGGGTTCTCCGCTGATCTCTACCATTTCAACGAGTGGTTCTTCGCCATCCCCTGGCTGTTCAAGGCAGGTTTCGACGTGCTCTTGGTGACCCTGCCGTTCCACGGTCCCCGGCAAGCGGCGCTGTCGCCCTTCTCTGGGCACGGCTTCTTCTCGGGGGGGACCAATCGCATCAACGAGGCGTTCGCACAGGGCGTGATGGATCTTCGCATCTACATGGATGCGCTCTTCGCTGCGGGCGTGCCGCGCATCGGCGTGACGGGCATGAGCCTGGGGGGGCTGACGACCTCGCTGCTGGCTTGCGCCGATGATCGGCTGAGCTTTGCCATTCCCAACGTGCCCGTGGTCAGCGTCGCCGACCTGGTGCTCGAGTGGGAGCCCATCGCCTCGGTGCTGAAGCTGGCCCTCGCCGCCTCGTTCAAGGACATTCGCGCGGCCCGAGAGATGCTCGCCCCGTCCTGTCCGCTGTCGTATCGCCCGCAGCTACCCCGCGAGCGGTTGTTCATCATCGGGGGCGTGGGCGACCGCCTGGCGCCGCCCCGGCACGCGCGCCTGCTCTGGGATCATTGGGGGCGCCCGCGCTTGCATTGGTTTCCGGGAAGTCACGTGCTGCACTTGGACCGCGGCCAATACTTTCGCGCCATGCGGGTGTTCTTCGCAGACATCGGGTTCGTGCCATGAGAACGCTCGGCCTCTTGCTGCTCGCGGTGGTGACGGGCTGCTATTCGCGCGACCCGGCGCCGCGGTCGCCACAGCTCGGTCCGGCCGGCGGGTACGCGCCCGACGACTTCGACCCGGGCGCGGCGTGCGGTTCCTGGTCTTGGTCGAGCTCCGACTACGAAGCCAGCAAACATGTCTCCTTCCCCGACGACGTGCCTCACGGCTGTTTCGTCCAGGTCCACTACGATCCGGATACCGACCAGCTCTTGGGCGCTGGTCCGATCGCGACTGGCTGCGGGTACCCACGCGCAGGCAGCGCTCAGCAGCTGCGCGAACGGGCCCGGCGTTATCGTCAGGTGGAGCGGGGCGAGGTGCCCCGCGGAGAAGCGATTCCGCTCGAGCTCGCGTGCCCATTGCCAGACTCGGTACGTCGCGTCACCGCGCGCGCCAATGCTTTGACGTTGGAGCGGACGGCCGACCTGATCGAGCATGGCACCGCCTCCTTCCCCTATGCCGTGAGCGGGACGTTTGGCTTCGGCAGCAGCGACCAGAACCGGAGCAAGCTGCTGTCGTGGGAGCCCGGTGAGCCCTGCGTGGTGCTCGACGACGCGCAGCGTCGCTTGCTCGGGGTCAACGTGATGCGCGCCCGGCGCGTCGCAGACGCCCACAACGCCGGGCTGTCGCCGCTCATCACCGTCAGCGGCGGTGCGGTGCACGGCGAGCTGATCGAGGCGTTCATGCTCGGTCACCTGGCGATCTGCGATGGCGGCGTCCCACCAGATCGCGTGCTGTACGACCCGTGCGCCGATCACACGCACACCAACGTGCGCAACACCGGTGCGATCATCGCAGGCATCGGGGCGCGCACCGGGTACTTGGTCACCGACGACTTCATCCAGTCCGACTACATGCAGGACTACGTATGGTTCGAGGCGATTGGTGGCAGCATCGACCAGCGCGCGTTGCGCGACTGGGGACACTTGATCGGCAGCTGGCGACAGGCCAGTCGCGGCATGGACGCGGGGTTCTGGTACACGCCGTTCCGGTTCTGGTCCGAGCCCGAGGCCGGCCTCGGCTCGTTCACCTGCGCTCGCGACGCGATTCCCTGATGCAGACCAAGATCCGCCCAGTCACGCGCGCGGACGAGCAGGCGTTCCTCGCGGCCGTCCATCGCAGCCGCTCCCTGCATCGCCCTTGGGTCAGCCCACCCGCGACCGCGGAGGCCTTTCGCGGCTATGTCGACAAACACGATGGCGTGCGAGGGTTGGCCTTCGTGTCGCTGTCCCGCGAGGGGGAGCTCTTGGGTGTGGTGAACGCCAATGAGGTCGTTCGTGGCGCCTTCCTGAGCGCCTACCTCGGCTACTACGCGTTCGCGCCCCACCACGGCTCTGGTCACATGACCCGCGCGCTCGCGGCGACGATTTCCTGCTTGTTCCGCAAACACGGGCTTCATCGGCTCGAGGCCAACATCCAGCCTGACAACCAGGCCTCTCTGGCGCTCGTCTCTCGCCTCGGTTTTCGCAAGGAGGGGCTCTCGCCCCGCTACCTCAAGATCGCGGGTCGGTGGCGCGACCACGAGCGCTGGGCGATCACGCGTGAAGAGTGGCGCCGCTGATCAGCGCTTGGCCGGACGAGGTAGAGTGGCCCGAGCATGTCGCCGCCTACGACTCGACGCGCTGCCTCAAATCCGATCGCGCGGGCGCTGTCTCCCCTGAGGAGCGAGGACTCGCCCGAGTCGCGCGAGTTCTTGCAGGCGCGCCTGAGGCTGTTCCTCAAGCTCGTCTCGATCCTCTCGGGCGGCTTCTTTGCTCTGGGGCTCTTGATCACGGTCGTCGCCTTTCCGGAGTACGTGGGCCAAAACCTGTCCCACCCGTCCACGATCGCCCACGTCGCCGTGACCATCGCGATGATGTCGATGTGGCTGTTCGTGGGCACCAAGCCTCGGTCGGTGCGTGCGCTCGACCTCGTGGACGCGCTCGGCACGATCGTGCTCGGAGTGGGTTTCGCGCTGATGACCATGGGCCAGCACGGAGCCCGCCACGGCGAGTTCGTCGCGCTGCTCGCGGTGGGCTGGACGCTGGTCGCCAGGGCCGCATTGGTGCCCTGTCACGCGTTGCGAACGGGCGCCCTGGGCACCCTCGCCATGTCGCCATTGATCGTGTTGACCTACGCCGTCGCGGAAGATCACGCGGTGATGCGCGCCGTGTACGTGGGCTTCTGGACGATCGTGGCGGTGGTCACCACCACCGTGATCAGCCGCATCATCTACGGTCTCCAGCGTCAGATCCGCGAGGCCATGAAGGTGGGGCAGTACACGCTGGTAGAGAGCATCGGCGAGGGGGGGATGGGCGTGGTGTTTCGCGCCGATCATGCGCTCCTCCGGCGCCCCACTGCCATCAAGCTGCTCGCGCCCGACAAGGCGGGCGTCCGCGACATCGCCCGCTTCGAGCGTGAGGTGCAGGTCACCAGTCGCCTGACGCACCCCAACACCGTGGCCATCTACGACTTCGGTCGCACGCCCGACGGGCTGTTCTACTACGCCATGGAGTATCTGGAGGGTCTCACGCTCGAGCACATGGTCAACGCATTGGGCCCGCTGCCCCCCTCGCGCGTCGTGCACCTGATCACGCAGGTGTGTGGCGCGCTGCGGGAAGCGCACGACTCGGGTGTGGTGCATCGCGACGTGAAGCCCTCCAACATCATCGTCACCATGCGCGGCGGCGTGCCGGACGTCGTCAAGGTGCTCGACTTCGGGCTGGTGAAGATCGCCGATCAGTCCGCGCCGGAGCTGAGCGGCGAGAACGCGGTCACGGGGACGCCGCTGTACATGGCGCCCGAGGCCCTGGTGGCGCCAGACTCGATCGACGCGCGCGCCGACACCTATGCGGTGGGCGCTACCATGTTCTTCCTGCTCACGGGCACCACGGTGTTCCGCGGCAAGACGCTGATCGAGATTTGCAGTCAGCACATCCACGAGCCCCCCGTCGCGCCCTCGCAGCGGCTGGGCCAGCCGCTGCCCGACGGCCTCGACGCGCTGGTGCTCCGCTGCCTGGCCAAGGCGCCCGGAGACAGACCAGCATCGGTGTCCGACGTCGCGCGCGCGCTCGTCGCGTTGGACGTGCCCGCCTGGTCGGCAGCCGAAGCAGAGACCTGGTGGCGTGAGCATGGCTCCGCGATCGTCCGCGAGGTGCGGGCGACACGCCTGCGGGCGCCGGGTCCGAGCGTCCCCCCAACGGTGACCATCGGGCTCGGACGCTGACTCGGCCTCGGCTCAGGGGGCGGGCACGAGCAAGACGGGCTCGCGCTCGAACGGCTGCGAGCTGGCGGGGCCGAGCTGGCCGAAATCGTTGGCGCCCCAACAGTAGACTGCCTTGTCGATCGTGAGCGCGCAGGAGTGGTCACCCTTCTGACTGACGAAGCTGGCCACGTCGTCGAATGATATCGGCGTGGGCGCGGCTTGTAGCTCCTGCGCTTCGACGTTGATCTGGCCGCGATCGTTGGCGCCCCAACATTGCACGGCGTAGACGCTCGCGCTGACCTCGAACGACGCGCACGTGTGCCGGTTCCCCATGTAGATGGTGTTGATGGTGTCGATGTCGACGCGCTGCGGGACGGCTCGAAACGGCGCGGTGGTGCCATCGCCCAGCTGGCCGACGTCGTTCGCGCCCCAGCAGAAGGTGGGCTTCTGGGCGGAGCCGCCGCGCGCACATGTGTGCGCACCACCTGAAAATACACGGTCGAAATGGTCGAAGCCGGCGTCGATGGACGGCGAGTCGTCGACCAGGAGCGGCTCTGTGCTGAAGGGCACCGTCGCGGGCGGCTGCGCGAGCTGGCCGGCGTCATTGCGTCCCCAACAGTAGGTCTCGTCGATGCCGCTCCTCTGCACGATGGCGCACGAGTGGTACAGCCCCGCAGAGAGGATGCCGTTCCAGTTGCCCGCGGAGCCCCCACCCCCGCCGCCCGCGCCTGCGTCGGGCACCGGGATCGAGACGGGGGTGGCGGCGTCGAGGCCGGTGCCGTCGCCGACCTGCCCCCAGTTGTTGGCGCCCCAGCAGAACAAGTCTTGGCCTTCCTTCTGAGCGGCGCAGACGTGGGAGTGGCCGGTGGACCAGCGGTCGAAGACCACACCGTCGACCCCTTGGACCTTGGTGGGCCGCAGGCTCGGGCTCCCGGATCCGTTCCCGAGCTGACCGCGATCGTTGTCTCCCCAACAATAGAGCTCGGTCTCGAGCTTCTCTCCGTCGTCCGCCAACGTCCCCACCTGCACGCAGCGGTGGTGTGCGCCCGCGACCATGCTGAGCACCTGGCCGGGCACGTCGACCAAGACCGGTGTGGCCGAGTAGGACACGCCGTCCCGACCGGGGTACAGCCCCCAGCAGAAGGCTTGAAAGTCCGAGTTGAGCATGCAGGTTCCGGTGGGGCCTGCGGCGAAGTCCGCGACCACGCCGATGTCTGGCGTCCCGCTCGCGCCGCCGCTCCCGCCGGTGTTCCCTGCGCCCTGGCCCGAGCCCTCGCCTTTGTCGTAGTTGTCGAGGCCGGTGACCAGGTTGCACGCACACAGCGAGGCCGCGGCGATCGAGATCGCGATCCACCTCATGGGAAAGAGCCCCCGATGCTCAGAGAGGTTGGGGCGATGCCGACCTTGATGGAGCGGGCGGCGCTGCCGGTGCCGGTGCTCGTCTCGGGAGGTAAGAACAAGCCCACGACCATCGCGGCCAATCCGGCGCCCCCCAGCGAGAACGCAATGGTAGAGCCGATGGCGAGAGCATGGCCTTCATCGAGCGTGTCGTGGAGGGCGGGCGGGCATTCGTTGTTGGGGCAGCCCGCGGCGACCTCGTTGGATCTCTGGATCGCGAGCGCGCCGGTCACGCTGCCGGCCACGCCGCCCCCTACAGCCACCCCCAGCCCCACCCACGTGAGCCAATGGGGCAACGGCGGCGCCGCGCCGGTTGCCTCGGCATTGCTGGGTGGAGCGCCCAAGATCACCTTGAGCTCTCGCTGTTCGCCCCGGGCGAGCATCGTCTCGCTCGCCTTCTCCTCCAACCCCTGGCGCACCACCACTTTGTGGATGCCGGGGTTCACCTTGAGCGGTGTCGCGAGCAGGCCCGGCTGGATGACCACGTCGTCGACGCGCACCTCGAAGGCGGCGCCCTCTTTCAGCCCCTCGATCACCAGCTTGAGCGAGGGGATCGCCGTGGCGAGCCTGTCTGCGAGCGACTTGGCTTCTTCACGAGCGCGGGTGAACGGAGTCGGCTCGGGCGCCTCGACGGGCAGACGTCCGACCTCGAGCAAGGTGTCGCGCGCCTCGACCAGCTGCCCCATCTCGGCTTGGTGGTTGCCGAGCTCGAAGCCAGTCGTCGGGTTCTTCACCAGCGACCACGCGTTGCTGAAGTCCTTGAGCGCCCCCTTGTTGTCGCCTTGATCGCGCTTCTTCCTGCCCGAGAGCACCAGCCCGCGCGCGGTCTCCTTCTGGGCTGCGCTGGGCTGAGCGAGCGCCGGGGGCGGTGCAGCGACGCCGAGCTCGAGCGCGAGCACCAGCCCGATCAGGCAACAGCGTGCGAGGCGCGCGAGCGAGCGAACGTGCATCGGTCAGAAGCCAAGGTCGTTGGGATCGGGTTTGCGCGCGGCTCGGGGCCGAGCTGGCTCGCTTGCTCTGGGCACGAGCCGGGGCTTGGACGAACCGGCGCTGACCTGCGCGCTGGCGCTGGGCTCGACCCCGGCGCTGGCCTCGGCGGTCGCGCTCGATTCGGGGCTGCGGCTCGTCGGCGTCGAGCTGACCGCGGGGCCCTCGGCGTCGGTCTGCGCGGTGGCCGGTCTGCTGGCTGCGGCGACGCCAGGGAGGCTCTCCTCGCCCGTGGGGCCGCTCGCTGGTGTGGCTCGGCGGCCCAGCAGGAAGGCGCTGCCCAGACCGGCCACGAACAACACCGTCACGGCCGCGAAGAGCCAGGACCGATGGGAGCCGCGGCGCGTTGCATCGAGCGCGATGACCGATGTGGCGCGGGTGCGACCGGTAGGATCGGCGAACGCCGGCACCTCTGCCGAGACCCTGCCGGTGTTGGAAGCAGGCGGCTGCGGGATCGAGAGCGGTGGGCGCCCGGTGGCGATCGTCCACAGCGCGTCGGCCATCTCTCGTGCCGACCGAAAGCGGTGCGAAAGGTCGCGAGAGCACGCGCGCGCGAACCAAGCGTCGAAGCTCGCCGGCAAGCTGGGGTTCAGCCCCGAGGGGCGGGGCAACGGCGCGGACACCACGGCCAGCGCTATGGCGGCCACGGAGTCCCCGCCGAAGGGAGTGCGCCCGACCAGCGCGCGGAACGCCAGCACTCCGAGCGACCACAAGTCGGTCCGGGCATCGAGCTCCGCGCCCCCGGTGAGCTGCTCCGGGCTCATGTACGCAGGAGTACCCACCACCTCGCCGGTGCTGGTGACGGGGTTGTGGTCGTCGACCCCTTTGGCGATCCCGAAGTCGAGCACCTTCACGAACGGCTGGCCGGTGCCCTCGTCGCACATGAAGACGTTGGCCGGCTTGATGTCCCGGTGCACGATGCCTCGCTCGTGCGCCTTGGTGAGCGCGCGCGCCACGCCCTCGACCAAGTGCGCCGCCTCGACCAGCGACAGCGTGCGATCTCTGAGGACCTGAGAGAGATCGCGCCCCTCGAGCAGCTCCATGACGATGTAGGCCACGCCTTCGGGGCTCACCCCGAAGTCGAAGGTCTGCACCACGTGGGGGCTGCGCACTTGCGCCGCAGCGGCAGCTTCGCGCTGAAAGCGCGCCAAGTTGGCAGGATCTTGGGCCACGAGCGGCCCGAGGAACTTCACCACGACCTGCGTGCGCAGGCTGAGGTGATCCGCCAGCCACACCTCACCCATCCCCCCGCGACGTAGTGGGCGCGCCAGCCGAACAGCCGGGGTCACCAGCATGCCGGGAGCGTGCATCGAAGCCGCAGCGTACCCGAAAGCGGGCACTCGGGAAGAATCAGACGACCTTGCCGACCTCTTCCACCAGGCGGGCCACATCCCTCTCGGCCACGGAGCACAGGGCGATGCGCAAGGCGCCGGCTTGCGGCACCACGAACACGCCCGCGGATTTCAGCCGCTCGGCCGCACCGAACGCGTCGTCGCAGAAGACGGTCGTGAAGAAGCCACCGTCGTAACGCGGGTAACGCAGACCGCGCGGACCAGCCAGCTCGTTGAAGCGCGCGACGCGCCGCGCCAACAGGTCCACGAAGTGGCTGCGCTCCTTGTCGACTTTGGCCGACAGCTCGCCATCGTTCAGCACCCGCGCGAGCGCTGCCATGCCGCCTGCGTTGACGTTGGACCAGGTGCCGCGGCACGAGTAGGTGAGCGCGCTCTGGATGCGGCGCCGCTCGTCGTCGTCGGGGTGCACCGCGACCAGCGCGCCCACACGCATGCCGTACTGCAGGAACGTCTTGGACGCCGACCAAGCGAACATGACCAGCGCTTTGCCCGCGAGCGGAAGCATCTCGTCCAGCATCACGCTGAGCGGCTGCGCGCCGAAGCGGGCGTAGGCGATGTCCAGACACAGGGCGATGGGCCCGAGCTCGCTGTGTTGCTCGATCACCTCGCGCAGCGCCTTCCACTCGCCTGCGTCGAAGGAGTAGCCGGTGGGGTTGTGGCAGGGGCTGTTCAGGAACAGCAGCGCCCTACGTTCACTTCGAAGCTGCTTCTGGAGGGTCTCGCGCAGCGCCGGGATGTCGAGCCCCCCGCGCTCGTCGAACATGCGAAAGGTGACGAGGTCGCGATCGTTCTCGTCCGCCAGCGTCTTGTAGGGCCCCCAGTAGAACGACGTGCTCAGCAGCGACTGCTTGGGCTCCAGAAAGTTGGCGATGGCGACCTTCAGCGCTCCCGTGCCGCCGGGGGTGGCGACCGAGGCCGCGAGCTTCGCTTCCGGTCGCGTCCCCAACAGGTCGGCGGTGACGCCGTCCAGGAACGTGCGGATCCCCGCGATGGGCGCGTACGCGGCGGCGACCTCGGCCGGCGTCTCGCGCAGCGCCGCGACCACGGTGGGCAGCGTGGCGATCTTGCCCGCGTCGTCGAGCAACGATCCCACCGTGGCGTTGATCACCTGTTCGCCTGCCTGGGCGCGGGCGCGGGCCTCTGCGTTCAGGGCGAAGATGGGGTCGTCGGCCGGTCGCCCGCGGTGCGAGGGGATCAGGAACTCCATGCCCAGCCTGGCTACCACGGGCGCGGGCCCGTAGCACCCGACCAAGGCAGGGTTTGTGAAGAACACCCGCCGCAACGTCAGTTCGTTGTCTTGCCGCGGCGGCGCGCTACCCTTTGCCCATGGCAACGACTCTCGTGGGGAGGACAGCGCTTGCGCTCGGCTTGGGACTGGGGTTGCTCGCGGCGGTGAGCGCGGCGAGCGCCCAGGGCACGGCCGCCGGATCCAGCAGCCCGCCGGCGGGAGACCCCGTCTCTCCCACCAGCTGGGACATCCCGGGGGTGGTGGTCATCGACGCCGACGACGACCTGTCCGACGGCGAGGTGGCGAGCCTCTTGTCCGGGGTGCGCTCGGTGGCTCCGAACGCCGTGATGGAGGAGAGCGATCTCGAGGATGACACGCGCATTCAGATCGTGCGCGGCGCCAACCTGAGCGCGATCGAGAGCTTGCTCGCGGGAGACTCCCGCGTCGAGGGCATCGAGCCGCTCGCCTGGGTTCGCGCCAACTTCGCGCCCAACGACCCGTTGTACAAGGAGCAGTGGCACATGGAGCGCGTGGGTGCGCCTTCCGCCTGGGACTACGCGACCGGGCGCGGCGTGACGGTGGCGGTGATCGACACCGGCATCGCGTGCGAAGACTTCGACGGCTTCACCAAGGGCACCGACTTGGCCAACACCAAGTGCGTGGATGGCTGGAACTTCATCCGCGACAACGGTCACGCCAACGACGATCACGGGCACGGCACGCACGTGGCGGGCACCATCGCCCAGTCCACGGACAACGGCATCGGCGCCACGGGCCTGGCGTTCGACGTTAAGCTCATGCCCATCAAGGTGCTCGACAAGGGCGGCTGGGGCACCACTGTCGACATCGCCAACGGCATCCGCTGGTCCTCGGATCATGGCGCTCACGTGATCAACATGAGCCTCGGTGGTCCACGCAACTCCAAGGTGCTGGAGGACGCGATCGCGCACGCCCGCGCGCAGGGCACCGTGGTCGTCGCCGCCGCGGGCAACAGCAAAGGTGCGGTCGGCTTTCCCGGTGGCTCTGCGGGTGTGATCGGTGTCTCGGCGACCGACTCCTCCGACAAGCTCGCGGTGTTCTCTTCTCGGGGCAAAGGTGTCGACATCGCAGCGCCCGGAGTGGCGGTGGTGCAGCAGACGATCTGCCAGAGCGGCAAGAACAAGTGCGAGATCTTCCCCGGCTGGAACGGCACCAGCATGGCCTCTCCGCACGTGGCCGCGGCGGCGGCGCTGGTCATGAGCTTGGGGGTGACGGACCCAGACGCCGTCGAGGAGGTGTTGACCAAGCACGCGCGCGTGGTCGACTCGAGCGAGGAGGGAAGGAGGCTGTTCGGTGCGGGCATCTTGGACGCGGCCGCAGTCGTTCGTCACATCACGCTCCGGAACGGTGTGCTGCGGTTGGGCCTGGTCGTGGCGCTGGCCGCGCTGGCGCTGGCCTGGGCACGCACCAAGACCAAGGACGCCAGCCTGGGCTCCGGATCGTTCTGGCTCGCGGCGCTGATGACGGGGCCCGGGCTGCTGTTCTTCGCGCCGCTGTTCACCTCGCGCACGCTGTTGCCCATCGATCTGCTGGCGCGACCGCTGGCGGACTTGGACTTCTTCCTGGGCGCGTCGGTGCATCGTCTGCTGCCGCTGGCCAACGCGTTGATCCCGTTCGCCTTGTTGGTGCTCACCTTCCAGATCAAGCGGGCGCGCCCGCTGGTGGCTGGCGTGGGCGTGGGGACGGCAGCCTACTTGATCTCGGTGGCTGCGCTGGGCGAAGCGTTCGGGCCGATCGGCGCCGCGGGCCTCGCGATCTGGTGCGCCGTCAACGCGTTCGGCTGCCTAGCCATCGCTCGCACCTGTCTCGCGGAGACCCGCTGAACCTGGTAGAGATTGCAGCCAAATGAAACGGGCTCCGCGGTTGATTTGGGCGCTGTGGCT
>CAZXMG010000143.1:0-13463 GCA_964641275.1 uncultured Polyangiaceae bacterium
GAGCACGGCCCCACGCAGGTCAAGGACCTCGACGTGGCGTTCGACGTGGTGCTGCAGACCCCCGACTTCGGCGCGCCCGAGAACATCCGCAAGGTCGGGCTCGTGGACGTCGAGGTGGCGACGGCCGTCGACATCGAGCGCACCAACAAATTCATGGGAAGCTCGTCGCTGCTCTGGGCCGAGCCACTGTCCGAGGCGGGCCTGCTCGCGAAGGGGGAGTCGGTGGTCGGCTTCTGCGACTACGACTACCCGCCGGACGATCCGGTCTACGCCATGGGCCCGCTCGCCGGGGCCAAGAAGCTGCAACGCGAGACCATGTCGCAGATCCGGGAGCGCTTTGGCGTCCACACCGTGCGGCTGTGTTACCCCGCCGTCGCCACCACCGCGCTCGGCGCCATTCCCGGCGGGCTGCTCATGTACGGCGTCACCGCGCAGATCCTCAGCGAGCGCGGCGAGCTCAAGGGCATCCCCGAGCTCAGCTTCGACGCCATGGCCATGTTCGCGGGCGCGAGCCCCGCCGCCGAGCTCCGCCTCGACGCGGCCTACCAAGCCGCCCTGCCCGAGTTCTACAAGCGCCGCGACGCCCTCGACAACACCCAGCTCCCTCAAGCCTTCGCGAAGCTCTACCGGTAGCCGCTCGGCGGGTGGGGCCTGCTCGGGGGGTGGGGGCCATGCTCGGACGGTGGGGGTCGAGTCGACCGACAGGCGACCAGCCCACGCCAACACGGGGAGCCTCGTCCGATCGTGGCGGCTTTCTTCGTGGTCGGCCCCGAGCAGTCGGCGGGACGCCCTTCGGGACGGCTCGACCATGCGACGGCGCGCAGATCCATGCGCCATGGTCGCCCGGCTCGGAGCATGGTCCCCCGGCTCGGAGCATGGTCGCCCGGCTCGGAGCATGGTCCCCCGGCTCGGAGCATGGTCCCCCGGCTCGGAGCATGGTCCCCCCGCCCGGAGCATGGTGGCCAGGTTCACGAAACTTCACGTCGATGCACACGCGTGTTCACGCGGCGTTGGTCAAGCTGTGGGCTGAAAGAGAGGTCGACGATGCTGGGTTTCCTCGTGGGTACGGCGTGTCTGATCGGGCTGATCTCGATGATCCGCCGCGGTCGGCATGGGCGCTTCGGGCGGTTTGGGCACGGTGGCTGGGGTCGAGGTGGCTGGGGTCGGCGCGCGTTCCTGAATCGGCTGTTCATGAAGCTGGAGACCAGCCCGAGTCAGGAGAACGTGATCGTGGGCGCGCTGGACCAGGTGCGCGAGAAGGCGCGCTCGCTCCGGCCGGAGCTGGACGCCACGCGTGGTGACTTGGCGAGGCTGTTGGGCGACGAGAGCTTCGACGCGGAACGGCTGGGTGCGATCTACGCGCGCCACGACGAGGCGATGCAGCAAATGCGCGGCGCCATCACCGAAGCGATCGGGCAAGTGCACGGCGCGCTCGACAGCGAGCAACGCAAACGCCTGGCCGAGATCCTGGAGCGTCGTTTCGGCTGGGGCCGTGGTGGCCACAGCCCGTACCGCAGCGCCGTTTCGATCTGAAGGAGCACGACGATGAAGCGCAAACTGGTGATGGGTCTGCTCTTGCTGGGTACGATCGGTGGGTACGCGGCGGGTTTCTCGAGCATGCGCTGTCGCGCGCAGGCCCGGCGCGACGCGTTCGAGGCACGGGTGGCGGACGTGTGCGTGCGCGCTGCGCAGAACGTGAGCACGGACGGCGAGGGCGCGGGCGAGGAGCGGCCGCGGCGGCGCGGCCACCACGCTGAGCGCGGTGAGCCCGGGCGCCGCGGTGGGGATGCCGAGCGATGATGACGTCTGGCCAGGATGCGCTAGGCTCGGCCGCGGGCCTCATGTCCGCGCGCATCCTGGTAGTCGACGACGATCTGCGCCTGCACGATCTGCTGCAGAGCTACCTCGCGCAGAACGGCTTCGAGGTGGAGCGAGCCCTCGATGGCTTGTCGGCCCTGTCGAAGCTCGAGGCGGGCACGTTCGATGCCGTGCTTCTCGACGTGATGATGCCCGGCATGGACGGGCTCGAGGTGTGCCGGCGCATCCGCAAGAAGTCGGACATCCCGGTGGTGATGTTGACGGCGCGCGGCGACGAGACCGATCGCATCGTGGGCCTGGAGATCGGCGCGGACGACTACTTGCCCAAGCCCTTCAACCCGCGCGAGCTGCTCGCTCGGCTGAAGGCGATCTTGCGACGAGTGCGCCCCGAGGGGGAGGCCGAGCGGCTGGTGGTGGGGCCGGTGAGCATCGAGATCGCGAACCGGCGCGTGACCATCGCAGCGCCGACTGACAAGGCCGGGCCGGCTTCGGAGAGGGTGTGCGATCTGACTGGCATCGAGTTCGACATCCTGCTCGCGCTCGCGCGCCGTGCCGGGCAGGTGATTCCGCGAGATCGGCTGCTTTCGGCGGCGGGGCGCGGGGACGTGGTGGTGTCCGAGCGAACGATCGACGTGCACATCTCCCACTTGCGCCAGAAGCTCGGCGACCCGCAGCTGATCAAGACTGTCCGCGGCGTGGGCTACGTGCTCGCGCGAGAAGGAGGCCCTGGTAGCGGTCGCGAGACCGAGGAGCCGAGCTAGAGGCCGTGGCCGACCCGGTGATCGCCCGCTGCCGCAAGATGGTGGCGCCGCTGCATCGGCGCTTCTTCCTCTGGTTCGGCGTGGCCATGGTGGTCAGCTCTTGCGTGGGTGTGGCGGTGTCGATTGCGCTCGGTGGCGCCAACGCGCACTCGTCGTGGAAGAGCTACGAGGGGGCCAAACGGGTGATGGCCAACCGCTTCGCGGAGAGCTGGGACGAGCCTCTTCGCCGTGACCAGCTGGCGGAGGAGATCGCGCGCGAGCTCAACGTCGACGTGACCGTGCGCGACGCCAGCGGGGAAGCGCTCGCCAGCTACGGCGAAGAGGAGTGCTCTCGCAAGCGCACCGCGCTCTATCCCACCCGGGACGGTCGCCAGCTGGGACGCGTCGACATTTGCCCCACGGGCGCCCCGCGGCCTCTGCCCATGCTGCTCGGCATCATCGCGTCTGTCGGTGTGTTGTGGCTGTTCGCCCACAAGGTCGCGCGCCACCTCGGCCGGCCGATCCTGGATCTGGTGCGCGTCACCGACGCCATCGGGCGAGGCGACTACGACGTGCGCGCCAACCTGCGGCGCCATCCACCGCGCGAGATCCTGCACCTCTCCCGCGCGATCGAAGACATGGCTGGCAAAATCAAGCAGCAGCTGGCCGACCAACGCGAGCTGCTCGCGTCGGTGTCGCACGAGCTGCGCTCTCCGCTCGCGCGCATCCGCTTGGTGCTCGAGTTGGTGCGCGACGAGACCTTGCCCAAGGCCCACCGCGAGAAGATGTACGCCGAGCTCGAGCACGAGGTGCTGGAGATCGACGACCTGGTCGGCGGCTTGCTGGCGCAGAGCCGGCTCGAGTTCTCGGCGCTCACCGTGCGCCCCAACGATCTGGTCGCGCTGGCACAGAAGAGCGCCGAGCGCGCCGGCCTCGCGCTCACGCCGCGCGTGGAGGGCGAGCCGCGCCCGGTCAGCTCCGACGCCACGCTGATCGCGCGGGCGCTCACCAACCTGCTGGACAACGCCAAGCGCCACGGCGCCGGCGCCACCGACGTGGTGCTCCGCTTCGAGCGCGAGCAGGTCGTGGTCGAGGTGCGCGATCGCGGCGCTGGGCTCGAAGGCTTGGATCTCGATCGCATCTTCGATCCCTTCTTCGGCCGGCCCAAGGGCAGCAGCGACTCGCTCGGTCTCGGCCTGAGCCTCGTGCGACGCATCGCCGAAGCACACGGTGGTACTGCGTTCGCCAAGCCCCGCGAGGGCGGCGGGGCGGTCGTGGGGCTGACGCTCGCGACGGGCGTGCGGGACTGAGTCGCCCGCTACTCCGGATCGGGCCGCCGGTAGCGCCACAGCTCCGGCAGCAAGACGGCGATCACCGCGGCGACGAGGAACACCAACACGCCGCCGAGCACGACGCTCGTCCGTGGGCTGGTGAGCGCAGCGACGAAGCCGCTCTCCGCCACGCTGAGCTGGTTCGAGGCCAAGATGAACAGCATGTTCACGCTGGAGACGCGCCCGCGCAGGTGGTCGGGGGTGGACATTTGCACGAGCGTGCTGCGGCTGACCACGCTGACCTGGTCGGCCACGCCCACGAGCACGTAGGCCGCCAAGCTGAGGGGGAAGCTCCGCGACAAGCCGAACGTGATGGTGGCGAAGCCATAGACCACGACCGCGATCACGATGGCGCGCCCCAGCCGTTTGATGGGTGGCAACATCACGAGCGCGATGCTGGTGGCGACGGCACCGAGATCGAGCGCGGCGGCGAGCAGGCCGTAGCCGCGCGCGCCGACCTGCAAGATGTCGTGTGCGTACACGGGCAGAAGCGCAGCGGCGCCGCCGAAGAACACCGCGAACAGGTCGATCGACAGCGCGCCGAGCACGACCTTGTTGCCGTAGACGAAGCGGAGCCCCTCGCGAATGGCTTCGAGGCCCAGCGCGGCGCGCGGCCCTTCCGCGGGTGGCAAGCTCATGCGCAGCACCATGGCGAGGCCCGCGACGAACAGCCCGAGCGCGACCAGACAAGGCAGCCGCGGCCCGCCGCTGGCGATCAAGAGGCCCGCCAACGCGGGGCCGGTCACGAACGCCAGCGCCTGCGCGGTGGACATCACCGTCACGGCGCGGCCAAGCTCCTCTTTGGGCACCAAGCGCGGCAGCATCGACTGGCGCGCTGGCGCCTCGAACGCGAGCGCCGCGCCGTTCAACACGTACACCCCGAACAGCAAGCCGATGTGCGCAGATGGAAGGCTGGTCAACACGGCGAACAGCGCAGCGCACGAGAGCGCGACGACCTGCGAGCCGAGCACGATGCGTCGGCGGTCGTACGCGTCGGCGGCCAGGCCCCCCCACAGCGCCGCGAACGGCGACGGCAGGAACGAGAGCAGACCGATCAGCCCGAGCAGCGCCGTCGAGCGCGTGCGCTCGTACACCACCCACAACACCGTCGCGCGAATGGCGGTGCTGGCGATGCCCGCGCACAAGCGCGACACCACCCAGCGGCGCACGTCGACGCGGCGCAGGACCGAGAGGGCAGAGGGCTCTCGCAACGGCGCGCTATCGCTCGAGGCGCGGGCTCTCGTGCCGACTCACGACGTCCGCCTCCGGGGAAGGTACGCGCGCGCTGGATCGGGCTGCTCGCATGGCGATGGCAGAAGGTAGCACGGGCCTCGCTTGCGCCCTCCGGGCGCTACGCTCGGCCGGGAGGTCGCGAAGGGCGCTACCCCGGGTATGGCACGGCGATCATGGCTGCCCGGCCCCGCGGACGCCCAAACGCGGATTTCGTGAGCTGATTCGCGCGTGGCACGCGTCTGGCAACACGCCCCAGGCTGGGCTGATTCGTCACCGACTCGAAACAGAGTTGGCCAAACCCGGCGGTCTGTGCTTCTCTCGCGCGGATTCACGGAAAGGGCTGGACATGTGTTCCGTCCAGCTGCCAGCGACCCGGCCCCGCGGGTGCGAGGCCGAGCATTCTCGGGGCAGTGGTTCGTAAGCAAAGAGTTTCTTGGAGGAGATATGGACATGAAGCTTCTTGGAGTGGTTGCGGTGGCGAGCGCGCTCATCGCTTGTGGTGACTCGGGCTCCGGCGGCAGCGGCGGCGGCACCGGCGGCAGCACCGGCGGCGGCGACGTCGGCGGCGGCGGCGGTGGTGTCGGCGGCGGCAACGGCGGCGGCGTCAACGGCGGCGGCGGCGCGGGCGGCGGGACGACCTGTGAGGATCAATTCCCCGACGGCTACCTGCTCGTTGCCGAGCTCACCCTGCAGAGCTGTGGCTGTGCGGTCGACTCGCCCTGCGAGACCGAGTGCATGGACGACGACGTGTGCACCACGCCGGGCCCCGAGGCCTCGACCGACGCGTGCGCCGACTGCGTGCAGGCCGAGGGCGACATGGGCGCCGCGTCCGCTTGCGTCGCTGCGGCGGCGCTCGGTGCCGAGTGCACCGCCGATCCGGATTGCTCCGACTACGTCAACTGCGTGCTCGCTGGCGGCTGAGCTCGACTCCGAGCTCTGCGAAGGGGCAGGTGGGCTTCGGCTCACCTGCCTTTTTTCTTTTGTGCGCGCGCCCCTTCCTCCGTACGAAGACGGAGTGAAGGCGATCATCATCGGCGCAGGACGTGGCAGTCGGCTCTCGCACCTGACCGAGGAGGTGCCCAAGACCCTGGTCGAGGTGCTCGGGCGACCGATGCTCGATCAGATCTTGGACGCGCTCGCGCACGCGGGCTTCGCCAAGCGCGACATCGTGTTCGTGTGTGGCTACCGCGCCGAGGTGCTGCGTGAGCGCTACCCGGAGCTGACGTTCGTCGAGAACGCCGGCTGGGAGTCGAACAACATCCTGCTCTCGCTGCTGTGCGCGCGCGGCTTCATGGAGGGCGGCTTCGTCTCCACGTACGCAGACATCGTGTACACGCGCGATATCGCCAAGCGCGTGACCGAGAGCGCGCACGCGATCGCGCTCGGCTGCGACACCGACTGGCGCGCGCGCTACGTGGGGCGCACGCAGCACCCCGAGACCGACGCGGAGAAGCTCGTGGCCGAGGGCGAGCGGGTGGTGCGCCTGTCGCGCAAGATTGCGAGCGAGTCTGCCTCGGGGGAGTTCATCGGCGTGATGAAGGTGAGCCCGAGCGCAGTGAGCGGCTTCTTGTCCGCGTTCGACGCTGTGGCCAAGGAGTACGCCGGCAAGGAGCTCAACGAGGGGCGCTCGTTCGAGAAGGCCTACCTGATCGACTTCTTGGAGCACGCGCGCGCGCGCGATTTGCTCGAGCTCCACCGCGTGGACACCGCCGGCGGCTACATGGAGATCGACACCTTGCAGGACCGGGAGCTGGCCGCGAGCTGGTGGAAGGACGTGGCGCCGCTAGGGTGAGGCGACCGTGCCGAGCGTGACTGCGCTGGTGTGCCAGCGGAACGCGTCGACCAGCGCGGTGGACACGATGATGCCGTCGCCGGCGTCGTAGGTGCCGAGGCGCAGCGTGACCGTGGAGCCAGGCTCGAGCGGCACGGTGGTGGTTTGCCAGCCGGTGGCGGCGAAGGTCTCGAAGCCCGTGCCGACGAGCGAAGCGGTGCCTTGCGCGCAGGCGTAGGTCTGCCCGCCGGCCATGCATGGCGGCATCATGCAGCCGCACACGTCGAACGGTGCGCCGTTCAGGCTCACCGGGTTGCCATTGGCGTAACGCGCGACCTGACCGGTCGCTTGACCCGTGGGTGCGGGGTCGAGCCAGGCAAAGAACGCGTCGTCGTAGGCAGAGCACACGAACGCCGGCCAGTCGGCGCTGAAGAAGTTGGAGTCGAACGAGAAGCCAAACGCGTTGGAGGGCACCCGCAGCGAGAGCTCGAGCGCGACGGCGTCGTGCGCGGTGGTCACGTTCTGTCCCGGGCAAGTCACCGAGGGGATGGGCGCGCCGATGGGGAAGCCGCTGTCGTAGCCCTTGCCGCCATTGTTGGTGGCCTCGAAGTCCGGATCGTTGGCGTCGCGCGCGCGGCCGTTGGACAGGCCCAAGAGCGTCGCTCCGGCGCGTGGCACCACCACGTCGCCGAAGTCCTCGAGCAGGCCATGGCCGAGGTGGAACGCCGCGAGCTGGGCGGCAGGTGGAGGTGTGCCGTCGGCGAGCACCCAGCTCGCGGTGGCGATGCCCCACTCGTTCGTGGCGGTGCTGAGCCTGCACAGCTCGATGGCGCTCGCTGCCGCGAGCGGATCGTCCTCGTCGATCGAGAGGCCCAGATCGCAGGGTGCGAGCAGGTTGTCGAATGCGCCGTCGCAGTCGTCGTCGATCGCGTTGCCGACGATCTCGAGGTTGTTGGGGCTGAGCGCCGCGTCACAGTCGTTGCAGTCGCCCTGGTTGGGGCTCCAGCCGTCCATGTCCGCGTCGTCGTTCGGGCCGCTGGGGCAACCCATGCCCGTGCCGGTGCTGGTGACCATCTCGCTCGAGCTGCTCTGCGACGAGGAGCTGTTGCTGCTCGAGCTGCTCGTGTTCCCAGGTCCGGCGCCCTGTCCGTTGCCGCCCCCCGGCACGCCTCCCGTGCCTCCGCCCGGTCCGTCGCCGCCCTGATCGGAGCCGCCGAACACGTCGACCTTGGCGCTGCAGGCTGCAACGAGGGAGGCGAGCGCGACCCAGCCCAAGCAAGTGTGAAGCTTCCCCATGCTGGGCATTCTAGCGGAGGTCGCGCTCACCCGCTGCCGTCACAGCCGCCGCCGACGCTCGTCCAGGCTCCTGCGTCACAGACGTAGCTGGAGTAGCAGCCGCCGCCGAGATCGTAGTCGCAGAAGAAGCTCTCGCCGGCGCAGGGCACGCCGTCGGGCGGCTCGGGCGGGCAACCGTGCTGGGGGAGGCTGCTGTCTTCACACAATATTTCCGTGCCACAAGCGCTCGCGGTGTAGCAGGGGACCTCTTCGAGGCACTCGCTCACCTGGAGGTCACCGGGGTCGCATGTCGGGTCCGCCAGGCACTGTTCGCAGCCAGGGCCTTCCTCGCGGACGTACACCCACTCGCTCGGCGCGCCCGCCTCCGGGTACACCGGGTCGCAGCGGAAGATCTGCGCGCACTCCGCGCTGCCGCTGGCGCTGCATTCGGTGCCGTCTGGCAGATCGCAGGGCTCCGCAGCGACGGGCAGCTCGGGGCACGCCGGGGTGGTGCAGTTGGACCCGTTGCACTCGCCCTCGCCGCCGGAGCCGCCGGTGCCGTCGACTTGGACGGTGGCGCCACACCCGATCAAGAGCCACGACAGGGGCAGGGCCGTGAGGAACCGGTGCGCGCCGAGCTTCATGGCCTCCATGATGCACGGTTCGAGCCAGGTGGATCGAGGCGTTTTGCTCGCTTGGTGCGGGGCGCGCTGAGTCAGGTCGTGCCGCTCAGACCAGGCCCCGAAAATCATCCGCCTGGGCCAAGAGCCCCGGCAGCCCACCCGTGTGCAGGAACAGCACGCGTTTGCCCGCGAGCTCGCGCGCCGCTCGCCGCACTCCGAACAGCGCCTTGCCGGTGTAGACCGGATCGAACAACAGGCCTGCCGTGCGTGCGACCTCGACGATGAAGGCTTTCTGCTCGTCGCTGGCGACGGCGTAGCGGGGCCCCTTCGCGCTGTCGTCGACGCTCCACGGTGCGGGCGGGGGGAGGGACGGATCGAGCGCGCGCGCCTCGTCGATGATGCGCCGGATGACGGCCTCGAAGGTGGCGCTGTCGTCGCACACGGCCATGGTGCGCAGCGCCTTGGCCACCCCATGCCGCGCGAGACCGAGCGCGACCCCGGCCGCGGTGCCACCCGAGCCGCAGGCATGCACCACCAGATCGAAGGACGCGCCACCGGCCGCGCCCGCCGCGAGCTGTGCCGCGATCTCCGCCATGCAGCGCACGTAGCCGAGCGCGCCCAAACCGTTCGAGCCGCCCTCGGGGATGACGTACGGGCGCCGGCTGGCGCGGGTGAGCTCGGCGGCGACCTCGGCCATCAGCGCGGCGCGCTGGCGGTATTGGTCCGGCGTGATCAGTCGCAGCTCCGCTCCGATCAGCTTGTCGATCAGCACGTTGCCGCTGAGCGGCGCCTTGGCCGGATCGAGATCCGGATCCAAGGTGCGCAGCAGGAGCACGCTCGAGAGGCCGAGCTGGGCGCCGAGCACCGCCGTCGCGCGCGCGTGGTTCGACTGGATGCCGCCGCAGGTGACGAGCGTGTCGGCGCCCTGCTGCTGCGCGTCGGCGAGCAGGTACTCGAGCTTGCGGATCTTGTTGCCGGCCTCGGGCCCACCGGTCATGTCGTCGCGCTTGATCCAGAGCTCCACGTCCGGGCCTGCGACGGCGCTGGGCGCGCGCACCAACGGCGTGGGGGTGTGCGCCAGCGCGAGGAACGGCACCGTCGACGTGGCGTTCACTCGATCTCGACCAACAACGTGCCGCCCTCGACCGTGGTGCCCACGGCGACGTGCACTTTCTTCACCTTGCCCGAGCGAGGCGCCGCGAGCTCGTTCTCCATCTTCATCGCTTCGACCACGATCACCGGCGAACCCGCCTCGACCTCGTGTCCCTCGGCGGCGAGCACGCGCACGACGCGGCCCGGCATGGGCGAGCGCACGTCGCCCTCCGCTGCGGCGCTAGGCTTGCCCGCCGCACGGATGCGCATGCGCTCGCTCTCCACCGCGGCGAAGAAGCGCTGCCCGTCGGCGATCACGCCGACCTTCGGCGGCGTGCCCTCGAGCCAGAGCTCCAGCGAGCGGCTGCCGATGCGGATCGAGGTGGCGCTGCGGCCCGATCCCGACCTCGCGCCTGCCTCGGCGCTCGCCTCCATCGCGGCGCCGTCCACCGTCACGGAGGTGCGGCCGGCCGCGTCCTCCTGGATCTCGACGATGTGCTCGTGCCCGCTGGGCAACGTGACGAAGTATTTCATGGGTCAGAACTGGAGGCCGACCTTGGTGTTGAGCAGCATCTGTTCGGGCAGGGCTTGCCCCGAGGCGTTGTCGAAGGCGTGACCCGGGAAGAGCACGCCGCCCTCCGCGCCGAGCTCGAGGCTGACGGTGCGCTCGAGCGGGATGCGCACGTCGGCGCCGACGTCGATCTCGACGCCAAGGTCGCGCGAGGTGGGGTCGCCGCCGTCGAAGTTCTTGTAATCGCCGAGGCCGCCCACGTGGTACGGGTCGACCACGTCGGCGGTGGCGTTGGCCCAGACCAGGCCGAGCTTGACGTCGACCTCGCGCAAGGGGCGAAAGATCATGCGCGGGTTGAGGTAGGTCGCGCCGAACACGCCGCCATTGGAGGGCAGGTATTGCAAGCCCGGGCTGGCGCGCCCGACGACGCGCTCGTCTTGCGCAATGGTGGCTGCGCGGGCCGTCTTCCAGCCGAGCACGTGGTCGAACAGCACCAGGCCGACGTTTTTGCTGGTGTCGAACGTGAAGCGGCGGGTGGTACCGTCGAGCGGATCGGCGTCGCCTGAGGCGTAGCCCCACTCGAGCTCGGCCACGAAATCGCCCCAGCGGTGCTGGTCGTTGCTGCGGGTGTGCACGAAGCCGAGCGTGGTGCTCGCGCCGAAGCTGAGCACGCTTTCGTCTTCGATCGTCTGGGTGGGCTCGGCTTGGTTCACGTAGCTCGAGCGCAGGTAGCTCGAGCGCCCCGCGATCAGCGCGGCCTCGCCGTGGGCGTAGGCGTAGGCGTCGGTGCCAGGGACCTTGCCGCGGATCTTGCCCATGAGGTCGATCACGCCGACGTCGAGCGTCTCGTCGTAGGGGGTGATGCGGCTCAGGAGCTCCCGCTCTTGATGGCGGTACACGCCGTACAGGCCGATCTCTGCCCAGTCCTCTCGCCAGACGACCGCGGCCACGGCTTGACCGGCCAGGTCGCCGGTGGGTTGCTCGGGGGAGTTGCCGAGCACGTCGGCGGTGTTGTCCTCGAAGATGAAGTCGCCGGCGACCATCACGAGCAGCGGCGTGTCCTTGCCCATGGGCGTGGTGGCGTAGAGCAGACGCTCGGTGAGCGCGCCGCGCAGGGTGTCGCCGAACATCTGCGGGTGGTTGCCGTCGTTGGCCAGGATGCCTTGGCCCCAGTGGCTCGTCTGTTGGCCGACGCGGAACAACCCGATCGGCGAGCGGAACTCGACGTACAGCTCGCGCGGATGCACGTCGTACCAGTTGAGCTCGCTCAGCGGGTCGCGTGAGCGATCGACGAACTGGGTGGTCTGGCCCACGACCATGCCGCGCGGGACGTCGATCTGCGCCACGCCGATGATGTCGTCGCGGAACACGATGCGGCCGTTGAGGCGGAGCCAGTGGTAGAGATAGAAATTCTGGCCGAGCAGGCCGGGGTCTTCGGGCTCGGAGCCGTCGTCGGTGGGGAGGGCGCCGCGGATGGGCGCGGTGAGCGGCAGGTCGGTGAGCGCGCGAAAGCGCAGCTCGTACTCGCCGTGCAGGCTGAATATCAGGAAGTCGGGGTCGAGCGGCAGGCTGGTGGTGCGCGCCGACTCGAGCACGAAGCGCTCGAGGAAGCCGTCCTTGGCCGGTTTCTCCACGCGCTTGGGGATGTCTTCTTCGGCGGGGATGAACTTGCCGTCGACCACGGTGCCGACGACCTTGTCGCCGTCTTTGACGATGGCGTCGGGCTTTGGGGGGGCGGTCTTGGGGCCGGGCTTGGCCGGGCTCGCTGGCTGTGCCACCGCAGCGCTGGCTCCCACGCCTCCACCCTCGGCGGCTGGCGGCGGGTCCGCCGCGCGGGCCACGTTGGCGGCGCCGAGCGTGATCAGCGTGAGCGAGAAGAGCAGAGACCGCATGCGAGCGCGCGCAGCATAGTGGAAGCGGGGCGCGAGCGTCGAGCCGTTCGTTCAGTCCCGCGCGGGCCCGGGTCGAGGCTCTTTCGTTGGGCCGCAGCCGGCGATATGTCGAGGCCCCCAGATGACCTCCTCCTCTGTGCCCAGCGACGCGCCGGTGTTGGTTGGCCGCGAGCTCTCGCTCGCCGACTTGGTGTCCGTGGCCCGCGGGCTCCGCGGTGTGGCTCTGTGCCCGGAGGCGCGCGCGCGGGTGATCGCCTCGCGCTTGGCGATCGACGCCATCGCGGACCAGGGCGACGAGGCACCGTTCGTGTACGGGGTGAACACGGGCTTCGGTGCCCTGGCCGAGACGCGCATCTCGGAGCGGGACATCCGGGCGCTGCAGCGCAACCTGGTGCGCAGCCACGCCTGCGGGGTGGGGCCCGATCTGGGGCGCGCAGAGGTGCGCGCGATGATGCTGCTGCGCGCGCAGGTGGTGGCGCTGGGCTATTCGGGGGTGCGGCCCGAGGTGGTGGACCTCTTGCTCGCCATGCTCAACGCGGACGTGGTGCCGCGTGTGCCGTCGCAGGGCTCGGTGGGCGCGTCGGGCGATCTGGCTCCGCTCGCGCACCTGGCGCTGTGCCTGATGGGCGAGGGGGAGGTGCTCTCGCACGAGCCCGGCGTGGCGCCGGTGCCGAGCGCCGCAGCGCTCTCTCGCGCGGGGCTCCACCCGATCGAGCTTGCCGCGAAGGAGGGCCTCGCACTGATCAACGGCACGCAGTACATGACCGCGCTCGGCGCGCTGGCGATCTCCGACGCGCTCTCCCTGACGACGTTGGCCGATGTGGCGGGCGCGGTGAGCCTGGAGGCGCTGATGGGCACCAAGCGGCCGTTCGACGAGCGGTTGATGGCGGTGCGTGCTCACCCGGGCCAGGCCGAGGTGGCGGCCAACCTGCGCTCCATGTTGGGGGACAGCGAGATCATGGAGAGCCACAAACACTGCGGCAAGGTGCAGGACCCGTACTCGCTGCGCTGCATGCCGCAGGTGCACGGCGCGACGCGTGACGCGCTCGGCTACGCGCTCACGGTGATCCAGCGCGAGATGAACAGCGTGACGGACAACCCCACGGTGTTGCCGTTGCCTGGCGCTGGCCACGACTCGAGCGAGCGCGAGCTGCTCTCGGGCGGGAACTTCCATGGC
>CAZXMG010000144.1:0-12853 GCA_964641275.1 uncultured Polyangiaceae bacterium
CGGCGCCGAGACCCTCCGGGCTTGGCTCTCCAACGGCCGCGGCTGGCCCGGCCTTTGGCGCTGCATGCGCCCGCGGGACCAGTGGACGCCCGAGAGCGAACGTCCCAGCCCCCCAAACCCACTCGCAGAGCCCCCCGAGAGCGGAAGGCCCAGCCCCCCACACCCACTCGCAGAGCCCCCCGGAGAGCGAAAGGCCCGAGGCCCCCACATCACCTCGCGGCGCTACCTGATGGCGCCCTGCATGTAGCCGAGCACGGTGCGCGCAAACGCGACGTCGACCGGCTGCACGAAGCCCACGTCCAGGCCGCTGACCGCCACTTGGATGGGCGGCAGCGTGCGCCCGAAGCCCAAGCTGGAGATGAGCCCTGCCCACTGCGCCATCTGAGCCACGCCTCGGAGCCCGTTGGCGCCTGCCTGCGCTTTCTCGTTGGTGCCGTAGGTGAGCGAGCCCGCGAGGTTGAGACCAGGCGGCTTGAAGTTGCCGAGCACGCGCATCGCGCGCAGATCGGACAGGAAAGGAAACTGCGCGGCCGCGGCCTGCAGCACGGGCGCAGCGGGCGAGCCAGCCAGCGGCCGTGGCACCGCGCGTGGCATGCCATCCGTCGTCGCCATCACGCTCTCCGCGCCGAAGTCGCCACACATGACGAGGTTGGCGTCCTTGGTGTCGGCCAGCGTCACCATCCAATCCGGGATGACGCGCTCGAGTGAAGAGTAGCGCAGGCGATCCACCGCGCGGCGCATGCCGATCTCGTTGCCGGACAGGATCGCCTGCGGCGTCAGCATCACGAAGCCCACGTTGCCGACGGTGTAGAGGTCGTAGTCGCCGTACCGCGTGCGCACCAAGGGCACACCGCCGGGGGCGGCGAGGCGCGCATCCGCCGCGCGCGATATCGCGGCCACGTCGAACGTGCCCTGCACCACGGCGCAGAAGTCGACACCTTGCATCGCGTACACCCCACCAACCACGCGACGCACGTCGCGTTGCGGCACGAAGTTCGACTCGGGACCGAGCGGCAACACCGCGCTCACGACCTTGGCCACGTCCGTCCCGAGCTCGGTCGCGAACAGCGCTGCGGCGTCCAGGCTCTGGAACACGACGATGCCGCGCGGCAGCAGCGCGAGCGGATTCTCATCGATCAGCTTGGGATCCACGCGCTTGCCAGCGATGGGCACCAGCGAGGCGCCTCCGCAACCAGCGCCGCCGAGCAAGCCACTCGCCGCGAGCGCGACGAAATGCCTGCGTCCGAGACACAGAGCTCGATCGCTCATGCCGCTCAGCGCTCGCCGGAGGGCTTGCCCTCGCTGGACGGTGGCGGACCGGCGGTGTCGAGCGGGAACGAGCCGACGATCTTGAGCATGCGAGCACGTTGCTTCACGCCGTCGAGCGCCGCCACCAGGGGCCGGTCCGTGACGTGGCCGAACACTTCCACATAGAACACGTACTCCCAGCCCTCTCCCGGGATGGCACGCGACTGGATGCGGCGCAGGTTGCAGTTCTTCTCCTTGAACGCTTGGAGCACGTCCAGGAGCGCGCCAGGCCGGTCATGCACACTGAAGATCAGGGCGGTGGCGTCGTTGCCGGTGCGGCTCATCGGCATGCGCGAGATCACTCCCCAGCGAATGCGGAGCTCCCCCTCGTCGCTCACATTCTCCGCGAGCACGCGCAGCTCGTTTGGCACACCCGCACCGCGGGGCGTGATGGCCGCCGCGCCGTGGTGCTCACGCGCCAGGTCCACGGCCATGTTCGCGCTGCGCACGTGCAGCACCGTGGCCTTGGGGAACAGCGCCGAGACCGCGGCCTCACTCTGCGCGTGGTGCAGCGAGTTCGCGTACACCCGCTCCACGTCGGCGACGTTGCCCGTACGGCTGACCAGCATCAGGGAGTGCGACAGCTCGCGCTCGCCCACCAGCTTGAGGTCGAGCGCGGCGATCGCCTGAATCGTCGCGAACGCGATGCCTTCACGCAGGGTCTCGAGCACGACCATGGCGAAGTCGGCCTGCGAACGGGCCACCTCGTCGAGCGCCCGCTCAGGGGTCTCGGCGCGCAAGAACTGGGCGCGCGGTCCGAAGTGCTGCTGCGCCGCCAACCAGCTGAAGCCGCCCTCCGGGCCCACGCAGGCCACGCGCGGCGCCACCTCGTACACACGGCAAGCAGCGTCGATCGCGGCAAAGATCGGCCGCACTGCGGCGGCTGGGAACGGCGGCGTGGCAGCGGCTTCGAGCGCGCGCAGGCGCTGACCGTCCACGATCGGCGCGACCTTGGCGGCGTCGGCCTTGAGGCCGGCGAGATCCGCCACCACCCGCGCGCGCTTCTCGATCGCGCGTAGGAGGTCTTTGTCCATCTCGTCCAGCCTCTGCTGGATCTCCTCGAGCTTGGTGCGCTGGGTCACGCCGCTAAGGTAGCAGCGAATCGACCTTCAGGTCTTGGCCGGACCGCCTGTGGAGCCCGACGAGGCCGTGCTGGTGCTCGGCGCCGTCGCGGTGCTCGCGCTCGTGCCGGTGCTCGCGCTCGTCGAGCTCGTGCTCGCGCTGCTGCCAGCGCTCTCGGAGCTCTTGCTGCCGCTGCCCGCCACGTCCGCCTCGGTCGCGGGTCGCTTGCTGGCGTTGCTCGAGCCGGCGTAGAGGTCGGAGTACCAGCCTCCGCCCTTGAGGATGAAGCCGGTGCCGCGCGAGATCTGGCGCTTGGCCGTGTCGGCGTGGCACTTGGGGCAAGTCTTGAGCGCGTCGTCTTTGATCGACTGCTCCGCCTCCCACTGATGGTCGCAGGACGAGCAGGCGTATTCGTACGTAGGCATCGAAGCTCCTCCGCAGGTCATAGACAAAGTCGATCCGCGACGCCAATTGGCAAGACCGGGCCGCGCAAACGGCGAGGCGACGGCGGGGTTGGCGGGATGTCCACCGACGGGATCCGTGGCATACGTGTGCGCAGGGGTGGCGAAAGCACAGCTCTCACCTGTCAAGTCTTGAACGTCTGCCAGGACCCGTGTACCCACCAGATGTGACCGTACATGGCGTGACACTACATCTCCCCGACCTGCTCGGGCACGCCGACCGCTCCTGAGGACCCATGCACATCAAGAAGCTCGAAATCTCTGGCTTCAAGTCGTTCGTCGACCGCACCGTCGTCCATTTCGACCACGACATCGTGGGCATCGTCGGGCCCAACGGCTGCGGCAAGTCCAACATCGTGGACGCTATTCGTTGGTGCATGGGTGAACAGAGCGCCAAGCACCTGCGCGGACGCGCCATGACCGACGTGATCTTCTCCGGCTCGGGCAACCGCGGCCCCCACGGCATGGCGGAGGTCACGATCACCTTCGACAACAGCGAGCGCGACACCGCGCAGGAGCTGCCGCTGGAGTACCGCGACTACGCCGAGATCGCGGTCACGCGCAGGCTCTATCGCGATGGCACCAGCGAGTACCTGATCAACAAGACCGTGGTCCGCTTGAAAGACATCACGGACCTGTTCCTGGGCACCGGCGTTGGCACCAAGGCCTACTCGATCATCGAGCAGGGCAAGGTGGGTCTGATCGTGTCCGCTCGAGCAGAGGACAGGCGCCTCTTGATCGAAGAAGCCGCCGGCATCACCAAGTACAAAGCGCGCCGCAAGCAGGCTGAGCAGAAGATGGACCTCACCCGGCAGAACCTGCTGCGCGTGGGCGACATCGTCGCCGAGATCGAACGCAACTTGGCCTCTCTCAAGCGGCAAGCGGCCAAGGCCGAGCGCTACATCTCCTACAAGGGCGAGCTGGAAGACTTGGTGCTGTGCGAGTCCTCGCACCGCCTGCTCGAGCTGATCGTGCGCGCGCAGGTCGAGGAGACCGCGCGGGAGCGAGCGACCGAGGACGAGCGCGCGCTCTTGGCCGACGCTGCCACGCGCGAAGCGGAGCTCGCCGTGGAGCGCGAGCGAGGGCTGTCCGCCGAGGACGTGGCCGAGGCTTGCCAGACCGACGCCTTCCGCAAGACCAACGAGGTGCAGCGTCACGAGGCGGAGATCGAGCGCGCGGCCGAGCGCTTTCGCACGCTCGAGGCAAGGAGCCGCACGGCGGCCGTCGAGCTCGCCGATCTGAGCCAACGCCTGAGTGAGCTCGCCTCCGAGCGCGAGGGCTTGCTGGGCGCGCTCGCCGCCGCCGAGGCCGAGCTGAGTGAAGGCCAGGCCGCCACCGACGGCGAGCTCGCCACGCTCGAGGAGCTGCGCCAGAGCGCGCAAGACGCCGACGAGCGCCTGTCGGAGAGCCGGCGCTTGGCGTCGGAGCTGAGCGCACGTGTCGCTTCACTCGAGGCCACCTTGCGCGGCTTCGAGGAGCGGCACGCGGACATGACCCGCCGCAGCGAGACGCTCTCGGACGAAGACGAGCGCTTGGTCATCGAGCAAGAGGACGCGAGCGCACGCCGCGAGGGCCTGCTCGAGCACATGATCACGCTCACCGAGGAGAGGGAGAGCGCGGCCGCGCGGCGCGAGCGCCTGACCGAGGCGCTCAAGGCGCAGCGCGAGCAGGCCGTGGAGCTGGATCGAGAGGTCGAGCGCGAGAAGGGCCTGTTGGGCGAGAAGCGCAACCGCCTGCGCGCACTGGAGGAGATCCACGCGCGGCACGAGGGCGTGGGCCAAGGCTCGCGCGCGCTGGCCGACTCGAAGGACCCGACCATCTTGGGGTTGGTGGCCGACTTCTTCGAGGCCCCCGCAGAGCTGACACACGCGCTCGCCGCAGCGCTGGGCGAGAAGATCGAGTGGCTGGTGGTGCGCGACTTGGATCGCGGCCGCGAGCTGCTCGCCGAGCTCGCTCGTGCCGGCAAGGGTCGAGCCGGCATCATTCCGCGGTTTCCGCGCCACGTGGCGGGCCGCGCGCACGACGATCGCGCCGCCCTGGGCTGCGGGCGCGGACTGCTCATCGATCACCTGCGCTTCGAGGCGGATGACGAGATCCTCGCGCGCACGCTGCTCGGCGACGTGGCCTTGGCGGAGGACGACGCCGCGGCACGCGCGACGCTGGCCGCTGGCCACACCGGCCGCGTCGTCACGCTCGCTGGAGCCGTGCACGCGCCCGATGGGTCGGTGGTCGGCGGCGCGGGCAACGCCGTGGCGGAAGGGCTGGTCGAGCACAAGCGAGAGATGCGCGAGCTGCACGAGGCGGTGAGCGAACGCTCGGATCGCGTGAGCTCGCTGCTCGAGACGCAGGCGGCGGCCCGCGCCACCCTGAGCGACACGGGCGCCGAGCTCGACCGCGCGCGCAACGAGGCCCACGCCGCCGAGATCGCGCACATGGCCGCGGAGAAGGATCTGAAACGTTGCGAGGAGCAGCTCGCCCAGATCGACAAGCGTCTCGGCACCGTACGAGTCGAGCGCACCGCGCTCGCCGAGCGGCTCGCACAGGCCGCTCAGGCGCAATCCGAAGCCACGCTCGGCCTCGACAGTGCCAAAGAGCAGAAGCTCTCGGCAGACAGCGAGACCGAGACGGCACGCGCGGTGTCGGAGAGCTGGCGCGATCAGGTGCTGCGTCAGCAGTCGGTCGTCACCGAGCGCAAAGTGCTCCTGGCCCAGGCCAAGGAGCGGGCGCTCGGCGTGCGCCAGACCGTCGAGAGGCTGGGCAGGAGCTGCGAGGAGATGGCGCAGCGCTGCGAGCGGCTCGAGCAGGAGCGTGGCGAGTGTGCAGTCGGCGCGGGCGCTTCAGCCGCCAAGATCATCGTCGAGCGCGAGCTTCTGTCCGTCGCCGTCGTCGAAGCGCGTGCCGCGGACGAAGCATTGGCCCTGGCCAAGACGGCCGTCGACGACATTCGCGGACGCCTCTCGATCTCCGAGATCGATCTCAAACGCGTGCAGAAAGAGGCCGCGCAAGCCACCGACGAGCTTCGCACGCGCGAGACCAACCTGGCGAAGCTCGAGATCGAGCGCAGGCACCTGCTCGACGGAGTGCGCGAGCGCTTCCGAGGGCTCGAGCTGCCGACGGTGGTGGGTGACTACCACAAGCGCCCACCGGTCGACGCCGCCCACAAGGCGCGCATCACCGAGCTCGGCGAGCTGCTCGATCGCATGGGACCGGTGAACCTCGACGCCGTGCGCGAGCACGCCGAGGCCGAGGAGCGCTACACGTACTACACCACCCAAAAGGCAGACTTGGACAAGGCGCTGCAGGATCTCGAGGACGCGATCGTGCAGATGAACCGCGAGTGCAAGCGGCTGTTCCGAGAGGCGTTCGAGGGCATCAACGCGAAGTTCAAAGTGCTCTTCCCGCGCATGTTCCGCGGCGGTCAGGCCGAGCTGCGGTTGACCAACCCGGACGACATGCTCGAGACCGGCATCGAGATCTTGGCACAGCCCCCCGGCAAGAAGCTGTCGAGCATCGATCTCATGAGCGGCGGAGAGAAGGCGCTCACGGCCGTGTCGCTGATCTTCGCGATCTTCCAGTTCAAACCCAGCCCATTCTGCGTGCTCGACGAGGTCGACGCCCCGCTCGATGAAGCCAACGTGGCTCGCTACAACGAGGCCATCCGAAGCATGACGGATCGCTCGCAGTTCATCTTGATCACTCACATCAAGAAAACCATGCAGTCGGTCGACGTGCTCTATGGCGTGACCATGCAGGAGCCCGGCGTGTCCAAGCTGGTCAGCGTCAAGGTCAACGAGACGGCGCAAGAGCGCTCGCGCTCGGTTCCTCCCGTCAACGAGAACGTGGCCGTCGCCTGAACGATCGAAGGAGGCGAGCATGGAGACGATCTTCAGCAAGATCCTGCGGGGCGAGATCCCCTGCCACAGGGTGTACGAAGACGAGCACGTGCTCGCTTTCCTGGACATCGGCCCGCTGTCCTTGGGGCACACGCTGGTCATCCCCAAGGAGCCGGCGGAGACGCTCGATCAGCTGTCGGACGAGTCGAGCGCCGCGATCGGCCGCGTGCTGCCCCGCCTGTGCCGTGCCGTGAAGAAGGTCAGTGGTGCGAGCGCCTTCAACGTGCTTCAGAACAACGGACCGCTGGCCCACCAGGCGGTCTTCCACGTGCACTTCCACATCATTCCCAAGCCAGATGAAGAGCACGGTCTGGGCGTCGTGTGGCCCGTTCAGCCCCTGACTCCAGCGGCCGCCAAGGCGCTTGCCGAAGAGCTGCAGCGGGCCCTCGCGGCCGAGTGAACGACCGATCGCCGCCCGTCTCGTGACATCATCGCGGCATGCGTCTGCACGTCCGAACGGATGAACGCGAAGAAGCGCCCATCGAGCTCCACGCTGGCCAGAGCGTGCTCGTCGGCCGTCAGCCGGATCTGAGCGAGCTCGACGAAGGCTTGCTCGGCAACAGCGTCGCGCGGCAAGTGACGACCGCGTCCCCCAGCGTGTCGTCGAACCACGTCTTCGTGCGCCTGCGCGAGGACGAGCTGGAGGTCGTCGACCTCGCCAGTCGCAATGGCTCCTGGCTGGAGCTGCCAGCTGACACGCGCGTCGCGCTCCCCTCCGTTGCCAATCTGCGATTGCACCTGGCTCCCGCGCGACCCGTCTCCGGCGATCAGGACGCCCCCGCCGATGCCGATTGGACGAACGAGTCGGAATTTGCGCCCGCGGTGATGCTAGCGGTCCAGCGGTGGCTCGACCGCCGCGGCGTGCCAGCGCGCGCGCGGATCGAGAAGAAGCGTGCCGGCCCGGAGCTCGAGGACACCTTGGGGCGCGCCGCGCTCGACCACGACACGGATCTCATCGTCGAGGCCGTTCACACCATGGATGCGCGCTGGCTGTCCACGCTCCGGCAGATCACCCGGTACGTCGAACGCCAGACGGCCCGCTACCGCGCCGAGCAAGAGCTGGGCGCGGCTGGCTTGATCGTGGCTTCCAAAGCCATGAAGCGCGCGGTCCAGCAGGTGATCGAGGCCGCCGGGCGGCCAGGCTCCGCGCTCTTGATCCTCGGCCCCTCGGGCTCGGGCAAAGAAGGCCTGGCCCGCTGCTACCACTCGCGCACGCGGCCGCGTGGACCCTTCGTGTCACGCAACTGCGCCCAATTCCAGTTCGGCAAGGATCTGGTGCTGAGCGAGCTGTTCGGGGCCGAGAAGGGCTCGTTCACAGGTGCGACCCGCACCACGCCCGGCGCCGTGGAGCTTGCACACCAGGGCACGCTGTTCCTCGACGAGCTCGCAGAGCTCCCCCTCGACGTGCAGGCGGTGTTCCTGCGCTTCCTCGATCGCGGCGAGTTCACCAAGACGGGCAGCGGCACGGTGCAGGTCTCCGACGTGCGGGTCGTCGGAGCCACCAACAGGGATTTGCGCGCCGCCTGCATCGACGGCTCGTTCCGCCGGGATCTGTGGTTTCGGCTGGCGGCCGAGGTGGTCGAGGTCCCACCCTTGCGCGAACGCTTCGAGGATATCACTGCGTACCTCGGCGCCCGTCTGCGCGGCGATCGTCCGCTGCTCGAAGCCTTCGAGCCCTCGGCGTTGGAGCTCTTGCGCAGCCACGGCTGGGACGGGAACTTCCGCGAGCTCATCAACTTCGCCAACCGCCTGCCCGAGGTCGATCGCATCGATGCCGACACCTGCCGGCGCGTTCTTCACGCTGGCGCGCTCCGCGTGGCGGAGCCCGTCGCCAAGCCGGCGCTCGGGGCAGAGCGACCCGACGGCGATTGGCCGGCGCTATTGGCGCGCGCGGCCGACGCGTTCGGCGCCGACCACGCGGGCAGCTCACCGCGCCAATGGAAGGACGTGAAGGAGCTGGTGGAGGACTACATCAAGCCGCTGCTGTTCGCAGCCTTGAGCGGATCGCTCGGCGCCACCCGGCGCGAAGACATCGACTGGCGTGCCGCCGCGGAGCGGGTCGCCGCCGACCGCGGCACCGCGACCAAGCAGCTCGAGCGCTACTTGGAGCGCTTCTCGCGCGCAGGGCTCGGCGACTGAGCGGGCGCGCCAGCGCCGGGCATCGTCCTCTCGAAGAACTCCTGGATCCATTCGGGAGCCTTGGCCGCGCTGTCTTGTGCGGTGAGATCCGCGACCAGCGAGACGAAGCGCTCGCGCAACGTGAGCGCGCGGCGAACGCGGTACGCCGGCGCAGAATAGGCCTGGTACGCGAAGGCGACCGGCAGCTCCCTAGTCGCCACGAAGTAGCGGAAGCGGAGCACGCTCTCGCTCGGATCGCTCGGGCAACCGCGGCACAAGTAGAATGGCAGCGCCCGCCCCCGTTCGGCGAGCGCTCGAACGAGCTCGCTGCGCGTGCCGTCGTACTTGCATACGAAGAGAAGGTGATGCCCACCCGGGAGCAGGTCGCGCTCGATGCGTGACCCGGCCCGCGGGCGCGCTGGGTCAACCGGCCCGAAGCGCTGAAATTGCGCGGTAATCAGGAAACGAGCGTGGTGGATCGAGGGCCGCGGACCGTCGCCGTAGAACGTGTACAGCACCTGATCCAAAGCTGCGTCGAGCTGCGCGCGCCCTGGGCCGAGCATGCGCCGGGCCTCGTCCACTTGGTCGGATCGAATGGCCGCGAACAGCACCAGCGTCTGCTCCTCGGGAGTCACGTCGCTGTGGTCGCGCTGGTGGCGGATCAGCTCGCGCGGGTCGAGCGAGCTCGGCGCTGGGTGAGCCCGACGGCCGTCTCGGGGGGTCGATCGCCCGGCGTAGCCCAGCGCTTGCGAGATCTGGCGCGCGGTGCCGCCGTGCGCGACGGACGGCGGAGCGCGCCGTTCCTGTCGCCTTCCCCAGGACGCGAAAACATCCTGCTCGAGGCGAGGCTGCTCGGCGGCGCCTTGCTCGACCGCGCCTTGCTCGACGGGCGCTGGCAGCCCAACGATCAAGTGGTACGCGTGCCGCCCGGGGACGAAGAAGTAGGCACCGCCCGCCGTCTTGGTGAACGACGCGACGTTTTTCAGCACCCGCACTTCTGGCCCCGGAAGGATGAAGTCGCCCGTCCCGCACGGGTTCGTGCCAGCGATCGGGTCACGTGTGAACAGTTTGCGCGGCGCGCTCTCGCCGCCGTTCACCCACCCGCCTTGGACGACCTCGAATTGGCGGCCGATGTTCGCGCAGAAGCAGCCAAACCACATGCCGTAGGTAAGCTCGGCGCTCGCGGCGGAGGAGCTCGACCGCTGCCAACCGCGGGAGGTGGTGACGGGCACGTATTCGCCGGATGGTCTCTCTGCGAACGTGAGCGTGCGACGCAACATCCGGTGGCGTTCCGAGCGGTCGGCCAGGCGCCCGGACATGTCGCGCGGGTTGGTGCGTCGGATGTGGGCGCCGAACGGGCACTGCGCGCCGTCTGGATCCTGCGCGAAGCGGAAGTCGTTGAGACCACCGTCGCCCGGAGAGACGAGCGGCTCGCCATCGTACCTGCGCCCCATCAGCCGCGCGGCCAGCTCAGGCTGCGGCATACCCACGCGCGCCTCTTCGGCCGCGAGCCAATCTTGGAACGCCGCGACGTTCTGCTCGATGCGGCGCAAGACGAAGAAGGTCCCGTTGCGCAGCAGTGGCGAGCCGTCGAACGCTCCCTCTTCGTCGTCGTAGCCGAGCACGATCTCCCCCGGCTGAAGGCGCCGCCACACGCCGTTACCATCCACCACTCCATGCCCGTGCGCGACCATGTCGTCTCGGCCCGGAGTGGGGTCCACCTCGACACCGGTGACGAGCGGTTGCGAGATGCCGTCCACGAAACCAAAGTGCTCCCGTTGGTCGGCGAGCGCCGTCCCGAAACGGACATGCGCGCGAAGCCCCGCTTTCCTGGCCGCTTCGCCGATGCGCTCGGCCAGCCGGTGCGCTCCTTCGTCGGAGCGGGTGCCGAACACCAAGACGACCGCGTCGACGTAGTCCACGCCGTCGGCGCGCGCCTCTCCGTCCGAAAGGGACCAAGATTGAGCAGGCCTCGTGTCGCCCTGCTCGGGTACGTCACCCAGCGCCTCTGCTCGTCGCGCCATGGTCGCGGCTAGGTCCTCGAACGGCTCGCCGACCTGGGCCAGGAGCTGTGCCGTCTCCGGCCGGCCGAGCAGCACCTTCAGACCGTGATGCGTGAAACCCACGTTGAGGCGCAGGTCCTGCCAAGCGTTCGCCCAGGTGGGCACATGATCGCGGAAGAACTGCTGGAGCGCGGCCTGAGGCGTAGGCTGGCCGTGTTGGTCCTGGAAGCGCAAGAACACGTAGCCTCCACGCGCCGGAGGCGGCGCGGCGGACAAGAAGCCATGCCCACCCAACACATCACTCTGGATGTTCTCCGGCTCGAGCGGCGCTTTGGCGAGCAGCGGCGCCAACGCGCCCGTGGAGCTGGTCACAGCACCTCCGAGGCGAGCCTGAGGATGTCCTCCTTCGTCACTGGACGCTCGGCACGCCCCCCTTCCAGCGCCTCCAGACGAAACATGAGCTCGATCGCGGACTCGATGAGAGGCATCGGAGCAAGACGCCGGAGCTCCGCCGATCGGGGCGCCGCGGCCGCGCTCTCCGCGTCCACGCTGTACCCGTGATACTCGTACCTCCCCTCGTGGCCGCGCTCATCCGACAGTGCGTGCTCGTTCAGCCAGTTCACGAACTTCTCTGCCTCACGCGCGCCTGGGTAGCGCACGCATTTGCCCCAGAGCGCGTCGATGTAGTCCGGCACCAACGCCGAGAAGTCGGCCAGGTAAGCGCCCGCAGAGCCGTCGAACAGACTGAAGAAGAGCACGTACGGCTTCGAGAAGAGACGCGGCCGGACCAGCGCGAAGCCCGCAAAGTGCAGCGCCGAGATTCGGCGTAGCGGCCCGAAGTCGCGCTGCCAGCGCGCAAGCCCGAACACCGTGCCGAGCAGGAAACGCCCCAGCTCGCCGGTGAGCGGGGTCGCCATGGTGAACGTCACGTTGCCGTAGCCCATCGAGCTCACTCCTTGCGGTTGGCCTGCGTGCGGTTGTGCGCGGGTCGGCGGAGCAAAGCTCCACCGTGGAAGGCAGCTCGCCCCTCGAGCTCCTTCACGTTGTTGGCCCGAAAGCGCATCTGCGCGAACTTCTCGTAGACCGCGCGGCGCACCCGGTTCAGCCCGCCGAGCGGTCGCAAGTCGGCGTGAGCGTGTTCGGGGTTGAACGACAAGAGCTCGGCATGCCAGCGCGACTCGGAGGACAAGATCGACGGGCTCCACTCCGGATGCAGCGTGACCGTGCCCACTTTGATCGGAACTGCCTCGTCCTCACGCCACTCGAAGCTGGCGTCCTCGATCGGCTGGCGCACCGGGCTGCGCTGGGGCTGAATGAAGAAGTCAAAACGGATTCGCCGCGCGTCCTCGTGTTTCGTGCCCACAGCTTGCTCGGACCACAACAGGCGCGTCTCCATGCGCTCGCGCAGGAAGTCGGGGTTGTCCTCGATGTTGCTGGGGATGTCCGGCCCCGCGTCGGCCGACGCGGGCTTGGCGATGTACTTGCAAGCCTTGGGGCCGAGCTTGTAGGGCGTCTGGCTGAAGTACTCGAGGTCGAACACGTCGCGAGGCTGGCGGAACGCGGAACCGATCAGCGTGATCGCGAACTTGTCGAGATGGCGAAGGAAGAAGGCCAGCGGTCGATCGGCCGCTTCTGCGCGGTAGAACTCGTACGCGTCGTACACGTCGGCCATGAAGTTGACCGGGAAGTCGGACAGCAAGAAGTCCTGGTGCTGGTCACCGACGATCAACTTGATGGCCATCCCTCGTTGGTTCTGCTGTCTATCGCTCCCAGCCACGCGCGACGCATTGGAGAACCGCACCACGGCGTCGTACTGCGTGCCAGCCGCGGCAGCGAAGCACCCGAAGCGCACCTCGCTGGGCAGGTCGGGCTCCAAGCGGAAGCTGGCGCGCACGGTGCCGTGAGCTTTTCCATGGAAGTCGCGCAACATCGGCCGCACGCCAGGTGGAAAGTCGCGCAGGTGCCTGCGCTCGAGGATCGTCAGGATCCGCGCCGTCAGCTCGCCTTC
>CAZXMG010000145.1:0-12164 GCA_964641275.1 uncultured Polyangiaceae bacterium
GAACGGGGGTTTTGCTCACAGCCACCTCGGCGGAAAGTAGAATCTACCAATGACGCACCCGTCTCGCTCGGCGCTACGCGCGCTGTTGGCTGTCAGCTTGCTGGCTGCCTGCGAACCAAACACCGAGGCGGCGAGCGCTGATCGCAGCTCGGGAGCGAGCGCGGAGGCAGCGGCCTCGTCCAAGGGGCTTGCCAGCTCCGACTCGATCGCGTCGGCGAGCGCGAGTGTGAGCGCTGCGCCACTCACCACGAGCGAAGGGGCGCCAGCCACCGCATCGGCCACCACGTCGGCGCCGGCGAGCTCTGTCGCGAAGCCGCCCGCGGTCGCCTCCTCTGCGCCTGGGTCCGCTGCGACGGGCGGTCGCCCGCGCCGGTGTGGTGAGCGCCATCCGCCGTGCCCGGCCGGGCAGACGTGCTCGCACCCGAGTCGCGGCGTGTGCCAGTAGAGCGAGAGCTATCTCGGCGCGAAGCCCGAGCAGCTGGGCGTGATGACGACGTTCTGCGAGCCGGCGCGCGGCATGTAGCTCGAGATGCCGTTGTCCGACTTGTCCACGATCCAGATCATGTCGCCCACGCTGCCAGACTTGGACTGCAAGGTGTTGGCGCCGATCGACGAATAGGTGCCGCTGCCAAATTTGGGCTTCTGGCCGTAGAACAGGCGCACGGTCTCTTTGCACTCGTTCTTGAGCGAGAGCGAGTAGCTGGCGTTCGCGGGTGAGCCTGCCGTGCCGCTCGAGCCTCCGCCCCTGGCACCGCTCGAGAACGAGGAGCTCGAGCTCGAGCCGCTGCGCGCGCGCGCCTCTTGCTCGCGTCGCTGAGCTTCGGCTGCTTGTCGCTGCTGCTCACGCCGAGCCTCCTCCTCGGCGCGGCGCGCGGCGGCTTGCGCAGCTTGGCGCTCGCTCTCCTGGTCGTAGAAGGCCAGGTCCTCCTTGGCTTTGGGCCACGAGAGGCCGTCTCGTCCCAGCCGCTCGATGCAACCCGCGAGCAGCCCGAACAGCGCGTCGTCGTCGGCCGCGTTGGGCCTGGCTCGTGCGCACGCCGCGGCGATCTTGTCTTTGCCTGCGCTGGTCTTGTCGTACGCGGCCAAGAGCGAGCCGAGCACTCCAGGCTTGGGCGCGAGCGTCATCGCCTCTTCCAGAAGCTTCACCGCCTCGGCGGCACGCCCGACCGACAGGTACACGCCACCTTTGGCCATCGCGCCCATGGCTTGGCTGTCATCGTCCTTGTTGGAGAGCAGCGCGAGGTCGACGGTCATCTCCGCTTCGTTGACCAGCTTGCCCGAGTCCAAGCCCTTGCGCTCCACCACGCCCAAATCGTGGAGCAGCTGCACTTGCGCAGCGACGCGAAACGCGGCCTGCATGTCCTGCGGTGTGGCCTGGCTCTTCTTCAGAGCGGCTTCGTACTGCTCGAACAGCGCGTCGTCGCTCTTGCTTTGGCCGCTCGAGGCCGAGTCGCCGCCCGCTTGGCTGGCTTGCGGGTTGGGCAGCCCGAGCCAGGCGCCACACCCCGCGCTCGACAATCCTGCGAGCACCAGCACCAGCCGAACACGTGCGCGCACCATGGCTCCGTCCTAGCATGAGGCATGGACCGCGTCGTCAGACAGCACGAGCGTGAGGTGCACGAGCGTCGCCGCGCCGAGATCGTGGCGACTGTGCCTCGGCGCTACAGCCCGCTCTTGCACCTGCTCGCGCCCTCGCTGTTCGGCGCGAGCGTCATGGGCATCGCCGCCTGGCTGCTCGCCGACGTGCAGCCCGCGCAGTGGTTGGCGTTCCCACTGACGTTGCTCGGGGGCTGGGGCTTCGAGTGGCGAGTGCACAAGGACGTGCTCCACGCGCGCCGCCCGGGGCTGGGCGTCTTGTATGAACGGCACGAGCTGATGCATCACGTCATCTACCGCCGCGAGGACATGGCCATGCGCTCTGCGCAGGAAGCCTTCCTGATCCTGATGCCGCCTTACGCCATCGTGCTGGTGTTCGGGCTGGTGGTCCCCCTCGCGCTCGGGCTGTTCTTGTTGCTCAGCGCCAACGTGGCGCTCCTGTTCGTGATCGCGAGCATGCTGTTCTTCTTGGCGTACGAGTGGATGCACCTCGCCTACCACCTGCCCGCAGGCTCTCGGGTGGGGAGGAGCCGGCTCGTCGGCGTGCTGCGCGAGCTCCATGCGCGGCACCACGATCCGGCCTTGATGAAACGTTGGAATTTCAACGTGACCGTGCCGCTCTTCGACTGGTTGCACGGATCCCTCTGGTCTCCGGAGCGGGCGCGCGTACGGTCGACACGCGCAGCGCCAGCCGAGAGAGAAGAAGTCCGCGATCGGACCGTATGAGTGACCGCCGTTCGCCAAGCAGGTGACGGGGGCAGAACTTTTGCGGCCTGGGCAACAGGGTGTGCGCGGCTGAGCATTGACTCCGCTTGCCTTGTGGCCCATACGGCTGCCCGCCCAACAACGGGGCGTTCTTTTGAGGAGGACCGAATGAAGAGGTCGATCGCGGCGCTGGCTCTCATCTCTGCTGGCGCGCTCATGGGCTGTGATAGCGGGACCACCACCAGCGCGAGCGGCGAGCCCGCCAAGAGCGGCGCGGCGAGCTCCGGTGCGGCCAAAGGCTCCGCGGCGCCCGCGGGCGGCTCCGCAGCAGCGGCCGGTGGCGGCACGGCCAAGCCGGCGGAGGCGACGCCTCCCGCGTCGGGCGGCGGCATCCTCTCGCACATGCCGAAGAACTGCGACGAGGGTCGCGCCTACGTCAACACCGGCAAGCTGCTCGGTGGCGGCGCGGGCGGCGCGCTCGAGGGTCTGATGGCCAAGGGCATGACCATGTCCAAGGACGGCAAGAAGTCGGAGGAGGTGCTCAAGATCATGAAGGACGGCGGCATCGAGCCGCTGACCGCCATGAAGGAGATCGCGGTCTGCACCACCAAAGACAACAAGAACATGGTGATCGTGGCCGGCGTGGACTTTTCCAAGGCCGACAAGCCCGCCGACGTGATCGCCAAGGCGATCGAGACCGGCAGCGGCAAGGCCCCCAAGCGCGAAGAGGGCGGCGGCGCCAGCTGGCTGATGGAAGACGGCGGCAAGAGCGTCATCGCCATCGTCGGCAAGGAGAAGGTCCTGATCGGCGAGGACAAGGCCACGCTCGAGGCCGCCATCAAGGGCGGCGACGGCGCGGGCGAGTTCGGCGACGCAACCAGCCACGTCATCTGGGCCAAGTACGTCAAGGACGACATCACGGTGCAGATGAAAGAGGCCGGCGGCGACTACGATCTGAAGGTCGTGACCAAGACCACCAAGGGCGCCAAGATCAAGCAGGACTTCGACAAGACCCTGCCCGAGATCGACAAGATGGCCGAAGGCAAGATGGCCTTCATCAAGCCGCTGTTGCCGGCGGTGAAGAATGCCAAGCTCGACGTTCAGGGCGACATGCTCACCGTGACCACCAAGTTCCCGACCAAGGCGATCGCGGACTTTCTCACGGGCATGAAGGACATGAAGCCGGAAGACCTCAAGGGTCTGCCGTTCTGAGCCTTCGCTGACACCATCACGGGCGGCGCGAGACCTCTCGCGCCGTTCGCACTTTGTATGCGCACACTGGTCTGGTTTCGCGGCAAGGATTTGCGCGTCTCGGATCACGGCCCGCTGTCCGAGGCGTGCCGAGCGGGCGAGGTGATCCCGCTGTTCGTGCTCGACCCGTTCTTCTTCGAGCCGGCGGCTGCGCGCGAGCTGCCGAACCGCATGGTCTACTTGTTGGGCGCGCTCGAGGCGCTCCAGAACAACCTCGCGCACCTGGGAGCGAAGCTCCACGTGGTCGCAGGTCGCAGCGTGGAGGTCGTACCGACGATCGCCGAGGCGCTGAAGGTCGATCGCGTGGTGGCCCAGCGCTGGGTCGAGCCCTTCGCACGCGCGCGGGATCGCCGAGTGAAGAGCGCGCTGGGCGAGCGCTTCGTGCTGTACGAGGGCGAGACGTTGCTCACGCCCGGCACGTTGCGCACCGGCTCGGGCGGCGTGTACTCGGTGTACACCCCGTTCGCGCGCGCGGCGAAGAAGGCTCTGTCGCTCGCGAAGCCGCTCCCGGCGCCAAAACGAGTTCGCAGCGGGGCGTGGTCCTCGCTCGTGCCCGAGGTGTCGCTGCCGAGCCCGGCCGAGCTCGGCATCGAGCCACTCGCTCGTGCGATCGTGGCGGGGGAGCGCGCTGCACGCGAGCGGCTGAAGCGCTTCCTCGAGGTTGGGCTCCGCGACTATGGTTCAGAGCGCGATCGCATGGACCACGACGGCACGAGCAGGCTCTCGGCCGATCTGAAGTTCGGCACGAGCTCGGTGCGGCAGGTGCTGTGCGCCGTCCGCGCGGCTGCGGCTTCGGACCCGTCCCTCGCGCTCGGCGCCGAGAAATTCGAGAACGAGCTGTTCTGGCGCGAGTTCACTCACCACACGTTGTGGGACCGGCCCAGCCTGCTCGAGCGGCCCTTTCGCGCCGACTTCGAGGGCTTTCCGTGGCGGGACGATGGCCCGGGTTGGGAGGCGTGGCGGAGCGGGCACACCGGCTACCCGATCGTGGACGCTTCTGCTCGCCAGCTGCTCACGGAAGGGTGGGTCCACAATCGCGCGCGCATGATCAGCGCGAGCTTCCTGACCAAGCACCTGCTCTTGTCCTACAAGCTTGGCGAGTCGCACTACATGCGTCACCTGGTCGACGGTGATTGGGCGCAGAACAACTCCGGCTGGCAGTGGTCCGCTGGGTGCGGATGCGACGCGCAGCCGTACTTCCGCGTGATGAACCCCGTGTCGCAAGGCCAGAAGTTCGACCCGCAAGGCGACTATGTCCGGCGCTACGTGCCGGAGCTCGCGAGGCTCGATGCTCGCTTCATCCACGCGCCGTGGGAGGCTCCTGCGCTCGAGCTCGCGCAGGCCGGTGTCGTGCTGGGCAAGAGCTACCCGCGCCCGATCGTGGAGCACAAGTTCGCGCGGGAGCGCTTCCTGAGCCTGGCCAAGAAGCACCTCGCGGGCGCGAGGTAGGAAAGTCGCGCAATCAGCGCGCTGGCGGTAGAGTCGGAGAGCTTGGCCGCGTCCTCGATTGGGCTCATTCTCTCCGGTGGTGGTGCGCGCGGCGCGTACGAGGCGGGCGTGCTGCTGTACGTGGCAGAGCATTTTCCTCAGGTGCTCGAGCGTGTTCGCGTGCTCACCGGCACCAGCGTCGGAGCCGTCAACGGCGCCTTCCTGGCCTCGCGCGGCGTGACGACCGACTCGGTGCGCGAGCTGTGTGACATTTGGCGCTCGCTCGAGATCGACGCGCTGGTGTCGCTCGACCGAGCAGGTCTGCGTGAGCTCCTGTCGGCGGGGGGCAAGCGCTTGATCGGGCGGCCGGTCAAGAGCCCACCGGTGGGTGTGCTGCGCGTCGACGGCATCATCAAGCTCGTGGCAGAGCGGGCGGACTGGCGCGGTCTGCGCAAGGTCGTGCGTTCCCGCCGGCTCGATGCGGTCGGCTTCGCTGCGACCGACATCGCCACGGGCCGCACGGTGCTGTTCGTGGACCACGCCGACGAAATCACGCCGCGCTGGCCGCACGGCGAGGATGCGCCCATCCCCGAGCGCACGGTGCTCGGGCCGGCGCACGTGTTGGCGTCGGCGGCGATCCCGATTCTGTTCCCACCGGTGGCGGTGGGCGGCCGCTGGTTCATGGACGGCGGCGTGCGCTACAACACTCCGCTCGCGCCAGCGCTAGGGCTGGGAGCTGACGCGCTGCTGATCATCAGCGTGCGTGCGGCGGTGGAGGCACACTTGCACGCCCCCTCCGGCGAGTTCAGCGGGTTCGGTCAGATCGTGGGCAAGGTGCTGGACTCGGTCTTCCTGGACCGTATCGGCTTCGATCTGGATCGGCTCACGCGCATCAACGACGTGGTCTCCGCGGTGAGCCGCAGCGGCCCGGAGGCGCTGGAGAAGGTGCACGCCGAGCTCGCGCGGCGGAGCCGGCCAGCCTATCGGGACGTGCCGTTCGCGCATGTACGCCCGAGCCAAGACCTCGGCGCGCTGGCCTCTCAGCACCTGGCGCGCGCCAAGGCCAAGGGCACCTTCTCGTTCGCGCGCGTGCTCAAAGCGCTGTTCCAAGACGACCTCGGTACCACGGGAGACGCCGCGAGCTTTCTGCTGTTCGACGGCGGGTACGCCGAAGAGCTGATCCAGGCGGGCAAACGCGACGCGGCTGCGAGCCGGCACGTGTTCGAGTCGCTGTGAGCGCGCGGCACACGCGGCCCAACTTCGAGTCGGCATGCGACCGGCGTCGTCTCGCCGATGACGTCGCCGCCGCCGCTCGAAGCAGACTACTTGGTGACGGTGCGTGAGAAGAGCAGGGTCCCCGTCGTGTCGTAGAACTCGCCGGTGAAGCTGTTGCCCTCGATGCGCACGTACAAGAAGCCCAGCGAGAGCGACTCGAAGTAGCTGGGGTTGTCGCCCTCGAGCTCGGTCGTGGAGGCGCCCCCGCCAGATACGATCAGCTCGGTGCCAGCGCAGGTGTCTTGCAGCCACTGGAGCGAGTGATCGTGGCCGGAAATGTAGAAGTCGACCTCTCCGCAGATCACGTCGTCTGCCAGGTCCTTCACGCCTGCGCCGTTGGTGATCGGCACGAACGGCAGGCCCTCGTACTCGCCCGCGTTGCCGTGTGGCCCGTTGGACAAGTAGGGGTGGTGGGCGAACGCGATCTTCCACGTCGCGGTGGACTGCGCGATCCAGCCGGGGAAGTCGGAGGCTTGGTCGTCGGCCTGGTGGTACATCGCCATGTTGGTGTCGAACGCGAAGAACTCCACGTGCTCCAAGGCGTGGTGGTAGTAGGCGGCTGGCAGCGTCCACTTGCTCGAGATCTGCGTGTAGTCGATCTCGTGTTGGCCCTTGTCGAACTCGTAGCCGGCGCCGTCCCCGCCGTAGTCGTGGTTGCCCAGCACGACGAAGAAGGGCAAGTTCACGGCGGCGTACGGCTGCTCGAACTTGGTCTGGAACTGCGGATCGGTCGGAGAGTCGACGCCGCTGTCGTAGATGTTGTCGCCGAGCAGCTGCACGAAGTCGCAGCCGGAGAGCGCGCACTTGGCTGCGATCGCGTTGCCCACGTCGGTCTGGCCTTGGTTGCCCTTGCCCGTATCGCCGATGGCGACGAAGCGCACGACCGGCGCTGGCGGAGCGCCTCCCGCGCCGCCCTGGCCGCCACCTCCGTTCGCAGAGCCGGCGCCGCTCCCGCCTCCACCCGGCCCATCGCCGCCCGCGGAGCTCGTGCTCGGTGCGCCTGCCGAGCCGGTGGTGCTGTTGTTGCCGGGGCCGCTGCCGCCGCTCGCGCTTCCGCCGTTGCTCTGACCGCTGCCACCACCGCCGACCGGAGAGTCGTCCGAGCACGCGAGCAGGAACGCGCAAGACAGCGCAGCGGCGAAGGGTGAAACGCGCATGACTTCGATCTCTACACCCGGGCGGCGCGAGCGTCGAGGCTGCGCCTTCGCTACCGCGGGCCGCGATCCACGTCGAAGCCGCGCGCGGTGTAGTGCGCGCTCCACTTCACCTGCGCGGCCTTGAGCTCGGTCGACTCGGGCTCGGCCAAATCGGGCTTGGGCTTCGACGCGCACATCAGCACCACGAACGGGTCGGCCCGGCGCTCGCGCCGGATGTCGGCGCCCTGCGGCGCGAACGCAGCCTTCTCCAGGCACTCTTCGCGCAAGAGCTCGAAGAACCGGTCGGCGGACTCGCGCGCCTCCGGCACCACCCCGGCATGTTTCTCTGCCAGCGCGTCCTCTTCGGATCCGCGAACAATCAGCTCGAGGTGCAGGTGCGGCTTGATCTTCTTGCCCTTTGCGTTGCCGGTCTTGCCGACCGTGCCCAGCTTCGTGCCTGCGCCGACGGCCTGCCACTTCTCCCCCACGAGTGACTTGGCCAGGTGCGCGTAGAACAGCGACACGTGCAGGCCCTCGTCACCTCCGAGCGAGTCGGGCAGCTTGCACACGAGCTGCACGGTGTTGCCGTAGCCGCCGCGGGTCTGCGCGCGGGCCTTGCCGTTGCACGCCGCGAGCACCGGAGTGCCCACCGGTGCGAGGAAGTCGATGCCGTTGTGTCGCCCGTGCGCGCGAGGCGAAAGAAAGTGGCCCTTGCCTCCGTCGTCGGTGCGGATGCCGTAGTCGACCGCCAACACGTACGACCAGGGTGTCTCCTTGGGCTTGAACGGCGGTACGGGCACCTCCACGGGCACCACCTTCTTCAGCTCCGGCCCGGCCTCGAGCGCGGGGAGGCTCGAGGGCAGCGTCAGCGCTTGCTCCAGCCTGACGGTCTCGCTGCCCGAGCAGGCGAGCAACGCGAGGGGCGCCAAGAGCGCGAGTCTCGCCGTGCGAGATTGCGGGGACGCAACACAGGCCATGAGCGATGCCGACGGATGCCGCGATTCGGGCCGAAGGGCCAACTTTCGGCATGACCTTGGGTCACCTCGCGGTACTGCGCAGCGATCGCTCGGCTTGTCGAGCCGAGTGGCCGTGCTGTCTGCTAGGCTGCCGCCGTGCTTTTGGGCCGAGGGTCCTCGTGGCTGCCAATCAGTTTGCTGCTCGTGTGGGCGTGCGGGCTTTGGGCCTGCAAGAACAACGCACGCGACACGCACTGTTCGCCTGACGCCCCGAACCGCGAGGGGGACCCTCGCTGCTTGTACTCCGGCGAGGGGCAGGGGCCACCGTTCGTGGAGACGCCCTGCGCCGAGCTCGGCGGAGGCGCCCCGGCCTCGTGCCCCAGCTTCTACGACGTGCTCGACGTCTTGGTGGATCCCGAGCGCGGGAACTGCACGTCGCTCGGTTGCCACGGTGCCGAGGACAACGCTGCCCAGGGCATCTTCCTTCCGGTGGCGGATCCACAACAGTTCTACGAGGGGCTGCTGGACGCGGACGGGACCGTCGGGCGCCCCTACGTCGTCGCTGACGACGCGGACACGGCAGAGAACGAGGCGCTCGCGAGCTGGATGGTGTGCAGCTTGCGCGGTGAACGCGGCGGCGGCTACCCCATGCCGGTCCCGGCGGGGATGCCGGACCCAACCGACGTCGAGGTGGTGGAAGACTGGATCCGCTGCGGGGCGCAGCCTCCGCAGCAGTGCCCTGCCGTGGCCACCGACACGGCCTGCGTCGCCTGTGCCAAGGAGAGCTGCTGCGCCAAGATCGTGCAGTGCGCGGCCGACACCGAGTGTTCGGTCTGTCTGACCTGCATCCAGACCATGGGCGATCCGGTCGCTTGCGCGGCCTCGTGTGATCGCGAACAAGCGCGCGTGGAGGCGCTGTTCGGGTGCGCCGCCGGTCTGTGCGCGATGGACTGTCCGGGGCTCGAGCCATGAGTGTCGCGCTGCGCATCGCCTTGGCCCTCGCGCTCACTCTGCCGGTCGCCGAGCAAGCCCACGCCGACGAGAGTGATCTCGCCTTCAAGCTGAAGGCCGAGGTGTCTGGCTACAAGGACAGCGACGCGACCAACGTGCTGTCGCCCGCGATCCGGGTCGAGCTCGATGGCGTGACGGATGGCTGGGCTGTCGGTGGGAGCTTGCTGGTCGACGTGGTGACGGCGGCCTCGGCCGACATCGTCGCCACTGCCTCACCGCGTTGGACGGACATTCGCTACGTGCCGGGCCTCGACGGCCGCTTCAAGGTCGGCGACGTGACGCTGAGCGCTGCCGCTGGCGGCTCGATCGAGAGCGACTATTTTGCCGGATCCGGCACGCTGGGGATGGCCGTCGACCTCGCGCAGAAGACGATCACCCCCGCGTTCTCGTATGGCTTTGGCTACGACATCGCGGCGCGGCGCGACACCCCGCTCGACGTGTACTCGCTGGAGCTGATGCGCCACTCGTTCGCGTCGTCGATCGCGTTCGTGGTCAACAAGTCGACCATCCTCGTTCCGGGCTTCGCGGCGGTGATCGAGCTCGGCGATCAAGAGAAGCCGTACCGCTACCTACCCACCTTCGCCGAGGGTACAGAGATCGAGGCTGGCGCCTCACGTGAGGAAGTGGACCGGGCACGAACCAGCGTTCGCTTGACGGAGAACACGCCAGACGTGCGGCAGCGCTACGCGCTGTCCGCGTTGCTCGCCCACCGCTTCGGCGCCACCACGCTGCGGCTCGAAGAGCGCCTGTACGTCGACGACTGGCTGCTCATGGCCTCCACCACCGACTCGACCATCCCGATCGACATCACCAGCTCGTTCAGGCTTTGGCCGCACCTTCGCTTTCACGCGCAGAAGGGCGTGAGCTTCTGGGAGTCGGCGTACGTGGTGTCGCAAGACGCGCAAGGCGTCACGGCGCCCAAGCTGCGCGCCGGGGACCGGGAGCTTGGCCCGATGATCTCGGGCAGCCTCGGGGCTGGCTTCCGCGTCGGCAGCGACAACGTGGGCTTCAGCTTCTCCGCGGACGCGATCTACTCGCGTTTCCTCGATCACCTCTACCTGCAAGACCGCATCGCCGGCTTCGGCGCGCTGGTGCTCGACGTGGTGGCGAAATGAAGATGGCCAAGGCTGCAGGGGTCGCGTGCTCGTTGGCCGCGCTGGTCGCGCTCCTGCCGATCGGATGTGAGAGCCCGATCGACGACGAGCTGATCGAGTCGCTCGGTCCCGAGGTCGAGGGGCTGGAGGAGGGTCCGTACCACCACTACGGGCAACCTTGCACGGCGTGCCACGGCGGCTACGGTCCAGGACCGGAGTTTGCGTTCGGCGGCACCGTCTTCGCCACGCCGAACGACGACATTCCGGTCGCCGGAGCCGTGATCACCGTCACCGACGCGACCGGCGCTCGCAAAGCAGCGCCGTCCAACTGCGCCGGCAATTTCTATTTGCTCAAGGAGAGTTGGGACCCGGTGTTCCCCTTACGCGTGGAGGTCGAGTGCACGCTGCCGAGCGGCGAGAAGCGACGCTCGCTCATGACGACCCGCATCAACCGCGATGCGGGCTGCGCTCAGTGCCACGAGAAGGGGGCACCCACCGCGGACTCTGCGGGGCAAGTGTTCTGCGTGCTCGAGCAACCGGATCCGCCGTTCGAGCTGAACCAAGGTTGCGAGGGAGGCCCGCGATGAGCTCGCCCAAGGTCGCGCTGGCGAGCGCGTTCGTCACGCTCGCGGCGCTCGCGTCCTGTCTGAGCGAGGGCGATCGATCTGCGGTCGAGTTCGCTTGCCCTTCCGAGGAAGAGTTTCCCATCGTGTCGCAGGTGCTGGAGCAGAAGTGCGGCACGCTCGACTGTCACGGCGATCGCAGCCGCCCCTTTCGGCTGTTCGGACGCAACGGCGCCCGCCTGAGCGAGTCCGACGTGGTCGGGGCGACCGACGGGACGAGCCCCGCCGAGATGGCAGAGAACCGTGCGAGCGCTTGCGGGCTCGAGCCCGAGAAGATGTCCAGCGTGGTGGCCGGAGAGACCAGCCTCGACGAGCTGTCGCTCACACGTAAGCCGCGCCTGATCGAGGCCCACAAGGGTGGGCGCGTGTGGACGGACGATGCACCGGGCTACGTTTGTCTAGCGTCGTGGATCGACGGTGAGCTCGACTTGGCTGCCTGCGAAGCTGAGCTTGTCATACCCTAGGCGCCGTGACCGAGCCGACCCCTGAAGACGACCCTGGCCCGCGCAGCAAAGCGGTGTTCAAGGTGGGCATCGTCGAAGACGAGCCTGGCATTCGGCGCATGCTGCGCGTGCGGCTCGAGCGCGAGGGTTATGCGGTCGAGGAGTTCGAGCGCGGCGCGGATGCCGTCAAACACGGTGGCGAGGGGCTCGACGCGCTGACGCTCGACATCGGCCTGGGCCAGGACGATCTCGACGGCCTCGGCGTGTTGCCGCACCTACGCGCGTCGGCGCCCGACCTGCCGATCATCATGGTCACCGGGCAAAGCGATCTCGAGAGCGTGATCGGCGCGATGCGCGCCGGCGCCTACGACTTCGTCACCAAGCCGGTCGACGCCGGCCGCCTGCTGCTCGCGCTGCGTCGCGCGATCGAGCGCAGCACGCTGTCGCGCCGCGTGGCCGAGCTCACGCGAGAGCTCGACAGCGCGCTCGGGAGCCGGTTGCTGGTCGGCGACAGCGCGCCGATGCGCAGCTTGGCCGAGGCCATGCGGCGCGTGAGTGGGAGCGACGTGGCAGTGTGTGTGTTGGGCGAGAGCGGCACAGGCAAGGAGCTCGTCGCCCGCTCGATCCACTCGCAAGGGCGTCGCCA
>CAZXMG010000146.1:0-12134 GCA_964641275.1 uncultured Polyangiaceae bacterium
GGCAGCGCGCCAAGCTCAAGGACGAGGACGGCCGCAAGAAGCTCAAAGAGATCGTCGCGGGCCTTCCGATCAACGGCAAAGAGGTGGACCTCGCCATCCTGCGCAAGGCCAAGATCACCGACGTGGTCGCGGTCGTGAGCGAGCTCGGCGCCGCGGGCGCGCCCACGGTGAAGCTCAAGGTCGGTGACACGCGCAAGGATCTGCCCAAGGAGCTGGTGGTCGTGCCGCAGAACAAGCTGACCGAGACGCCGCCCCCGTGCTCGGTGGTCGCGATCATCACCGGCAAGCTCGAGACCGACGTCTGGAGCATCAAGGGCGGCACCGCCAAGAAGCACGTGAAGGGTCTCGCGGGCCCTGATCTCTCCAACGCGGGCGTGAGCGCGGAGAAGGACCTCAAGAAGTGCGACTCGAAGATCGCCTTCTTCACCGCCGACGAGAGCCTCGACTGGGAGCTGGCGCACCTGGCCGGCGGCATGCTGCGCGTGAACGACACCGACAAGAAGATCGAGAAGCTCGTGCTGCTCGAAGAGGTGCCGGTGCCGGGCCGCGAAGTGAAGGGCCTGCCCGGCGGCAAGTAGCGAGCGGCTACTTGGCCTTGCGGCCGCCCATCTGGATGCACTCGCCGTAGTGCGGCTTGCCGACGGCCTTGTTCGCGCAGGTGTCGAAGGCCTCCTTGGCCTCCTTCATCTTGCCGATGCTCATGTAGGCCGAGCCCAAGTACAGGTACGTGAGCGCGTCGGTGTCGTCGGCCTTGAGCGCCTCGATCGAGGCGTCGATCGCGGCCTTGTTGTCACCGCGGTTGATGGCGGACTCGGCCTTCTTCTTGAGGGCCTTGATCTCGTCCGCGGAGAGCGACGAGCTGGCAGTGGCCGTCTCGGCGGGTGCGGCGCTGGCCGAAGCAGACGCCTCTGCGCTGGCCGACGCCGTCGCGTCGGCCGTGGCGCTGGGCTCTGCAGCAGCGGTCTCCACCGGTGCGGGCGCGGGCTCGGCGGGCTTCGCGACCGTGGCCTCTTGTGTGGCGGCGGGCGCTGCCGGCTCCTCGACCACCGGCGCCGGTGCGGTCTTCTGGCTGGCGGGCGAAGCGTCTGCCGGGCTGTGCGAGAACATGGTGCGGCCGATGCCAAACAGCACCACCAGGCTGGCGACGGCGACGACGCCTCCGACCAGCTTGCGCATCTTGCGCTGACGCTCGAGCATCGCCGGCGTCATCGGCGGCGGGGGCGGGTTGAGATCGTCCTCGAGGTGGTCATCGATCACGACCGGCGGCGGCTTGACCGAGAAGAACTCGGCGGCCATCGGATCGTCGTCCAAGCCGGCGCCCTGCGCGCGGTGACGACCGCTCTCCGTCATGGCCGCGTGACGACCGCTCTCCGTCATCGCTCCGTGCTTGCCGCTGGAGGACTTGCTGAGCTCGACCACCGACGGCGCTGCCGCCGAGGGCGTAGTCACCGGCGCGGACGGCACTGCGGAGCTGCGGTCCTTGTTCTTCTTCTTCTTCTTTTTGCCGGACTGGGAAGTGGGCGAAGACTCGGCCGGCTTGGCCGCCACCGCGGGGGCGACCTCGACAGGGGCAGCCTTGGGCGCGGCGACCTCGACCGGGGGGAGCGCGGCGGGCTCGGGCTCCGGCTCGGGAGCGGGCGGCTCGACCTGCTTGGCGACCGCGGCGGACAGCTCGCGCGGCGTGCCCGCCGGAGCCGACACGACCGGCGCCGAGATGGGCGCCACCGACTCGCGCTCCTCGGCGTCGTCCGCGGAAGGTGCGCTCTCGGAAGCCACCTGTTGCGTCGCCGCGACACCGCTGGCGCGATCTGCGACGGCGGGCGGTTCGACCGACGGGGTCGAGTCGCTGTGGGCCAGGATCTCGGAGCTGTCGTCGTCGGACGAGAGCGCCTCGACGTCTTGCGCGGAGTCTGCACCTTTCAGCGAGATCTGCGAGGAACGCTCGGACCGCGGGCGAAGAAGGCGACCTTTGTTCGAGGGGCGAGACGAGCGGAACCGCTTGGACATGAACCTCAGACCTCCGTTAGGTCGCTAACACCCACTGAGTGGCGACCAACACCTCTTCACATTTCGCGCCATCACGGAAAGGTCTCGCGCGAGGCGAGAAAGCTGGTCTCCAAGCGAGTCCCCGGCACAGACACGGGGAGCCCCAGCGAGGGGCCGCTTCGCCGCACAGCCAACGAAGGCCTGGAAGAATAGCTCAGGATCGCGGCGCCGAGCATGACCGTTTCGCAAACTCTCGCGCACACCCCGAGCTATCCCCCGAAGCCCTTGGCTCGATCACGCAATCGGCGCGGGTGCCAGCATGTGCCGCGCCAGGCCGGGTGAGTCAGCCTCCGCGCGCGGGCAAGGTCCGTCCGAGCAGCTTGAGCACCTGCTGCAGATCCGACCAGACCATCCCGCGCACCTCCTTGGTCGGCTGGCGCAACACGTAGGCGGGGTGAAACGTGGGCATGACCGGGATTTCCCCGCGATAGAGGCGGAAGGTGCCGCGCGCTCGCGTGATGCCCTCCCCCGCCCCAAGCAACCCGCGAAGGGCGGTCGAGCCGAGGGCCACCATCACCTTGGGCTGGATCACATCTAGCTGCCCGTTCAGGTAGGGCAGACACGCCGCCATCTCGGCCGGCTCCGGGGTCCGGTTCTGAGGGGGCCGGCACTTCACCACGTTGCACACGTAGACCTCGTCGCGGCCGAGCCCCATGGCCGCGATCATCTTGTCGAGCAGCTGGCCGGCCTTGCCGACGAAGGGCTCGCCTTGCGCGTCCTCGTCCGCGCCCGGCCCCTCGCCCACGAACACCAGCTCCGCGTCCGGGCTGCCGCGCGAGAACACCGTCTGGGTGCGTGAGGACGAGAGCCCGCACAGCGTGCACGCGCGCACCTGCTCTTGGATCACGGCCAGCTTCGGACCGCGATCGGCAGAGGCGATCGCGGACCGCGCCGGGACGCGCGCGGGAGCGGGCGCAGGCGGCGCGGCGGCGCGCGCGGGCGCCACCGGCGGCGTTGGCGATGAGTCGGTCGATGCGCGTTCGGCGGTCCTGCGCTCGGGAGGCACGATCGGCTTGAACGCCGGGCGCGCCTTGCCCGCACCCTCTGTGGCTGCGGGCTTCGGCGCAGCCAAGAGCTCGAGCAGCGCGCGCGGATCCCCGTCGCACGCGGCCCCCTCCGCACCCGACTCCAGCGCCCACTCCGCGAGCGCGCGCGCCGACCCGACGAGCTCCGTGAGCTCGTCGCGCAGCGGATCGAACGCGCCCTCGTCAGTCACGGCGCTCCGCGGGTCAATGCCCGTTCGCGGCGAGCCAACGCTCGGCCTCGAGCGCAGCCATGCAGCCCGAGCCGGCGGCGGTGACCGCCTGCCGGTAGACGAAGTCTTGCAGATCTCCGGCGGCGAAGAAGCCGGGCACGTTGGTGGTGGCGGTGCCGGGCACGGTCTTCACGTAGCCGTTGTCGTGCAGGTCGACCTGGCCCTTGAACAGATCGGCGAGCGGGGTGTGACCGATGGCCACGAAGTAGCCGGTGCAGTCCACCTTCACCGACTCGTTGGTCTTGAGGTTCTTGAGCTTCACCCCCGTGACGCGATCCTCCTCGACGCCGAGCACCTCTTCCACGGTGTGGCTGTACATGATCTTGATCTTGGGGTTGTTCTTGACGCGATCTTGCATCGCCATCGACGCGCGGAACTCGTCGCGGCGGTGCACCAGCGTCACCGACTTGCACATGCCCGTGAGGTAGTTGGCCTCTTCCATCGCGGTGTCACCGCCACCGACCACGACCACGTCCTGGTTGCGGAAGAACGCGCCGTCGCACACCGCGCACGCGCTGACACCCTTGTTCTTGAGCTTGTCCTCGCTCTCCAGGCCGACGTAGTTCGCGCGCGCGCCGGTCGAGGCGATGATGGTCTTGGCTTTGAAGAAGTGCTCCTTGCCTTCGGAGTCGAGCGCCCACAGCTCGAACGGGCGCTTCGAGAGGTCCACCTTGGTCACGTCGCCGGTGATGATCTCGGTGCCTTGGTGCACGGCCTGATCGCGGAAGCGCTGCATCAGATCTTGGCCCGTCACCTTCTCGGGGAAGCCGGGGTAGTTCTCCACCTCGGTGGTGAACATCAGCTGCCCGCCGGGGATCAGGCCGCCCGCGTTGAAGCCCTCGATGCAGAGCGGCTTCAGGTTGGCGCGCGCGGCGTAGATCGCCGCCGTGAGGCCTGCCGGACCAGAACCGATGATGACCACGTTGCGGACGTCGCTGCTGCTGTCGCTCATGCTCGTTCCTCTTCTTGTCTGTCTCAGAATCTCAGCGTGGCGCCGAGCGCCAGCTCGTTCAGCGACGAGCTGAAGCTGCCGCCGTTGACGGTCTGCTGACTTCGGTAGTTGGTGGTGGCATCGCCGCTCAGCGCGCGCAAGTTGCCTTGGCCGCCGTTGTCGAGCGTTCCGTAGAAGGTGTTGGCGTACGCCAGGTGCATGTCCACCGGGCCGACGCGCACGGTGCCGCCCAGGGTGAAGCCCGCCTTGTAGCCCATGTGGAAGTCGAGGTTCAGGTCCTCGTCGCGCTGCCCCTTGGCCTCGAAGAAGCCGCCGATGCGGGCCGCCAAGAAGTTCGGGAAGATGGTGAGGTCGCCGCCGAAGCGAATACCGAGCACGTCGCGCCAGTTGTGCGGGATGTCACCGTTCTGGGGCACCTCGCCTGGCGTGCCCTTGACCGCGATGCCTGGGTCGAAACGGATCTCGATGATGTCGACCGCGCTGTTGTTGGCCCAGGTCAGGTCGATCTCGACGTCGAACAGGTCCTGCGAGAGCGGGTCGCGCACGTACTCGTTCTTCTCCGCCCAGCTCGGGTGGGGTTTGCCGCCGAGAGGCGAGGCCGGCATCATCCCCGGCTTGAGCGGGTGGTGGTAGCGCATGCCGAGCTTGGCCTCCATCGGGATGGCGAAGCGCAAGCTGCCCGCGTCCTCGTCGTTGGTGATGTTGCACTCCGGGTCGGCGGGCGGGCACGGATCGTCGTTCTTGGTCCCGCCGGACAGCCAGTAGTTGCTCTCCAAGCGCAGCTTGGTGCGCGACGAGATCGCGTCTTGGAAGTGGAACCAGCCGCCCAGATCGAAGCGGCTCGTCGCGCGCCACGCGAAGCCAGCCACCACGCCCGGCACGAAGAAGTCGTCTGCCGTGAGCTGCGCCTTCACGTCGCGCGTGAAGTCGTCCTCGGGCTCTTGCGAGATCGACTCGGTGAAGGTGCTGAAGTCGGCGTGCGCGATGCCCCACACGAAGCCCGCGCCGAGCGCCAGCTCGTCCGGGATCACCGCGTAGCTGATCGACACGGTCGGGAACACCAGGATCGACTGCTGATCGACCAGCATGTAGCGGTTCGGGGAAGGCTGCTGGCGCGTGTTGCCGGCGAGCTCGTAGTCGATCGACTCGGGCCAAGAGACGTTGCCCACCGCGTGTGGCGCCACCACCGCGAGCCCGATCGAGAGCTCGTTGTTGATGCGGATCACGCCGGCGAGCTGCGGGTTGGGGAACACGCCGGTAGCGCAGATCTCGGGATCGGGCCCGTTCTCGCTGCCGGGCGCGGGGATGTTGTTGCCGGGCGAGATGGGCTCGCCCTCTTCGTTCACGCGCGTGTAGCAGCCCTGCTTGATCATCAGGTGCGCGCCCAGGTGGAGCCCGGACGCCTGGAAGCTCATGGCTGCCGGGTTCATGTACGCGGCCAAGGGATCCTCGGCTCGCGCCACCCACGCGCCGCCACGGCCGAGCTGCAGCACGCCCGAGTCGGGCGAGTCGAGGCCGTTCGAGGCGAAGGCGGTGGACGCGCCCAAGAGCGACAGCGTGACCAGCGCGCCCGAAGCTCCGCGAGCTCCGACCCGCATCACTTCACCGGCGAGGCGCGCAGCGCGGCCTTGCCGTCCTTGACGTAGACGGTGAACTTCACCGCCGCGCAGTTGTGGCGCGCGACCAAGGCGGCCTTGTTGCGCTCGAGCGTGCCCTTGAAGCGGTCGAAGGTGAGCCCGTCGGTGTTCTCACCGCACTGCTTCTTCACCTTCACGAACTCCTCGTACACGAGCTTCCAGTCGGCCAGCTCGTCCACGGGGCTGGGCGCTGACAGCGGCTGGCTCGCGGGAGCTACCTCTTCGATCGCGTCGCTGGAGCTGGGAGGCGGCGCGGGAGGAGGAGGCGGTGCCGGCCGGCCCTTGAGCGGCGGCTTGGGCGCGTCGTCCTCTTTGACGGCGGGCATGCCGCCAGTCGACGCGCGCGGCGGCGGCGCCGGCACCTTCTTCTCCGCGTCGCGCTTGGGCGCGGACGGCGGCGGCGCGGGGCCGGGTGCAGCGGCGCCATCCGGCACGGCGAACGCGCTCATCTGCGGCTGCGCCGGCAGCGGCCCGATCACCGACTCGAGATCCGCGGCGCGCCGGGTGATGCCACCCTTGCTGAGCACCTTGTCGACGCCGTCGTTCACGTCGGCGGCGATCTTCTTGTACAGGCCCCGGAAGCGGGAGGGCGCCAGCGTGTCCGTCTTGCCCAGGGCGAACTCGCCCGCGACCCGCTTGAACGTGCGCAGCGGGATGGTGTGCTCCACGATCGAGAACGCGATGCCGAGCAGGCCCAAGCCGAGGGCGATCGCGATGAGCACGTTCTGAGGCGCGCCATCCTTGTCGGTCTGGTCGGCGGCCTTGAAGAAGTCGAGCGGCGTGGGCAGCAGCGTCACGCGTCGGCCCACGATGTAGCCCGAGCCGAGCTCCCACACCTCGCCCGGCATGCGCGTGTACACCAGGCCCACGTCGGGGCGCGGCCGGCGCACCAGGGAACGTCCCTTTTGCGTGTACTCCTCGGTCTCGGCCGCCGCCTTGATATCGGAGTTCATCACGTCGAAGTCCGCCGACTTGAAGGACTCGGTGTCCGTCTCCGCGGAGGGCCGCACGGCTGCGCCCGAGCGGTTGCCCTGAAAGTAGAAGGCCACGTTCGCGCCGGTGCGCTCCGAGACGCGCTGCGCGTAGGCACCGTCCACGACGGTGAAGCCGATCACCGCACCGATCGGCTCGCCGCCGCCGTCTCGCTCCACGGGCCTGGCCACGATGCGGGTCAGACCACGATCGGTCATCCAGGCGTCGTCCCGGACCCAGCCGGCGAGCGCGTCAGCCACGACGGCGTGACCGCCCAAGTTCCAGTCCTTGTCCTCGCGGTGGAAGTAGTTCCACTGCCCGACCACGCGACCGTCCGCGTCGACCGCGAACATGGCGTAGAACTTGAGCTCCTCGGGCACGTCCTGCGCCGCCTTGCTCAGGGCGTTCTTGGCCTTGGCGCGCACCTCTTTGCTGAGCTCGTCGGACTCGCTCGCCTTGGCCAGCGCCTCGCGCAGCTCGGGCGTGAGCGCCACTGGCAACAGCGCCGCTGCGCGCGCGCGCGCGTCGTCCTTCAAGAACCAGCCCACCGAGCTGGCGTCCGCCATCAGCGCCTCGTTCATCCAGCGCTCGGTGTGCCGGTTGTAGAAGCCCTGCGCGACGTAGAGGATGCCCGCCGCCGCGGCGAGGGCGAAGCTCAGGATCAAATAGAAGAAGCGAGAGAGCAGCATGGGTCAGCCGCCTCCCTTTCCGGGCTCGGTCTTGTCGCCCTCTTTCTTCTCGTCCTTCTTTTCGTCCTTCTTCTCGGGGGCCTTCTTGTCGGGGCCGGCCTTGAGCGGGTCCTTCAGCGGCTGCTCGGGCGGCGCCGGCTTCACCTCGAAGGGCAGCGCCTCACCGACCGGCTTTCCGCTGTAGTAGGCCTGAAGCTTGTAGGTGCCCGGCTCGAGGTCCAGCTTGTCGAAGTCTCCCTTGCGGTTGGGGAACAGCGCGCGATGCGCCTTCGGCTCCACCACCACCCACGAGCGCAGGCCGGGCGAGAGCTCGTCGCGGATCTCGTAGGTGCCTGGGCCCGGCGGGGTCCACGTGCGCTTGTGGGTCTCGCTGCCCGCCTTCTCCGGCGTCATGGTGCCGCGACCCAACCCGGCCTTGTCATCCACCGCGTAGATCGCGTGGTCCCAGGGATCGTGGTTCTCGAACAAGATCTCCTGCTTCTCGGGGATGACCAGCGTGACCGCCGAGGTGCGCCCGCCCTCGATCACGATCCGGATCGGCTTGGGCAGCGGCGTCGCGGGCGCGTCGGTGAGCGCGACGATGCACAGCTCCTTCGAGAAATGGCCTCGCAGCACGCGCGCGTCGGGCGGCACCGAGGGCGACGGCTCGCGGAAGGTGTAGCGCCGCGATCCCGGGTCCTTCGCCTCGTTCCACACCGGGTTCAGCAGGTCGGAGGTGTTGACCACCTTGCCCTTGACCGTGGCTGCGAGCACCGCCGATGGCAGCGCCACGCCGATCGCCGCAACGAACAACGCCCGACTCGTCCTCCGCTTCATGGGACAGCGAAGCTACCAGAAGCCGTCACGCGCGGTGGCGCGCAATCGTCGCCACAAAAGGCCGAGAGGCCGACCTTGTGGGACGACCTCTCGTAAAGTTCCGAACCGCCGCACCGTGGCGCATCGACGTGAACCCCTAGCAAGTTGCTAGGTGGGGGTTGGCGGGCCGCTTTAGGCTTCCCAGTGAAAAATTCTGGGCCTGCTCACCACGACCGAAGTGCTACCCCCGGGTTCATGCTTACTCGGGATTCTTATGTCGCGGGCTCACGAATGAGACAGTGACGGAACGCTGTTCAGCATAGGTCAACTCTCGCGCGAGTCAACGGCGTCACCGAGCTTCGAGCGCGGCGCGCAACGATTCGTAGATGCCGCCGAACGCACCGTTCGAAAGCAGCGCGACGGTGTCGCCAGCGGCGGCGTTCGCTGCTAGGCGCTCCACGATCGCCTCGACGGAGGGCGCCACCAGCGCGCTCGTGCCCGCCGCCGAGAGCTCGGCCACGATCGCGTCCAGGTCGAGGCGCTCCTCCTTGGGGATGTCGCTGCGACCGAGCGGCGCGAACACCACCTCGTCCGCGGCGCCGAAGCTGTGCGCGTACTCCGCCTGATGCAAGGCCCGACACGCGGTCGCGCTGCGCGGCTCGAACACCGCCCACAGCTTGCCCTGCTTGTGTTTGGCGCGCAGCGCGGCGAGCGTCTCTTTGACCGCGGTGGGGTGGTGCGCGAAGTCGTCGTACACGCGCACGCCCGACGCCGTGTACAAGAGGTCCTGGCGACGACGCACGCCCTGAAAGGTCTCGAGCGCCGCCATCGCCGACTTCACCTCGACGCCGAAGCCTTGGCAACACGCCGCCAAGGCCGCGAGCGCGTTGCGCAGGTTGTGCTCGCCCGGCACGCTGAGCTGCCCGCGCCCCGCGAACGTGCCGCCGACGAACAGGTCGTACGCCCCTTCCCCTCCCGCCGGAGCCGCGAGCCAGTGGGGCGGAGCGCTGCCCGTCTCGTCGCTCGCGAGCGCGTAGAAGCAGAGCTCCGAGCGCGTCTTGCGGCAGAGCTCGATCACATGCGGGTCGTGCGCGCTCGCGACCAGCAGGCCACGCTCCGGGATGCGCTCGACGAAGCCCTCGAAGGCTGCGTCGTAGGCTGCCGCGTTGGGGTAGATGTCGATGTGGTCGTGCTCGATCGAAGTCACGATGCCCACCTCGGGCTGGTAGTGCCAGAACTTGGGCGTCTTCTCGAAGAACGCGGTGTCGTACTCGTCACCCTCCACCACGAACGGCGTGCGCCGCTTCTGCGCCCCGCTCGCGCTGGTCAACTTGCGCGGGCCCGGCACACGGAAGCTCCGCTCGAAGTTCTTGGGCAAGCCCCCGATCAAGAAGCCGGGCTCCAACCCGGCCTGCGCCAGCACGTGCGCGCACATCGCGCTGGTCGTCGTCTTGCCGTGCGTGCCGCCCACCACCAGCGGCGATCGTCCGGCGAGCGCCAGCTCTGCCAGCGCGTGCGCCATCGACGCCGTGCGCAGCCCTCCGTCGATCGCCGCGCGCGCCTCGACGTTGTTGGGCCGACACACGTTGCCGATCACCACCAGGTCCGGCGCATGCGCCAGGTTCTCCGGCGAGAAGCCCTCCAGCAAGCGGATGCCCCAGCTCCGGAGCGCGGGCCCCATGGGCGGGTAGAAGCTCACGTCCGAGCCCGACACCTCGTGACCCAAGGCCTGGAACAGCCCGGCGAGGGCGCCCATCCCGGTCCCAGCCACCGCCACGAAGTGCACGCGCATGCGCGTCAAAATGCTCGGCTTCGAGGCCTGGGGCAAGAAGGTGGCGCGGGGAGGAGGACGCCGTGGCATGGCGAGCGCTGTACCCACCCCACTCTCCCGGCCCGAACCAGGGCGCCGCAACGCGTGTGCTAGCGTCCCTCGCGAGGAGCGGAGCCGGGGACATGACAGCCGAAGAAGAGGTTTGGCACGACGTAGGTGCCGCAAGCGAGCTCGCCGCGAGCGAGGTCCAGCAGGTGACGGTCGGCAACGTGCGTGTCGCCCTGACCCACAAGAACGGCGTGTTCGGCGCCATCCACGGCGCGTGCAACCATGCGGGCGGACCGCTCGGCAAGGGGACGCTCGAGGGCGATTTCGTCGTGTGCCCGTGGCATCAGTGGCGGTTTCATCGCATCGACGGCCACGGCGAGCGCGGCTTCGAGGAGGACGTCGTGCCGGCGTACCGCGTCCGCCTCCGCGAAGGCCGCGTCGAAGTCAGCAACAGGCCGCACACCAAGCGCTCGAAGAAGCCCCACCACCCCCACCCGCTGTCTCGCACGCCGAGCCGCGCCGAGGGCGCACCGCGCATCGTGGGGATCTCGACCACGGCCATGCAGAAGGACTACCCGCGCTACTCGACCTCGGAGGCCCTGCTCGAGTCGGCGCTGAGCCACGCCGCGCGCGCAGGCCACGAGACCAAGCTCGTTCGCCTGCGCGATCTGTCGTTCCGCAACTGTGAGGGGTTCTACTCGAAGGCCGCACGCGCCTGCACATGGCCGTGCTCGATCACCCAGATGGACCCGACCGACCAGCTCGACCAAGTGTACGAAGCGCTCGTGCACTGGGGCGACGTCTTCCTCGTCGCGACGCCCATCCGCTGGGGCGCGCCGAGCGCCCTCTACTTCAAGATGGTCGAGCGCATGAACTGCATCCAGAACCAGGTCACCATCGCGGGCAAAGTCCTCCTGCAGAACAAGGTGGTCGGGGCGATCATCACCGGCGGGCAAGACAACGTGCAGGCGGTCGCGGGTCAGATGCTCGGCTTCTTCGGCGAGCTCGGCTGCCAGTTCCCACAGTTCCCTTACATCGCGCACTCGCGCGGCTGGAGCGCCGAAGACATGGAGCGCAATGTGACCAGCGTCCAGACGAGCGCGGCGCTCGCCGAAGCGTCGCGGGAGCTCACGGATCGCTGCATCGACCTCGCCACCCGCTTGATCGCGACCACTCCCTCTCCCGTCCCTCGCGCTGGCCGCAAGGGACGCGCGTTGCCGGTGGTCTGAGCGCGTTCGGCTTCGGAGCTCGACAGGACACAGGCTCGGGCTTGCGCTTGCGCGCTACGCCCTCGTCCCCTCGTCGTGACCACGTTCACGCCTGCGCACACCCGCGCCGTGGTTCATGGCGCGGGGCAAGAAGGGGGCGGTGGTAGGATCGCGCCATGGGGTGGCGAGCGCTGTGCGCAGGGGTGTTGGCGTGGCTGGCGGGAGCGTGCGCGCGCGAGTCGGAGTGCGGCCGCGGCGTCGACGAGCCGTGCCCGCAAGGCTTCACCTGCATCCACGACCAAGGCGTCGGCGTGTGCGCCCAGGTCTGCCAAGACGACAGCGACTGCACCGAGGGCGGCACCTGCGAAGACTGCCTCGCCTCGGGCGACTGCCCCGAGTGCGAGGTCTGCGTCAGCGCCTGCTTCTAGCGCGCGGCCTCCGTGGACGGGGGCCATGCTCCGTGGACGGGGGCCATGCTCCGTAGACGGCGACCATGCTCCGTGGGCGGGGGCCATGCTCCGTGGACGGGGACCATGGCGCATGGTGGGCCTGCTCAGCGTATGGTCGAGGGCTGCGGGGGCCATTCGATCGGAGGGGCTGCCGAAATCAGCCAGCACTCGGCCGGCCGACGACGCGCCCCCGGGGCGGCGGCTCGCGCGAAGGGACGAACCATGCGCGGAGAGCCGCCACCATGCGCCATGGTCATGGCGGTGCGTGTCAAAGGAGTTGTCTACCCCAAGCTCATCGCACGGTTCGCGGCC
>CAZXMG010000147.1:0-12116 GCA_964641275.1 uncultured Polyangiaceae bacterium
GCCCCGAGCCTGAGGTGATCGTCGAGCAGCGCACCGCGGCCGAGCACGGCGAGGTCTTGTTCGGCGATCCTTCGTTGAGCAACGCGACCAGCAATCGCTTGTCGTGCGCCCATTGCCACGCGGCCACGGCCAAGCCGGGCCTTCCCGGCGGCGCGCTCGCCGGCGTGACGAAGCGCACGAGCTTCTGGGGCGGGCAGGAGAACACGCTGCTCCGCGCGGTGAACGCGTGTCGTTACTATTTCATGTTGGCGGATGAGCCATGGGAGGGGACCGAGCCCGATGCCGTCTTCCTGTACGCGTACCTCGAGTCGCTCGAGGGCGACGCCGAGCCGGTGCCGTTCACCATCGCCGAGGTGGTCGACCCTGGCGCGGGCGACAGCGCGCGCGGTGCCACGGTCTACCAGCAGGCCTGTGCAACATGTCACGGCCAGAAGTCGACCGGCCAGGGCCGTCTCATCAGCAACGCGCCCATCCTGCCCGAGGACACGATCGCGGCCCACCCGGCCCCGGAGTACAGCGAGATCGACCGCCGCCTGGTGTTCGTGGAAAAGACCCGGCACGGGGGCTTCTACGGCTATGGTGGGGCGATGCCGCCGTTCTCGTCGGAGGTGCTGTCGGACGAAGACCTCGCCGATCTGCTCACCTTCCTGGGCGTGCCATGAGGTGGCTCGCCTGCGCTCCCTGGCTGCTGTTGGCTTCGGCCACGCACGAGCGCGCCGCGCTCGCGAACGGACGCTTCCCCGACGCGCAGCAGCTGGTCGTCGACCCCAGCGACGACGCGCACATCGCTGTGCAGACCACCTACGGCTTCATCATCACCCGCAACGCGGGCGCGAGCTGGGTCTGGTCCTGCGAGCAGGCCGCCTCGTACAGCGGCATCCTCGATCCCCCCATCGCCATCGTCGAAGCGGGGGTGCTGCTGGCCGCAGTGTTCGATGGCCTCAGCGTCACCAGCCCGGACGGCTGCGACTACTCCTTCGTCGGTGGCGAGCTCGCCGATCGCTTCTTCGTCGACGTCTCCACGCTCAAGCAAGACCCGAGCAAGGCCATCGCGCTCTCGAGCGACGGCCTGGGCATGAACCAGTTCGACACACGCGTGTGGAAGACCGAGGACGGCGCCGCGAGCTTCACGCAACTCGGCGCCGCGCTGCCTGCAAGCTATCTGGCGTTCACGCTGGACGCCGCGCCCGATGACGAAGATCTCGTCTACTTGAGCGGCTTCGACGTGATCTCGAGCACGGTCTACCAGGGTGCGCTCGCCGTCTCGACCGATGCGGGCGCGTCGTGGACGCTCAAGCCCATCCCCGGCAGCGGCAACGACGCTGGCCCCTACATCGCGGCGATCGACCCCAACGATCACGACACGGTCTACGTGCGCCTCGCGTCGCTCGAGGGTCAGCTGCTCGTCACGCACGACGCGGGCGATACCTGGGAGACGATCTTCCAGGGCGAAGGCGCGTTGCTTGGCTTCGCGCTCTCCCCCGACGGAGGCCAGGTGCGCGTGGGCGGTGATGTGGACGGCATTTGGGCTTCACCGACCAGCGATTTCCAGTTCGAACAGGTCAACACCGTCGGAGTGCGCTGTCTCACCTGGGCTCGGGAGGACCTGCTCTACGCTTGCGCCCGCGAGGCGTTCGCCGATTTCACCGTGGGAAAGAGCTCGGATGGTGGCATCACGTTCGAGCCCCTCCACCATCTGTCGTGCCTGGACGGCCCGGACCCCAGCTGCCCCGCCGGCTCCACCATCGCGGCCGAGTGCACCGGCCCGTGGGCTGCGCAGAAGCAGATCCTCCAGACCGAGACGTGCGAGACGGCTAGCGGGGGTGGGGGCAGTGGCGCCGGGGGCCAAGGTGGCAGCGGCGGCGCCGGCACCGACGCCGACGACGACGGCTGTGGCTGCCGCGCCGCTCCGCGCCACGCCGCGGGCTCCTGGCTCTTGCTCGCGCTGTCGTCCCTCTTGCTGCGCCGGCGACGCGCGTGAGCTCGGCTGCGGGGGCAGGCGAGCAGGGCCAGAAGAAGCTCCCGTTCTACGTCGTGATCATGGTCGCGATGGGCTTGGGCCTGTTGCTCGGGCCCTACCTCGGCGGCGTCGCACAGCCGCTCGGCGAGGCCGGCAAGCTGGTCATCCAGCTGATCAAGGCCGTCGCCACGCCGCTCCTGTTCTTCGCCATCATCGACGCCATCATCAAGACCCGTGTCGACGGCAGGCTTGCTGGCCGCATGTTCGTGATCGCGGTCATCAACACCTCCATCGCGATCACCATTGGCCTGCTGGTGTCCAACGTGGGCCAGCCCGGTCACCACCTGTCGATGGCCGCGCCACAAGCTGCTGACGGCGCCGCATCCTACGCGGGGCAGAAGGTGGACCTGCTCAAGACGCTGATCAGCTACATCCCGTCCGATTTGGTCACCCCATTCACCCAGAATTTGATCATTTCGATCATCTTGATTGCGCTCTTGTTCGGCTTTGCCTTGCGCAAGGTCAAGGCCGACCTCGAAGCCGAGGGCAGCGCGTCGTTCGAGCCGGTGCTCACCCTGATCGACACCTTGCTCAAGGCGGTCACCATTGCGCTGGGCTACGTGATCAAGCTCATCCCGTTCGCGGTCTTCGCCGTCGCGGGGAAGACGGTCGCGGAGCACGGCTACCGCCCCCTCGTCGGGCTCGGCTACTACCTCGCGGCCGGCCTCATCGGCCTCGCGCTGCACATCTCGATCACGTACCAACTGTGGATCAAGCTCGTCGCGAGGATCCCGCTGGGCACGTTCTGGCGCGCCGCGCGCGAGCCGGTCGTCTACGCGCTCGGCACCAACTCCAGCCTCGCGACCCTGCCCGTCACCCTCGCCGCGCTGGACAGGCTCAAGGTCAGCCGCCGCGCCTCGGCGCTAGGCGCCTGCGTCGGCACCAACCTCAACAACGACGGCATCGTCCTGTACGAGGGCATGGCGGTCCTGTTCGTCGCGCAGGCCAGCGGCATCCACCTGTCGTTGGCCGATCAGGTCCTCGCCGCCGCCATTTGTATGGTCGCCGCCATGGGCGTCGCCGGCGTGCCCGAAGCGGGCTTCGTCTCGCTGGCGCTGGTGCTCAACACCGTGGGCCTGCCGCTCGAGCTGTTGCCGCTGCTGCTGTCGGTCGACTGGGTGCTGGCCCGAGCCCGATCGGTCACCAACGCGCTCAGCGACATGGTGTTGTCGATCCTGCTGGACCTCGGCGCAGGCAAGGGGGTCGGGGTGGCGGAGCCGCCCGACGTCGTGGACCTCCGCAGTCGAGGCGACAGCTCCTGAGTTGGCTCGACATCCTTCTCGGGACCGGATAGGCGGAGCCGCGTGTGTCGCAACCCCTACCTCCTCTGCCTCGCGCTCGTGGTGGGCTGCTCTCCCGCCGGCGCGGACGCGCCAGCATCACCAGCAGCGAGCTTCGAGCCGGCGCAGACGACAGCTCCCGCAGTCGTGAGCGCGCCGAGCGCGCGCGCACAGGCCGAGCCTGCCGCTGCCACCACGAGCGCCGCCGGCCTCGCTCCCTGGGAGTCGTTGTCCGACCCCTGCATGGTCGGCTTCGCGGAGGGCCTGGCAGCCCAACGCGCCCAGCGGGGAAAGGAGGAGCGCAGCTGGCGGGTGCCCGGTTTGGGCGTAGGCCTCCGCGCGACGCTACCGAGCACCCATTTCGTCCTGTCAGCTGTGGACCCAGCCCTGGTGGGCTTTGCCTCCGCCTCGTTCGACTGCGGGCTCACCGCTGTCAAGGTCGCAAAAGTGGGCTCTCTCTACCAAGGAGACCTCGAGAGCGTGCGGCGGAAGGCGGACCTCTTCGGAGCCACGAAGACCGCCGATAGCGAGCTGACGGACGGGTTCGTGGTCCTCGCTGAGGGCAAGAGCCAAGGTGCCGAGTTCATGGTGTTCGTGGTGCGAAAGATTGGCGGGCGCGAGATCTATTGCGAGGGCACCTCGCGTTCGGCGGCGGGCCGCGACGCAATGCGCACGGCCTGCGAGTCGCTGCGCGCAGAGCCCTGACATGGTGCTGACAATTCGGCGTCATCCCACCAGCGAGGAGGTGCTGCGCTTCCCCCCTCACTGCGTGCTGCGTCTCGGGGGAGCTTGCAGTAGGCCCCAGAAACGGTAGGGCAGCCACGGCCCGCGCGGGGCCATGGGCCTCGGCGTCAGCGTCGAACGACGACGATCGTCGTGGGACCGTTCTCGGCTGCGCCTGCGCCTGTCGCGCCCTGCCACTCCGGGGGGACCGGCGGGTCGGTCCAATCGAAGATGATCTCGGCGTCGATCGGCGAGAGGTTGACGCAGCCGGCACTGACGTACTCCCCGAAACGCTCGTGCCAATACGAGGCGTGCAGCGCGAAGGGCGGATCGAAGTACTGCGTGTGCGGCACGTCCTGGATCCAAAATGCGCGGTTCTTGCCAGTCTCGGGGGACATGGTGGCGGCCTTGTCCTTGAAGGTGATGCTGTAGGCGCCGAGCGGCGTCGTGCTGTCTTCGACGTTGTCGCGGCCCTTGACCGGGACGCCCCCTTTGCCGGGCGAGACGAGCGTGGCGTACTGCGGATCGAGGCCCGCGTACGCGACGAGCGTCCCCTGCGTCAGGCGAATGTGGAGCCACTTCTGCCCCGGCTTGACGCCCTGAGGTTGTTTGGACTCGGCCTCGACCACGGTGGCGTCAGCGGCGCGGACCCAGCTCGTGGCCCCATCCTTGTGGTCACGTGTCTCGAGGTATTGCACGCCCGCCACGTCGTGTTTGTCCCCGGTGAGGCCGACCCAGGTGCGCACGCCAAAGGGCTCTCCAGACGGCTCCATCGTGTCGCCGACCTTCCTGTAGCGAGGCCGCGCGCGCTCGCGCATCCACGCAATGGGGAGCTCCACCTTGCCCTTGGCGAGCTCGACGCCGCGGAAGGCGCTGGGGCGAAACGGCCGAACGCGATCCGCGGGCACGAGCGTGTGGTCGCTGGAGAGCAGCCACACCCGTCCTTCGGCCTCGAAGGTCTTGGTGTACGAGAGCATCGCCCCCAGCGGGATGGTCTGCTCCACGAGATCGTACGGCTCGAGCTTGGGCGAGGCGCCGTTCAACAGAAACGACGGCACCGGGTCCTTGGCGACGATCTTGTCGAAGGTGGCGAGCTCCTCGTGGCTGCGGAGAGTCTTGGGCAACCGCTTGTGCTCGCCTGGCTTGCCGTGCCACCGCTCGTAGCGCGCCTGCTCCTTCTGCGTGGGGATGCGGTTGTACATGGGGGCACCGCTCGAGAGCGCGTAGCCATAAGGCAGCGGCCCGTCGCCGCCGAGGGTCGCCGCAGCCGCCTCGCGAAACCCATCCCGCGCGCGCTCGGTGACGGTGCGGTCGGCGCACACGAAGCCGCGCGGCTCGACCTGGTAGAAGCCTCCGGGACAGCCCTGCCCACGCACCATCGCCTCGTCGCGCAGCGGCACCGAGCTGCCGTTGCGCACGTAGCCGAGAAACTCACCCTCCTTCACCACCGGTCGCTTTCGAATCCAAGTGGTCTGCCCGATGCTGAAGATCCGCTTCTTGCCGGGTGGCGCCGGCACCACGGAGGCCACTGGCGGGGCGCTGCTGGGGGCGACCGCCGGCGCGATCGATGGCTCGCTGCTGCTGGCGGCTTGCGCAGCCGGCGTTTGGCTTGCCGGCTGCCGCTGCGACGAAGGGCGCTCGGGCGAGGCCGGTTGCCCGCAAGAGGCGAGCGACCCGCACAGCAGCGCACACCAAAGCGAGGCGCGTGCGCCCATGGTCACGCGACCGGATCGCGCGCAGGGCCGAAGCGCTTGGCGTTCCTGGCGCGAGCCTTGAGCAGCTCGTTCTCGCGCGTGCGCGGAGGCCCGTGCACCACGAACGAGGCGAGCAATCGCTCGGTGAGCTTGGCGACGTCGAGCACAGCCTGATCGAACGCCGCCTGGTTCGCCTTCGCGGGGCGTGTGGTGCCGGACACTTTGCGCACGTACTGGAGCGCCGCGGCGTGCACCTCGTCCGGGGTGGTGGGCGGCTCGAAATGCAGCAGCACGCGGATGTTGCGACACATGGACTGGACGCTAGCCAAGCGTTGCGCAGGGGTCTACCGAGAGCTGCTCACGCCTTCTGGATCAGCTCCACGTCGAGCTCGAGGTCCACCTTCTCGCCGACCAACACGCCCCCGGCCTCGAGCACCTGGTTCCACTTGAGGCCGAACTCGCTGCGCTCGATCTGCGCGCGCGCGGAGAAGCCCACGCGCTGGTTGCCCCACGGATCCTTGCCCCGACCGAGCTCCTCGGCGCCGAGCGTGACCGAGCGCGTCGTGCCGCGAATGGTGAGATCGCCCTGGATCTCGAGCTTGCCCTGGCCTAGCGCCTTGATGGCGGTCGACTTGAAGGTCATCTCCGGGTGGTTGTCGACGTCGAAGAAGTCCGCGCTCTTCAGGTGCGCGTCGCGTTTGGCCTCGTGGGTGTCGATGCTGGACACGGCGACCCAGACCGAGAGCGAAGACTTGCTGACGTCGGTGTCATCGATGGCGATGGTGCCGCGCCAGCTCGTGAACTCACCCCGCACCTTGGCGAAGACCATGTGGCGAACGGTGAAGGCGATATGGGAGTGGGCGGTGTCGAAGTCGTAGGCGGCGAGAGTCATGAGAACCTCCTGATGGCTTCAACATGCGCTCGCCCCATCATCTTGGGGAGCGATAAAAATCAGATTGCATCTATCATCCAAGTAGATGGATCAGCTTAGCGCTTCTCCGATCACGCTCGATCAGCTCGAGGTCCTCGCCGCCGTCGCCGAGCGCGGGAGCTTCTCCGCGGCCGCGCGCCATCTCGGGCGCGTGCAGTCGGCCGTGAGCTACACCATCGCCACGCTGGAAAGGCAGCTCGACCTGACGCTGTTCGATCGCTCCAGCAAGAAGCCGCGCCTCTCGCCGGCCGGAGAGGCGGTGTTGGCGGACGCCCGCGCGACGCTGCGCAGCGTGGCCGCGCTCAGAGCGCGAGCACGTTCGCTGCACAGCGGGACGGAGCCGCTGGTGTCGCTCGCGGTCAGCGTGATGTTGCCGCGCGACCAGCTGGTCTTGGCGGTGTCTGCCTTTCGCCGGCAGTTCCCCGACGTGCGGCTGGTCGTGCACAGCGAGGCGCTCGGCGGGGTCGCCGACCTGGTCCTCTCGGGCGCGGCCAACATCGGCGTCAGCGAGCCCCTCCCACGGGCCACCGACGCGCTGAGCGAACGGCCGCTCGGGAGCGTGGAGATGGTGCACGTCGCCGCCCAGACTCACCCACTCTCGCGCGAGCGCGGCCCGCTGTCCCGCCGCGCGCTCGAGGAGCACGTTCAAATCGTGCTCTCGGATCGCTCGCGGCTGACCGAGGGAGTGGACTTCGGCGTGCTCAGTGGGCCTACCTGGCGAGTGGCCGACCTGGGCACCAAACACGCCTTCTTGCTGGCTGGGTTTGGCTGGGGAGGGATGCCGAAGCACGACGTAGCAACGGACGTGCAAGAGAAGCGCTTGGTTCGGCTGAAGCTGGAGGACCGCGCCCGCCTGCCTACCCGCGTGGAGCTCTACGCCGTCCACCGGTCGGACGCCGCACCGGGGCCCGCGGCGCGCTGGCTCTTGGCGACGCTGACCCGCACTTGCTTCGAGGCCGGCTCGAGGTGATGCGCTACGCTCGACGCGCCTTGCACCTTCGCTTGCCTCTCTCTCTCGGCACGTGCGCCGCCGGGTTGCCCTTGTTGCTCAGCGCGTTGGTCAGCTCGCCCGCGTGCGTGGGCACCTGTCGCGATCTCAGCGTGGCCTTCCCGCTCGAGCTCGAGGTGGTGAACGAGCTGAACGAACGCTACGGATCAGAACGCTTGCCGATCGAGGAGTGCGTCGAGATTTGCCAAGACGTCGACGGCGCCGGGGGCGGCTCCGGTCGCTCGGCTCCAACTTGGTCGGAGTGCAGCTTGATCCGGATCGAGACCCCCGACTTCGTGGGCAGCGGGGTCTTGTGCGAGGGGGAAGCTTGCTGAGCGCCGGACGGAGGAAGGCTGTCGTGGTAGTCGGCGCCGCCGCGCTGGTGAGCGCCTCTTCCAGCGCTCGAGCGCAATGGCAGGGGAGCGGCGGCCAGGAGCTCGGCCCTCAGGACTTGGGCGAGCCGCCGCGCGCCCCTGCCACACGACCCCAGCAGATCGCGACGAGCCCGCCGCCACCACCCGCTCCGCCGAGCCCACCCGCCAGCCCTTCGGGGTATGCGCCGCGCTCACCATTCGCTGACGGCTTCCACTGCGCCTTCGTGCCGTCGCCCAGGTGCGGCACATACCCGTTCCTCGCGCTGGGTGTGACGGGCGGGGCCGCCTTCACGCCCATCGGCAGCGAGCGCGTGGTGCGCCCGTACGCGGAGCTCGGCGTGATGAAGTCGTTGAACCATTGGCTCGACTTCGGTGCCGGTCTGTTGGTGGCCTACGACGAGCTCGAGGCGACCAGCGCCGCCACCGTGGAGTCGAAGCTGCGCCTGCGCATGTGGATGCCTTCGGGCTTCTTCGGAGACGTCTACGCGGGGCCAGCATTCTCGCGCTTCGCATTCCCCGGCTACGAGACCGGCACCCGCGCGGGCGTGGCCCTCGGAGGGCTGTTCTCATTCTCGGATCTGATCGGCCTCGAGGGCGGCACCACCATCCTGGGCGAGGTGGGCGGCCAAGGCGGAGACGAGTTCCGCTACATGCTGGGCGTGCGCTTCTCGCTCACCGCGCTGGTGTTCGCGGTGGGCGCCATTGCCGGCGGGGCAGGCAAGGCGATGATCTTCTAGGCCCCAATCAAGCGAAAGAGTCTGAGGCGAGTCAGGTTGCAAGGGCAAGCGGGGCTGAGGCCCCGCGCGCAGCGCGAAGCGGAGTTGGGGTGAAAGCGCGAAGCGTTTGAGGGGGCTGCATCAGCCCCCTTGGAGATTGACCCAGGGGCGGTTGGCAAGTGCAGAGCGTGCGGCTCAGTTGGAGTGGGTTCACTCGAAGTTGATCGCCGCAGGCGGCGAACGCAGCAGCTACGTGGCAGAGTTGGGCGCGAAGCGCTCGTTCGGTCCTCACTCGTCGAGCACCGAGCCCAGCCGCAGGATCCCCGCCAGCTCTGCCAGCGCATTCATCGACTCGCGATGGAGCGCCGGGTCAGCCAGGTCGGCTGGCGCGAGGCGGTCGCGGTAATGGCGGATGACCCAAGCCTCGAGCTCCGCCAGGAGCGCGTCGTCAATCATGACGCGCGCGGTGAGGGCGCCGATCTCGTCGGCAGTGAGCGGGATGCGTTGGCGAAGACACGCGGGGCCGCCCCCGTTCTTCATGGATTGGCGAACGTCGAGGTACATCACGCGGGTGATGGGGTTGTCGTCTGCGACGACACGCTCGAGCGTCGCGCGAGCGCGGGGGTTCTCTCGGCTCTCGACCGGCGCGATCAGGACCATGTCGAGCGGATCGCGACCGAGCGTGACGATCTGGGAGTTGAACGGGTACGCCGCGACGGCGTCTGCAATGGGAAGCTCGGCGTCCGGCACGAGGATGGTGGTGAGCTCGCCCCCGAGCTCACGCTGGAGCGCCGCCAGCACGGCGGGGGTGTCTTGGAACGCGAGCTCGTGCGCGAGCAAGACGCGCTCGTTGCCCACGGCGACGACGTCGGTGTGGAACGCGCCAGCGTCGATGCCTCGCGGGTGCTGCTGCGCGAAGATGGCGCTGCTCTCTGGCAGAGCGAGCAGGCGCGCGACCGCCTGCGACGCCTCCAAGGTCTGGCGAGCGGGCGCCGTGGCCACGAGACCAGGGTGGCCATCGAACCCTCGACGGCCCCAAGCGAAGAGGTGCTTGCGGCCAGCGCTGGTGCAGAGGCGTGTGTGATTGGCGGCGCCTTCGTCGGCGAGCTGGGTGACGGGATGCAGCGGCTCGTGCACCACGAAGCGTGTGCTGTCTCCGAAGATGGCGGCGAGCACCGGCTGCGTCGTGGCGGCCTCGATGGACCGATGGAACATGGCGCACAGGTTGGCCGGCACGAGGTGGACCCTGCCGTCGAGGGTGTCGCAGCTGGGCGCGACGGTGGCGGCATTGGCAGCCCACATGCTCGACGCGCTCGACACGAGCCGAAGGAGTCTCGGCTCGCGGCTCGCCACTTCGGCCAACACCTCCTCAGGGGCGCCGCGAAAGCCGAGCCTGTGCAGCGTGGCCAGGTGCGGCCGGGGCTGAGGTGGCAACACGGCTTGCCGAACGCCCAGCTCATGGAGCGTGCGCATCTTGGCCAGCCCCTCGAGCGCAGCCGCGCGTGGGAACGATGGTTTGCCTTCGCTCTCCAGGCTGGCGAAGTTGCCGGCGCTCAAGCCCGCGAAGTTGTGCGTGGGACCCACCAACCCGTCGAAGTTGACCTCGACGGCCTTGGTGCTCAGCCCCACAGCTTGGTCTCCGCGATCACCTTGGGATCCGTGGTGCGCCCGAACTCACCTTCACATTTGCGGCACACGTACTTGATGGCGATCGGCTTGGCGGTGATGCCGATCAGGATGAGGACCCAGCCCCAGAAGGTGTACTCGGCTGCGGCGGACACCATCACGTGGCGCTTGTCGTGCCCGCATTTGCAGGCGTCTGGGGGGCTGAGGGGAGGGGCCACGGCGCTGGCGTTCATAGCACTCTTTTTCCATCTTCTCCGTTTCGGCGACGGCCGAAAAGCTTGTAGGGTCCGCGCATGCAAAAGACGAGGCTGGTCGCGTTGACGGCGCTTGCGTTGCTCGCTTGCACCACCGAACCCAAGGTCGTGGAGTCGCCCACGCAACCATCGGCCAGCTCGTCGGTGGCGGTCGTCCCGGTCGACGCGGGTTACGATTGGTCACCTGTCGCGCAACCCAAGTCCGTGTTCCTCACCGTCCGCGCCGTCCGCCCGCGTGAGACGCTCGACACGATCAAGAAGCTCGGCAAGCTCTCGCGAGGGCTGGACGCCATGCTCGAGGAAGAGAGCAAGGGCGTGACTGCGTATGTCGACTACGCAGAGCCCGCGGACCTCGTGATCGCGTTCGATGGATCGATGCGCAGCGCGAAAGACCCGAAGATCTTCGTGGGCTTCGCGGTCCCGCTCAAGTCGTCGTTCGACGGCTTGTTGGATCTGATGCAGAAAGAGGGCGACGAGGTTCGCCGCGAAGGCAAGGTCGTGCGCGTCCGCTCGAAGGAGCTGAGCTGCCAGATCGCGGTGCCCGACGGGCGCGCACCGCGCCTGGTGTGCGGGGACTCGCTGTCGGCGTTCCGCGAGCTCGGTCCGTTCATGGAGCGCACACTGCCGGTCGCGCAGAAGCCTGCGAGCGACCTGCTGGTCTCCGTCGACTTCAACGCCGTGAACGAAGCCGTGCTGCCGCTGATTCGCTCCACGGTCGACGAAGGGCTTGGCGACGCGCGGCGTGGCTTGCAGAGCCTGGGCATCACCGATCCCGAGCTGCTCGACGCGCCGTCGGGCGCGGCGCGCGAGCTGGTGGCCTTCTTGGAAGAGTTGAACAAGGCCGAGCTGTCGATCGCGGTGAGCGGCAACGACGCCGTGGTGCAGGGAGAGGTCACGTTCAAGGAGCAGAAGTCGTGGCCAACCCGCGTGCTCACGGCCAAGAACGGCATCGTCACGGCGCCCCCCGACGTGTTCTGGCGCTTGCCCAAGGACGCCGATTCCGCGGCGTTCGGCCACGCCACGGATCCGATCGAGTTCGCCGCGATCCGCCGGGTGTTCAAGAAGGGAGTGTTGGCGGGCTTGGGCTTCACCGACCTTTCGAGCGCGGACCAGGCCGCCGTGGGCACGCTGATCGACTCGATCCCCTCCACGCTCGGGGCGACCTACGCGTACGCGAGCGGCCCCCTGGCGTCCGCGGCACCAGCTGCGGGCAAGACGTTCACGCCCGACGATGCGATCAAGGAGGCGCAGCGGCGCTTCCGTTCCTTCATCGGCTGGACGGTGATCACGGGCGAGGGCGACGTCGCCCAGATGTCCTCGTTCATGAAGAACGGTGCCGACGTGTACAGCCGCGTCACCAAGCACCTGCGCGCCAAGAAGTCGATCCAAGCAAGCACGTCGGTGCCCAAGCTCCTGGTGGTGGACAACCCGCCCGGCTTGCCCAAAGGCTCCCGCGCGCTCGACCTCTCGATCTCGATCACGAGCGAGGACGTGTGGAGCGAGATGCACC
>CAZXMG010000148.1:0-11866 GCA_964641275.1 uncultured Polyangiaceae bacterium
CCTCCCGCAGAAATTCCCGCCGCCCCAGCGTCAGCATCAGATCTGCACCCTGGCGGCAAGCGTGATTGCAGCTTTGAAAGGTATTCAAGCGTCCTCGAGCGGGCCCAATACGGGTCAGTTCCATCCTCGAAGACCACGTAAACGAAGCTCATGCCGAACATCGTGAAGCCACGCACAGTCTTGACGCCCGGCGCGCCCAAGAACGCTGAGGTGATCGGATAAGTGACTTGGTCTTCGATCAGCGTGGGGTTCTTGCCCATCCACTCGGTGGCGATGACCACTTGAGTATCGGACAGGTCGGGCAAAGCATCGAGCGCCGTGTCACGCGCGGCAAGAACCCCCGCTATCGCAAGTGCGATTGCCAGCAGCACGACGATCGCTCGATGCTTGATGGAAAGCTCGATGATGCGTCCAATTAGCCCATTGGGCTTGGGCGGCGATTCAGTGTCCGCCATGCGCGTTCCCACCAGAGCTCGAGCTGCGCAGGCGACTCTCTGAGTCGATCAAGAACTGCGCCCCGGTCACCACGACGTCCCCCTGTGTCAGACCGGCCGTGACGGGAAACACTTCTCCAGCACGCGGGCCCAGTTCGACGTGGGTGGGCACCGCCATTCCGTCCGAGACGACGAAGACGAGATCGTGGGCACCAGTCCGCAAGACTGCGTCCTCAGGAACCGCCAGTGAATTGCCCAAGTCGATCGAGAGCTCAACCGTCGAAAAGGCACCAGGACGGAGCAGGCCGTCTTGGTTGTCGACCTCGACTCGCGCGCGCAAGGAACGTGTCGCGGGATCGATGGCGGGCGCGATGAATGAGACGGCCGCGGCGTGCGCGCGCGGCAATCCTTCGCAGCGGAAAGTAGCGGTCTGACCGAGCTTAACGAACGGCATGTCCCCCTCGAAGACGTCGAAGACGATCCACAGTTTGCTTGTGTCGGAGATCACTAGGAGCTCGGTACTTGGTTCCACGTACATCCCGTCGAGTGCGTTGCGCGCAAGTACAACGCCGTCGCGGGGTGCGCTCAACGTCACGCCCTGGGTGGGCTTGCCGCTGCGCTCCATTCGGGCGACCTGGCCGGGTCCGATATCCCAGATCGAGAAGCGCTGCCGCGCTGCTGTCAGTACGGGATCGAGTGACTTCACGACAGGGGAATCGGGTGCGGCCGCGCGCATCTGCACTTGCTGTTCAGCCAATGCGAGTAGCTCGAGCTCTGCAGAGAGGACACCTTGGCTGTAGAGACTGACGAGCGCGTCGCCGCGTCGGACGGAGGCACCGATGAAGCGACCATGACTCGATACGACGTAGCCGCGAACCTTGGCGTGGACGTGGCTCGTTCGCGTCTCGTCGACGGTCACCCAGCCGGTCGTCCTCAGCTTTCGGGTGAGCGAAAGCCGTTCAACCTTTGCCGTCCGGAAGCCGAGAGCAGGCAACGGCACGCCTTCGAGCGACACGTGCGCGTAGCCTGGAACGCTGGGCGCGCCCTTCGTGGGTGGGACGGAAGGCGCTTGGGGTGCGTGTGCTGGCGGCCCCGACGGCTCTGGCGGCGCGGCCTTCGAGGTGGGCGCCGAGCTGGGTGGTCCATGCTTGTCGTGCTGGTTCCCCAGCTGGCAGGGGCCAAGCCTAGCCGTTGCAAGCAAAAGCGCGGCTTTCGACGCGGACGCAAAAATCCAGGGCTTCATTGCAGCTTCCCTACTTGCTCTGCAGCTTGAGGCCGACGTCGCCGACGCTTCTGGCCAGGGTCGCGCGTGCCGTGGCGAGCTCCACCTTGGCGATGATGGATTCCATCTCGATCGCCTGCAGCGTCGACAGGCCTTCGAGCACTGAGACAATCGACGTCTCGCCTCCTGCGTAGGAGGCAAGCAACATGTCGAACACCTGCTGAGCCTGGGGAAGCAGCCGGGTTCTGATAGCTCGCTCCCGCAGCCGCGCCGTCTCTTCGCCCTGGTGGGCTGCGACCACGCTGCCGTCAATCATCGTTGCCATTGCATCGAGCTCGGCGCGCTGCATTGAGGCCATTGCCTTCGCCTCTGCGATCGATTTGTCGTAGTTGCTCTCCCAGATCGGAAAGCTCATCCCAACTGTCGTCATCAGGCCAAACCCGTCACTCATCGTGTAGGCGGCACCCAGCCCGAAGAGCCCCATTGGCGCGCGCATGTTGCGCATGACTTCAACCTCCTCTTCGGCAGCCCGGATGCGGCTGTGCATCGCAGCGATCTCTGGCCGCGCGCGCAGCGCGGCTCTGGCGAGCTGCGCAGATGAACTCGCCTCGTGCGGCGGATCAGGCAGGGCACAAGTCGGCACCGCGGAGTCCGGACGCCTCCCGAGGGCAGCGTCCAGCATCGCGTCAGCCTGCTTGGCGCGGCCGGTTAGTGCCTCCTGGTCGATCTCTAGCCGTGACCGCTCCAACCCGACACGAACTGCGTCCGTCGGCACGCCGGCGCCCCCCGCGAGTCGAGCGAGCACGACCTTTTCTACTGCTGCTGCAAGCGCGACCTGCTTGTCGATCAGCGCGCGCATCGCCTGCGTCTCGGCCAGCATCAGGAAAGCCCTGCTGGCCTCCAGCTCGACATCCAGTGTCTTCGTTCTCGCCGCGGCGTCGAGCGAGCGAGCCTTCCACTCAGCGCTGCGAATGCGCGCTGCGAGCTCACCAGAGAGGGGCACGGCTTGTTGCCACATGGCGCTCACATCTGCACCCATCACCACCGGCAGCGGAAGGTGGGCGAGGTTCAGCATCAACATCGGGTCGGGCGGCTTGCCTACGGCACCCGCTTTGGCCCATCCGGCGCGCACCTCTTCTTTGGCTGCCGTGATCTCGGCGCGTCGGGTCCGGGCGATCTCGGTGACGGCGGACAGGGTCAGTGGCGTCGGAAGCGGCGGCTCCGCCGCGCTTGGAGTCGACCGGCTGACTATTGCAGCTGCCAGGCTCGCTCTCGCGCACAGCTTCGAGAATGAAGGCGCAAGCCTGGACCTCCACAGCTGAAACCTGCACGCATTGTCATGGGCCTCCCCGTCCGACAGTTCGCCTGAAGCCCGGAAGCTCCGTTGGTCACGTCCCATGCGTGCGCTCATTACTTGGCTCCGGCTGCCGCCCGCAGCCGCTCCGCGCGGGAGACGATTTCCGCCGCAGTCTGTGGATCCTCAGCGCGAACGGCGACCGAGATGCCGCTCTCCGTGGCAGTAACTTCTGCGCGGACGCCCTTGGGGACGAGTGGGCAGTTTGGCATGTTGGGCGAGACGTGCCCGAGGGCCGCATTGCGTGCTAGGTGACACTCCACGATGTGCTGCAGCGAGTCGGCGCTGAGTCCGGGCGTCCCGCGAAACGTGACGGTAGCCCCGACGACGCGCTCCGGGCCCTGCTGGTCAACGCCGCGGTTTCGTAGTGTTTCGACCTTCGTGATGTCGTCGACGTGGTCGAACGGGCTCACATCTCGGTCGGCTGGCGCGATGCCCGCGCAGGCGCTCGCCTCCGCAGCGCGAAGTGCCATCGATGCCGCACGGTGGTCTGCAGCTTGGCGCCGGTGCTGCTCGGCCATCTTGAGATGGGCCATGGTGGGATTGGTTGTCGACGTCCAACAGATATCACTGAGCGCCAGACGATCGATTCGGTTCCGGCAGCGTTCGCGTGTCGTGCTGGCTCCTGGGTCGAATTGAGCCTCATGCTCGGCCACCTTTGCTGCGTGCGTCCTGGCGTCGCGGTCATGGTCGGTCGCTCCCATGTCGTGGGGATTGGCCCCCGGCGTTGCAGTCGCACAAGCTGCCAACACGAGGCCAAGAAACACTCCCCAACAGTTCGATCGAATCATCGCGTCGCCTCCTTAAATACGTTGCGCCGGCCGGTGTCACAGAACGGTCCCAGTTGACGATGCCGGGCGCGAACCTTGAGTCCGGGAGCTGTTTGGCCGCAATTCTGACCGCTGAGTAAAAAGCGCTCGACGCGCCCCCCGCGCCACGTTGCGTCGTTCCGTCGGAGCCGCCTTGCGGCTACTCACCCTCAACTTCTTGGGAGTCAATCAGTTCTCTCACCTTCCTCACGTCGGCAGAGCAACGACCGTGCCACAAATTCTCAAAGCCGCGCGCACGCGCGCTCGGCGCGCCGCACGCGCAAAAGTAGCATTCGGCTGCACGTGGTGCGTGTAATCAAACTGCGTTGGTACGGCCCGTAACCGTCAGGGTCACAGCGGTCACTAGCTGGCACGCGCAAGTCGTGCGGGCCCAACCTTCTACGATCGCTCGCGGAAGTCCTCCGCGCGCAGGTGGAAGCGACGCATCAGCCTGTGCAAGCTCTCGCGCTCCACCGCGGCCCGCTGCGCGGCCCGTGTGACGTTGCCGTGGCATGCACGCAGCAGCTGGACGAGGTACTCACGCGTCACCCGATCTCGCGCCAGATCGACGACCTCTCGGTAGCTGAGCTCCACCAGCTGCGCAGGATCCACGCGCAGGTTGGGGCGCGCGCGGATCTCACCAGGGACTGCATCTAAGCCAATTATTCTGCCAGGGTGCTGGACTGCCATCCCGTGGATGACCGACTGGAGCTCCCCAACGTTGCCGGGCCAATCGTAGGCCACCAGCGCGGCCAATGCCTCGGCGGTGAGGCCTACCGGAGTGCTCGCGCCGCTCGAGGCCCGCTCCAGGAAGGTGCGGACGAGCACAGGAATGTCCGCCTGTCGTTCACGCAGCGGAGGGATTTGGATGGGCAGCTGGCACAGCTGCTGCGCGAGCGTCTGCTCCAGGATTCCGTCCGCCACCAACCTCTCTGGCGGCTCCTCGGCTGAGACAATCAACCGAAGCGGTCCCGGCTCCGCCAACGCGGCGGCGAGCCAGCGCTGCTGGGCTACGTCCAGTTGCTCCGCGTTGGAAACATAGAGGGTGCCGCTGAAGCCCCCGGTTGTGGTGCGCAGCCGTGCGGGGTCCGTCGCGGTGAAAGGCCCGGCCGCACCGCTCTCGTCATGGATCCAGCGCGCCACCGTCCTGCGCCCGCACCCAGGCTCGCCCAAGAGCCACACTGGCGTAGGGGATTGCGCCGCGGCTCGCACGACCTCGAACACGCGCTGCATCGCGACGCTCCGAAAGCTAGCGCTGAGAATCTGGACGGGCACGTGGCTCGACGCGCGAGCCCGGTCCTGAGCCTGCTTGCGCCGGATCGCCGCTTCGATCGTGGCCCACGCCTCGTCTGGCTCGAAGGGCTTGGTGACGTACGAGAACGCGCCGTGTTGCATGGCTTCGACGGCCTGCGGGATGGTGCCATAAGCCGTGACCAGGATGACCTCGATCTCGGGCGCCCTTTGCTTGATCTCGCGCAGCAGCGCTTGACCATCCATGCCTGGCATACGGATGTCGGTGATCACGAGGTCGAAGCTCTCGACCGCAAGCATGCCGAGCGCCCGGCTGGCGCTCGACGCCGTCAGCACGTCCGCGCGCCCGTCGATCAGCTTCTCGAACAAGGTCAAGAAGCTGGCCTTGTCGTCCACGACCAACACGCGGGCCCGCGTCATGGCAGCTCTCGCGGCAACGCGATCTCTACCGCCGCGCCGCCCAAGCTCGCCCGCGAGAAGCGCAATGCCCCTCCGTGCGCTTCCAAGATCGCGTGGGCGATGGAGAGCCCCAGCCCGGCGCCTTGCGCCTTGGTGGTGAAGAACGGCTCGACGACCTGGTCCAACAGATCCGGGGACAAGCCAGCGCCACTATCCTCGATGCGAATCGAGACCAGATCGCCCTCGAAACGCACGGAGACCTTCACCGTCCCCGAAGGCAGCGCCGCCTCTGCGGCGTTAGTCATCACATTGACCAACACCTGACGCAGGCGAGGCTCGTCCGCGCGCACCGTCGCCGAGCTGCCAGCGTCGAGCTCCCATTGCAAACCCTGGAAGCGCGCGACTTTCTGGACGCGAGCGCTCACTTCGGACACGAGCTCGCCGAGGACGAAGTCAGTGCGATGCAGCGCTTGCGGCTTGGTCAAATCCACCATCGACGACACGATTTCGGAGGCGAGCGTAGCCTCGTCGATGATGACGGACACCGACTCGGGATCGTACTCGGCTCGCTTCTGCATGAGCTTGGCGTAGCCCAAGATGACGCCCAGTGGGTTGTTCAGTTCGTGAGCCACGCCTGCTGCCACGCGGCCCATGGACGCCAGTCGCTGGGAGGCCACCAGGTCTCGTTGATGTTGCGCAAGCCGTGAGGCCATGTCATCGAACGCGCGCGCGAGCGCGCCGAGCTCGTCTTGACTCTCGAGCCCGATTCGCGTCGAGAGGTTACCTGCTCCGACCCGCAGGGCGCCCGCGTGCAATGCAGCGAGGTGCCGAACGACCGTGGTGAGTAGGTGGGTGCCCACGACCATGACCACCAGCAGCGCGCAAGCCAAGCTCACGAGCGACGCCGAGCGTGCGCGGACCAACGCCGTGTCCACAGCCGCGCGAGCCAGCTGGGCGCGGGCCTCGCTGCGATGATTCAGGGCGAGGACGGCGTCAGAGAAGCCCTCCACGCTCCGCTCCATTCTCTCGTGGAGCTGACGGGCCCGTTGGCGATCGGCGCGAGCCACCGCCGGCAAGGTCTCCTCGCGAAAGATGCGGTCGCTTCCGACCTGGTGCTCCGCCATGATTCGGACCAACGCAGCATCCTCTTCCGCCGAGACCAACCCACCTAGCTCCTCGATCGCAGTCTCGGCGTCGTGCACCACGTGATCGTAGTGCTCGAGGTGACTGTGGTCGAACAAGATGAGCGTATGCGCCTGGTGGATGTATTGGTCACGCATCAAGAGCGCCGCACGGTCCGCCGCGTGCCGTGCGAGCTCTAGGCCTTCGAGCTCGCGCTCGGCTTCCGAGATGCGGAGAAACGAGTGCGCAGAGACCGCGAACGCGAACACGAATAGGACCAACAGCGTCGCGAACGCCGCCAGCACGCGAGTGCCGATCCGTGAACCCCACGGCGGCTCACGGATCGACGCGTCGCGGGCGCTCGGCTCAGTCGTGGCCACCGCCGCCCGCCCGACTCGGCGCCGGCGCCGAGGTTGGCATGGCGACCACCGTGGGCGCACGACCGGCGAGCAGCATCTCTGCCTGCGCGCGGGTCACCCAATAGTCTCGCAACGACTCGACGTACGCTCTCGAGGTCTCGATCTGATCGCGCTTGGCCATCAGCAGCTGCGAAGGCCCGAGGTCCATCGCGTTGTATTTTCGCAACGTCTCCGCCACGATCTTCTCTCGCAGCGGCAGCAGCGTGCTCGTGTAAAACTCGCTGCTCGCGCGCGCGGTGGCGCGAACCTGCACGGCCGTCACGGCGCGCGCGTTCTTCGCGAGGTTCATCTGCGCCTCCGCCGCCGCCACCTCGCCTTGCCCTTGGTAGAAGAGCGGGAGCTCGAGCCCGACGTGTGGGCCCGCCTCCCAGGCTCCTTCCTCGAGCTGTGCTGCCGCCCCGACCTCGACGCCCGGAAGAAAGCCACGCGCCCAGGCCAGGTCCACCTCGGCAGCTGCGGCCCCGTGCCGCTTGGACTGCGCGGCAATGTCCAAGTTGGCCGCGATCGCGCGGGACTCGAGGTTGTCGAGATCAAGGGCGCTCGGGTCTGCCAAGCGCGAGGAGACCTTCCAGGAGCTGGCCTCGTCGCCGAACAAGCCCATGGCCGCGTTCAGTCGCTGCCGTGCCACGGCCTCGGCGACCTCGGCGCTCGAGAGCGACAGCCTGGCCTCCTCGTACAGGGCTTGCTCTTGCAGCATGGCGAGCTCGGGGGTGTTGCCAGCTTCGCGCAGCCGGCGCGCTAGCTCTGCCGACTGCGCGGCCGCGTAGGCCACGGTCTTGCGCAGCTCGAGCACCTGGGAAGCTGCTTGGCAGTCGTAGAACGCGACCTTGGCCTCGAAGGCGACGTCGAGCAGCGACGCCGCGCCCTCGAGGGAGGCAGCGTCGAGCCGCATGGAGGCGACCGACTCGCGCCCACCCAAGAGCAGCAGCGGCACGATGTCGATGGTGCCCTGGACCTCGGCTTCCACCTCTTCCCCCCGGAAGTGGACCCCCACCTCTGCGTGTGGATTGGGCAGGCGCAGCGCGGAGGCCAGCTCTGCGCGGCTCACGCCGATGGCGGAGAGCGCCAAGCCCACGCGGTGCTCGTTGGTCAGCGCCACACGCGCCGCGGAGTCAGCGCTGAGCGGCTTCGCGAGCAGCTCGGCGCGCACCCTGGCGCTCGAACCGTCAGGCTCCACGCTCCAAGAGGTGCGGTCGCGCACGGTGTCCCTCGCCAGGCTGTAGCCAGCTCCCTGCGGCACGCATCCGCTGAGGATCGCGACGCACGACAGCCCGAGAGCTAGACGCAGGCGCATCTCAGTGTCCCTCGTGAGGGCTTGGCGAGGCCGGCTTCGGCTTCTTCGGGGTCAGGTCCATGCCACACTTGGGGCACTCGCCTGGCTTGTCGGACTGCACCTCAGGGTGGTGTGCGCAGCTGTAGATCACGGGCTCGCCAGGCGGCGCCGAGGCCCCGTGGTGGTGGTGCGCGTGTGGGTCCTCGCCCTGATCGACTTGAGGCGCCAGCGCGTCGGCGTCGAAACCCTTGGCGAGCACGTTCGCCGGCTCGCTTTCTGCGGCCACGCGCGCTTTGGCGTTGGCGGGATCGTTGGCGGCGAGTGGCGCTTCCGCGGCACACCCGAACAACACGAGCAGCGCAGCGCTGGCTTTCATGGCTTGATGCCGTCCTTGGCCAGCTCCGCCGCCGAGGCGACCGTGGCCAACGTCCCAGGCGGCGCTTGGTACCAGCCCGGATCCTTGTCGTAACTCTCGAGCTTCTCGCGCACCTTCAAGATCGTGAACATGCCGCCCATGGTGATGAAGCCGTACATGCCGTTGCCGCCGCCCATGGGAATGCTGTTCTTGGGCACGTCCATCTTCATCTCGCCCATGTCACCCATCCCGTGCTCGCCCATTCCCATGTAGCCCGGCACCAGCTTGCGCACCTTCTTGTCCAAGTCGGTCGTGTTGACGCCGGTGGTGTTGGGGAAGTTGTGTCCCATCTGGTTCATCACGTGATGGGTCATGTGGCAATGCATGGCCCAGTCGCCCGGGTTGTCGGCGATGAGCTCCACGTCTCGCGTGCTGCCCACCGGAACCAACACCGTCGTCTCCGGCACCTGCGCAGCGACGGGCAGCTGCCCGCCGTCCGTGGCCACCAGCTTGAAGTAGTAGCCATGCAGGTGGACAGGGTGGTGGTCCATCGCCGACAGATTGCCGAACCGCATCCGCACGCGGTCGCCCTTCTTGACGACGAGCGGCGCCGTCCCAGGAAACGCCTTGGCGTTGAAGGTCAGCACGTTGAAGTCGCTCATCGCCAGCGGGTTCGGTCGCGCCGCGCCAGCCGGGATCGACCACTCGCTGAGCATGAACACGAAGTCGCGGTCGACCTTGTAGTTGGCGTTTGGGCGCCGAGGGTGAATCACGATCATGCCCATCATGCCCAGCGCCATCTGGGTCATCTCGTCGTGGTGCGAGTGGTACATGAAGGTGCCGTGCTGGCGCAGCGTGAACTCGTATTTGAAGGTCTCTTTGGGCTTGATCACGCGCTGGTTCAGGCCCCGACCCCGTCCATACCGTTGGGCACGAACAGGCCGTGCCAATGGATGCTCGTGGGCGCCCCCGCGAGCTTGTTGGTCACGTAGATGCGCACGCGGTCCCCCTCGACCGCCTCGATCGTTGGGCCGTGCACGCGGCCGTTGTAGCCCCAGCACTTGGCCTTGAGGCCGGGGGCGAACTCGTGGTCCACCTCCTCAGCGATCAAGTGAAACACCTTCACGCCGTCGATGACCTTGTACGGCAGGGAAGCTCCGTTGGGGGTGACCACCGGCTGGTAGTCCTTGCCCGGCTCGCCCGGCGGCTCGGCTTTGGCGTCGAGCGGCTGCCCGCTGTAGCTCTTCTCCCAGCCACGCCCGCCGTCGGCACCTTGCGCCGCCAGCGCTTCCCGGGCTTTCAAGGCGAGCGCTCCCCCAGCCGCGATGGCGCCTCCCAGGATTGCTTCACGTCTCGTCACGGTCATCGCGAGGTCCTTTCGAATCGTTGGGTTGCGGCCGGCTGACGCAGCAAACCGCGCCGGCTTACAGGACTTGCCGCAGAAACACGAGTAACCGGGCTGGTCACACCGCTCGGCTCGCGCGGGTCCGGGCCTCGTAGCCCTCCTCCTCCACCGCGCTCACCATGGCGGACGGGGTCACCAACTCGGGATCGAACAGCACGCGCGCCTCGCCTTCGGCCAATTTGACCTCGACGGCGGTGACACCAGGCAGCTTTCGCAGCGCGGCGCCGACGTGGTTCACGCACGAGTTGCAGGTCATTCCCTTCACATCGATCACGGCTTCCGAGCTCATCGCTACCTCCGACCCTACAGACGCCGCGTGACCGCGTTGATTACGCTGACCGAGGGGCGCGTGCCAGCGCTGTCGACCCGCTTCCGCGCCGCCCTTCGCAGTGCTAAGAACGTTTCCATGCGACGCGCACCCCTTCTCGCGGTCCTGTTTGCGGCTTCTGCTTGCGACGGCGGTGCCAACCGCGCCCAGGTCACGGGCTCCGCGGCGCCCGAGGCGCAAGCTTCGGCGACCCCAACGGTGCCCGCGGACGCACCCGTCGATCCGGCATTCGTAGGCTGTTCCGCCTGAGGAAAGACGCCCACCACCGGTGCGGTGGTGCACGCACAACCCGACGTTCAGGTCGGCCAAGCTACGAACTGCTTCGTGAGCGGCGCCGTGTTCGAAGTGACCGAGCAGAGTCCAACGGTCTACTTCGATGGGCACACGTACACGTTCTGTTGCGGGGCCTGCGTCGCGTACTTCGAGCAGCATCGGGACATGGTCATCGCGCGGCGCCGAGGCCGTTAGCGATGGTTATCTACGACGCGTCGTAGTAGACCGAGATCGTGGTTGGGCCCAAGGTCGACTCGCTCGGTGAGCTCGAGGCCGCCGTCCTCGAGGTGTTGTGGAGCTCGGCCGAAGTCATGCTCGTCCGTGAGGTTGGGGCCGCGCTGAAGCGCCGCCCCGCCCTGGCCTACACCACCGTGCTGACCGTGCTCGACCGGCTGCACGAGAAGGGGTTCGTGGCGCGCGAGAAGCGCGGTCGAGCCTTCGCCTATCGGCCGCGCGTCGGGCGGGCCGCGCTGATGGCAGAGCGCGCCGCGGAAGCTCTCAGCACCAAAGGAGCACCGCACACTTCGGTGCTCTTGGCCTTCCTGGATTCGGTCGAGTCCCGAGATCCGATGGTGCTGGACCGGCTGGCCCAGCTCATCGCCGAGCGGAGGGCGATCAAGTGAGCGCTCTCCTCTTGGGCGGCTTCGTGATGGCCGTGTGGCTCGCGGCCGTGCCGCTCGCGGGTTGGCTGTGCGCGCGCGTCGGTGAGCGGTTGCCGCCAGCGATGCAGTACGTGAGCGCGTGGCGCGCCGCGCTCGCGCTCGCCCCGGTCGCCGCTGCCAGCGTCGCGGCGCTGGTCGTGATCGCCCCACTCGGGTGGTTGGCCGGGTGTCACTGCCTGGTTCACCCGCATCACCTTCACCTCTGCTTCGACCACGCCAGCTTCTCGTGGCCGCTCGCCCTGGCATGCGCGGCCGCGATCGCGGGGGCGCTCGTCGGGGTGCGGCGCACGCTGACACTGCTGCGGATGGTCCGCGACACGCACAGGTGGTCCACCGCGCTTCCTGCCGACGGGCAGACCGACTGTCGCGTGCTGCCAGAGCTCGGCGCCATGGCCGTCACGGTCGGCCTGCTCCGCCCGCGCGCGCTCTTCGGCGATGTGCTCTGGACCGCGCTCGACCCGCTCTCGCGAGACGCCGTCGTGCTGCACGAGCGGGCGCATGTGAAGAGGCGCGATCCACTGACGCTCGTCTGTCTGGAGTTGGCCGCCTGCTTCATGACC
>CAZXMG010000149.1:0-11862 GCA_964641275.1 uncultured Polyangiaceae bacterium
AGCCCCGTAGCCCAGCCCGTGGCCCTCGGGGGACGGGGTCTGTGCATCGGTTACGGCGGTGGAGCGACGGGCAGTGGAGGGGCGACTACAGGAGCCTTCGAGGAGTGCGCAGTCCCGACGGCGGCCAGCACCCCGCACGGGGTATGCGTCGGTCCAGATGACGCGATCTGGTTCACCGAGTCCGCTGGACAGAAGATGGGGCGCATCGGCCTCGATTGCACCGTGAGCGAGTTCGCGCTGCCCCCGGAGCTATCCGGCCCGCACAGCTGCATCGCGGGGCCCGACGGGGCCGTCTGGTTCACCGGCACGAGCCGCGTCGGCCGCATCACGACGGCAGGCACGATCACGCAGTTCGATCTGCCGACCGATCAAAGCGGCGGATGGGAGATTGCAGCGGGGCCCGACGGCGCGTTGTGGTTCACCGAGATACTTACGAACAAGATCGGCCGGATGAGCACGGGCGGCGTCGTCAGCGAGTACGACATCCCTCACCCGGACACCCAACCGAAGGCCATCGCTCCCGGCCCCGACGGGTCGATCTGGTTCTCCGGCTACGGGCAGGGCAAGATTGGTCGCGTGACAATGGCGGGCGTCATCACGCTGTTCGACATTCCGAGCGTGAACAGCGGCCCGATAGGAATCGCAGCGGGACCCGATGGCGCGATGTGGTTCGTGGAAAATGGTACCGGCAAGGTGGGACGAATCACGATGACTGGAGAATTTACGGAGTTCGACGCTCCCGGAGAGAACGATCTGCACAGCATCATCGCGGGGCCCGACGGCGCGCTGTGGTACACCGACCGCGCCCCGAACAAGCTCGGGCGAATCACGACGACTGGTAATTTCCTCGAGATCGACATCCCGACGCCGGGGAGCTTGCCGGCCATCATCAAGACCGGCCCCGACGGCGCTCTGTGGTTCGCGGAATACGCCGGCAATCAGATCGGCCGCTACTTGCCGTGAAGCCGAGAGCTTTGCCTGGATGGCTCATCGCCATCCAGATCGCCGCGTGCAACGAGCCCAGCGGCGGAGACCAGGGCGGGAACGACAGCACTGGCCCAGGACTGGCCTCCGCGGGCGGCGGCGCAGGTGGAGCGCCCGAAACGTCGTCAGGGCAATCCGGCGGAGGGGGAGCACCCGCCGCCTGCATCGACGACTTCCCGACCCGCGGGGATTACCCATGCGAAGTCTTCGCCGTTCTCGAAGCGAAATGCTTCGCGTGCCACCAGGACCCTCCGTTGAACGACGCGCCGTTCTCGTTCGCGACGTACGAAGACACGCGTGAGCCTTTTCTGGAGACGAAGAAGCGCTGGCAGCGCATGGCGGAGGTGATTCAACCGGTCGAGGGTCAACCTCCGTTCATGCCGTTCTTCACCGCGCCCGACCTCGCTCCATCGGAGAAGGCGACGCTCGAAGCGTGGTTCAAGGCCTGTGCGCCGCCGGGCGAGCCGGGCTGTGAATAGCAGGCGAGCCCGCCTCGGAGCCCGACCCACCGCGAGCCCGGTCGGTCGACTCGTGGTGGGCGACGACCGCGTGAACGATTCAAAGCCGTGGTCGCAGATGGCACAATCTGCGACCACTTCCGGAGAATCCCAGGGCGGACGAAGCGCCTTATCGTGCGCTTGGCGACCTTCCGGAGCCCCGGAGCTCGCCCAGGGATTCTCCTGACGATGCGCTTTTTGGCTGCCGGGTGCCGCCCTCGGCCCGGTTTCGGTGCCACATCTCCGCCGCGATTTCCGTGGCGGGGCAGCCTGCCGCCGGCGCCGCCCCCGCGGCTTCGCGCTGCAGCTCGATCATCTCGCCGAGATCCTCGATCGACGATGCACCCCGAACTGCGACGCCGTTCACGAACAGGAACGGAGACGCGTTGACGCTCAGCCCTGCGGCCAGCTCCTCGTCCTGGGCCACCTTGCTCGGGCTCCAGGCGAACGCTGCGCCGACCGCCCGGGTCGACACCGGACTCGGCGAACCAGCCCTGCAGCTGGAGTGCCGACAGATCGCGATCGCCCCGAGCGCCTGGATGATGTGACCGCTCTCCTTGCCAGCGAAACAAAGTCTCCCGGTTTGACCGGTGGCTCCGAGCAGCGCGATTGTCAGCGGGGCTTTTCCCCCTTGCGCTTCTTTCTGCGCGCCAGATCCGGGGTGAGCCGAGTGCGGACGTACGCTGCGGCGGCTTGCTGCACGGCGCCCGCCTGGGTTGGATAGGCATGGACCACTCGTGCGAGCGTCCGCAGGCCGATGCCGGCGACCATGGCCAGCGTGATCTCGTTGATCATCTCGCCGGCGTGCCGGCCCACGATCGTCGCGCCGAGGATGTGATCGCTGCGCTCTTCGATGTGGATCTTGACGAAGCCCACGTCCTCGCCGTCGACGACGGCGCGATCGACGTCGTGCAGCGGCACCGTGAACGTCTTGACCGGCAGGTCCCGCTCGCGCGCGTCGCGCACGTAGAGCCCGACGTGGGCGATCTCGGGATCGGTGTACGTGCACCACGGGATGGTGAGGCTGCTCATCCGCTGGCGACCGCCGCGCAACGCGTTGTCGACGGCGATGCGCGCCGACGCCTCCGCGGTGTGCGTGAATTTGGGCTCCAGACAGACATCGCCGGCGGCGAAGATCCGCGGATTGCTGGTGCGCAGGCGCTCATCGACTCGGATGCCCGACTCGCCGTCCAGCTCGACGTCGGCTGCTTCGAGGCCCAGATCCTCGACATTCGGCAGGCGGCCGGTCCCCACGAGAATCCGATCGACGGCGATCGTGCTGTGGTAATCGTCGGACACGAGATCGATCAGCTTCTCTCCGCCCTCGCTGCGCACGGCGAGCACGCTGGTGTTCAGCCGCACCTCGATGCCGTCGCGTGTGAACGCATCCGACAGGAGCTGGGCTGCGTCGCGCTCCTCCCGGGGCAGAAAGAACGGCTGCTGCTGGACGATGGCGGTCCTGGCGCCCAGCCGGCAGAAGGCCTGGGCCAGCTCGCACCCGAGCGGACCGCCGCCGATCACCAGCAGTCGACTCGGTAGCTCGGCGAGATCGAAGACGGTCTCGTTGGTCAGGTAACCGACGTCGTCCAGGCCTGGCACCGACGGTCTATGCGGTCGGGAGCCGGTGGCGATCATCGCCCTGCGAAAGCGGAGCTCCACGCCCTCCACCATCAGCCGGTCGCTAGCGATGAACCTCGCATGACCCCGGAAGACCTCGACGCCGAGCTCGCTCAGACGGCGGATCGAGTCGGCACGACCCAGGCGGCTGCGCACGCGTCGCAGGCGCTGCATCACGGCACCGAAATCGACGTCGAGCGCGCCGCTGGGCCGGCCGCCAAAATGCGCGGCGTCTTGCATCTCGGCATACAGCCGCGCGCTGCGCAGCAGCGTCTTGGACGGCACGCTACCCGAGCTCAGGCTGGCGCCACCGATCAGGTCGCGCTCGCACAGGGCCACCGTAGCTCCGAGCCCCGCGGCCGCGCGGGCGGCAGCGAGCCCGGCCGGACCGCCCCCCACGATCACGAGGTCGTACCGACCTGCCGGCGGTGGATTGAGCCAGTCGGGTGGACGGGCCTGCACCATTGCCATGCCTACAGCCACCCGCCGCGGAAGCCGGCGCGTCGCAGTCCGGTGACGACGTGGGGGCAGCGGCGCATCAGCTGCCAGAGTAGCTCCGTGCGATGGTTCTCGATCATCAGGACCACGATCCCCTGGTCGAGACCGTAGTGGCCTGGCGAGACCCAGGGGCGGCCACCGGCGCTGGCCAGGCTCGCATTGAAGCCGCTCGCCAGGCGCGACTCGGTCATGATCTCCGGGTACCGCTCGAGCATGGCGCGCAGCGCCGGCAGCGCGAGCTCGGGCGCGAACGGCAGCGAGGCGAGCACGGCCGGGGCCGAGAGCGTTCCGTCGTCCGGGCCGTGCGGTGCGCCGCGAGCAGCATATCCGAACAGCCGCCGTCGCTCGTTCGCCGCGCGCGGGAGATCGTCGCTCGGGCCATCGCAGGCCGTGAGCCCCCAGCAGAGCTCGTCGTAGCCGGCGAATTCGCGCGGGTTGCGCTGCGCGTACTCGCGCTGCACGTACGTCGCCTCACGGCTGTTGTCGAAATAGTCCGAGCGCTTCTCGCGCATGAAGCGATCGCGGATGCCGCGCAGATCGATCCAGGCGTGCGAGAACTGATGCGTGAAGAGCGGCCCGGCGTAGAGCAGATCGTGGCCGTACAGGTGCTCCCACTGGTACATCGCCGTCCATGCCTCGTAGCAGCACGCAGGCATCGGGTGCGTCGGCGAGCCCAGCGCGAGCACGTACAGCACCATGGCCTCGCAATAGCCCTCCCAGCCGTAGGGAAGGAATCCGCTCTCGGGCTTCCATCCGAGCCTGATCGTGGCGACGCCGTCCTGCGCCCAATGCCATTCGACCCGCCGATAGAGCAGCTCGACCAGCTCGCGCAGCGCACGCTCGTCCGGCGTGTCCTCGGCGAAATACACGCCGGCCGCGAGCGCACCGGCGATCAGCAGCGCCGTGTCGATCATCGACAGCTCCGAGCGCCACGCGCGAGCTCCCGTCCGCGGATCGAGGAAGTGGTAATAAAAGCCCTTGTAGCCGGTCGCCTGCTGGCGCCCGCTCTGATCGCTGTCCCGAAAGAAGCGCAGCGCGGCGAGCGTGCGCTCGACCGCGGCGGTGCGCGTCATCCAGCCTCGCTCGACGGCGACGGGATACGAGGCAAGCGCGAAGCCGACCACGGCGATGCTCACGGGAGAGCCAGTTCGCGAGGTATCGCTCATCAGGCCGTTGGTCGGGTGAACGGGCTCGAGAAAGTAACGAAAGGCGGCGTGCTGCAGCTCGTCGAGCAGCGCCTCGTCGTTGGGCGCGGCGAGCTCGGGCTTTTCTTCGCTGCGCATGTTTCGAGCGTTCGACCCGATCCGCTCAGTGCTTCATGCCGGGCATACTGCTCGGCATCGCGCTTCCGGCCGCGGTCGCGGTCGCAGTCGCAGTCGCGGTCGCGGTCATTGGCATCGTCATCGTCGCTGTCGCTGTGGCTGTGGCTGTCGACCTGGCGGATGCGCTCGGCTTCGCCGCGCTCGACGAGCCCGAGGAGGTGGTGGCCGCGCCGTCGCCACAGCCAAACGCCATCATCGAGACCATCAGTGCGACCGCGTGATTTGTGTTCTTCATCTCATCTCCTTCGAACCCTGGAAAAATCCGTCTTTCACACCAGCGCCGGCGCCGCGGCGAAGAACCCGGCGGACTCCCGCGACCGCAGCCAGGAGCAGCATGGGCAGGCAGCCAACGACATCGCGACTGGCCCCCACGGTGCAGCTCGCACACCCAGCGCCAGGCTCGGCTCGTGGCGGCCTGTCGATTTTGGCACTTTCCCCGTGCGGAGCGCCCGAGCTCGCGGTCGCCGAGGCGCTGGCCGTCCCGCTGGGGACGGCAGGTGGATTCCCGCTGCGAGGCGGCTTCGCGCTCGCCATCGTCTGCGCCAGCGCGGCGAGCACATCGGGGCCGAGGTCGCTCGTCTTCATAACGCTGTCGTCCTTCGCGCCCTGCCGGATCCACAGATACAGCGCGGCGATCTCGCCAGCCGTCGGTTGGCTCATGTCCGGTGGCGGCATGTGATCCGAGTCGTTTGCCGGCAGCCTCAGGCGCTGCATGAGCAAGCTCTGCGCGGGATCGCCCGGCTTGATGGCAGGACCACTATCGCCACCCGCGAGAAGCGCCGCGAGATCTTCGACCTCGAGATTCGCGGACGGCCCCGAGGCGCCGTGGCAGGCCGAGCAGCGCGCCGACAGGATCGGCGCGACGAGATCGCGGTACAGGTTCACGTCGCCCGGTAGCTTCGATACATCGATCGTGTCGGTCGCAGAGCTGGTCGGCGCTGCGGTGCTTGCGGTATTGATCCCGGTGCTGCTCGGCGCCCCCGTGCTGCTCGCGCTGCTGGAGGGCGTCGGGCGCGCGGGCGTCGCGAGCACCTGTTGCAGATCCTTGGGTAGCGACGCGACCGTCGTCTCGGCGTCAGCGCCATGCTCGGCCCACCAGCTGACGAGGGCAACCTCCTGCTCCGTGATCTGGGCCTCGCTGGCGGGGGGCATGTGCTTGTCGTCGGCCACCGGCAAATGGACACGGGCCAGCAATGTGCCCTGGCTCGAGCCGGCGACCACCGCGGGGCCCGATTTTCCGCCGGCGAGCAGGGCGGCGAGCGAGTCGACCCGCAGCTTACCCTTTTGCTTCGCGGCTCCGTGGCAGTGGCCACAGCGCGATGCGAGCACGGGTGCGACCCGGGAGGCGTACACGGTCGCGTTCGCGCTGACGGCACCCGTCGCGACGGGCTCCGCCGTCGAGGCTCCGGGCGCATTGGAGCTGGACGCAGAGGGCGCCGCCGGTGGCGTTGCGGAGCCCGACCCCGTTGCCCCTGGCACGAAAGACGAAGAGCTCGCCGAGGGGGGCGGCGAAGACTCCAGGCTCCGCGCGAGCACGGCCAGCGACGCTGGAGGGACGAGCGCGTCGCGCACGCGCAGTCCCTCACTAGCGCCTCGATCGATCCACCAGCGGACCACCTCGATCTCGTCCGCAGACGGTCCTGCCCTACCGTCCGGTGGCATGTGCTCCTCGTCGGAGGTGGGCAGCAGCATGCGCGTGACGATCAGGCTCTTCGAACCCTGCCCCGCCGTGAGCGCAGGGCCGCTCTCGCCTCCCTTCACGATCGCGCTCAGCGAGTCGAGGCGCAGCCCCGCCTTGGTCGTCTCGGAGCCGTGGCACTCCACGCAGTGCTCGCGCAAAATCGGAGCGACGGTAGCCTGATAGACGAGCGGCTCGCTGGGCGGCGGTTCGTCACCTGCGTCCACCGGCGCCTGCTCTTTCGGACCGAGCCAGCGATCGATCGGAGCCGGGGCGTACTTCGTCAAATAGCCCTCGCCCCGCGTGATCGAGCCGCCGAAGTGAGCGCCGATCGAGAGCAGACCGAGGGTTGCGCCGAGCGTCGCCCGGTAGATCCCTCGCCAGATCGGCATGCTCGTGCGCTCGGCGTGTCGAAACGCGAGGTAGCAGAGCGCGGTGCCGAGCACGGCGGCGAATGTGAGCGAGCGATGCAGGAAGACCAGCCTGGCGGCAAAGCCTCCTCCGCTAGCGAGCAGCAGGCCCAGAGAGAACGCGCCGACCGCGCTCAGGACCAGCACCGGCAACACAAAAGGCATCGCCGGATCGATCCGGGCGCGCAACGCCTTGAACAGCGTCAACGACTCGGTGACCGCGACGAGGATCAAGATCCCGATCGGCAAATGGACCGCCAGAGGATGGAAGCGGCCGATGAAGAGCGCAAGATCGGGCGCGCTCTTCCAAGGCGACTGGAGCGCGAGAAACATCGCGATCACAGTCGCGGCGACGACGCCCGTCGCCAGCTCGGGCCCCCACGTCTTTACGGTGCTCAAGTCACGCTTCACGTGTCGGGCGCGCGTCAGTGCTTGTGATCGGTGTGGCCGTCGCTCTTTGCCGGATGCGCAGCGTCGAACGCGTCCGCCCATTTCAAGACGAGCGCCAGCTCCTCGCCCTTCACGCTCCCCGGCGCCCCCTTGGGCATCGTGGCCTTCTTGCCGGTCGCGCCGAGGACGCGACGAACCTCTGCGGCCACTTCGTGTTCATGATGGCCGCCGTAGGGATAGCCATCCATCTTGAAATGCTCGAGCGCTTTGGGCGTCGCCTGAGGGCGCCCCGTCATGTGGCAGCTCGCGCAGTATTTTTCGAACACCGGCTGCGCCGCCTCGTGGGCCGCGTGCTCTGGCGACTTGGCGGGCGTCGTCGGAGCCGCGCTCGCCGACGCCGTCGGCTCGGCGCTCGGATGCGCATGCGGCGTCTCGCCTTCGCCCCCTTCATGATCGTGGTCGGCCGACTGGGTTGCCGTCGGCACCGGTTCGATGGGTCCGTCTGGCGAGGCTTGAGAACCTGGGCACGCAGCGGCTCCGCTTGCGAGCAAGACGATACCGTAGATGTGGTGGCGGTTTTTCATGGCTGAGCTGATTCGTACTCTTCCGATCGGCCGAGCGCGAGTGACCAATCAGGTTCCACCATGAGGCTGCGTACTGGCAACTCTCCGCGACGATCGAGCTTCAGCGAAACGCGTGACGGCCCCCGCGCTTCGCCTGCGCACACGATTGGCGCTCGACGCTCGCCGTAGCGACTGGCTCACCAGCACTGCTGCGAGGGGGCGAGCGCGAGGAAGGGTACCTCGAAGTGCGGCCGGAGCACGACATTCCACTGGAGCCAGAGCTGCATGCCAGGCTTCGACGAGGCGAGGTCGACGTATCGCCATTCGAGCTCGAAGCCGCGAGTGCGTTGCGAAGTACCACGCATAGTGCGCGGAGGGCGCCATCGAGAGATCGCTCGCGCCGGCGATCGCCTGCATGAGCTCGACCCCGGCGGCGACGTGATGGCCGCCAACGAACTGCCAATCCGCGGTCGTCCAGAGACCGACGGCGTCGGCCCCGCGATCGGTCGGCCGACCTCGCCTCGCGTTGGCTCGGCCACAGCTCACCGAGGACCGTGACCAGTGCCGGGTGGTCCACCTCCGCGTTGAACGTCGGCGAGACGTACACGCCGGTGTCGACGACCTCCACCACCGTCCGGCCGCCGGTTGCGTTCGTACGGTGAAGGCCCTTGCGCCGCGAACGACGGCGTCTCGGCGGCGTAGTAGAGCTTCGCGGCGTACGCCTCTTTCCCTCGGCCCGCAGTTCAGGGCGAGCTCGTTGTCGCCTCTCCACACACTGGCGCGCTGACTCCGATGCCCTGGTCGTCGTTCAGCCGAAACGCGCGCTCGAGCGTGATCGCCGGCTCGCGCAGCTGCTCATCGCCTACGAGCTCCGACACCGGCAGAGGCATCGTCACCTTCGGACGCTCGGCCTCGTGCACCGTGTTCAACAACCCGAACTCCACGCGGCAAAGCCGACCTTCAAGCGCAGGTCGAAAGGAGCGTCGCAACGGTGTACACCCTCTTCGATATCAAACGGCTCGCCGTCGGGGCGCGTGAGGAAGACCGTCCCGTAGAGCCACGGCAAGCCACGAGCTTCGGCGGCGAGCTCGGCCTCGCGGAGGCTGAGCCGCGCTTCGCCGCCGGGCTCGTCGCCCGAGGCGCTGTCGTAGGAGGCGACGAGATCGACTTTCGCGCCGAGCTGCACCGACGGATCGGCGTCGCCGTGCTGATGGCCCGGCGGGCCGGACCGCCGTGGGTCCTCGACGGGCGGATCTAGCTCGCGGAGGCGTTGCTCGAGCTCTCGAAGTCTGCGCTCTCGCTCGTCACCGCGCCGCCGCAGCTCGTCGAGCTCGCGGCGCAGATCGGTGAGCGCGTCCGCTGCGGCGACGTTCCGAGCATCGCCCGGGTCGGGTGCTGGCCCGGCACGTTGCGGGGGCGACGCAGCGTCGTCGGCGCGCGCCGCCCAGGGCTCGACTACGAGCAGGAGCGCGACGCCGAGGACGGCGAGATAGAACGACGGAGCGCTGCGGCCGATCCGCCGCGCGAACACAGGCCCAACCATTCGATCGAAATGGAGACGAGACATCGACGACGAGCTCCTCGCGGTGGGGCCTCGGCCGCGCGCATGTTGCTGCGCTTGGCGTCGGCGGTCCAGCCGGCACGCGACGCACGGCACGCGACGGTCGTCGCGGTCGAGCTCCACCGAGCCGACGCGTGGTGTGCGCGACCGCGGTCCGGGCGCGCGACTGCGCGCACGATGGATCGAATCCTTGAGGCGAACGCGGAGGTGCGCGAGCGGCGGAACCAACTGCGTCATCCGCACTACGCCGTGGCGGAGCCGCTGGCCACGAGGCCGAACGAGCTATGGAGCTGGGACATCACGAAGCTGCTCGGCTCGGCGAAATGGACCTACTTCCACCGGTACGTCATCCTCGACGTGTTCAGCCGTCACGTCGTCGGCTGGATGGTCGCGACGCGCGCGAGCAATGCGCTCGCGAAGAAGCTCATCGCCGAGACGTGCGCGCGGCAGGGCATGGCGCCCGCCCAGCTCACGCTGCACGCGGACCGCGGGTCTTCGATGAAGTCGAAGCCCGTTGCCCTGCTGCTCGCCGACCTCGGCGTGACGAAGACGCACTCACGGCCGCACGTCTCGAACGACGACCCGTTCTCCGAAGCGCAGTTCAAGACTCTCAAGTACCGGCCCGAGTTCCCCGAGCGCTTCGGCTCGGTGCACGACGCGCGGCCACTGCGGCCCGTTCATCGACTGGCACACCGGCGATCATCACCACGTCGGCATCGGGCTGCTCACACCTCACGACGTCCACTATGGCCTCGCGGAGGCCAAGAACGCAGCGTGCGGCCACGCTTGAGGCGGCTTACCGAGCGCACCTGGAACGTTTCGCTCATGGGCTTCCCGCGCCGCCGCAGCTGCCCAGCGGGATCTGGATCAACAAGCCGAAGGTGCAGATAGACACCTTGAGCTCGACGACGCCCAGCGCACTCACGGCTGGCGCTGGCGAGCATCCGCCATCGGGCGGAAGCGCCGAGTCAGCGCAGGGCGGCGATGAGCCGCGGGGGCCCGGGGGGCAGCCTCCGGCGAAGCGATCACGCGCGGCGCCAGAGCGACGCTCGCCACCACGGCCCTGCACGACGACGAAGCCAGTGCTACGGCGCTGCGCGACGTGTGGGCAGCACGCCACGCACCGGCGCAGTGCGCGGCGCTGGACGACGCGACCACGCGGCCCGCGGCGCCGGGGGCGACGTGCCTACACCACCGGCCAGGCTGCGAAGCGGAGCTGCTATCGCGCCTCAGTAAACTCGACGATGCGGCGTCTCAAACTCGTTGACAACTTCCGGTGAGCCGATGGGAGATCTTCTCCAACGCCACGACGCCCGCTCCGAACCTGCCGACTGCCTCGCGATTGCGCTCAAGCTCGCTGTACGGAAGGTAGCGCAGAGGCAGCTCGGCGATGCGGCCAAAGGCCGGCCTCGCGATCTGTGAGCGGACTTCGCCTTCGCGCTTGTCGGGCGCGACGAGGTAGAGGCTGTGCAGCGCCCCCGCGTGCCCGCCCCAGGCCAAATCCAGCAGCCTCACGATGCCGGAGTAGATCGACGTGGTGTGCTCGACCTCGAACGCCGCGACGATCATCTCGTCACCCTCAAGCCAGAGCACGTCGATCAGGCGAACCGCATCCACGCCCGGGCGAGCATCCCAGCTGGCGGAAAGACGGTCGAGGCAACCGTCCCCCAGCTGACCGCCCCCAAAGGCTCGGCCCCGGTCGTTCTGTGCGATCCAGATCTGGTACCCGAGCGCGCGGCCGAGGTCGCGCAGCCACCCCTGGATCTCGGTGTGCGTGCGGTCGTCGGCCTCCGACGCCAGCGGCTTCATGGCGGCCAGCGCGCGAACTCGTGCGAGATCCGCCGCCCAGGCGGAGCGCGCGGCATCGCCATCGGGCGGCGGGGGCGTGTAGAGGCCCATCCCGAGGTCGAAGCAAAAGGCTGCCACCGCCCCAAGGTCGTTCGAAAGAAGATCGCGATACCGGCGATTGAACGCGATCAGGCCCTCGCGCATGGCAAGGTATTCGTCCCAGCGACCAAGCTTCACCCTCGCGCCGGTCAGGACATTGTAGCCGCGGACAATCGCCGTGTTGAACGGAGGCGCAATGGTCGGGTGCAGGAAGTACAGGATGTTGGCGACAGCTGGTCCAAGGCCCTTGATCTTCAACATGTCGATCTTGCGGATCTCAGCGAGCACTTGCTCCTCAGCGTCACAGCAGACGCAAGCGTCAAGCAGTCGGCCGAAGGCCCTCTGATTCCCGGCGTGCTCGTAGATGTCAGGGATGCGGAGCTTCGGCTTCCACAAGAACGCGTGGTCGGCCCCCTTGAAGACCTGCCGCTGCTCGGCGATCGAGTGGACGACCG
>CAZXMG010000150.1:0-11827 GCA_964641275.1 uncultured Polyangiaceae bacterium
AGAGGGCACGGGAGAATTTTGCTTTCTGATTCAACTGGCAAGCCAGTTGAATTCTTTCTTTCGGACTCAACCGGCAAGCCAGTTGAAGGCTCGCTCGGGGGAAGGGGGCCGAGCGGTCAGCTGTCGATGCCGATGCCGAGGTGGGTCCGAACCGAGAAGAACTCCTCGGAAGCGGTGAAAAGCAGGAGCTCCTTGTGGCGCTCACGGCCTGCGAGCCCCTGGGACTCGTCGCCAGCTCGTACCATCTCCAGCGTCAGCTCGAGGTCGTTGGCCAGGATCAAGCCGATTCGGTCGGCCGTCAGATCCACGCCTGCGACCCACTTCTTGAGGTCGATGGCACCCGACTGCAAAAGCTTGGTGACCAAGCTGGTGAGTTGGTCACGCATCGGCCCGACCACCGCCCGCTCGAGCAGCTGCAGGTTCTCGCCGACCGGGCCTTCGAGCTCGGAGGCCACTGGGAACGCAGGCACCACCAGCCGGATGGCCGCGAACAGCCAAGCGCGAAGGCCCGTTCCGGTGGGAACCAGGTGGCGGATGTAGAGACCCGGCCGGTAGTAGGTCAGGTGGCGGCCGGCCACGAACGCGGCCGGTTGCGTGGGGATCTCGAGCGCGAGCGCAGCCTGGCCCAGCACGATGGCGGGGCTGTGTGCGTGCAGGAAGGACAGCCCGCCCGGATCTTCTGGGTTCTGGAACGTGGGCGGGGGCTCCATGCCCAGCACGCCGGCCGCGTAGTACAGCGTCTGCGACATCGGGTAGGGGTGCCGCAGCAGGTCGAGCGCGTACGCCTGCTGATAGCCCAACGCCTCTAGCGGTTGACCGTTGCGACGCATCACTGCGGGCTCGATCATCTGGAAGATGGCGGTCACCAGCGGATCCGCGTCGGGGTGCAACAACGCCTCCCAGTGCTCGGGTCCGAGGCGGGACTGCGCGTTCGCCGGACCGTCTGCGCGCATCCGTCGGTAGAAGCGCTCCTCGTCCGGCTCGGCCATGTTCAGGCAGGAGAGCGCCTGGCAGAGGCACCAGGCGGCGTCGGCGCGTTTGGCTTCGGTGTAGAGCTTGCGGAGCAAGCGGTAAGGCTCGGGCTTGAAGGGGTTCTTGCGCAGGATCGGCCGCTGCGCGGCGACGGCCTTGTCCAGGTACTGGGCGGGGTCGCTCGCGTACAACGTGGCGAGCAGCTCGTTGCGCTCGACATTGTCGGGATCGAGCGTCTGGGCGGCCTCGAAGGCGTCGATCGCCTCCGTCGTCCAGCCGAGCTTCTCGTGGTAGAGCTTTCCGAGCCGCTCGAACGAGGCAAGCACCTTGTCTCGGTCGCCCGCCTCGGTGGCCTGATCGAGCTGGATCTTCACCAAGCGCTCCACGCCCTCGTGGTCGCCCAGTTGGTCGCGCACCTCGATCGCCTCGACCACGGCCTTGTCGAGCGTGGGGTCGAGCTCGAGCACCTCGTCGTAGAACTTGGCGGCGCGATCGGGCTCGCCCATCTGGCGGCCGGCGACGATGGCGGCGGTGTGCAGGTACTTCGCCTTCTGCTTCGCGTCGGACACCATGGAGGCGAGCTTGAGCACCACGTCGATCAGGCGGCTCCAGTCCTTCTCCTCGCTGTAGAGCTGCATCAGCTTGGTGAGCACGCGTCGGTCGTCGGGGCGTTCGTCGAGCGCGGCCACATAGCTCTTGCTGGCGCGGGTGCGGTCGTTGAGCTTCTGCGAATAGATGTCGCCGATCTCGAGGAGCAGCGCGGTGCGAGCCTCGCCCGTGAGCGAGTCGAGCCGCCGCGTCTTCATGCGGATGAGCTCCTCGAAGTCGCCCTTCTTCTCGAACACCCGCGACAGCGTGTCGAGCGGCAGGTTCGACTCCGGATCCAGATCGCTCGCCTCGGACAGCGGCCCGATCGCGGCGTCGAGCTCGCCCAGGTGCAAGCGCGCGGTGCCCAGGCCCACGAGCGCGTCGGCGCGCGCCTTCATCGTCAAACGATCGTCGAAGCGCTCGAGCACGTCCTCGTACAGCTTGGCTGCGCGCTGGTGATCGCCAGCGTCCAAGTACACACGCGCAGCACCTCCCACGGCATCGGCCGAGTCGGGCGCCAGCTTCAGCAGGGTCTCCACGTTGCCCTTGGCCTTCTCCGTGGAGCCGATCTTGGCGAGCGCCTCGACGTAGCGCATCAGCACGCGCTGAGCGTCGGCCATCGGCATCGCGTCCACGCGCCCAGCGATCACCTCGTAGGATTTGGCCGCTTCGATGAAGCGGCCCGCCTCGAACGCCAGGTCGGCCGTGATGGCGTGGCCGTGCAGCGAGGTGGGATCCAAGTCCACGGCCTTGGTGGCGGCCTCCGCCGCGCGCGCGTTGTCTCGCAGCTTGTCGCGCAGCAGCACGGCCATGTCGCCGTACAGCCGAGCCTTGGTGATCTTGCCGTCGGTGGCGTCGATCTCGCGCGAGATCAGCTCGACCGCGCTGGCGGCGTCGCCGCGCGCCAGGTAGGCGGCGCGCAGCGCGTGGGCCGCGCCGGTGTTGGTGGGCAGCGCGTCGAGCGCGGCTTTGTAGCGCTCGATGGCGCCGTCCTTGTCGCCCTTCTCCTCGAGCATCTTGGCGGCGCGCACCCACAGATCGCTCTTCTGGTCGGGTTTGTCGGCCTTCTGTGCCAAGGCCTCGACGGCGATCAGCGCGGCGTCGGCGTCGCCGCTGGCGACGCGCACGTTGGCCAGCGACTCGAGCGCACCGCCGTGGTTGGGGTCGATCTCGAGCACCCGCTCGTACACGCGCTGCGCCCGCTGCGGCGAGCCGATCTGCTCGACCAACACGCGGCCCATGGCCAAGAGACCGTCGACCCGGATCTTGTCGTCCGTGATCAGCTTGAGCAGCTTCTCCTGGCCGCTGACCACGTCCTCCCAACGGTCGAGCGCGCGATAGTGCCGGAGCAGCGACGTCAGCGCGTTCATGTGCGTGCCGTCGATCTCCAGGATGCGCTCGAGCGTGTCGGCCGCCTTCTGGTGATCCAGGAACTCCTCTTCTTGGATGCCCGCGATGCGCTCGAGCAAGTTGATCTTCTGGCGAGGGGTGGCCGCGATGGCCAGCTGCTTCTCGAGCACTTCGAGCAGCTCGCCGTAGCGGCCCTGCCGGTTCAGGATGCGATCGAGCCCTCGCAGGGCGGTGAGGCTGCCGGCGTCGATGTCGAGCGCGGCCTCGTAGCGGCGGAAGGCCTCGTTCAGGTTGTTGAGCTGGTCCTCGTACAGCTCGGCCACGCGACAGATGGCCTCGACCCGGGCCTCGCCTCGCAGCGCCTCGGCCCGTTGCTCCAAGATCTTGGCGAGGCCCTCTTGATCGCCGAGCTGCTGGTAGATGCGCGAGAGTGCCTCGCACGCCGCGTCATGACCAGGGTCCTCGAGGATGATCTGCTCGTACAGATCCCGCGCGCGACCCGCGTCGCTCAGCTTGGTCTCGAGCAAGTCGGCTGCCTCGGCGCGATAGGAGCGTGCCTTCTCCGGGGTGGGAGCGCGGTCGGCGCGGCGCAGCAGCACCTGGCCGAGCTCGTTCCACTGCTGTGCCCTGCGGTAGACCATGGTCATGCCGGCCAGTGCGCCGTCGTTGGCGGGCTCGATCGCGAGCACGGCCTGAAAGCACGGCAGGCCCAGATCGGGCCGCGCCACCTTCTCGGAGTACCAATGGCCGAGCCGCGTGAAGATCGTGACCTTGGCCTCGGGCGGCATGCGCGGGTGGGTGGTGACCTCGCTCAGGATGTTCAGCGCCTCGCCCCAGAGCTTCATGTCCGTGCCGGCGGCGCGTTCGAGATCGGCGGCGTACTCGTCGTTCTGGACCTCTTGCGCCAGGGCCTGTGCGAAGGCGAACACGCCCTGCTCGTGATCGTCGAGCTCGCGGACGTAGAGGTGCGCGATCTGGTTGAAGCAGCGCGCCCGCTCGCTGTGGCTCTCGGACTTCTCGCTGCGCTCGACCAGCATCTCGATCAGCTCCTCGAACCGCCCGGCGCTGCGGCGCAGCTCTTCGAGGGCGGTTTGGGCGATCTCGTCGTTGGGATCCGACTCGCAGATCTGCTTGTAGATCTCCTCGGCGGCGTCGGTCTGCTTCGCGTTCTCCAGGATGCGAGCGGCCCGATACAAGAGCGACTTCTTCGTCTCGATCGCCTTGCTGCGAGCGTCGCCCTCCTCGGGGACGTCGATGCCGTCCGCGGCGACGCTGAACGCTTCCGCCACGCGGGTCGCGTCGGCGCCTTGCTCGATGCTCGCCTCGAGCGCCATACCGGCCTCGTGATCGTCGGGGTCGGCGACCAGCGCGTCGACCTTGGCATCGAAATCCGAGGCCGAGATGCTGGTGGTTTGGGCGGGTTTGCCGATCGACTCGAGCGCGGACAGCACGACGTCCGCCGACTTCGGGCGTTTCTCCGGGGTCTTGTCCAGCAGCTTGGCGACGAGCTCGTCGATCTCCTTGGTCACCCATCCGCGCGGCGCCACCGTGGAGGCGGCCGCAGGCGTCGTGGTGAGGTGCGCCGCGACCAGATCCGCGGCGCTCGCGCCCGTGAAGGGCGGTTTGCCGGTGAGCAGCTCGAACAAGAGCGCGCCAAACGCGTACAGGTCCGAAGCGACGTCGGCGGGGCGCCCGCGCAGCTGCTCGGGGCTCATCGCCCGGGCTGCGCCGGTGGCCCCCGTGGCGACGAGGCCCAGGCGGTCGCTGCCACCGTCGACCAGCAGCGGTTGCGGCGTACCCGCTGCGGAGCGCGCCACAATCACGTTCTCGAGCTTCACGTTGCCGTGCGCCAAGCGCGCGCCGTGCACCGCCGAGAGCGCGCCGAGGATGCCGCGCAGGATCGGGCGGGCCTCGTTCAGGTGCAGAGCGCCGGTGCGGGCGATGCGGGCGGAGAGAGGTTGCCCCTCGCCGAGCTTGGCGCTGGTGTAGAAGCGCCCCTCGGACACGCCCACCTCCAGCTCGGGCGGCAGGTTCTCGTGGCGCACCCGCGCGATCAGCCGCGCCTGCGCTACGAAACGGCGCGCCGCAGCGGCGTCGGTGGTGTGGGTGCTCTTGATCACCTTGAGCACGCGATCGTCGCCCGCCTTTTTGGCCAGCCACACCGAGCCGCGCGGCCCGTCGCCCAGCTTGCGGGTGAGCTCGTGCTCGGCGAACTTTCCGCCTTGCTTCAGCTCGACGTCCGGGTTCAGCCCGGCGCGCCAGAGCTCGCGCACGCGCGCGTCCAGATCGCTGCGCGAGCCCACCATCGCGTCGAGCAACGCCGCCGTGGCCTGCGCTTCGACGCAGCGCTCGAGCAGGGCTTTGGCGAACGACGCCTTGGACGCGGTGCCGCCCACTTCTTGCGGCGTGAAGCTGAGCAGGTCGCTGGACAGCGACAGAAGCTCTTCCAGCGAGAAGAGTCGCTCCAGCTCGCCGCGCACGATCTCAATCGACATGGTGGTTTCCTCGTGGCTGCGGGCCCACCTGTGGCGGGGGCTCGCGGGGGCGGGATGCTACGATTTCGCTCCGCGCGGCGGAAAGGACAATTGTGCGCGGCGCGCTTCTGCTACGAACCGATTCGTGCGGTCCTGGGCGAGGCTGGCCATGATGACGCTCGCGCTGGCAGCCTCTTCGGGCTGCGGGGGAGGTCACAGCGCCGATCTCGAGGTCATCCGCTCGGTGCCGCCCTACGTGCTCACCGTGGACGACCTGGTGGCGCGCACGCAGCGTGCGCCGCGCGAGCTCCTGGTCGAGACCCAAGGGTTACGGGTCACCGGCACGCTCTCGAGGTTGCCCTCGGGCTGCGCGCCAGGGGTGGTCACCTGCCCGGGGCCGAACGGAAAGTTCGTGTTCAAGAGCAGCGACCCCGGCTCGAGCACCTCGATGTTCGTGCTGCTCGGGGCGGATCCGCCGCTGGTGGAAGGCGAGCAGTACGTGCTCTTGGGCGAGGTCGGTCTCGCCGAGGACGTGCCCTCCCGCTGGGTGTTGCGGGCGCTCGTCCTCGCCAAGGTCGCGCGCTGACCAGCTACTTCTTCTTGGTGCCGAACTGAAACACGATTTCCGTCTGGCGTACCAGGCCCAGATCGTCGCGCGCGATGCGCTCCACGGCGGCGGGGTCGTCTCGCAGGCGCCCCACGTGGCCGCGCAGCTCGTCGATCTCACGCTCGAGCTCGCGGTTCTCCTCTTGGACGCCGTCGAGCTCGCGCTCCAGGCTGCGCAGGCGCGGTAGCCCTTCGGGCGCGAAGATCATCAGCGGTGCCCCGACCAGCGCCAAGATCAGCACGGCGATCGGCAGGACCCGCTCCAGGAGCTGTCGCAAGCGCACCACATCGGGCTCTTCGCACGGGCAGGGCCAAGCTGCCCAATTTTCGGCCAGATCGACTCGTGCAGCGTTCGCCAAGTTCGCATTGGTTTGGAAGCCGGCCCCTCGCTGACGCTCGCAAGTGAAGGGCCGGCTTCCAAACCAATGCTCGGGCTACTTCTGCTCACTCGCACCTCCGTCTTCGGTACATCGTCTTACGCGAAGAAACTTCGCGGACGATGTACTAGCCTGCGGGGCCCGTGACTCTGGATCTCGCCCGCAGGCTGCTCGCCACCGGCGCCATCGCCGCGCGCGACGTCGAGGCGGCGCTCTACCTGTCGGTGGTGCGAGGCGTGTCGATCGCCCGGGCGCTGGTGGATCGGGGCGTGCTCAGCGAACGCGCGTTGGAGGAGGAGCTCAGCCGGCGCGCTGGGTTCCCGCTGCGCCAGGTCAGCCCGGCGCCAGACCTCCTGGAGCGCTTGCCGCGGGGCATGTGCCGGATGTTGGGAGCCGTCCCCCTCCGCCACGATCCCGCCTCGGGGGTGGTGGAGATCGCCGCCGTAGACCCGCTCGACGGACACGTCGCTGCCGAGTTCCAGTTCCACCTCGGCAACCCCATTCGCGTGCAGCGTGCCACCATGTCCGCCATCGAGGAGGGCATCCGCCGCATCGAGCTGAGCGACGGCACCCACAGCGGTCGGCCTCGCCGAAGGACGCCGCCGTTCCCGCACGGAGCACCGGACACGGTGCCTCCTTCGCCGCCGCCACCCTCTGCGCCGCCCACGGAAGAGGTGCCCATCCCGCTGGTGCGTCGCGTCGCCTCGCCGTCCCATCCCGGCGCACGATCGAGCCCGGGCTCGTTGCCCAACAACCAGCTCGAGCCGCTGCCGCTCGCACCGGATGAGCCGCCGCCCTCCAAGCGCAGGTTGCTGCGCGAGCTGGGGAGCGAGACTCCGAGCGTCTCGTTCCCCTCGGCGCCGCCGCCCGCGCTCCCGGTCGAGCTGCGCCCGTCGCTCGATTTCTCGGATGCGGCGCCCCAGCTGGTCGAGTCGGTGCCGCCTTCGACGGAGCAACTGCCAGCCCAGTTCCCGGACGAGCCGACCGAGGACGAGCCGGTCGGCGAGGAAGAGCCCACCCCGCTCGACGCGGACCTGCACGTAGTCACGGGTCCTGAGCCCGAGGTGATCCCGCGAGCGCCGGACGCGGGCTGGTCGCCCACGCTGCCCGAGCTGCTCGACCTCATGGGTCGGGCGCGCGGGCGGGATGACTTGCTCGACCTGATGCTGCGCGCCGTCACGCTCGTCGCGCACCGCGCCGCGCTGCTCGTGGTGCGCAAGGACGCCTTCGTGGGTTGGAGCGCCAACCCTGCCTTTGGCTCGGAAGAGGACCTGCGCGCGCTCTCGATCCCGACGCAGAAGCCCAGCATCTTCGCCACCAGCGCGGTGGCTGGATTCTACCTCGGGCCGATCCCGCACACGCCGGTGCACGCGGGGCTCTTGGGCATCATGGGCAGGGCCACGCCCGACGTCGCCGTGTATGTCGCGAAGGTCAGGGGCAGACCCACGATTGTGCTGCTCGCGGACGAGCTCGACGACACGTTGCTGGGTACGCGCGCGCTGGGCGAGATCGCCAAACGCGCGGCCGAGTCGCTCACCAGGATCCTGGCGCAGAAGGGGTGAGGGCTCCGTTCTGCACCTCCCCAGCGTGCTGACCAAAACGCCCCAGGTTGTGCCCGCGCGCCTCGGGTGATCGTCCCGCGGCGCGCGAGTCCGGCTCGGATGCGCGGGGATGTCGCGTTGGCACCGTCAGTGCTTGTGCGTCGTCACAGCTGCTCGCCGCGCATCCCGCGCGACGCGCGCAGCCACAGCGCGGCCTCGCGCGGCTCGAGGGAACATCATGGCCAAGAAGAACACCGTCGTGGGAATCGTGTCGAACCAGCAACAGGCGGAGAACATCGTGGCGAAGCTGCAGCGCGAGGGCTTCGGCACCAACGACATCTCGGCGTTGTTTCCGGACAAGTCGGGCACGCGTGGCTTCGCCCACGAACAACACACGAAGGCGCCCGAGGGCGCGATCGGTGGCGTCGGCGTCGGTGGCGCCATCGGAGGCACGCTCGGTCTGCTCGCTGGCATCGGCGCGCTGGCGATCCCCGGCCTCGGTCCGTTCATCGCAGCAGGGCCGATCATGGCGGCGCTGAGCGGCGCTGCCGCAGGTGCGGCCGTGGGCGGCGTCACGGGCGCACTCGTCGGCATGGGCATCCCCGAGATCCAGGCCAAGCAGTACGAAGGCAAGATCCGCGGCGGCAACATCCTCTTGTCGATCCACGTCGACAACTCGGACGAGAGCGGGCGCGCGAAGAAGGTGCTCGAGACCAACGGGGCGAGCGACATCGTGTCGATCGGGGAAGCCAGCGTGCCGCGTGAAGCCCGTGCGTGATCGCTTCGCTCAGCGTCGCGCGGGGCGCTGCCTGTCTCGAAACCAGGCGCGCACGTCCTCCATCTTGCGGCGCTGATCGCTCGGGGCGCGGCGTCGACAGGCGGCCATTTCAGGCGAGCCCTCCGCGGCGCCCCAGCGGGCCTCGGGGCAGTCGTTGGGGTTGTAGGCGACCTCGAGCGCAGGCGCGCGCGCGAGGATGTCCGCGAGGGTGAGGGCGAACTTGGACTCGTCGCTCTTGATGTACTCGACCTTGCGCTGCGCGAGCTCCTGGTCCAGCCGCACTTTCAGGGCGGTTGCGGCGTCCTTGGGCGACTGCCCCGTGGGCAGGCGAAAGCGGGCCGGCTTCTTCTCGACCCGTGCGGGGAAGCCACGGACCACGTCGATCGCGATCAAGAGCCGCAGATCGCGGCTCGGGGTGGAGAAGTTCTCCCAGTCACCAATCGTCTCGAAGATCGAAGGCCCCGTGGGCATGGTGATGCGCCCGCCGCCCTCGCGGAAGTGTTTCTCGCCGTTGTCGACCGAGACGACGCGCGACTTGACCTGCTCCTCGAGCGCGACCACGGCCTCGAGCAGGGCGCGCTCGGGATCGAGCGGCTCGGGCGAGAGCACCTCGTCCATCTTGTCGTAGAAGCCGGGGGTGTCGACCTCGGTCTGCTCCGTGCTGAAGTCGCCGTAGTGCGGGCTTCGGGTGATGGCGTCGTTGCTGAGCGCGCCGACGCCGGAGCCGCGCACGACCACGGGTCGAAAGCGCTTGAAGCCGGGGCTGCCCATCGCGGGGTCCTCTTGCGAGAACAGGAAGTTCCCTTGCCAGAAGCGCTTCTTGGCCACGGTGCCGTCGGGCTGACCGTCGACGGCGAAGAGCGCGCCAGCGCGATCTTGGGTCTGCGGAATGCGCCGCGCCACGACCAACAAGTGACCGTACGGATCGGCGAACACGGTGCCGGGCCGGATGGTCTCGGAGCTCAGCCGCACGGGGTAGTAGTCGGTCTTGCTGTCGTCCGCGCGGGTGCGCCCGGTACCCGAGTGCACCACGTTCTTCACATCGGCCCTCAAGAAGGTCTCGAAGCGCCGCACGCGGTTTTGCACCGGCTCGTCGAGAGGGTCCAGGTTCGAGGCTCGGTCGCCGCAGGTCGGCGCTCTGCCGCCGCCGCCCCGCGAGCAGGCCGAGTAGCCGAACGGAAGACCGAGCTTGAACGCGAAATACGCGCGCAAGAAGTAGGGCAGGTCGGCGCAGTCGGGGTCGAGCCGCAGCCCTTTCGGTGGCGGGGCGTCCTCGCCGATGTCCAGGTAGTCGTGCAGGAAGTTCCTCTTGGGATCGCGCGTGATCTCGTCGAGCGAGGTGAAGCTGAACGACTCCTCCACTTTGGAGTCGAACAGCTTCTCGATCCACGCGGAGTAGAGGTCCTCCATGGCCGCGTCCCAAGCGCGCGTGACCGGCCAAGCGATGCCTTGTGGCCCCGAGGAGCTGGCGCTGCGCACGGGCTTCACGGCGACCTCGTGGCAGCCGACGACCTTCCCCGCGCGATGCGCCAGCAAGCGATAGTTGCCCTCCGCCGGTCGTTCGACCTCCACGTAGGTGGCGCGCGGGGGGCCAGGGCGCGGCTCGGCTGCCAGGTTCGCGGCGTTGCCGCTCGGGTCCACCGCCACTACGCCATCGAGCGCCGCGGCCTGCGCCGCGTGCATGACGAACGCCCGCAAGGGGATCTGCGGCTCGGGTCGCAGCGGCGCGAGGGCGAAGCTGACCTGGCCTGCCTCGCAGCCTTTGGGCGCCGCGGCGCGGATGAGGTTCGGATCCACCGGAGGCGGCGGGGGAGGGGGCGCCTCGGAGGTCGCGGCCGCGCTGGCCTGACTGGGCTGGGCGGTCGCCGAGACGGCGGGGGCGTGTACGGACCCGGGCGCGTCGCCGCTCGCGCCGCCGCCAGGGCTGGCGCAGCCGAACAACCACAGGGAAAGCAGAGCCCCTCGCCTCACGGCCCCGACCTTGCCACAGTCACGCTCCTCCGGCCCAACGCCCGCTCCACAAAAAGTGTTTCCCGAGGACGCGCTCGGGACTATGGTCCGCGGCCCCAAACCGGCTGGCCGGAAGCGGCCCTGGTCCTGTGCAACCCCCGCCCCGGGCGGGACGGGACCCGTCCTCGAGAAGTCGGCGCGGGCACCTGCGCCATGCGGCGTGGGTGAGCCATCCTGGACCGCACACAAGGACACGTCTCATGAACAAGAATCCCGGAATCCTGGGCAAGAAGCTCGGGATGACCCAGTTTTTCGACGAGCGCGGCGAGGTCATCCGCTGCACCGTCGTGAAGGCCGGCTGCGTCGTCGTGAACAAGCGCACGATGGAGAAGGACGGCTACAGCGCCCTCGTGCTCGGCATCGGTGAGCGCAAAGAGAAGCACACCAAGAAGCCGTTGGCCGGTTTCTACAAGAAGCAGGGGCAGAGCGCGAAGCGCGAGCTGCGCGAGCTCCGCTTGTCGGCCGAAGAAGTCGCCAAGTACGAGATCGGCGAGAAGGTCTCGGTCGACAAGGTGTTCGAGGTCGGGCAGTTCGTGGACGCGCAAGCCAAGACCCGCGGTCGCGGCTTCTCCGGCGTGTTTCGCCGCTGGAGCATGGCCGGCGGCGTCGACAGCCACGGCACGCACGAGTACTTCCGCCACGGCGGCTCGATCGGCACCAACATGACGCCAGGCCGCACCTTGCCCGGCCTCAAGATGCCCGGCCAGTACGGCAACGAGACGGTGAGCACGCTGAACCTCAAGGTGGTCAAGCTGGTGCCCGACCAGGATCTGGTGCTGATCGAAGGCGCTCGTGATGCCGGTCACGGTGCCGCCGGCCGGCGGGATCACCGTGGGGTTCTGGCACGCACCGGCGATCGGCGTCGGGGTCGGCGTCGGCCCGCCCGGGTCGGGAGGCGTCACCGAGAGGCTGAAGTCGCCCGCGCTCGCCGCGTAGCCGTCGACCACGATGAAGTACGACTGCCCCGCGACGACGCTCAGGGTGAGCCGCGACCCGTGGTGCTCGCTCGGCTCGCTCGTGAAGCATCCGGAGGCGTCGTCGTTGCACGCGACCTCGGGACCGCCGGCGCAATCGCCGACGCGCACGTAGAGCACGGAGTCGTAGCTCGTGCCGGTGCCGCTACAGGTCTGG
>CAZXMG010000151.1:0-11670 GCA_964641275.1 uncultured Polyangiaceae bacterium
CGGGTTTGGCGGGGATGCCCACCACGGTGGTGTTCTCGGCCACGTCATGCACCACCACCGCGTTGGCACCCACGCGGGCCCCCGCGCCGATCGTGACGGGCCCGACGATCTTCGCGCCCGCACCGATGAACACGCCGTCGCCGATGACCGGGCTCTGCCTCTTCTCGGCGCCGATCGTGACTTGATGCTCGATCTTGACGTCGCTGCCGCCGCGCACGGCGCCGTTGATGACCACCCCCTGCGAGTGCACCAGCACGAAGCCCGGCCCGAACTCCGCGCCCCGGCCGATGATGGCGCCACCCACCACGACGGTGAGCTTGTTGAACACCATCTCGAGCGGCGCGAGGCCCGCGCGCCGCGAACCTTGCATCAAGCGGTACAGCACCATCGCCGCCGTGCCATCGGTGGCCAGCGTCTTCAGCTGCGCGGCCGGCGTGTCGCTCTCGTACAGCCAGCGAGCCTTGGCCTTCACGTCGGAGCTGATCAGTCGGAGCGTCTCGAACATCGCGTTTCGAGTCATACCACGGTAACTTCCGCGCGATGACGACCGCGCTGCTCGTGACCTACGTGTGGCCGCCCACCGGCGGGGTAGGCGCCGGCCGGGTGCTCAAGCTCGCCAAGTACTTGCCCACGCACGGCGTGACGCCCTCGATCCTCACCGTCAAGAACCCGTCCGTGCCGCTCCACGACGAGTCGATGCTCAAGGACGTGAGGCCCGACACCGAGGTGCTCAAGGCACGTACGTTCGAGCCCAGCTACTCCGCCAAGCAAGCCGCTTGGCAGGCGTCGAGCGGGCAAGCGGCCAAGACGACACCTTCGCTGAAGAAGCGGATCGTGGGCCAGGCGGCTGCGCTGGCGCGTCACGCACTGGTGCCAGACCCGCAGATCCTCTGGCAGCCCGACGCGCAGCGCGTGTTGGCCAAGCGCCTCTTGTCCAAGCGCGCCGACGATCTGGTGTTCATCACCGCCCCGCCCTTCTCCATGTTCCTGGCGGCGCCGCTCGCACGCGCGCTGCGCAAGACGGCGGTGGTGCTCGACTACCGCGACGAGTGGATCACCATCCGCACCCACTTCGAGATGCAGAGCCGGCTCAACCGTTGGTTGGGCGAGCCGCTCGAGCGCGCGGTGCTGCGCTCGGCACACATGATCACCACCGCCACCGATGCGTTCCGCGAGAACCTGTTGTCGCACTTTCCGTTCTTGGATCCGGGTCGCGTGGTGACGATCGAGAACGGCTACGACCCCGACGACTTCCCGAGCGACCTGCCGGATCCCCCCTCGGATGAGTTCGTGATCACCTACGCCGGCACGCTGCTGGTGCAGAACAGCCCGCGCGGCTTCTTGGACGCCGTGCGCCTCTTGCACCAGCGCGAGCCCGAGCTCGCCAAGCTGTTGCGCGTGAACTTCATCGGTCGCGTGGTGGAGACCGAGCTGCCCTGGTTCGAGGGCACCGAGGCGCTGGGCGTCTCACGCATCGGCTTCATCGACAAAGACAAGGTCACGCCTGCGCTCTCGGCGAGCCACATGACGTTGTGCACGCTGGACGAGATGCCCGGCGCCGAGCGCATCTACCCCGCCAAGATCTTCGAGATCATGGTGGTGGGCCGGCCCTGCCTCACGCTTGCGCCGGAGGGCGCGCTCACCGCGCTGGTGCGCAAACACCAGCTCGGCCCCGTGCTGCCTCCGCGCGACGCGCCCGCCATCGCGGCCGAGCTCGAGCGCTCGTTGCGCCTGTTCAAGGACGGCAAGTTCCCCAAGAGCGCGGGCGCCGTGGGCGTCGAGCGCTTCGACCGGCGGGTGCAGGCCGGCGAGTTCGCGGCCGTGTTCCGCGAGGCGATCGCGCTCGCGCGAGGGTGAGACCGGCGGCGGCATGCTACGTTGGCCGCCCCATGTCCTCGTTCGTGACGCTCGGATCGCTGGCGGTGCTCGGCTACACCTACGTCGGTTACCCGCTGGTGATCGGCGCGCTAGCCAAGCTCTCGCCGATCGAGACCACGCCCGACCCGAGCTACACGCCGATGGTGAGCGCGCTGATCCCCGCGTTCAACTGCGAGAGCTACCTGGACAAGAAGCTCGATAGCCTGCTCGCGCTCGACTACCCCAAGGACAAGCTCGAGATCCTGGTGCTGTCGGACGGCTCGACCGACGGCACCGACGAGCTGCTCAAGCGACGGGCGGCTGAAGACGCGCGCGTACGCCCGCTGCGCAACGACCAGCGCAGCGGCAAGCCGACCGCGCTCAACCTGATGAAGAAGGAGGCGCGCGGCGAGGTGCTGCTGCTCACCGACGCACGCCAGCCGCTCGAGCGCGGCGCACTGCGGGCGTTGGTGCGCCATCTGGCAGACCCAACCGTTGGCTGCGTGTCGGGCAACCTGGTGCTCGAGGGCGACGCTGGCTCGGGCGTGTACTGGCGGTACGAGAACTGGATCCGCGAGCAAGAGGCGGGCTTTCGCAGCATGGTCGGCGTCACGGGACCGATCTACGCCCTGCGCAAAGAAGATTTGGCCGAGGTGCCGGCCGACTTGATCCTGGACGATGTGTGGACGCCCATGCGGCTGCGCCTGTCGGGCAAGAAGGTGCTGTTCGAGAAGGGCGCCGTCGCGCGCGACGACGCCTTCGGCGACGACCGCGAGTTCGGTCGCAAGGCGCGCACACTGGCCGGCAACTATCAGGTGTTCGCGCTCATGCCCGAGCTGCTCGTGCCGCTGCTCAACCCCTCCTGGTTCGAGACCTTCTCGCACAAGCTCCTGCGACTTGCCGGTCCGTGGGTGCTCGGCGCGTTGGCGGCGAGCTCGCTCAAGGATGCGCTCACGCCGGCGACGGGGCTGCGCGCACCGTACGTGTGGGCCGCGCGCGGCTTGGTCGCGGGGCAAGCGGTGTTCTACCTGGCGGCCGCGGCGGGGCCGGCGGCCGGCAAGCTGCCCGGCGTCGCGCGCACGTTCGTGATGATGAACAGCGCCGCGGTGGTCGGCCTGTACAGGCACCTCCGCGGCGCTCAGCGCGTCACTTGGTGACGCCGCGAAGGCGGCGCGGTGTTGGGATCGGGGGCCCCGAGGCGATCAAGTAGAGCGCTGCCGCCGCAACCTTGCTCGCGGCAAGCACAGGACTCCTCGGGGGGAAGGGGCTGCGCCAGCCCCTTCCTGCTGCTGCGCTCTCGCGGGCGAGAGCAGCACCTCCGCCGCCGAGAGCACGCGCGAAGCGCTTGTTGATCAGTACCCTTTCTTCATCACCAGGATGGCGTCGCGCTCAAGCTCGAACGTGCTCTCCATCACGATCGCCATGCAGGTGTTGTCGCGCACGTCGACCACGCGCAGCTCACCATAGGTCTCGTTCGGATATTTCTCCTCGGGACCGTCGGTCTTCAGGTCCTCGACCTGCGCTTCGCGATCATCCTCGGTCATGGCGCGGATCTTCGCGCCGGGGCCGGCAGTGTCGAGCGTCTCCACCCAACGATCTCCACGCCGGACGGCGATGAAACGGTTGCCAGGCTTGACGCCCTGTTTCTCACCGCGATCCAAGAACACGATCTGGGCCTGCCCGAACAACTGGTGAGGCCACAGCGCGGTCAGGATGCGCGCTTCGAGGTATTTCTCGTTGCGCACTGGCGGCTGGATCAGGAACTTGCGCGGCACCGGGCCGACGCGCACGCCGCGCTCGATGACGTCGAGTGACTCGGTGATGTGCGCCCGAATCATGCGCGTCTTGGGGTTGAAGCGATCGACCCGCACCGTGCCGAGCACCTGCACGAGCTCGCCCGAGGCATCCGCCTCGCGGCCCTTCAGCGTGCGCACCTCGCGCCACAGCTGAAGCTCCTGCCCCAGCTCGATCTTCAGGTCCTTGAAGCGGTCCTCGTCGATCTCGATGTAGGCGTCGTCGCCGTAGGACAACATCTGCTGGTCGTCCGGCGCACCCACCAGCTCCCCCCAATCCTGCTTGTCGGGATCGTCGACCCAGCCGTAGTTGCGCAGGAACACGGTCTTCTCCGGCACCGTCTGAGGCCTGACGCTGCCGGTGGACGCCGATCGCAAGCGCAGCCGGTCGCCGGGGTAGATCCAGTGCGGGTTCAGGATCTGCGGGTTCTGCGACCACAGTCGCGGCCAGTTGTACGGGTTCTTGAAGTACTGCCCGCTGATGCCCCAGAGCGTGTCTCCGCGCCGCACGGTGTGTGCCTGCGGCACCGCGCCTGCGCCGTCGACGATGTACTGGCCCGACTTGTTTCCCTTGGCGGACTCGAGCTTGGCGTTGTCCTGGTTCAGGTCGAACGTGCTGCGCGAGGCGTTGATGTCGGTCACGGCGCGCGAGCTCGAGCCGAGGTGCGAATCGAGGTCCGCCTGGGAGGGCCCCGCTGGCGTGAAAGTGGTCGTGCTGGTCGAGGGGCCAGGCACGAACGTCGGCTCGTTGCCGCCGGCGGGCTCCGACGGGCCGACCTCCTCCTGGGCCAACACGCTGCTGCTGGGCACCGTGAGAGCGGCGAGGGAGAGAAGCAGGGTGGCAGCGGTTCGTTGTCGCTTCATGGTCCTCAGCGTTTCTCGGGCTTCTTGGGGGTCGGCTTGGGCGGCTCGGGCTTGGGCTTGGGCTTGCCCGAAATCTTGGAGGCATCCACCGGCGGCAGCTCTTCGGAGGTGGTCTCTTCCTGCACCAAGCCGTTGGGGGTCGACTTGATGCGCACGCGCGGTCCGGAAGGCGGCGCCACCTCGGGCGGCGGCGCGGCGACGGCGGTGCCTGGTCCGAGCTTGACCACGGGCAGCTCCGGTGGCGCTTCGGTGGTCGGCTCGCTGGGCGCGGGGCCTTTTGCGGTCAACGCACCGGCTTTGATCTCCAACGCGTCGAGCCGCTCGCTGAGCACGCCCGCGCTGGCTTTGAGCGTGGCCACCTCACGGCGCAACCCTTCGAGCGCCGCGGTGGTCTCCGCCGAGGCGCCGCCGCAGCCCATCGCCGCCGTGGCGACGACCACTGCGAGCACGCTCACGAGCCGATCTTGGGACCACACCATCATGCCGATTCCCAGCCTAGTGGGCGGGAGCTTCCCAGGCCAAGAAGACGGCGGTGCGTGGTAGGTTGCCGGCGTGATGGGTCGGGTCAAGACAGGCGCGCTGCTCGCCGTGGGGCTTTCGGGTTGGCTCGCCGCTGGCAACGGCTGCAGCGACAGCGGCACCGGCGGGGGCGGCGGCGGCGAGTGCAGCTTGGATGCAGAAGGGTGCTTCGACTACGGCTGCTATGTGCCCGGCCCTGCCCGCTCGTTCAGCCAAGACGTGCTCCCGATCTTCGAGCAATCCTGCGCGCTCTCCAACTCCTGTCACGGCGACCCCACCAGCCCGGACCCGTCGAGCGGCTACCGGCCCTACCTGGGGGAGGTCGATCCGGACGTCACGCCCTCGGATATCGACCTGATCTTCAGCCTGATCGTGGACCAGGACTCCCACCGAGCCAGCATGAAGATCGTCGACCCCGGCAAGCCCGAGACCAGCTTCTTGATGCACAAGATGGACAACGACCTCAGCTGCGCTTCTCTCGGCTGCACGGGAGGAGACTGCGGCACCGTGATGCCACAGGGCTCCTCACCGCTGCCCGCCGAGTCCCGCAACATCGTGCGCGACTGGATCCTCTCCGGCGCGAACCAAGACTGATGATCGGCCGACTGACAGGCCGGGTGGTCGAGGAAGGCGAGGGGGGCCTCCTGATCCTGGACGTGAACGGCGTCGGCTACGAGGTGCTCGCGCCGTTGGGCACGCGCGGCAGGGTCGGCGGCGAGGGGTTGATCACCCTCCATGTGCACACCCACGTCCGCGAGGACGCGCTGAGTTTGTTCGGCTTTGCTTCCACCGACGAGCGCGACACCTTTCGCGTGCTGATCGGCATCGCCAACGTGGGGCCCAAGCTCGCCATGGCCGTGCTCAGCGCGGTGTCGGTCGCCGATCTGGCGCAGGTGGTGGCGCGCGGCGAGGCCAGCAAGCTGGTCGCCATTCCGGGGGTGGGCAAAAAGACCGCCGAGCGGTTGGTGCTCGAGCTCAAGGGCAAGCTCAGCGCCCGAACGCCGGTGAGCAGCGAGCCGCTGCACGTTCCCGCAGGGTCCAAGGCCGAGATGGTGGTTTCCGCGCTCACGCGCATGGGCTTTCGTCCCACCGAGGCGGAGCGGGCCGTCGCGAGTTTGTCACAGACCAAGGATCTGGAATCCGCCCCCCTGGGTGAGCTGGTCCGCGAGGCGCTCGCGCAGCTCTCGCCTTGAGCCCTCCGTGACAAAGAACTGGCTTTTGTCGAGAAAACCCGCTGCTCTGCGCTGCCCACAGAGAAGTCGACAACGTTTGCAGGCTCCGACTATCCTTGCCCCGCCACGCCTTCGTTCACTGTTGAGGAGAGCCAGGTGATCATCTGCCCGAAATGCACGAAGGAAAATCAGGACCACTACAAGTTCTGTCTCGGCTGCGGTGCCGAGCTTCCTCGTGACGCGGCCCCCAAGAAGTTCGCTCCGGCCTCGAACACCCCTCCACACGGCGTCCCCGCCGTGAAAGCGGCGCCTGCACCCGCAGCCCTGGTGGACGAGGCAACCTCCCAGGGGCAAGGCCCGGGGACGAGCGACGCGCCCGACGGGCCCACCAGTTGCCCGCAGTGCAGTCACCCGAACCCGCCGAGCAACAAGTTCTGCGCGTCGTGCGGCTTCAAGCTCACCCGCGGCGGTGCCAGTGTTCCGGCTCCGCACGCCATGGCCGTACCGGCGCCCGGACCTCCCGTTCCGGCACCTGCTCCGCCCGCCGCGCCGCTCGCAGGCGAGCTGCCGAACGCGCAAGCGGGCGGCATCACCATGACCGCGCTGCGAGCGGATGGCAGCGAGGCAGGCTCGTTCCACATGGCTGCCGGGCCGACCATGATCGGTCGCGACTCGGGTGGCATCTTTGCGGGCGACAGCTACCTCTCGCCCAAACACGCGACTTTCACCGTGCGCGGACGCCAGGTGGTGGTGCGAGACGAGAGCTCGTTGAACGGCATCTACCGGAAGATCGGCAGAGACGAGCCGATCGAGCTCGGGTTCGGCGACATCTTCCGCATTGGCCAGGAGATCCTGCGCGTCGAGGCGCTGACCCCGGCGCCCAAGAGCGCCGACGGCGTGGAGCGGCTCGGCAGCCCAGCGCGCGGGTACGTAGCCCGCATCGCGCTGCTCATCGGGCGCGACACGACCGGCAACGCCTACCCCATCCCCGAGGCGGGCATCCACCTCGGCCGCGAGCGAGGAGACGTGCTCTTTCCCGAAGATGGTTACGTCTCCGGCCTGCACTGCCGGCTCAGCTGGAACAACGGCAAGGTCCACCTCACGGATCTGGGCAGCTCCAACGGCAGCTTCGTCCGGCTCCAGAAAGACACCGCCATCAACAGCGGTGACATCTTGCTCATGGGACAGCAGCTCTTCCGCGTGAACGTCAACTGACGCTCGCTCCCCAGCGGCGAAGGCAAGATGGAACTGCGCACCATTCGGGTCGTCGCCGGCGTGATCGGGCACGAGGGCAAGTACCTGATCACGCAGCGCAGACCGGCTGCGGTGCTGCCGCTCCTGTGGGAGTTCCCCGGCGGCAAGGTCGAGCCTAGCGAGTCCGACGCGGAGGCGCTTCAACGCGAGGTGCGGCACCGCCTTGGCGTCGAGGTGCGCGTGGGCCAGCTGATCAGCTTCGTCACCCACCCGTACGAGCGCTACACGGTCGACCTCTACCTGTACGATTGCAGCATCGCTGCGGGTGAGCCAGCCGCGCTGGCGGTGCACGCGTTTCAGTGGGTGACGAGCTCCGAGTTCGATCGCTACCCGTTTACTCCCGCCGACGAGGCCAGCATGAACAAGCTCCTCGGCATGGAGTCCAAAGGGTAGGATGGCGAGGTGAGCACGCGCGCCGTTTCTTTGCTCCTGACGGCGCTCTCGACCAGCCAGCTGGGTTGCTTCCCGGACTTCGGCTTCGGCGATGGTGGCGGCAACGGCGGCGAGCCGTCGAGCTCGCGCGCGTCGGTGGGAGCAGGCCCAGGCAACGGCGGCAGCGACGGCGGCAACGGCGGTGTGCCGGGACCCACCAGCAGCAGCCAAGGCGGAGCGGGCGATGGCGGCGCGACCAGCACCACCACGATGAGCGGGCCGAGCTCCTCCTCGAGCGGCATGCCACCGATCACCGTGCCCTGCGGCGACGGCAACTCCGTGCTGGAGGAGTGCGCGCCGATGGAGGCCTGCTGCTTCAGCCTGACTGCCGCTTCCCTCGACCACTGCGGCGCCGCCGCCAGCTGCGAGGACTACGTGTTCGAGTGCAACGAGCCCAGCGACTGCCCCGGCAGCGTGTGCTGTGCCCACACCGACTTCCTCGGCTTCACGGGCGTCATCGACTGCGTCGCCTCGTGCGATGGTGAGCGCATCTGCGGCGACGTGCGCGACTGCCAGCCGGGCGAGAGCTGCGAGCAAGTGTTCTCCGACTCGTTCGCGCCCGAGTACGCCCCCGCGTACAAATACTGCGTGCCCTAGTCAGCCGTTGTCGGTGAGGTCGATCACGCGCTTCTCCAGGCCGCGGCCCTTGGTCACGCCGCTGATCATCGCGCGCTCGTTGAGCAGCACCCACAGCACCTGGCCGATCACCGTCTCGGCGTCGAACTTGCTGCGCTCGAAGTAGACCACCAGGTCGCGCGCGTCTTCGATCCACTCTGCGCGCGCGACGCCGGGCTGCTGCTTCACTTGCTCGAACGGCACCGGGCCCGGAGCGAGCTTGATGTGGATCTCCTCCGAGCTGGCGGTGAGCTCGTTGATCGTGCCATTGCCCACGAGCAGGCCGCGATCCAAGATCGCCGCGCCGTCGCAGATCTCCTCGAGCTCTTGCAGGTTGTGGCTCGACACGATCAAGGTCGCGCGGCCCTTGCGCGAGCGGATGATCTGACGCACCTCGTAGGCCACGCGAGGGTCCAAGCCGGCGGTGGGCTCGTCGAGCAGCACCACCTCGGGCTCGCCCAGGAACGCCTGCGCCAAGCCCACACGTTTCGCCATGCCGTGCGAGAGATTGCCGCAGCGCTCGCTCCACCAGCCCGCGCCCTCGACCTCGGCCAGCGCCTCCTTGGCCAACGTCTCGGCCTTGCCGGCGTCGTAGCCCTGCAGCCGGCCCATGTGGATCAGGAACTCGCCCACCTTGTCCGCCGCGGGCAACAGCGCGTCTTGTGGCAAGACGCCGAGCCGGCCGCGCAGCGCCGCCACGTTGGTGGGCGCAAAGCCGAGCACGTCGAGCGAGCCCTCGGTGGGGCGCAGGAAGCCGGCCATCATCGAGAAGGTGGTGGTCTTGCCGGCGCCGTTCGGGCCGATCAGGCCGTACACGGAGCCGCCCGGGATCTGCAGGGTGACGTTGTTGACCGCGACGTTGTCGCCGAACTTCTTGGTCAAGTTCGTCAACCGAACGGCGGTCTCCTTGTGCTTCTTCTTCTTGCCCGACTTGGACACCGGCGCCTCGGACGCGGGGACGGGCTCGACGACGTCGCTCATCACACGTCCTTCTTCTCGAGGAGCAGCGCTCCGACCGCCGTGGGGATGCCGGCGTAGGCGAGACACGCCAGAAGACCCAGGCCCACCTTCTCCAAGTGCGCCGAGAGCAGGAACCGGTCGTACGAGTTGGGGTACAGCGCCCGCAGCACCGTCGCGGTGGAGTCGTCCGGATCGTTGCGCATGTTGACCAGGATGAAGGGCACGAACGAGCCGGCCACGAAGATCACGAAGAACGTGAAGCCCACGACCAAGAGCGACGTGATCGGTGTGCGAAAGAACGAGCCAGCGAACACCGCCACACCGCACCACGCGCCCACGATCGGCACCGTCACCAGCCACAGCCGAACCCCCCAGGAGAGCACGCTGCCCACTGGGTAGACGCCCTGCACCAGGGTGACGATCCACATCAAGAGGTGCATCGCGAACGTCATCGTCGCGATGGTGGCCCACAGGCCGAAGAACTTGCCCAGGTAGTACGAGACGCGGCGGGTGCGCACCGACCAGTAGCGGATGGTGCGGTGCTGAATCTCGCCCGAGACACCATCGAAGCCGGCCAGCCAGACCAGTGCGGGCGCCAACCACACGCACAGGTTCAGCATCGCGATCAGCGACAGCGGCACGTCGGACAGGTACTTGCCGGTGGCCTCGTCGTGGAAGGCCTCGGTGAACATCTTCTCCTGCGCCAGGCGTACCTGCGCTGGGTCCAGATCCTCGAGCGGGCGGCCGAGCGCGCGCGCGAGCAAGTAGGCCACGGCCGTGCCGCCGATCAACGACAGCGCCAGCAGGATGATGCCCTTCACGCCTCGCAAGTTCTTGAGGAGCTCGCGCTGTACGACCAACCCTATCTCGGCTTGCGGCTTCACGGGACGCGCGCAGGGTGATCTGGGTGGGCGCCGTGGTCAAGCCTTGGCAGATCCCCGAGATCGAGAGACCGGCGCTTCCATCTCGCCGCCAAGAAGGTAAGGATCGGAGGCTCCGATGCTGCCGCGCCGCGACGAGCCGTTCCCGCTCGAGGCCGTACGCGACCTCTTGGGCGTGGTGCGCTCGATCTACGCCGCCGCCAAACAGCGTGGCGCGCCGCGCGCGGAGCTGCTGCGCATCAGCCGCATCGGGCGCGAGCTCGGCGACGCCATCGATCTCGCGGTGTCCACGCGCCCTGGCACGGTGGGCCACCGCGCCGCCTGGCAACACGCCGAGGAGGCCACCCGCCGCGTGGGCGATCTGGTGGACGCGCTCACCCCGGCCGAGCCGCTGATCGTCGCCGCCCGCGGGCGCGTGTCCGGTGCGCGCGTCGCGCTCAAGAAGCCCCGGCAAGAGCGCTAGGTTTCTTCACGCGCTTCGCGCTCACTTCCGCCATGAAGACGCTGCAATGGCCGTCTCCTACGATCAAACATCAAGGGAAGCCACGCCAGCTGAGTCTCACATTCTGCACCCGCCGACTTCCCCTGAGCGATTCTGCAAGGGGGCTGATGCACCCCCCTCAAACGCTGCGCGTTTTCACCCCAACTCCGCTTCGCGCTGCGCGCGGGGCCCCAGCCCCGCTTGCTTGCCCACCGCACCGCCTCAGATTCTTTCGCTTGATCAGGGGCTAGCGCAGCGGGCCCACGGCAAGAGACACGGCCTCGACCACGGCGCCGGTCCTGACCAGCTCGCGCACTCTGGCCATGTCCAGGTAGAGCGGGCGATCCTCGACCAGCTCGGCCACCACCTGGCGCACCGCGCGATGCGCGGCGTCCACGCCCTTGGCGGGGCGCAGAGGGCGACGATGATCGATGCCCGCGCAGGCGACCATGAGCTCGATCGCCAGCGTCTGCGCGGTGTTCTCCACCACTTGCGCCAGCTTCTTGGCCGAGATGCTGCCCATGCTGACGTGATCCTCACGCCCCGCGCTCGACGGGATCGAGTCCACGCTCGCCGGGTGACACAGCACCTTGTTCTCGCTCACCAGCGAGGCCGAGGTCACCTGCGCGATCATGAAGCCCGAGTTCAAGCCGCTGCCGGGCGCCAGGAACGGTGGCAGGCCGCTCGACAGCGCGGGGTTCACCAGCTGCTCCACGCGGCGCTCGCTGATGTTGCCGAGCTCGGCGGCGGCGATGGCCGCCAAGTCGAGGGCGATCGCCACCGGCTGGCCATGGAAGTTCCCGCCCGAGAGCAGCTCGCGCTCGCTCGAGTCGTGGCCAGCG